>JAFAYV010000080.1 GCA_019240115.1 Solirubrobacterales bacterium | reverse complement strand
CAACTCCTGCAAGGCACGTGCGGTGTCGGCGTCGGGGCTGATCAGCGCGGTCTCGGTGATCTCCAGGGTCAGCAGCTCGGCGGGGAAGCGGGCGTGGGACAGGGTCTGGCGCACGGAATTTGCAAAGCCGGGTCGGCTCAGTTGGCGGGGCGAGACATTGACCGCCAGCTCGAGCGGCCTCCCCACCTGCTTGCTGAGCGCGCCGATCACCTCGCAGCTCTCGCGCAGTACCCACGCGCCGAGCGGGATGATTGCCCCTGAGTCCTCGGCCAGTGGGATGAACTCGCCCGGCGACACCTCGCCGAGATCCGGGTGGTCCCATCGCAGCAGCGATTCGACGCCGACGATGGCGCCGCCCATCAGGTCGAAAACTGGCTGGAAGACGAGCCGCGTCTCGCCGCGCATCTCGGCGCCGAGCAGCGCCCGGGCCATGACGAGGCGCCGGCCGGCGCGGCTCGGCGCGGCACCCTCGTAAAAGCGGAAGCCGTCGCGCCCCGCGCGCTTGGCGGCGTACATCGCAGTGTCCGCTCGCCGGATCGCCTCGGATGCTTCGGTGGTTTGGGTGGTCAGGGTGATCCCGACGCTGGCGGTGACCGAGGCATCGACGCCAACGAGCGGTCGGCGAACGGCGTCGAGCAGCCGCTCGGCCAGCTCTCCGGCCTGGACCCGGCCGCTCGTGCCGTCGGCGATGATGACGAACTCGTCGCCGCCGAACCGGCCGACGAAGTCCTCCTCGCGTACGGTCGCCCTCAAGCGGGCGCCCATCTCGCGGATCATCTCGTCGGCGCGATCGTGGCCCAGCGAGTCGTTGATGCCCTTGAGGCCGTCGAGGTCGACGAACAGGACGGCGGACGACGACCGGGCCCGGATGGCCTCGAGCTGCTCGAAGATGGCCCGGCGATTCGGCAGCCCAGTCAGCCCGTCGTGGCGGGCGTCATGGATCAGCTTCTCCATCGTCAGTCGGCGCTCGATCGCGATCCCGGCCAGACGCGCGCCGTCCCGCATCAGGTCCAGGTGTTCGGGCAGCGGCCGGCGCGGGTCGGGGCCGTACAGGGCGAACGTGCCGAGCGTGCCGCCGTCGGCGGCCGCGATCGGCATCGACCAGCAGTGGCGCAAGCCACACTGCATCGCGAACTCACGCATCGGCTCCCACTTGGGGTCTGTGCCGATGTCCTCGGTGATCACCAGCTCGCCCGACCACGCCGCCGAACCGCAGCTGCCGATATTGGGACCGATCACCACACCATCGATCGCCAACAGCCAAGCCGCGGGCAACGAGGGTCCGGCCCCAGGGTGCAGGGTATTGGACTCCCGGTTAAGCAACACGACGCACGGGATGACCGCCGGCTCGTAGTTCTGGATGCCCGCCGTCAGCTCCTCCAGGACCTCGCGGAGCGGCGCGTCACGCGCGATCAACTCGTGCAGGCGGGTGTGGCAGGCCACCAGCTCGTGTGCGCGCGCTGCGTCCTGCTCAGCACGGCGCAGCGCATCATCTGCGCCATTGAGAACATCCAGGGTTTCCGGAGATAGGAGGACGATGCTGATCCATCGTCCACGCCGCAGACCGCCCTTGAGCTGCGGCGGCGGGGGTGGACAAATGGCGCACTGGGCAGCTCCCCATAGGGGCCAGACGGTCGCCCGACCACCCACCAGTTCGACCCCGGCGCGGCACCCGCAAGCGCCCAATCGCAGGGACGGCGGTCAGGTGCCGCAGAAGGTCTGGTAGGGCCCGAAGGTGTCGGGGGCTGGTTCGGCGTAGCGCTCGTGGCCCGGCCGCGCTACGAACGGGTCAGAGACGATGTGCAGGAGTTCGGCGAATGCAGCGAGGTCGCCGACGGAGGCGGCGGCGAGGGCCTCCTCGAGGAGGTGGTTGCGGGGGATGTAGATCGGGTTGCGGGCGTCCATGGCGTCCGCGACCGCGATCGCGTCGCCTGGCTCGCGGGCCAGGGCGGCCTGCCAGCGCTCGGCCCAGCGGTCATAGGCGGCTGGGTCATCAAACCGCGAGCGTGGTCCCGGGCCGGTGCCCCGGACGGCGCTGGAAAGCGCGCGCAGCGCGCAGGTGAAGTCGACGCGCTGGTCGCGCAGCAGCGTGAGCAGGTCCTCGACGAGCCCGTCGGCGTCGGGCTCGGTATCCGCGAGGCCGAGCTTGGCGCGCATCCCCTCGCGCCAGCGGGCGTCATAGCGGCCCGCAAACGACCCGACGAGCTCGGTGGCCAGGCCGACCGCCGTGTCGTAGTCCTCGTCGAGCAGCGGCAGCAGCGTGTCGGCGAAGCGGGTCAGGTTCCAGGCGGCGATCGCCGGCTGGTTGCCATACGCGTAGCGACGGCCGTGGTCGATCGAGCTGAACACGGTGTCGGGATCGAAGGCGTCCATGAACGCGCACGGCCCGTAGTCGATCGTCTCCCCGGAGATCGTCATGTTGTCGGTGTTCATGACCCCGTGGATGAAGCCCACCTGCATCCAGCGGGCGATCAGCGACGCCTGGGCGGCGAGCACGCTGTCCAGCAGGGCCAGGTAGGGGTTGTCGGCCTCGGCGGCCGTCGGATGGTGACGAGCGATCACATGGTCAGCCAGGCGCCGCACCAGCTCGGGCCCGCCGCGCGTGGCCGCGTACTGAAACGTGCCCACGCGGACGTGGCTGGCGGCGACGCGGGCGAGCACCGCGCCCGGCAACAGCGTCTCGCGGGCGACCGCCTCGCCGGTCACGGCGACGGCCAGGGCGCGGCTGGTGGGGATGCCCAGCGCATGCATCGCCTCGCCCACCAGGCACTCGCGCAGCATCGGGCCCAGCGCCGCCTTGCCGTCACCCGAGCGCGCAAACGGCGTGGCGCCCGAGCCCTTGAGATGCAGGTCCCAACGCGCGCCGCGCGCGTCGAGGAGCTCGCCCACCAGCAGCGCCCGGCCGTCGCCCAGGCTCGGCGCGTAGAAGCCGAACTGGTGACCGGCGTATGCTTGGGCCACCGGGTTGGAGCCCGCCGCCACGGCGGCGCCGGTGAGCAGCGCCACGCCGTCGGGACCGCGCAGCGCCTCGGCATCGAACCCCAGCTCGGCCCCCAACCGCTCGTTGAGCACCGCCAGCTGGGGTGCCGGCGGCGTCGCCGGCTGCCAGGACACGCACAGCTCGTCCAACTCGCGGGCGTACAGGTCGTCAAAGGCGATCCTCGGCGCCGACGCGGCAGAGCTCATCGATCCAGCCTAGTTGGGCGGGATCCGACTCCAGTCCGGCGCGTGATCGCCTATGAAATCCCTTCGGCGATCACCGCGCTGGCGAAGGCAGGGCTCGGGCTCAGAGGTCGGTTCGGCGGCTCGCCGCGTTGAGCGGTCGCGGTGGCAGCGCGGCGCTTGGGGAACGAGCACGCAGGGGCCGGCGACGGCCGAGGTGATGTTTGCGCTGCCAGGATCGTTGTGGATCGGATACAGATTCCGGCGGCCGTGCGATGAGCAGGTGGATGGTGAGCCCCGATCACGCAGACGACAAGCGCAGCGATGCGGTCCTCCTGCGTGAGGCGAGCCACGATCCGGCCGCCTTCACGGAGCTGTACGTCCGGCACGCCGGGACCGTGCACGCCTGGTTACGGGCGCGGATCGAGTGGGCGGCCAGCGACCTGACGGCGGAGACGTTTGCGCGCGCGTGGCTGAACCGCGGCCGCTTCCGCAATGAGCGGGACGGTTCGGGGCTCCCGTGGCTGCTGGGGATCGCCGCCAAGCTGCTGGCCGACGCCGCGCGCCATGACCGGATCGAGACCCGAGCGCGTGAGCGGCTCGGGCTACCGGTTGACCTGGCGCACGAGGATGGCTACGCCGAGGTGGAGCAGCGGCTATCGCCGCGTGTGGCGCTGGCGAAGCACCTCGAGTCGTTGGCGCCGGCCGAGCGCGACGCGCTGGAACTGCGCATCGTGGAGGAGTTGTCCTACGCGGAGGTGGCGGAGCGGTTGGAGATCCGGCCCGCCGCCGCTCGGCTGAGGGTCTCGCGCGCGTTGCGGCGCCTTGCCGTGTCCGTCCCCAAGGAGGAATCATGAACGACAAACTGCCGCCCAGCCTGAATCGGTTCGCGGCGGAGCTCGAGCAGGCGATTCGCCGCGAGCTCGCGCCCCGTCGCGACCGCCGCCTCGGCCGCGTGCTGCGCGCCCGGCCGCGCGTCCTCGCCGGCACCACCGTCGGTGCCGCCGTGTCTGGCGCCGCGGTGGCGCTCGTGCTCAGCGCGGCGGGAAGCTCGCCCGCGTTTGCCGTGAGTCGCAATCACGACGGCAGCTACTCGGTGACGCTGAGGACGCTGGTTGCGATCCCGGCGGTGAACCGGAAGCTGTCGAGGTTGGGCGTGCCCGCGCGCATGGTGGCGGCGCAAGGTAGCTGCAACTGGGTGTCGGTGGCGCCGAGGGCACGGCGCGACGTGCGCATCGACGCGCATACGATCCCGCAGGGGAGGACGCTCGTGATCGCCGCCTGGCACGATGGGCGCCAGGTGAAGGTCGCTGCGTCGTTCAGCCGAGCTGCCGTTGCCTGCGTTGTCCCGCCCTGCCCCCCGATGAGGGTCTCCGGCCGCCTCACGCCGATCCGCCACCTCACGCCGATCCCGGTGCCGGGCAACTTCCACCAGGTCAGAGGCAGCGGCAACTCGGGTAACTCTGGCAACTCGAACAGCCGCGGCTCCGACACCAGCGGGAACTCGGGCAACAGCGGGTCCGGCGACTCCGGTAGCGCCAGCTCGGGTAATAGCGGTGGCTGGACGGTCCGCAGCGCGGGCCCGGCGGGGGGGCCCCCGGGCCAGGTGCCGCTGCCGGCGGTCAGGTTCTGCGGACCGCTACCAGCGCCCGGCGCCAACGGCGGCAACTCGGGCAACAGCGGCTCCGCTGGCAGCGGCTCCGCTGGCAGCGGCTCCAGCAGCCGCTGAGCCCGCCGCGGGGCGGCAATCGCTGAGGCCCCGCCGCCCCGGGTGGCCCGCCGCGATCAGCGGCGGGCCGCCGGCATCCGGCTCGGCTCCGCCGACGGCCTGCTGCTTGGCGGCGCCGTCGTCTGGAACCTGGTCAGTCTCCGCGCCGAGGCCCTTCCGGTCGCCTACCTGGACGACAGCTCGGTCCACGAGCAGATGGTTCGCTTCGCCACGGCGCTGTGGCGCGCCGGCCACTTCCCGCCGACCAGCTGGTTCCCCTTCCTGGGCGAGGGCTCCCCCCAGTTCCTGCATTACCAGAGCCTGCCGGCGATGCTGGCCGGCCTGGCCGGGCTGGTGATCGGGCCCGACGCCGCGTTTCGCTGGTCTCTGTACCTCCTTCTGTCGCTATGGCCGGTGAGCGTCTATCTCGGGGGGCGGCTGTTCGGGCTGGGGCGGCTGGGAGCTGGATGCGCGGCCGCGATGGCGCCGTTCCTGGTCAGCGCCATCGGGATCGGCTACGAACAGCACGCGTACGTGTGGACCGGGTTCGGGGTGTGGACACAGCTGTGGGCGTCGATGACGCTGCCGCTGGCCTGGGGCCTCAGCTGGCGGGCGATCCGCCAGGCGAGGGGATATCTGGCGGCGGTCGCCGCCGTCGCGCTGACCACAGCGCTTCATTACGAGACCGGATACCTGGCGCTCGTAGCGCTGCTCGTGCTGCCGCTGCTGGCCGCCCGTCCACTGGTCGACCGCGTGGGCCGCGCAGCGCTGGTCGGGGGCGGCGCGCTGCTGGCGGTGGCGTGGGTGATCGTGCCGCTGCTCGCCCAGCGCGACTGGGCGGCGAGCAACGAGCCGCTGCAGGGCACCGGGCTGGTCAACGGCTACGGCGCCGACAAGGTGCTGAGCGGGCTGGTCAGCGGCCAGCTGCTGGACCACGGTCGCCTGCCGGTGATCAGCGCGCTCGCGGCCGTCGGCCTCGCCCGGGCGATCGTGCGCTGCCGCCGACACGCGGATTCCCGGGCGCTGCTGGCGCTGCTCGCGCTATGCCTGCTGCTGTCGTTCGGGCGCGCCACGTTCGGCTCACTCGTCGAGCTGCTCCCGGGCAGCGCCGACATCTTCTTCCGACGCTTCATGATGGGCGTCCAGCTCGCCTGCCTGCTGCTGGCCGGCGGCGGGGCGGCATGGTGCGGGCGCCGCGCGTGGACGGCGGTCGACCGCTGGGCGGTGCGCCGCGGGCTCGGCTCGCCCGCGACGACGCGAAGCGCAATCCGCGTGGCGCCGATCCTCGCCCCGGCGGCCATGGCCGCCGCGCTGACCCCCGCGTGGCTCCAGCTCGGCGCCGACGACCGCCACAACGCCGAGGAGATCGCCGCGCAGCGCCGCGCCGACGCCACTGGAGCCATGCAGCTCGACCGACTCATAGCGGTGATCAAGCGCGACGGCGACGGACGGGTGTACGCCGGGATGCCGTCCAACTGGGGCGCCAACTTCACGGTCGGCGCGGTTCCCGTCTTCAAGTACCTGGAGAGCGAGGACGTCGACGAGGTCGGCTACACGCTGCGCACCGCCTCACTGATGACCGACCCCGAGTCCCACTTCAACGACCACGACCCGGCCGACTACCGGCTGTTCGCGATCCGCTACCTGGTCGTCCCGACGGGCTACCGACCGCCGATTCCCGCGCACCCGTCGATGCGGGCGGGCGCCTATTCGCTATGGACGACCGCGATCAGCGGATACGTGCAGACCGGCAGGATCATCGGGACATACGCGGCGAACCGCAGCGACCTGGGCACGCGCGGCGTGGCGCTGCTGCGCTCCGGGCTGGCATCCCACGGCGACTACCTGAGGATCGCCTACGACCACGCCGAGCGCGGACGACGACTCCCGGTCGGCGGCGATGACGGGCCGCCGGGAACCATCGTGCACGAGCGCGTCGACCTGCCGCGCGGAACCGCCACCGCCACGGTCCACCTCGACAAGCCCGGAATCATCGTGCTCAACGCCTCCTATGACCCCGGCTGGCGCGTCAGCGTCGACCGACGCCGCCGATCAACCGAGATGGTCGCCCCGGCGCTCGTCGCCACCGACGTCCCCGCCGGCACCCACACCGTGAGCTTTCGCTACACCGGCTACGGCGGCTATCCGCCGCTGCTGGCGCTGGCGGCAGTCACACTCCTGACGATCGCCGCCGGTGAGCGGCTCGCGCGGCGGACCGGCACTGGAGCAGGCCAAGCTCGGCACGCCGAAGCGATCGCGGAACAATGAGGCGGTGGAAGAGAGGAATAGAGTCGTGGCGACGGTGATGCGAGATGAGGTTCGCCAAGCGCTCATGATCGGCCCGGCCGCGAGCCTGGAGGAGCGCACGATCGATATCACCACGACGGGCCGAAACTCTGGGCAGCCGCGACGGATCGAGATCGTCTTCTATCGGTATGACGACTCCATCTACCTGAGCGGGATCCCCGGTCCACGCCGAGCCTGGTTGCTGAACCTGGCCGCCGAGCCGCACTTCGTCTTCCACCTCAAGCACCGCGTCGTTGCCGACCTCCCGGCGACAGCCGCGGTCATCACCGATCCCGCACAGCGTCGCCGCATCCTCAGCCGATTCGTCGAGGAGTTCAACCGGCGCCACGGCCCCGACAGTCCGTGGCCGCAAGCCGTCCTTGACGACTGGGTCGACGGCAGCCCGCTCGCGAAGGTCAGCTTCCAGGAGACCGAATGAGAGGAGGGCCATGCCCCCCAGCAGCGTGCATTTCAACGGCTCTGTCAACCTGCCCGACACCGAGACGGTGATGCGGGAGATCTGCTCGCGTATCCCGACCGGCGTGCGCCGGATGACCGACGGGGAGACCGGCGACCGCAACTACTGGATCCGCTTCCAGACCCAGAAGTTCGAGCAGATGCCGGAGTTCGAGGCGGTCTCGGTCGGCCAGGCCTACGAGACTGCTGCCGACGCGCCGCCGATGCCGCAGCTTCGCCTCGTCGAGGGCGCCTCGGGCGAAACGATCACCTGGCCCGATCTCGGCTATGCCGATGAATACGCGCAGTCCTTCGCGACCTTCGAGCGGATGCAGAACGAGGGCACGATCCCGTCCGACGTGCGCCTTCAGCTGCAATACCCGACGCCGCTGGCCTCGATGGCGGGGACGATCGTTGCCGACGACCTGCCCGCCGTCGCGCCCTCCTACGAACAGGCGCTCTTCGCCGACCTCGATACCGCGCTCGGGCGACTCCCGCATCAGCGGATCGCGGTCCAGTGGGACGTCGCGGTCGAGTTCGGAGCCCTCGAGGGAGCGATGGGACCGAAGATGCCGATGGACCAGATCGCCCCCGGGCTTGCTCGGTGCCTCGATCGCGTGACCACCGACGTCCCGGTCGGCATGCACCTCTGCTACGGCGACTACGGCCACCAGCACTTCAAGCAGCCCGAGTCGCTGCAGATGCAGGTCGACCTCGTCCACGCCGTCACCGCTGCCGCCGGACGCCCGCTCAGCTTCGTCTCCTTCACCGTCCCCCAAGGCCGCCACGACAGCGCCTACTTCGACCCCCTGAGCGAGCTGCAGACCGGCTCTGAGACCGAGCTGTACTTCGCGTTGGTCCCCTATCACCCCGACGCTCAGGCCCCGGGCACGACCGCCGAGCAGATCGAGCATATCGACGCCGCCCTCGCCAACTCGCCGGGGGGCGCTCGCCACTGGGGAATCTGCACCGAATGTGGGATGGGCCGCGTCGACACCGCCGATGTGCCGCGACTTCTCGACCTCCACAGCCAGATTCTCGCCTCCTGACTCATCGCCGCTTCAGCGGCCTAGACTGCTCAGCCGTGAGCACCCACGGCTTTCGGTCGGCAAATCCCGGCCGCGACGCCCAGCGGGTCGGCACCGCGCGCTTCCTCGGCGAGGACGTGGCGAAGATTCACGATCCCGTCTGGGGGGTCACGGGCAGTCTCGGCGACAGCCAGTGCTACCTCGGTGTGCTGGCGAAGGTCGCGGCCATCCAGACCGTGCTGTCGCAGCGCGTGCGCGGCGACGAACTGGCGGTGCGGCTGATCGCGCCGGCGTACACGATCGGCGTCTCGGACGGGCAGCTCAACGGCACGCCCTCGATGCGCTTCTCGCTGATCGGCCGCGAGCTCGTCAACGAGAGCATCGACCTGCACCTGAACGCCAACAGCATGACCGGGCTGATCGCCGTCGTCGCCTGCGACAAGCCGCCCGTCGGAACGCTCGCGGCGATCCTCGAGCACAACGCGCCCGCCGTGCTGCTGTCCGACGGATCGATCAAGCCCGGCACCGACCCACAGACGGGCGAACGGATCGACATCGTGGCCGGCTTTCAATCCGCCGGCGACCCCGACCCCGCCGTCCGCGAGCGGATCGCCTTGCACGGCTGCCCGGGCCAGGGCAGCTGCGGCGGCATGTTCACCTACAACACGATGCAGACCTTCATCGCCGTGCTCGGCATGGAGCCGCTGCAGATGGTCGCGCCGCCGTCCGACGACCCTCGCCGCCTGAAGGAGTTCCCGGGCCAGCTGGTCGACTGCCTGGTCGCGATGACCGACGCCGGGATCACGCCGCGCGACATCGTCACGCCGGCGTCGCTGCGCAACGCCCTGACGGTCGCGATCGCGATGGGCGGGTCGACCAACGTCGCGTTGCACAGCGTCGAGATCGCGCGTGCCGCGGGGTTCGAGCTCTGGGACGACGTGCTCAGCCAGAGCGAGTTCAACGCGCTCTCGCGCCGGCTGCCGGTACTCGTCAACCTGCGCCCGTTCGGCTTCTACTCGATGGTCGACGTCGATGCCACCGGCGGTCTGCAGGTGATCGTCAAGGAACTGCTCGAGGCCGGTCTGCTCGACGGGGAGGCGCTCACCTGCACGGGCGAGACTCTGGCCGAGCAGGTTCGTCGGCTCGATCCGCCGGCGCCCGACGGGGACGTGATCCATCCCGTCGCCAAGCCGTTCAAGCACACCGGCGGGCTGCGGCTGTTGGAGGGAAACCTGGCGCCCGACGGCGCCGCGGTGCTGAAGATCGCCGGGGTCGAGAGCGGGCTTCAGGACGGCGTCTTCCGCGGCCGGGCGCGTGTCTTCAACCGCGAGCACCAGCTGGTCGAGGCGCTCGAGCAGGACCCCGACTCGTTCGCTGACCACGACATGGTCGTGATCCGTTACGAGGGCCCGCGCGGCGCTCCCGGAATGCCGGAGCTGCTCGACCCGACATCGCGGATCACCGCGCTGTGCCGCCAGCGCAACATCACGATCGCGCTGATGACCGACGCGCGCTTCTCGGGTGGGTCGGTCGGGCTCGTGATCGGCCACGTCGGGCCGGAGGCCTTCCTCGGCGGCCCGATCGCGCTGGTGCAGGACGGCGATGCGATCGTCGTCGACATCGACAAGAACCGCGTGGACTGCCTCGAGCTCGACGACGCGAACGAGTCCGCGCGCCGCGCGCGGGCGTGGCGGGCCGCCGGCGAGGCCAACGACGGGGTGCACCCGGACGTGACGCCGGTCTCGAGTCGCGTGCTGACGCGGATGCGCGCCTCCGCGCGGCCGGCGTTACGGGGCGCCGGGATGGCGCCGGATTAGGGTCCACGACTGAGTTACGAAGTCGTGGGCCCTTAGCGGCGTGCGCGCGTCGAGGGCGTGAGCGTGTCGGCGACGAACGCCGCGATCGCGGCCGCGAACGCGCGCCGGCTCTCGTCCCAGGCGTAGAACATGTGGCCTCCGTCGAAATGGCGGACGGTCACCCGGCTCGCCATCCCGGGATCGAGCCGCATCACGTTGCGCAGCCGATCGCTCGCGTAGTACGGCGTCACGAGGTCGTAGCGGCCGTGGGTGATGAACGCCCTCAGATGGGGGTTGAGCGACATGCCGTAGCGAAAGTCGTCGGTGGCGCCGGCGGGCGGCACGAAGAAATGCTCGGGGGCGTCGTCGCGCCACAGCTCGTTGACCTCGTGGCTCAGGACCACGTACTCGCGGTCGGTCTGCACGCCGATCTCCGATCGCAGCTGCCGGTTGATCGCCGTCGTGTAGGCGGGAGCGATGCCGGCGAGCGTCGGGTCGGGACCGGCGAACGCCTCGCGGTCGGGGAACGGGTCGGTGGTGGTGATCGTCGCGTCGTATAACCCGAGGACCTTGCGCTGGTCGCGGAGCAGCTCGCGCGCGAACGTGTCCATGCCGATCCGGCCTTCGGCGCGCGCGACCAAGGCGGTGGGGAGGCCGGTGAGGTCGGCGAGACGCCCCTGGATGCGATCGCTGTCGGCGGTGGCCATCGAGGCTCCCCGGGTCAGCATCGTGGCGTAGTCGCCGGTGGCGAACGCCTCCGCTGCGTGCAGCACGTCGGCGGGCGGCGTGCCCGCCGCGAACACGCGCGAGCGCCGGTGGTGGGTCGCGGCGAGCGCCATCGTCGGCACGAGGTCGACCCAGCCGAGCACGTCGTAGTCGGTCGGCGTGAGCGAGGTGAGCTCGAGCGCGGGAGAGATGAGCACGGCGCCGCTGAGCCCGATGCCCGTCGTCTCCTGCACCATGCGCACGAGGCGGCCGACGCGGTATCCCCCGTAGCTCTCGCCGGCGATGAACACCGGAGAGCCCCACCGGCCGTGGGCGGAGAGCCATCGGCTCATGAACTCGCACAACGATTCCAGGTCGCGCTTGTAGCCGAAGTACTCCCGCGCGTCCTCATCATCGCCGCTCTTGCGCTGCTTGGCGTCCTCGCCGCCCCGGCTGCTGTCGGGGATGACGCGGCTGAAGCCGGTGCCCACCGGGTCGACGAACACGAGGTCGGTGAAGGCCAGCCACGACTCCTCGTTGCCGACCAGCCGCGGCGGCGACTGCGGCAGCGCGCCATCGGCCGCGAACGCGACTCGCTGCGGCCCGACGGCGCCCATGTGCAGGTACGCCGACGACGCGCCCGGGCCGCCGTTGAAGACGAAGGTCAGGGGACGGTCGCCGTCGCCCTCCACGACGTAGGAGACCGAGAAGATCTCCGCCGACGGCTTCTCCTTCTTGCGCAGAACCGTCCACGTCGCGTCCGCGACGAAGTCGATCGACGCGCCCGCCGCCGTCCACGTCGCGGAGATCCGCGCCCCGGCCGGCGGCTTGTGGTCGGCGCTGTCGGGAGCCTGATCATCCTTTTCGGAGTCGGCCATCGCGGAGACGCTAGCTGGACCGCCCTCGCGGGGGCTCCGGGGCGACCCGACGCCGGTCGGGACGCGTCCGATCGACCCCCGCAGCGGCCGTCACCGGGGGGACGCGGACATGCTGATCTGCGCCGACCGGCCACGATAAGCTGAAACCGATGGCGCGCGATCCTCAGGGCAAGTTCCTCGGCCTCCCCTACAACCTGACGCCGCTCAAGCGGGAGCACATCGGCAAGGGCGTCTGGGACCCCGACGACTCGCGCATCTTCACGCCGAAGAACTTCGGGTGGGGCTACGGGCTGAACTTCGCCGCGCTGCTGGGCCGGACCCGCCGCCGGTCCGGGTGAGCACGTCGTAGTCCGTCGCGATCGGGTCAATTGGGGCGTGGTCGCTTGATCGGGTACCCATGACCGCAATGGCGTCGATCGCTGGTTCCAGAGCCACACCGCTGCGCACCCGCAACTACCGGCTGTACTTCTCCGGACAGCTCATCTCGGTGCCGGGAACGTGGCTGCAGACCGTCGCGCAGGCGTGGCTCGTGCTGCAGCTGAGCTCGAGCGGCGCGGCGCTCGGCGTCACCGTCGCGCTGCAGACGGTGCCCGTGCTGGTGATCGGCGCGTGGACGGGCTCGGTCGCCGACGCGATCGACAAGCGGCGGCTGCTCGTGGCCACCCAGGCCACGCAGGGTCTGCTCGCGCTCGTCCTCGGGATCCTCGCCGTCACCGGGCTCGTCCAGCTGTGGATGGTGTGGATCCTGGCGCTCGGGCTCGGGATCGCGCGAGCGTTCGACACGCCGACGCGGCAGGCGTTCGTCTCCGAGCTCGTGCAGGGCCCGGCGCTGCCGCGGGCGATCGGGATCAACTCCACCGTCGTCTCGGCGGCGCGCATGATCGGCCCCGGGGCCGGTGGGGCGATCATCGCCGTGTTCGGCGTCGGGGTGTGCTTTCTGATCAACGCCGCGTCGTTCGTGGGCCCGCTGTGCGCTCTGCTGGCGATGGACGTGACCAAGCTCGAGCGGCCCGAGGTGCCGGCGGCGCGGACCCCGCGCGCGGTCCGCGCCGGCCTCAGTCATGTCCGCTCGCGGCGGGAGCTGCTCGTGCCGCTGCTGATGATGGCGATCGTCGGGACGCTCGCCTACGAGTTCCAGGTCTCGATCCCGCTCATGGCCCACTCGGCGTTCCATCTCGGGGCGACGGGCTTTGGCCTGATGTACGCGGCGATGGGCGCCGGCGCGGTCCTCTCCGGGGTGACCCTCGCCGGGAAGGTCCCCCCGCGGGTGCGGACCCTGGGAATCGCCGCGGCGGCGTTCGGGCTCGCGCTGACCGCCGTCGCGGTGGCCCCCGGCCCGGTCACCGCGAGCATCGGCCTCGCCTTCGTCGGCGCGGCGAGCGTCGTGTACTCGTCGAGCACGAACGCGACCCTGCAGCTGCGCGCCGCGCCCGGGATGCGCGGCCGGGTCGTCGCGCTCTATGTCATGGCGTTCATGGGGTCGACGGCGATCGGCGGCCCGCTCGTCGGCGTCGTCGGACAGCTGCTCGGCCCGCGGGCGTCGCTCGGCGTCGGCGTCGTCGGTTGCGTCGCCGCGGTCCTGCTCGCCGCCGGCATGCGGGCCGCCCGCGGCCCGCGGCCCGCGTCCTCCGCGAGCTCGTCGCCCTCCCCGGCCGCACGCTGATCAGGCGGGTCGCGGGCCACGTTGGTTCGCCCGACCGGCTAGACTGTTGTGCAGTCAACTATCTGAGGCATCCAAGGGAGCGCAACCGATGAAGCTCGAGGGCATCCACCACATCACGGCGATCACCGGCGACGCGCCGGGCAACGTCGACTTCTACGTCGGCACGCTCGGTCTGCGGATGGTCAAGAAGACCGTCAACCAAGACGATCCGACCGTCTATCACCTGTTCTATGCCGACGAGCACGGCTCGCCGGGATCGGACCTGACCTTCTTTGAGTATCCGGGCGCGGCGCCCGGCCGGGCCGGGGCCGGGATGGTGCATCGGATCGTCTGGCGCGTCGGCGCTTTGGAGGCGATCGACTTCTGGGCGGACCGGCTCGACGCGCGCGGCGTGGCCGCCGAGCGCGTCGACGGCGGGCTGCGGTTCGCCGACCCCGAGGGCCTCGGCCACGAGCTCGTCGTGGCCACGGTCGCCGACGCGCCGCTCGTCGGCGGCGCTCCCGACGTTCCGCGGGAGCTGGCGCTCCAGGGCTTCGACGGGGTCCGCGCCTATGGCCAGGATCCCGCGCGCAGCGAGTCGCTGCTGCGCGACGTGCTCGGGTTCGCGGGCGGGGAGGGGGGTGCCTGGGAGGTCCGCGGCGACGAGCGGGGGGGACGCTACCTCTACGACGCCCCGCCGGAGGGTCGGCCGGCGCCCGGCGCGGGGACCGTGCACCACGTCGCGTTCGCGACGCGCATGGACGACCACGAGGCGTGGCGCGAGCGGGTCGCCGCCTCGGGCGCGCACCCGACGCCGGTCATCGACCGCTTCTACTTCCGCTCGGTGTACTTCCGTGAGCCGTCCGGAGTGCTGTTCGAGCTCGCGACGATGGGTCCGGGATTCGGCGCCGACGAGGATCCCGAGCATCTCGGCGAAAGGCTGTCGCTGCCGCCCCGCTTCGAGTCGCGTCGCGCCGATCTGGAGCGGAGGCTGACGCCGCTGCGCAACCCCCGCGCCGCCGAGAGGGCCGGGGCATGAGCGGTTCCGATGCCCTGTTCGCCCGGGAGCGGCCCGCGGCGGGCGCGCCTGCGGGCGCGCTCGTCCTCATCCACGGTCGCGGCGCCGACGAGCGCGACCTGCTGCCGCTCGCCGACGAGCTCGATCCCGAGCGCCGGCTGCACGTCCTGGCGCCGCGCGGGCCCCTGGCGCTGCCGCCGGGAGGGGCGCACTGGTACGCGCTCGGCGGGATCCCGACGCCCGACGCAAAGACGTTCGTGCCCACCTACCGGACCTTGACGGCGTGGCTGGACGCGCTGGCGGAGGCGATCGGGGTCCCGTGGGAGCGGACCGTGCTCGGGGGCTTCTCCCAGGGCGCGGTCATGTCGTATGCGGCGGGTCTCGGGCCGGGGCGCCCGCGTCCCGCCGGCCTGCTCGCGCTCAGCGGCTTCCTGCCCGAGGTGCCGGGCTTGAGGCTGACGCCGCAGGAGCGCCCCGGGCTGGCGGTCGCCATCGGCCACGGCACCTACGACCCCATCATCCCGGTGCAGTTCGGACGCCGGGCCGCCGAGCGGCTCGCCGCCGACGGGCTGGAGGTCACGTTCCGCGAGTCGCCCATCGACCACGCCGTCGATCCGGCCTATCTCGCGGAGCTCCGCGGCTGGCTGACGTCCGCGGTCGGGGCGCGGGCGCTCGATGGCTGAGCGGGCCCACCGCCCGGATCGATCGGTGCGGCCAGGCCCGGAGGTGTTCGTCGTCGGCTCGCTGAACGGCGATCTGCTGGTGAGCGTCGAGCGGCGGCCGGAGCCCGGGGAGACGATCCTCGGCGGCGATGCGCAGGAGCGGCCAGGGGGCAAGGGCGCCAATCAGGCGGTCGCGGCGGCGCGGCTCGGCGCCCGCGTGGCGATGCTCGGTCGCGTCGGCGACGACCTCGTGGGGCGCTCGCTGCGCGACGGGCTCGTCGCCGAGGGGGTCGACGTCACCTACGTGACGACATCGGCCGAGGCGCCGACCGGACGCGCCGTGATCACCGTCACGCCCGACGGCGAGAACGCGATCATCGTGTCGCCGGGCGCCAACGCCCGCCTCGGCGCCGGCGACGTCGACGCGGCGCGCGACGCGATCGTCGCCGCCCGCGCGATCGTGCTCCAGCTCGAGATCCCGCTCGACGCGGTGGCGCGCGCGGTGCAGACGGCGGCCCGGGCGCAGGTCGCGGTGATCCTCAACCTTGCTCCGATCGCCGACGTCCCCGCCGCGGTGCTCGCGGGCACCGACGTGCTGGTGGTCAACGAGCACGAGGCCAGCGCGCTGCTCGGCGCGAGCGTCGAGGGGGCGTCGGCGGCGCAGCGCCGAGGGCCGGAGCTGCTCGGCCGCGGCCCGCGCTCGGCCGTCATCACGCTCGGCGCGGCGGGCGCGGTGGCTGTCGGCGAGGACGGGAGCGCCGAGCACGTCCCCGCCCCGCGCGTGCGAGCGATCGACACGACCGGGGCCGGCGACGCGTTCGTGGGCGCGCTCGCCGCCGAGCTCGTCGCCGGCCGGCGGCTCGCCGAGGCGACCGGGTTCGCGGCCCGCGCCGGAGCCGCCGCGACGCTCGCGGCGGGCGCGCAGTCTGCGCTACCGGGACGCGAGGACCTGGAGAAGCTCTTCGTGGCCTGACGCACCCCGGCGCGGGCGCCGAGACCGCCTCGGGGGTGGCTCAGGAGGCGGTGCCGGCCGACGTCGAGCTTCCCGAGCCCGTCGTCGTCACCGCGCTGCTCGACGTCGAGACCGCGGTGCTGGGACTCGACGCGCTCGTGCCCGCGGACGTCGTGCCGCTCGATGTCGACGTTCCCGAGCCGGTCGACCCGCCGGGGCTGACCGACGAGCCGCTGTCCGAGCTCGAGGTGCCGCCCGTCGAGGTCGTCGCCGCGTTGGAGCCGGTCGCGGTGGTGCCGGCGCTGGTCGCCGGGGCGGTGCTCGCCTGGCTGCTGGCCCCGGCGTGGACCGACGTCGTCCCGCCGGGCGCGCCGACGCTGCCGGAGGCGCCGGTCGACCCGGAGCCCGTCGACTTGGAGGCGGTCGAGCCGGCGCTCGTCGATCCGGAGCTCGTGGATCCGGAGCTCGTGGACCCGTCCGAGCCGGCCGCAACGCTCGTCGACGAGCTGCCCGATGCGCCGGCGCCGGCCGAGGCCGAGCCCGCCGATCCGCCGGCCGTCCCTGAAGCTGAGGTTGAGGGCGAGCCATTTGGCGTCGAGGCTCCAGGTGAGGTCGAAGCCGGGGCCGGAGAGGTGGGGGCGGACGTCGGCGTGCTGATCGGGAGGATGGGCGGGACGAGCGGAGAGGTCGTCGGCGCGCCGATCACCGGCACCGGGCCGTCCGACGTCGGGCCGGGCAGCACCGGGCCCGGCAGGATGGAGCCGATGCCCGAGCCGTTCGGAGCGGAGCGGAGCGTGGGCGCCGCCGGCGTCGTCGTCGCCCGGGTCGTGACCACGCCGCCGGCGATCGGGGAACCCTGCCCGATCGTGCCCGCGCCGCCGCCGGCGCTGGGCGCGACCAGCGGGTTTGCGAGCACCGACACGGTCGAGACCGGGGAGGACGAGGCGCGGCTCGCCGGCCGGCTCGGATGTCCGACGCCGGCGGCGCCGGTGGCGATGGCGGCGGCGGTCAGAAGCTTGGCGATCGCGCCGCCCGCGCTCAGACTGCCCGCGCCGGTCGAGCCGCTGACTCCGGCGGCCGCCAGCCCGGTGACGACCGCGGCGACGGGCGCGCCGCCGACGACCGCGGTGCCCGCTGCGCTCGTGGCGACGCCGGCCATCCCGCCGGAGACGGCGGTGCCGGTCACGGCCGCGCCGCCGGCCGCGCCGCCGGCCGCGCTGCCCGCGATCCCGGCGCTGCCGGCGGCCACCGCGCCGGTTCCCGTGGCGCCCG
>JAFAYV010000011.1 GCA_019240115.1 Solirubrobacterales bacterium | reverse complement strand
CGTGTTGTCGGTGAACGGCGTGAAGAACGAGTCCTGGAGCTGGGGAAACACGTTCAGGCCGACCTTGACCGTCTGGCTCGTGGCGGTCTGGAACGGCACCGTCAGGTTCCTTCGCGGGTACTCGTGGCGAAGGACGCGGCGCGCCAGCTCCAGCGCCAGGAGCACCAGGTAGGTGGGCTGACCGATCGAATACCCGGGGAGCTTCTTGCCGGTCTTCGTGCCGAGCATGAACTCCCTGAAGCCGTTCTCCGACTCGCCGGCCGTAGGCGGCAGCGGACGTCCGGCGGCCTTGAAGGCCTTGAGGATCCCGTCGGTGCCCCCCTGGGCCCAGATGCCGTCGATCGTTGGCAGCGACGGCAGCAATGCGGCGGTGTTGGTCTGCGCGACGGCCGAGTCCCACATGCCCGAGTACTGGTTGACCACCTTGATTCCGGGGGTCTTTGAGAAGACCGACATCCCTCCGGCCGTGCGCTCGGTGTCGACGAACGTTCCCGGCACCCCGGTGACCATGATCACGTTGCCCTTGCCCTTCAGCTGGCGCACCAGCCAACTGGCCAGGGTGCGGCCGAACGCGAACTGGTCGGTGTTGACCTGCAGCGCGCCTGGGACGCTGACGATGTTGTCGAACGAGACCACCAGGATCCCGCGATCGATCGCCTGGCCCAACACGCCGTTCAGGCCGGTGGGGGACGCGGCGTCGATCACGATCGCGTCCACCTTGGCGGCGATCAGGTTCGACAGCTGCTGCGCCTGATCGGTCATGTCGTTGCTGGCGTTGTAGACCTGGCCGTACACCTGCGAGCGGTACGGCTCGGTGCCCAACGCCGCGCGGTAGGTGTTCTCCATCTCAAGGCGCCAGGTGTTGCCGATCGAGGAGTTGGCCAGGGGGATCTTCAGCCTGTCCTTGACCCGCGAGCCGGCGGCGCCGCTGCAGCCGGCCGCTCCGAGCACGGTGAGGCCGGCCATCGTACTCGCCGCTTGGCGAACGAAACGCCGACGGGTCAATGCCGCGCCCTGAGGGGCGCCACTCTCCTCCATGCCCGAGAAGGGTAAACCATTTATGGCTACGGCCGACCAACGCCTCATGCCCGACCACGCCACACCGAGAACCTGAGGTCAACGAGCCTCACCCGTGGTCACCGCCACCGGCCACCGCAAGAGCCCCGCAGCAGCCCAAACGTGAAGATCTCACTCACTACTCACTTACTACAAATCAGTCGATGACCAGGGTCTCCGAGCGATCGGAGTCCTTTTGCGTGCAGGACGACGTTGACGGCTCTTGCCCGGTCGGGGACCCATCGGCGTGGGCGATGGCTTGGCTCGGCTGCCCCGGGGGGGAATCGCGCGGGGCTGCGGGCTCTTTGTCATATGAACTGCTCCGGCGCCGATCCGGGCGACGTGCGGCGGGCGACCGAGCTCGTTGAACGCGCCGCCGATCGGGTACTCGAACATCTGCGCCTCGCGCTCGAGCTGACGCGGCGCGTGCAAAGCGCCGAAGACGATGGCGGCCGTCTCGAGGGCTGACCGTGCGCGGCGGTCCCGGGCTACGCGCCCCCCGGGGCACGGCGTGGTGGTAACGAAAGAGTTCGAGCGGTGGTCTGACTCTCTGAGCCCGGAGCTCAGGAGCGAGCTGGCTGGCGCGCTGGACCGCATCGCCGACGTCGGCCCGACCTTGGGCCGCCCCGTAGTGGATCGGGTTCATGGATCGCGGCTTCACAAGCTCAAGGAGGCGAGAATCGACCGGAGTACGCGAGTGCTGTTCGCGTTCGACTCAAACCGTCGCGCTGTCATGCTCGTCGGCGGCGACAAGACCGGGGAATGGAACGGCTGGTACCCGCGCAACATCGAGCGGGCGGAGCGTCTCTATCTCGAGCATGAGCGCGACATCGGAAAGGAGCCTCGTTGTCTGAGCCAACGAGAAGCTGGAAGGACGTCATCTCAGAGAAGCCGGTGAACGAGACGCGGGCCGCGCTCTACCAGCAGCTGATGGAGGCCGAGCAACGCATCGCGCGCGCCCGCGCCGGCCGGGGGGTGAGCAACGAGACCGTGCTCGCCGCTCTTGACCGAGCCGAGGAGCGACTGTCCGAGGACGACCGACGGGAGGATCTCTACCTGTCGCTGCTGGGCGGCTACGTGGCTGCGCTCGGCGGCCGGCTGGAGGTCCGCGCGGTCTTCGGGGAGCAGGAGATCGTCGTCCGCCGCATGCCCGCCGCATAGCGCCTGGCCAGAGCATCGATGCTCCGTCGCTGGCCGTCACGTAGCAAGCGCGACCGGCGCGAGGAGCGCATAATCACGCTGCGAAAGCAGCAGCAACGCTGCTAAAATGCAGGCAGTGCCCGTGGCGATCACGATCCGCGACGTGCCCGACGACGTCCGCGATGAGCTCGCGGCGCGCGCGGCGCGGGCGGGCCAATCGCTCCAGGAGTACCTGCGGGGGATGTTGGTGGCGAGCACCGCACGGCCGTCGGTCGACGACGTCATCGCTCGCGCGCGAGCGCGAGTCCGGACCACCGGCTCGCGCCTCGACGTGGAGACGATCCTCGAGGCGCGTGATGCCGACCGCCGGTGAACGGCGAGCGATCTGCGACGCATCCGCGCTCACCGCCCTCCTGATCGATTCAGGCCCGGCTGGCGGCTGGGCGGCCGATACGGTGCGCGGCGCCAACCTCGCCGCGCCGAGCCTCGCAAGCTGGGAGACGGCCAACATCATCCGCCGTCACGAGCTCGCCGGCTTGATCAGCGCTGATCAGGGCGCACAGGCCCACGCCGATCTGCTCGACCTCGAGATCGAGTTCTGGCCCTACGAGCTCCTCGCCGCTCGCTCCTGGCAGCATCGACGCAACCTCTCGATCTACGACGCCAGCTACGTCGCACTGGCCGAGCTCACGCGCGCCACCCTGGTGACGCTCGATGGCCGTATTGCTCGCGCTCCGGACCTGAGGTGCGCCGTCGCAGCGCCCGACTCGTCCGGCGCATAACCCGACGGTCGCGGTTTCGATCTCGCTTGCGACGCCGACCTCATCCGCTACTTCCGCAGCTCGACCGGAGGGCCTTCCTCCGCGTTGGCGACCCCCGTCTCGCTCGAGCAGCTGTCCACGATCATCGGCCACGATGACCGGCCGGGTGCAGAGCCAATAGGTCGTCAGGGGAGCGGGTCCAGTTCGGCGCTGGGCCGCAGCGCCGGGTGCGCCTCGATTGCCGCCAGCAGCTCGAGCAATCGTGCGGCGTCGGCCTCGGCCAGAATGTCGCGGTCCAGGGTATCGAGCAGCTGTGCGAGCCGCCGCTGCAAGCGGCGTCCGGCCGGGGTGGCGTGCACGCGTACGCGACGTCGATCCGTTTCGTCGACCTTGCGATGAACCAGCCCATCGGCGACCATGCGGTCGACCAGGCGCGTGACCGTGGGTGAGGGAAGCGAGACAGACTTGGCGAGCTCGGTCATCGGGTGCCCGGCCCCATCGGCGAGCACGGCCAGCGCCCGCATTTCGGGGATGGTGCGCCCCTCGACCGCGAGGACGGCGGCGACGCGTCCGGTCAGCTCGCGCTCGGCTCGGGTGAGGGCTGCCGCCAGTCGCTCCGAGAGCGCCGTCGGGATCTCGATGCGCGGCTGCCGGGTCATGTCGAACGGGAGGATAGGGGCGCCGGGGGTCCCCAGGCGACGGGCGCACGCCCTGGCGCCGGCTCCCGAGACTCGGCCGCACCGCGAGCGCGAGGCCCGGACGACCCTCGACGTCGGACTCGTCATTCCCCTGCACGGCAGCGCGGGGATGTTCGGGCCGTCGTGTGAGCTGTGCGCGCAGCTGGCCGTCGAGGAGCTCAACGCCCGCGGCGGCGTGTGTGCGCGCGAGCTGCGGTTGCATGTCGTGGACGGGTCGCTTCCGCCCCTGCGCGTCGCCTACGACGTCGAACGGCTGATCGAAGCCGGCGCCGTCGACGCGGTGGTGGGATGGCATATCTCGGCGGTCCGCCAGGTGCTGGCTCCGCGCATTGCCGGCCGGGTGCCGTACGTCTACACCGCACTCTACGAGGGCGGCGAGCGGACGCCGGGGGTCTTCGTCGCCGGCGAGACCCCCTCGCGACAGCTGCTGCCGGCGATGCGCTGGTTCGCACGCGAGCGCGGGGTGCAGCGCTGGTGCGTCGTCGGCGACGACTACGTATGGCCACGCGGGACGGCGGCGCTCGCGCGTCGCTACGCCGCCGATCTCGGGGCGAGCGTCTGCGGCGAGGAGTATGTGCCTCTCGGCAGCCGGGAGTTCGACGGCGCGCTGCGAGGCGTCGAGGCGTGTGCGGCGGACGCGGTGCTGATGCTGCTCGTCGGCCAGGACGCGGTCGAGTTCAACCGCGCTTTCGGCAGCGCTGGGCTCCAGGCCGAGCTGCCGCGGCTGAGCACGCTCACCGACGAGAACGTCGTGCTGGCCAGCGGGGCCGCCAACTCGTGGGGCCTGTGCTCGACGGCGGCGTATTTCCAGCATCTGTCCACCCCGGAGAGCATCGACTTCTCGGCCCGCTTCGCCCGGCGCTTTGGGCCGGGCGCGCCGACGCTCAACAGCCCGGGAGAGTCGTGCTATGAGGGCATCCAGCTCCTCGGCGCGCTCGTCGAGGCTGCCGGCGGCCTCGACATCTCGACGATGTGTCGCGTCAGCGACGCGGTCACCTACGCTGGGCCACGCGGCGAGCTGCGGTTGCGCGGTGACCGCCACGTCGAGCAGCGCGTCTACCTGGCGCAGGCCGACGCGCTCGACCTCACCGTCGTCGGCCAGCTCTGACTGCGCTCGGCGGCGCGGACCGGCCGCGCTCCGGCGCCGGTCCGCGGAGCGCGGTTTGACGAGGATCCTTTCATCTGAAAATATTTCGGACGTTGGCTTCCGATCGAGAAGGAGACATCGCATGCGACACGGAGACATCGGCTCGAGCCCGGACTACGTCGGCGTCGGGGTCGTCAACTACAAGATGCCCCGGATGCACACCCGCGGGGAGGTGGTCGAGAACTGCCAGGAGATCGCGCGACGGATCCACGGCCTCAAGCAGGGCTGGCCGGGTCTCGATCTCGTCATCTTCCCCGAGTACTCGACCCACGGCATCCTCTATGACCGCGACGAGATGTTCGAGTGCTCGGCCGAGATCCCGGGGGACGAGACCGACATCTTCGCCAAGGCGTGCCGGGAGACCGGAGTGTGGGGAGTGTTCTCGCTGACCGGCGAGCGCCACGAGGACCATCCCCGCAAGAACCCCTACAACACCCTGATCCTGATGAACCCCGAGGGCGAGATCGTCCAGCGCTACCGCAAGGTGTGCCCGTGGTGCCCGATCGAGGCCTGGTATCCGGGTGAGCAGACCTACGTCTCGGAGGGTCCCAAGGGCCTGAAGGTCAGCCTGATCATCTGCGACGACGGCAACTACCCGGAGATCTGGCGCGATTGCGCGATGCGCGGAGCCGAGCTCATCGTCCGCTGCCAGGGCTACATGTACCCGGCCAAGGAGCAGCAGCGCATGGTCGCCCAGACCTCGGCGTGGCAGAACACCGCGTACGTGGCGGTGGCCAACGCGACCGGATGGGACGGGGTGTACTCCTACTTCGGCCATTCGGCGATCATCGGCTACGACGGCCGGATCATCGCGGAGTGCGGGACCGAGGAGAACGGGTGTCAGTACGCGGAGCTGTCGGTGTCATCGATTCGGGACGCCCGCGAGAACTGGCAGTCGCAGAATCACCTGTTCAAGCTGCTGCACCGCGGCTACACCGGGATGTACGCCTCTGACGACGGCGACAGCGGGGCTCAGGAGTGCCCCTTCGAGTTCTACCGCACCTGGGTCAACGATCCCGAGCGCGCACGGGAGCAGGTCGAAGCGTTCACCCGCACGACTGCGGGTGCAGAGGCCTGCCCGGTCGTGGGCGTGCCCACCCCCGAGGAGTCACGGCGCCTGCGCGAGCCCGCTTCCTCCCGATAGGCCGACCGGTGGGTCCCCGCACCGTGCGGGGACCCTCCAGGGCCATCGCGCTTGATCGATCGGCGCTCGCGCCGGTCAGGGAACTGGAACGCCGGGGTCGAGCAGGCCCGTGTCCTGGAGCTCGGCCCACATTGCAGAGGGAATCGGTGCCGCGAAGCTGTGAGCGTTCTCCTCGATCTCCTGCACCGAACGCGCTCCGACCACCACCGAGACCACTGCCGGATGGGCGCGCGGGAACTGCAGGGCCGCGGCGGGGAGCTCGACGCCGTGGGCCGTGCACACCTCGCGGATCCTCCGGGCCCGATCGACGAGCTCGCGCGGGGCCTCGGCATAGTCGAAGTGGGCGTCGGCATCCGGATCGGCCAGCAACCCGCTGTTGAACGCGCCGCCGACGACCACTCCAACGTCCCGCTCCAGGCACGCCGGAAGCAGCTCATCGAGTGCCCCCTGATCGAGCAGGCTGTAGCGGCCGGCGATCAGAACGACGTCCAGGTCAAAGCGCCGGACGAACCGGGCGAGCATCTCGGACTGGTTCATCCCGACGCCGATCGCGCGTACGAGGCCCTCCGAGCGCAGCTCGGCCAGTGCCCGATAGCCGGTGGCATAGACCTCGTCCTCGTGCTCGTCGGGGTCGTGGAGGTAGACGATGTCGACGCGGTCGAGGCCCAGGCGCGCGAGGCTCTCCTCGAGAGAGCGGCGGATACCGTCCCGGGAGAAATCGAAGACTCGCCGTAGGGGCTCGCTGGTGGCAAACCCCTCACTGGGCGCCCGCTCGCCCGGTCTGAGTGGACGCAGCAGCCGTCCCACCTTGGTCGAGAGCACGTATGAGTCTCGGGCAAGGCGCGCACTCCGTAGGGCTTGCCCGATACGCCGTTCGGAGATCCCCAGCCCGTAGTGCGGGGCGGTGTCGAGATAGGTCACGCCGAGCTCGAGCGCTCGCGTCACCGTGTCAAGCGCCGTTCGCTCAGCGACTGCCTCGAACAGGCCGCCGATCGCGGCGCCGCCGAAGCCGAGCGCCGACACGACGAGTTCCGAGCCGGATGCTCGGACCCGGGCAACAGGCGGGGCCTCATCCATCGAGCTCGCACTCCTGCTCTCGTCCCTCCCTCACACGGGCGTGAAGCGCAATGCGCACCGTGGTCAGCTCGGCAGGCGAAG
Organism: Solirubrobacterales bacterium; assembly: GCA_019240115.1. Lineage (GTDB taxonomy): Bacteria > Actinomycetota > Thermoleophilia > Solirubrobacterales > Solirubrobacteraceae > Palsa-465. Next base: position 170,927 of record JAFAYV010000011.1, on the reverse strand, counting down.
CCCCGCCATGCCCCCGTCGACCTCGAAAGCGGTGCCTGTGGTCGAAGCCGCCAGCGGGCTGGCCAGCGCGACGATCGCGTGTGCGACCTCCTCGGCGCTGACCAGGCGCCCCAGCGGCTGGCGGGCTTCCAGGGCGGCGCGCTCGGCATCGGGATCCCCGGCGGCCTCGAGCAGCCGGCGCACCCACGGGGTGTCGGCGGTGCCGGGGTTGACGCAGTTGACGCGGATGCCCTCCCCGATGTGATCGACGGCCATGGCCCGGGTGAGCGCGAGAACCGCGCCCTTGGTGGCGGAATAGAGGGCGCGCTGGGGGAGCCCGGCGGTCGCGGCGATCGAGCAGGTGTTGACGATCGCGGCATGCGGCGACTCACGCAGGTGGGGCAGCGCACAGCGCGTGACGCGCATCATCCCGAGCACGTTGACGTCAAAGACTCGGTGCCATTCCTCCTCGGAATTGTCTTCGACGGTTCCGGCGGCGCCGATCCCCGCGTTGTTGACGAGGATGTCGAGCCGGCCGAGCTCTTGCACCGCCTGCGCCACCCCGGCCGACACGGAGTGAAAGTCGCCGACATCACCGGTCAGCCTGACCACCGAAGCGGGGGCGTCCGAGGGATCCAGGTCAAGTGCCGCGACGCGCGCGCCCCGATCGGTGAGCAGCGAAGCGGCGGCCAACCCGATTCCCGAGCCGCCGCCGGTCACCAGCGCAGTGAGCCCGTCGAACTCAGCGCTCATCGGATCGTCGCCTCAGGCTGGCCCAGTGGCCGTCGAGGCCGCGGGCTCTCGCCTGCGCCAGTTGGACGTGAGGCCGAATCGCCTGGTCACGAAGGGAAGCGCGAGCGAGATCGCACCCGCCGTCGAGAGCGCGCACCTGCACGAGGTTCCTCGAGTCATATCCGTAGAGGACGCCCGCCAGGCCGCCGAGCGCAGCGATCAGATAGACGGCGCGCGGGAGGCGGCCGTGCCTCTCCTCATGCTCGATCCCTCGGTTCTCGTCCGAGCTGTCCGCTTGCGATGACCCGGCGGTGAAACTCGCCATGTGCTCTCCAAGTCCTCGGGCCTAGGAGTACCCGCCACCGGCCGACAAAAACCTCGGGCTGACCCGGCGGCGCCTTGATCACTGGACCGGTGGAGGAGCGGGTATAGAGCCTGCGTGGAGAGTGGGAGGGTTCACCGTGTCGAGGAGGGGTCCGAGCGGATCCCCCCGCAGGCCTGGATCGTCCTCACGACCACGGTCCTGGGCTGGGTGGTCACGACGCTGGATCTCCAGCTGAGCGCGTTCCTGCAGACTCAGATCACCCCGGCGCTCCATGCCAGCGCGACGTTCGTCGGCAACGTCTTCTTCATCTTCTCGGCGGGCTTGGCGGTCGGGGCGCTCGTCCTCGGTTACTTCTCGGATCTCTGGATCGGTCGCCGACGCGCCTTCATGTACAGCATCGTCGGGACGATCCTGCTCACCGGGTTGACCGGGTTCGCGTCAAACGAAACCGAGTTCGTCGTGATCCGCTTCTTCGCGGGCGTCTTCTCCGGAGGCGAATGGATCCTCGGCCTTTCGATCCTGTCCGAGGTCGCGCCGCGGCGACATCGCTCGCTGATGCTCGGCTGCACCCAGGCCGCGGTCGGCATCGGATACGGCATCGCCAACACGTTTGCGGCGACGTTCGCGGCTCCGGGGGCGCTGGGATGGAGAGCGGCCTACTTCGCGTCCTTCGCCTTCGCTGCGGTCACCTACGTGGTGAGGCTCAAGGTCGAGGAGTCCCCGCACTGGAAGCGGGCCGTGGGGGACGCCGCGACCCGACGACTGAGTGACGTGCGCGAGAACGTCCATGGCCTGCTGGCCGGTCGTCAGCGGCGGCTGACGCTGCTCGCCATCGGCTTGTTCATCGCGATCGGTGCTCCGCAGGGCACCTGGGATTTCCTCTACCCGAAGTGGTATTCGGACATCGGTCACCAGTACGGGGGAGGGACCGGGATCACGTATGCCTACGAGGCGGCGATCATCGTCTCGACGATCTCCTGCGGCTGGTTCATGGACCGGGTGTCGGCGAAGCGACTGTGGCCGGTCGTCTGGCTCTCGGTCCCGTTCACCATCCTGATCTGGCAGACCTCCAAGAGCTCGGGAATCGTGCTCGCGGTGATCTTCCTGTTCCTGGCCGGCTTTGGACGCCAGGGCATGTGGTCGCTGGTGGCCGGCTACTTCCCGGTGCTGTTCCCCACCCGATTGCGGGGCACCGGGATGGGGATGACCTGGGTGGGGGGATGGCTCCTGGGCTACACCCTCTCGGCGGAATGGGGCACCCAGCTGCAGGCCCACATCGGCTGGAACACCTGGTGGATCGTGCAGGCCGCATTGCTGCTGGTCATGCCGCTGCCGATGATCATCGCGGGGGTCGAGACCAAGGGCCGCGATCTGGATTTCCAGGAGGAGGACCGCGGCGAGACGAATGATCGGTCAGGCTCCAAAGGCGGCCGGCGGCGTGGAGGAGGGGGAGAAAGCGTCGCGACGCCAACCTGAGCCGGGGGAGCTGGAGCGGGTGGCCGCGCGCGATGCCGACGGCGTGTCGCCGTGCCCTGGAGGAGGTCTCGAAGGTTCGTCAGCGCCTGCCGCCGGGGTTCGCCGGGCGGAGGCTGGGGTACCTGGTCTGTGGTGAGGGACTGCAAGATCACCGGCGTGCGGGTTCGAGATGTGCGCTTCCCCACCTCGCGCACGCTGGCCGGCTCAGATGCCATGAACCAGGCCCCGGACTACTCCGCCGCCTACGTGACGCTCGAGACCGACTCCGATCTGCGCGGGTACGGGATGACGTTCACGATCGGCCGTGGCACCGAGATCGTGGTCGCCGCGATCCAGGCGCTCATGCCGCTGGTCACGGGACGCCGCCTGGCGGACATCGCCGCCGATTCGCGCTCGTTCTGGCGTTCGCTGGTCGGGGACTCGCACCTGCGCTGGGTCGGTCCCGAGAAGGGCGTCATCCATCTCGCCACCGCGGCGGTGGTCAACGCCGTCTGGGACCTGTGGGCGCGCGCCGAATCCAAGCCGCTGTGGAAGCTCGTCAGCGACATGAGCCCCGAGCAGCTGGTGGCCTGTGTCGACTTCCGTTACATGACCGACGTGCTCACGCCCGAACAGGCGCTCGAGCTGCTCGCCGCGCGGGCCCCGACCAAGCCACAGCGAGAAAGCGAGATCCGCCGTGACGGGCTCGCGGCCTACACGACGTCGGTGGGGTGGCTGGGCTTCTCGGACGAGGAGGTTCGCGAGCGCTGCCGGATTGCGGTCTCCGAGGGGTGGTCGCACGTGAAGATGAAGGTCGGGGGCACGCTCGAGGACGACGTTCACCGGGCGGCGATGATCCGCGAGGAGATCGGCGCCGAGCGGTTCTTGATGATGGATGCCAACCAGGTCTGGGAGGTCGAGGAGGCGATCGCCGCCACCCGGCGCCTGGAGGAGTTCGACCCCTGGTGGATGGAGGAGCCCACCAGCCCCGACGATGTCCTGGGCCACGCCCGGATCGCTCGCGAGGTCGCGCCGGTTCGGATCGCGACCGGCGAGCATTGCCACAACCGGACCATGTTCAAGCAGCTGATGCAGGCGCAGGCGCTTCACTTCTGCCAACTCGACGCGTGCCGTCTGGGCGGAGTCAACGAGGTGATGGCGGTGCTGCTGCTCGCTGCGCGGTTCGAGCTGCCCGTCTGTCCTCACGCCGGGGGGATCGGGCTCTCGGAGTACGTGCAGCATGTGTCGCTGATCGATCACATCGCCGTGGGCGGCGTCAACGACGAGCGGCTGATCGAGTACGTGGACGAGCTCCACGAGCACTTCGTGGCGCCCGTGCAGATGTCCGAGGGCCACTACGTCGTCCCCGAGACGCCGGGATACAGCATCGAGATGCATCCCGAGTCGCTCGAGGAATACGCCTTCCCCGATGGCGCTGCGTGGGCCGGAGTGGACTCTCCGTAGCGCTGACAGCTGGCCACGACGCCTGTCGCGCCAGATTCGGCGCATCATGCGCCGGATATGGCGTGAGCACCTGATGCGCGACCTCTTCACACCTTCGGAACGAGCGCTGCATCAGTTCGGCGGCTTCCATGGCCTTCGACCGATCGACGACGAGGCCTGGCTTGCGGGACTGAAGGAGCGCTTCGCCGCCGATGACTGCGACGCGCCGCCGGATGCCCTCGCGAGAATCATCGAGTATGGCGAGGGCCAGCCGCGCAGCACGATGCTGATCGCCCAGAAGTCTCACCTGACGACCGTCGAGCTCGAGATAGTCACGGCCGCGGCGAGTGGCGCTTGTCCAATCCGCTGCTGCGGAGATACATCCAGACCGTCACTCCCCTCGGCTGAGCAGCCGGTTCGTGGCGCATCATGCGCCAGAACAGGCGCCAAGAGTCTTGGGGCGACCTCGGTGCAGCCCAAGGGTCGATACCTCGCCGAGCCTCGCGTCGAAACTGCGCCGGCGAGGGCTCGACCACACCGACGCCGCGCCAGCGTCGGATCGGCGCGTGATCTCTCTCGACGACGACCTGGTGTCTGAACTAACGGTTTCGGTGAGCGGCGGCCAAGCCGTCGAACACGCCGGCCGCGGGCTTGCGCCCGAAACGGTAGCTCAGCAGTCCGTAGTTTCCGAAGAACGCCGGGTCGGGGGTGGCCAGGCCAGGCTGGTAGTTCCGAAGGTTAAAGACAAACGCGGCCTTGACAAACGGTAATGCGAGCAGGTCACCGTAGGCTTCAGACAGCCACTTGGCCTGCTGGCCCTCGCTGGGGTACAGGTTGGCCTGCCCGGCCGGCGCGGCGGCGGGATCGGCGACCCCGGGCCAGCCGAACTCGGTGAGCCACAGTGGTTGATGAGGGTAGCCGGCAGCGGCGAACTGCTGCTCGTAGGCGGCCAGCTCCTGGGGCCAGTTCATCTGCCGCCACACCTGGTCGCCGCTCGCCGCCACCGTCCCGGCGACGTAATCCCATTCGGGCTGAGCCGGCCCCCAGTCAGCCCCAAGCTCTCCGCTGTTGCGCTCCGGGTAGCGGTAGGCCTGCAGGGCGATGCCATCGAAGACGCGTTGGCCGTGCAACGCGATCAGGACCTGGTGGACGAATGCCAGCACCGGTATGCCGTTGGGGGAGGGTGGACTGATCGAAAAGCCGTTGGGTCCGCCGACCAAGAGGCGCAGGTGCAAGTGATATCGGCGGTTGACCGAGCCGAGGACACGGTGTTGCACCATCAACAGCGCCGCATACTGCTTCGGGTCGGGGTACGGGCGCCAGAACGCGGTCTGGTTGGGTTCAAGCCAGCTCTCGTAGGTGTCGACCGTGTGGCGGTAGCGCAACAGCTCGGCGCGCAGGAAGCCGGCGTAGCGGCGCAGGTCGGCCGGCGTGCGCGGTGGGCAGCCGCTCACGTCTGCGGGGCGGGGGACCACCGAACAGGCTGATCCGGCGCCGCCGAGGGCGATCAGCACCCCGAGATGCAACGAGCGTGCCCGTCTGACCTCGTAGTCCAACGCGGTCCAGTTTGGTTGAGCGCCCCGCCAGTGGATGCTGTCGGCGGTGAACCGCACCCAGCGGGCGCCGAGCGCGGCGGCGGCCGGCAGGTCGCGGACGTAGTTGGTGTGCGAGCTGTCATAGGTCCCGGTGTTGATGGAGAACAGGCTCGGCGCGGGCTCGGTCAGCGCCTGCGCCGACGCGGGGAGCCCGGCGCAGGCGCTCAGCAGGCACCCGACCACCATGAGCAGCCGACGAAACCCGACCAGACGCTCAGCGCCCCGCGCCGGCGCAGCGGGGTTCGTTCTCGCCGATGAGCTGCCGCACCCAGCCACTAGCCCAACGGACGGCAGAGCCGCCCAGCACCAGATCAGCTTGTGAAGCCATTTCCCCACGCGAAAGCCAACTCCCAAGATTCGCTGCGCCATACGCTACCGCGACGGCTGCAGCTGGCGCGTTGGTTCTCGGCGACCGCGCTCGCGTGGCTGGCCGCCTGGTCAGACAGGAGCAGAAGCTGCCCGGCTCGGCCAGCCCTCGGGCGTGCAGCCGGAACCCGGTGCTGCGCGGCGCGGCCGTGGCTGCCTCACTCGACGTCGACTTCGAGCTCGACCTCGTCGATATCGATCACGACGCAGGTCTTGCACTCGTTGAAGAAGAAGCGGATGCAGGTGTGTCCGTACTCGACCGCGTCGGGTTGGGGCATGGCCTCGGAGCGGAGCAGTTCGCGCATGCGCTGCTCGGCATCGATCTTGGCCTGATGTGTGGTCATGCGTCGCATCGTCGTGGCGATGCCTGTCACAGATCCAGACCGATTCGTGCCGACTCTTGAACTTTCCCCCGGCGGGTTGAGGCAAGGGAGGCGAGGCCACACGAACACGAAGCGCCGCGCCTTCCGTCGACCCTCCCACTCCTATCTGATGACCGCGTGTGGGAAGACGTGCGATGAGACGGTCAATGCGACCGCAGCACGGGACGAGAGCAGCGGTGCCATCGTTGACTTCAGCGAACAGGCTGATCGGTCGATAAGACCTCGATGGGGATAGGCGCTTTCGAGCAGGTGAGCCTGTCGGCCGACGGTTTGGCGTCGTTGCTTGACGCCGCTGTAGAAGCGTGCGCGCTGCTGGACGGCGACGGGCGGATCTTGGGATGGAACCAGGCCGCTCAGTCGATGTTCGGCTGGAGGGCGGAAGAGGTCCTCGGCAGCGATATGGCTCCGATGATCGTGGCAGAGGAGTCGTGCGGCGCCTACCGCAATGCCGTGACCCGTGTGATGAGCGACGGCGACCATGCTCGGGTCCGCTGTGAGCTGCTCGGGACACGTCGCGACGGAGCCTCGTTGCAACTTGAGGTCGTCTTCGGACTGCTCGACGAGCACCAACCGCGGTTGGTGGCGTTCATGCTTGACATCTCGGAGCGCAAGGAGGCGGCCGCCCGCCAGCAGCAGTTCGAGGCGATCGTGGCGTCGTCGGGCGACGCGATCTTCTCGGGCCCATTGGACGGGACGATCGAGAGCTGGAACCCGGCGGCCGAACGACTGTACGGCTACACGGCGGACGAGATGATCGGTGAGTCGGTCACTCGCCTGTTGCCGGGCGGCAGCTTTGACGACGTCAAACCTCAGCGTCAAGCGTTGCGTGAGGGGCGATCCATTTCTCTGGAGGCCAAGGAGCGGCATAAGGATGGACGCCTGGTCGACGTCGCGCTGACGATCGCCCCGCTCCGAGACGAAATGGGTGAGGTGTCCGGCGTCGTTTCGGTTGTTCGTGACGTGGGTGAGCGCATCGAAGCCGCGAACCGCCTCGCCGAAGCGCACGAGCGGTTCGCAGCTGCCTTCCGTGCAGCATCGATCGGGATGGCGCTGGTTGCTCCCGACGGCCGGTTTCTCGACGTCAATCCCGCGCTCTGCGCGCTCCTTGGGCGTGATTCGAGAACGCTGCGCGCATGTACGTTTAGCGAGATCACCCACCCGGCTGATCTCGCCGAAGGAGTTGCGCAGGTGCAGCAGGCGCTTACCGGCGAGATTGACAGCTTTCGGCAGTCCAAGCGCTACCTACTCCCCGACGGGGGAATCGTGTGGGGGCTGTTGACGGTCACTGTTGCGCGAGATGCCGACGGGCGGCCGAGGCATTTCGTCGCGCAGATCGAAGACATCACCGACCGCAAGACCGCTGAGGGTGAGGTGCGCCGCTACGGCGCCCAGCTGGAGGCCCTCTCCGAGAGGGACCCGCTCACGGGCGGGCTCAACCAGCGAGGCTTCGATGCCGCAGCCTCGGACGCGCTGCGTGTGTGGCAAGGCGGCGGCATGGGATGCGGCGTGCTGCTTCTCGAGATCGAGGGAGACGATGACACAGTGGCGACAGTCGCGGACGCCGTCGTCGCCCTGAGCCGTGAAGGCGATCGGCTCGCGCACCTCGGCGGGGGTCGGCTGGCGGTTCTTCTTGCCGACGTCGACGAGAGGAAGACGAGGGCGGCGGCCAAACGGATCCGCGCATTGGTTCGCCGTCCCGAGATCGTGCGGACCGCTTGGGCCGTCGCCCGGCGCGCAGACACGGCTCGCAGTCTGCTCCAGCGCGCTTCGCGGGCCCTGACGGGAGAGGATGCGCGCCCACCCGGCCCGCATGCCGCGCGCGCCCCGGCTCCGGTCGAGCGGCTGCTCGAACTGGCGCGCGACCAGCTCGGCATGCCCATCGCGTTCCTGGCGCGTCTGGAGGGCCGTAGCTATGTCTTCGAGCGATTCGCGGGCGGCCCGGAGCCGCTCGAGGTCAGGGAGGGGAGCAGAGTGCCTCTCGCCGCAACCAACTGTCAGCGGATGCTCGACGGCCGTATCGGTTCGACGGTGGCAGACCTTGCCGCCGAACCCGCCACACGCGATCTCTACGGCACCATTCGTTGGGGCCTGCGCGCATACGCAGGGGTGCCGATCCGGCTTCGCTCCGGCCGGATCTACGGGACGCTGTGCGCCGTCGACACCAGGCCCCACCACGAGCTCACCCGTCGCCACAGCGAACTCCTCCGGTTTCTCAGCGAGCTCGCGGCCGATCTGATCGACGCCGACGCCGAGCAGCAGGTCGTCCGCCGAGCCGAAGCCACCGCCAGCGGCGTGCGCGCTCTGCTCGTCGCGCTCGAGGCCCGCGATTTCTACACCGGTGAGCACTCCAGAGAAGTCGTTACGCTCGCCACTGCCGTCAGCAAGCGCCTCGGCCTTGAACCGAACGCGATCCGGGACGTAGAGCAGGTCTCGCTGCTCCATGACATCGGCAAGGTCGGAATTCCGGACGCCGTGCTGCAAAAGCAAGGTCCGCTCGACGAGCAGGAATGGCAGCTCATGCGCCAGCACCCGATCGTCGGGGAGCACATCATCGCCGGCATCCCTGCGCTTTCCCATCTCGCTCTCGCTATGCGCGCCGAACACGAACGCTGGGACGGCAACGGCTACCCCGACGGACTCGCCGGCGACAAGATCCCGCTCGCGAGCCGGATCACGCTCGCGTGCGACGCTCTGAACGCCATGACCAGCGATCGTCCCTACCGACCCGCGATGAGCCTGGAGCGGGCGAGAGACGAGCTTCACTCCAACTCCGGGACACAATTCGATCCGCAGGTCATCCGGGCGCTGTTGGCCGAACTCGGATCACGATCCGAATCACGGTCCATTCGAGCTGGCGACCGTCCGCCGTCCGCGACGGCCTGAGCAGCGCCACATCGGACGGCGCACCTCTGTCAGGTCGTCATGCGATCGACGAGTCGGGAATGTCCGGCAACCGCGGAGACATGACTGCTGCAGAAGGAGTGTCATGCCTTCATCAACCGATCGGAGTACCGAGCGAGCGAGGGTCTCTCCTGTGCACCGAAGCCGAGCCTCGGTCGCATCGGGCGGGTGATCAATCCACGCCGCCAGGGATGCCGTCCCCGGGGGTTCCCGCATCTGAGGGCCCGGCGGGCCGCGCGCGGGCGCGAAACCCTCGATCCCGCTGGTATGCTCGCGCCGCCATCGAGCCTTCCGTGGAGACGCCATTGACCGGACGCTGCGCGTGTGGCGGGGTACGGATCGAGATTCGTGCACCGTTTCACTCGGCGCGGTACTGCCATTGCCACAATTGCCAGCGCCGCACGGGCACGTCCTCGGCCGCCAACGCGCGTCTGGCGGCGGACGCATTCGCGGTCGTGGAGGGCGAAGAGCGGCTGCGCTCCTGGCAACCCGAGGGCGGGCAGGCGAAGTGGTATTGCGTTGACTGCGGCGGACAGGTGTACAGCCGACCCGAAGGTGCCGACCACGTGTTCGTTCGCATGGGCGCCCTTGACGGGGATCCCGGCATCCGACCGAGCTATCGGCAATGGGTGAGCTCCGCGGTGCCGTGGGAGGAGATTCCCGACGACGGACTTCCCCGGTTCGAAGGGCCCGGCAGCGCCTAGATCGCAAACCAGCCGGCGAGCGCCGCGCGCCAGCCCGACCGGATGATGCGTGACCACGCATGACCGAGGCCACGACAAGCAAGCCTGGCGCTTCGAGCGCGGACGAGGGGGTGAGCGTCGTCCGCGTCCTGCCCCTCTACCTGGTGGTCTTCGCCGGGTTCGTCGGCTACAGCCTGATGATCGCGATCTTCACGCCGCTGGTGCTGCGCCCGGACGGCGACATCCTGCCCCACGGCACGAGCACGGGGGCGCGGACGATCGCGCTCGGGATCCTGCTGGCGGTGTATCCGCTGGCCCAGTTCCTCGCCGCGCCGGGGATCGGGGCCCTCTCGGACCGCTTCGGCCGCAAGCGCACGCTGCTCGTGTCGCTCGCCGCGTGCTGCGCGAGCTACGCGCTGATCGGCGGCGCGGTGCAGGCGAGGACGCTCTGGCTGTTGATCGTGGCCTGCTTCGTCGCCGGACTGACCGAGGCCAACGTCACCGTCGCGCAGAGCGCGGTGGCGGACATCGCGCCGGTCCGGCAACGCAGTCGCCTGTTCGGATACGTGTACCTGAGCTCGAGCCTCGCCTACGTGATCGGGCCGCTCGGAGGAGGACGACTCGCCGACCGCCACCTCGTCGGGTGGTTCGACTACGCGACGCCGTTCTGGGCGGTCACGGCCCTGCTGCTCGTCATCCTGGCGTTCACCGCGGTCGCGTTTCGCGAGACCGCCGCCGCGCCCGACGTCTCGCCGGTTCGCCTGACCGCCGCGTTCCGCGCGCTCGGCACCGCGTTTCGTCCGGGGCCGCTGCGCCATCTGTACGCCGCCAACTTCGTGCTCTATCTCGCGATCTTCGGCTTCTTCCGGGTGTATCCGATGTACCTGATCGGCCGCTTTCACATGGACGTCTCCCAGGAGTCGCTGTTCGTCGCCTGGGTGGCGGTGCCGATCGTGGCCGCGAACCTCGGGATCGTCGGCTGGCTGTCGCGCCGGCTCACTCCGCGGCAGATGGTCGCCCGGATCGCGCCCGTTCTCGCGGCGGGGCTCGTCGCGATCGTCATCCCGCACACCCGGGACTCGTTGTGGGTGACGCTCGCGGTCACCGCGCTGGCCGTGGCGATCTGCCTTCCCGCCGCGGCGGCGATGATCTCCCAGGCGGCGCCATCCGACCACCAGGGCAGCGCGCTCGGGTCCAATCAGTCGCTGCAGGTCGGCGCCGAGGCGCTCACCGGTGTCGCGGGCGGGTTGCTGGCGGCGATCGCCGTGGGGCTGCCGCTCGTCACGATGGCCGTCCTGGCGGCGGCGACGGCGGTGCTGCTCTCCGCGCAGCGCGTCGGCACCCGAGCGTCTGAGGTGTGACCACGGGCGAGACATGACCATCCGCGGGGGCCCACCGAGGCTTGTGCTTCTCGCGCTGCCCGCGCTCGCGTCGCTGCTGCTCGGCTGCGGCGTGCGCAGCACGTCGCCCGCCGCCGGCACGTTCACGCCGCGCACCAAGGGGGTGCTGACCGTCGCGATGTCCGGCTTTCCCACCCAGGGGTTCTGGGAGGGCAGCAGTCCGGCGCACCCGACCGGAGGGCTGGAGTACGAGCTGGCGCGCGACCTGGCCAGCCGGTTCGGGTTGGGGACGGTGCGCGTGGTGGTCAAGCACTTCCATCAGATCGTCGCCGGGGATCTCGGGGGCGCCGACCTGGCGCTCGACCTGATCACGCCGACCTCGCAGCGCGCGCAGCATCTCGCGTTCTCCGCTCCGTATCTCGTCGCCGCGCCGACCATCGTGGTGCGCAGCGGCATCTCGGTCCCCGATCTGCGGACGGCGCAATCGCTGCGCTGGGGCGCGACCCGGGCGACGCTGTTCATCGACGACATCCGTCAGCGGATCGACCCGAACGCGCCGGCGCGGATCTACGATCAGGAGACCGAGATGATGACCGCGCTCGATCGGGGCCAGATCAACGCGGTGCTGCTCGACCTGCCGCTGGCGGTGGCCACGGCCCGGCAGTCGGGCGGTCGGCTGCAGGTCGCGGCGCAGCTGCCGGTGACCGAGAGCATCGCCGCGGCGCTGCCCCCCGACTCGAGCAACCTCCAGGGGGTGAGCTCGGCGATCCGGGCCTTCCTCGCCAACGGCACGATCAACCGCCTGCTCGAGCGGTGGGTGGGATCATCGGCCGCCGACGCCGAGACGGCCATCCCGCTCCTGAACACGACTCGCTGATGACGCTCGATCTCGCATCGATCACGGTCAAGACGCCGAGCGGGACGGCGTGGGAGTTCCTCGTGCTGTTCCTGGTGGTGATCCTCGGCCCGCCGCTGGTCCGCTCGGCGCGCGGCCCGGGGATCATCGGCCTGATCCTCGGCGGCTTCGTCATCGGGTCCCACGGGCTGAACCTCATCGGCTCGGGCAACACGACGATTCCCGAGCTCGGACAGCTCGGCCTGCTGTATCTGATGTTCGTTGCGGGGGTCGAGCTCGACCTCGCGCTCGTTCGCGTTCACCGCCGGGCGGTGATCAGCTTCGGCGCGATCGCGTTCGCGCTGCCGATGCTGTTCGGCGTGCTCATCGGCGAGGCCATGAGCTGGGGGCTGCCCGCCGCGCTGCTGCTCGGCGCGCTGCTGTCCTCGCACACCCTGCTGCTCTATCCCGGCGTCCGCCAGGCGGGCCTGTCGACCGACGTCGGCGTCGCCACGGCCGTCGGCGCGACCGTGCTGACCGACACCGCGGCGCTGATCGTCCTGGCCGGCGTGTCGGGCTCGCAGCTGGCCGGGGGATCCCCGGGGTCGATCGCCGTCCAGATCGTCGTCGGCCTCACCGTGCTCGCCGTCTTCTCGCTCGGGGTGCTGCCGCGGCTGGCGCGCGTCGCCTTTCGCTACCTCGGGACCGATCGGATCGTGCGCTACCTGCTCGCCATCGCCTCCTTCCTCGCCGCGGCGACGCTGGCCCAGAGCTTCGGCATCGAGCCGATCGTCGGCGCCTTCTTCGCCGGACTGGCCTTGAACCGCCTCGTTCCCAACGACGGGCCGCTGATGGAGCGGATCGACTTCTTCGGCTCAGCGGTGTTCGTGCCGGTGTTCCTCGTCTCGGTCGGCACGCTGCTCGACCCGGGGGTCATGGTCGAGGGCGAGACGCTGAAGCTCGCCGGCCTGTTCATCGCCGCCGCGGTCGGCGGCAAGCTCGTCGCCTGCGCGATCGCGCATCTCACGATGGGCTACACGCGCCCCCAGGCCTGGCTCATGCTGGGGTTGACGATTCCGCAGGCGGCGGCGACGCTGGCGGCGACGATCGTCGGCTTCAACATCGGGCTGTTCGACCAATCGGTCGTCAATGCCGCGCTCGTCCTCATCCTCGTCTCGATCATCATCGGCACGGTCATCGCCGAACGGGCGACCCGCCGCGTGCCGGTTCCCACCGTGGCCGCGCACCATCTCGGGGAGCGGATCCTGGTGACCGTCGAGGACCCCGAGCAGGCCGCGCTCGGGTTTGCCATCGGCGCGCGGGTCGCCGCGCCCGACAGTGGGGTCGTGCGCGGCATCCTCGCCTGCTCGCCGGCGGACGCCGAGTCACGGGCGAGCCTGCTCGCCCAGCTCAGCGCCGCCGGCTTCGCCTCCGGGGTCGACACCGAGCCGCGGCTCCTCGTCCACCGCGCGCTGGCCGAGGGCATTCTCCACACGGCGCTCGCCGAGCGTGCGTCGCTGGTGCTCGTCGGCCAGCAGTCGGCGCAGGCCGCGTCGGCGCTCGGCACGTCGGCCGAGGCGGTCGCCGCGGCGACCCCCGTCCCAGTGGCGATCCTGCTCGGCGACCTGGAGAGCATCGGCGACGTCTCGCTGATCCGGGCCGCCGACGGCAACGGCGCCCCCTCCCACGGCGCGCTGATCGCGACCGAGCTGGCTGCGCGGATCGGCGGCAGCCGCGTCCACGAGCGCGTGGCCGACGATCTGAGGTGGACCGAGGAGCTCGAGGCCGGTCAGCTGTGCATCGCGCCGCTGGCGTCATACCAGCTCGCGACCGCGACCGAGCCACCGCCCGGGGCGGCGATCGTTCTGGTCCTCGACTCCGGCGCCCCGCTGGCGCCCGCCGGCGCCTCGGAGGTGCTCTGAGGCCGGTTCCTACGCCTCGGCGGCGGCCTCGAGCGCCCGCGCCTCGAGCGCCCGCGCCTCGGGCGCGATCGCGTCGGCGATCGTGCCGACGTCGCCGATGACGTCGGGGTCGACGCAGAAGCCGAAGGTCAACTCGTCGGCGAGCGACATGACCGAGATGCGCAGCGCGTGGTGGTGGCTGATCTCGGCGATCGAGTACAGCGCGATGACGGGGCTGGTCAGGACGCTGACCGGCTCGCGGGGGCCGGGCACGTTGGAGACGTTGAGCGCGAACCGGCGCGGGCTGCGCTCGAGCTGCTCGGCGTAGCGCTGCAGGCGAGGGGAGACGCCGGAGATGCGATGCATCAGCACCTCGCGCTCCTCGGCGTCGCGCGCCGCCTTGCGCCGGCTCGTGCGCGCGTGGATGATGCGCAGGCGCGCGACCGGATCGGCCTCGGAGAGCGGAAGCCCGAGCGAGAACATCGAATCGCGGTTGGCGACCGCGTCGCCCTCGTGGTGCAGGCTGACCGGGACCTTGACGCGGATCGTGCCGAGGCGGCCGTGGTGGACCCAGAGCCAGTGGCGCAGGGCGCCGGCGACGACGCACAGGACCGCGTCGTTGACCGAGGCGCCGTCGATCCGCTTTGCCGCCCGGCGCAGCGGGCCGAGCGACACGCCGGCGAAGGCCACCTCCCGGCGTTCGCAGATCGCGCCGTCGAACGGCGAGCGGCCGTGCGAGCGCGCGAGCTCGCGGCGCAGGTAGCCCGCCAGATGAGCGCGCCGGCGCGCATCGTCGACGGCGTGCTGCGCGGCGGCCTGGGTGGGCGTCAGGCGCCGCTCGGGCGCCTCGTCCCAGAGCAGTGCCCGACCGTAGCGTCGCGAGGCCGTGCCGTCGGCGAGAGCGTGGTGGATCCGCCACACGAGCGCCCGCTCGTCCTCGCGCAGCTCGACGACGTCGATCCGCCACAGCGGACGCTCGCGGTCCAGGCGCTGCTCGAACAGCCGGGCGACGCATCGGCGCAGCCCGGCGCGATCGACCGGATCGTCGTGGTGGTGGGAGACGACGTGGTTGGTGACGTCGAATGTCGGATCGGCTCGCCACACCGGCGTCCCCCGCGCGTCCTGCGCCAGGCGCCGCCTCAGCGCCGGCGCCAGGTGGATGCGCTCGGCGACCCGCTCACGGAGCTGCGCCACCGTCGGCGAGGAGCCGGTGAGATGAACGACCTTGCACGTGTGACCGGCGATCGTCGGGCTCTCGAGGGCCAGGATCGCTCGATCCTCGGGGCTGAGCGCGACGCTCGCGTCCTCGTCCGAGGCCACCACCTCGATTTCCCGGCCCGTCACGCTCACAATTGTCCAGCACGGCGAGCGGCGACGCGAGGGGCGAGCATGACCGAGACGATCAGCGCGGCAATCGAGGCACGGCGG
Source organism: Solirubrobacterales bacterium (assembly GCA_019240115.1). GTDB lineage: Bacteria > Actinomycetota > Thermoleophilia > Solirubrobacterales > Solirubrobacteraceae > Palsa-465. The sequence goes on along the minus strand of JAFAYV010000011.1, from coordinate 155,561 downwards.
GGCGAGGCCGCGGACGTCCTGCGGTTCATCGAGCGGGGAGCCGACGTCGTCGTCGGCGCCGGCAACACCGAGCCCGTCACGGTGATCGATGCTCTCGAGGAGGCCTGCAGCTCGCTGCACGACGTGCGCCTGCACCAGATGCTCGCCCTGCGGCCCCGGCCGTACATCGACGGGGAGCGCCCGAATCTCCGCCACGTCTCCTGGTTCTTGACGCCCGCCAACCGCGCCGCGTTTCACCGTGGCGCCTGCGATCTCGTGCCGAACTCCTTCAGCGACGTGCCGCGGCTGATGCGCCAGGTCCTGGCGCCGCGCCTCGTGCTCGCGTCCGTGTCGGCTCCCGACCGGCACGGGTATTTCTCGCTCGGCACCGAGGCCGCCTATGCGGCGGCGCTGGTCGGTGAGGTCCCGTTCTTCGTCGAGGTCAACGCGCGGATGCCCCGGACGTTCGGCGCCAACCAGCTGCACATCTCGGACATCGTGGGCTTCTGCGAGTCAGATCGCGATCTGGTCGAGATGCCGGGACCGCCCGCCGGCGAGCGCGACCACCAGATCGCCGCCTTCGTCGCCGAGCGAATTGCGGACGGGGCGACGCTCCAGGTCGGGATCGGGGCCGTCCCCGACCTCGTGCTGACGATGCTGTCGGGTCACCGCGAGCTCGGCGTGCACACCGAGCTGCTCGGCTCGGGGTTCGTCGAGCTCGTCGAGTCGGGCGTCATCACCGGGACGCGCAAGCGCACGCACCGCAACAAGCTGGTGACCACTTCCTGCCTCGGCGACCAGCGCCTCTACGACTTCGTCGCCGACAATCCCGGGGTCGAGTTCCATCCCGTCGACTACACGAACGATCCGCGCGTCATCGCCCGCGAGCCCCACATGACCGCGATCAACGCCGCCCTCGAGGTCGACTTCCTCGGCCAGTGCGCGTCGGAGTCATTGGGCAGCGACTATCTCTCCTCGTCCGGAGGTCAGCCCGACTTCGCTCGCGGGGCGGTGATGGCCGAGCACGGACAGGCGTTCATCGTCCTGCATTCCACGACCTCGGATGCGACGACCTCGCGGATCGTGCCCCAGCTGCGGCCCGGCGCCGCGGTCACCACCTTCAAGAACATCGTCGACAAGGTGGTGACCGAGTACGGCGTCGCCGAGCTGCGCGGCAGCTCGATCGCCGAGCGCACGCGGCGACTGATCGCGATCGCGCACCCGACGTTTCGCGAGCAGCTCACGGCGCAGGCCGGGACGCTCGGCTACCTCGCCTAGCCGCATCGCGGGGTCACGCCCGAGCTTGCCGCCGACACACCTAGAAACCGTGTCATGGTGACATCGGGCTTTGCACCGTTATCTCGCCGATCAGAGCTCCGGCGGATGTCCGAGCGCGGACGTCCGTCGTGTAACGACAATGAGGAGTCCCACCTCGGATCCGGGGTAGCTTCCTTGATAGGGCCGCATCCGCGCGGTTCGGGAAAGCCACACGGAGAGGTGAAAGCGCATGACGTGGGTGCTTGTCGGTGTCATTGTCGTCCTGTTGATCATCGTGGCGGTGTTCGCGGTCCGCGAACAGCGGACGCGACAGCTGAGAAGGGAGTTCGGGCCCGAATACGACCGCGTCGTCGCCGAGCGCGACGGCCAGCAGGCCGGCGAGCGGGAGCTGCGAGAGCGCCGCGAGCGCATCGACAGCTTCGAGATCCGCGACCTGGATCCCGCGGCACAGCGCCGCTACGCGCAGCGGTGGCACGCGACCCAGCGACGGTTCGTCGACGAGCCCGAAGCCGCAGTCGGCGAGGCGCACTTGCTCGTGCAGGAGGTGATGCGCGAGCGCGGCTATCCCGTCGAGGGCGACTTCGAACAGCGCGCCGCGGACATCTCGGTCGATCACGCCGACGTGGTCGATAACTATCGGGAGGCGCACGCCATCTCGGTCCGGGCGCAGGACGGCGGCGCGAGCACCGAGCAGTTGCGTCAGTCGATGGTGCACTTCCGAGCTCTCTTCGACGAGCTGCTCGGTCCCGAGGACGCGCGTCCTGACCCTCATGACCAGCGCTCGGTTGCCGAGCCGACGAACAGGAGCCGATGAGCATGCAACGAGACGCAGAGACCCTGAGCACGCGCGACCTCGCCTCGCCCGCCGATCCGGCGGCCGAGCCAAGCGTCCCGGCGCCGGGAAGCGCCGAGGAGAGCGCCGGCCCGGTGACTCCCGAGCAGAGCGCCCGGCCGGTGGCCCCGGAGCAGAGCGCCGGGGCGGTGGTCCGGAAGCAGAGCGCCGCGCCGGTGGCTCCCGAGCCGAGCGCCGCGCCGGTGGCTCCCGAGCCGAGCGCCCGGCCGGTGGCTCCCGAGGAGAGCGCGGCGCCGACGACCGCCGAGCCCAGGGCGGCAACCGCCGAGCCCAGGGCGGCAACCGCCGAGTCCGGGGCGGCAACCGCCGAGTCCGGGGCGGCGATGCCCGAGTCGGGGTCCGTCGCGAACGATCCCGACCCGCTGCTCACCGCCGATTCCACCGCGACGCTGCGGCGCCGCTGGGACGAGGTGCAGACGCGATTCGTCGACGAGCCGCGAGCCGCGGTCGAGGAGGCGGATGGCTTGGTGGCCAACGCGATGCAGCAACTCGCCGACGGCTTCGCCGCCGAGCGCGAACGCCTCGAGGCGCAATGGGACCGGGGCGAGGACATCTCCACCGAGGATCTGCGCGTCGCCCTGCAGCGGTATCGGTCCTTCTTTCGGCGGATTCTCTCGACCTAGCTCCGAGGGTCCACGACTTCAGCCGCCGTCGTTCGGCGGCGGCTGCCGCGTGGACGGATGTTCGTCCGGCGTATCGGCCGAACCTGGACGAATGATCGACCTTTCCAGCCGTTCCTCGTCCTCAATGGTCAAACCTCCCGAAGCTCCCCGTGTCGTCGAAAACGTGCACAGGAGCGCACATGACCGCGATCGCACCACCGGAGCTCAACGAGATAGGCCTGACGTTCATCGGCGCCGCGCAGTGGCTCGGAGTCTCTCCCCAGACGGTCGGCCAATGGGCTGACGATGGCTGGTTCGAGTACAACCGGACCCGGAGCGGACGGCGGTGGATCACCGGGGCTCAGCTGCGAGGCCTCACAGGGATGCTCCAGCCTCGCTGAGGCTGCCAGACGTCGACACGCGAAGGGCCGACGAGGCCGTCAGCCGCCGGGGTTGGTTGAACCACGAGGAACGCCGTCGGTCGAGCGTCTTGATCGGGATCGACATGTGTCACCCCGTTCCGTGATTGCCGTCGTACGCGGGGTCTGCCCCCGGTGAGCCCTGTTTGAAGACGGTCCTGTCGTCAGTAGGGGGCGCTGGGGAATCCGGGTCCCAGCTGACTGTTGGCTCGGGCTGCTTCGGACTCGGCACGTGCGGGCCAGAACACGCCCCCGGGCGGGCCGCCACCACAGCCGCTGCTGTTGCCGGGCGGGTGGGTCCACATCCAGGCGTCGGCAAAGGCAAAGCCGGTGTCGGTGGTGTCGCGGGGCCCGAGGCCGCGACCCGGAGGGTTGCAGAGGTCATCGTTGCCGTTCCTGACGCGGTCTCTGTTGAGCAACGGACCCTGCCCGTTGTCGGCTGTATCGACGATGAAGTGTGCGCCGTGCGTCCTGTGGGCGATGGCGGTGGCCCAGCGCGCTTCGTTGATCGTCCACGCCTGGTGGGTGTCGTTGGTAAAGAAGCCGCGGATGCTGTCGACGCCGATGGCGTTGAGGACCCGGGCGGTGTATTGCACGGAGTTCGAGTCTGAGTAGCCGCCCTCCACGTAGACCACCGTGTGCGGCAGCGATTGCATGGCCTTCATCTCATAGCGCAGATCAGCTTCCCACTCGGGAAGCGCGCCCATCTTCTCGACGCAGCTCGAGGAGCCGATCGCGTCGAGCTCGAGCAGAAACACGGCCGGTCGCCGGCCAACGGCCCGCGCCATGGCGTCGACCCGCCGATGAAACAAGGGGTCGTAGGCGCGGACTTGGGCGGGGGTCGGGCAGCCCCCGAGCGCCGGATGCAAGAAGTAGGTGTTAAAGATCGGGATCGTGCCCGGGTCGGCGCTCATGTTCTGGCAAAGGATCTTCTGGGTCTGCTGAAAGATCCCGCTGGGACTGCCGCCCCACGAGGAGTCAGAGATGCGCTGCGCCTCGGGTTGGCTGGCGATCAGCGAGAGCTCCTGGACCTGGCCGGCCAGCTCGGGGTTGGCGGCCAGCTTGTCGTGCAGCGGTCCGAGCGCGAGCTGGCCGGCGAACGACGCCCAGCGCTCGCTGACCGACATTGTCGCAGGGTCAAGCCCGAGCAATCGAGCGATCGCCCCCGCGGCCGAGTCGAGCATGGACATGCTCCGAACGTCGGCCGAGATGCCCCAGCGGCTTTAGTCATGAATACAGAGCACCATGGGTTCTTGGACGTTTGTATGAGTTTGGCTCGTCGGGAGCACCGCGCCGCGGGGCGGCAACGCACCCCTGGGTGGCCGGTGCGCAAGTTTGCGTCCTGCGGACCGTTGCCGCCTGGGCAAGCACACGAGAAGGGGCACCCACGTGAACCGCAACGCCAACGCCATCGATGAGCAATGCCAACGCTGCGCAGTCTTCACCGCCCGACTGGACCAGTCAGGATGGTGTGAGCAATGCGTGATCGACCTGGACTCTGAGGCTGAGCTGCTGTTCGGTCTCGAGGACATCATCGCCAAGTGGCAGAACCGCGGCTATCCGCCCGAGCATCTCGAGCAGGCGCTGCGCATGGGCCTGCGTAACGCGGCCGGGCCGCTGCCGGGGGTGCCGCTGCGCCGTCGGCCGGTGATCTCGCTGGCGCGTGGCTTCTGGAGCACCCCCGCGTCGGCGTTTGACCGGGTCGGCGTCGAGCCGAACCAGATCCGTCGGCTGCGGCGTCGAGCCGGGATGAGCCTCGAACGGCTCGCCGGCGGGTTGGGGGTCAGCACTCAGGAGCTGGGGATCTGGGAGAGCGGCGGCGTGCCCCAGCGAGACAAGGCCCAGGCGATGGCGGCCTGGTTCGGCGTGTCTCTCGACCAGTTGCTCGGTTGCGAAGCCGGGCCTGGACGAGACTCGCTGCAGTGCAATCGTTGCGGGGATCCCGCGCCCCGCGACCGCTTCGAGCAGGGGTGGGACGTCGCGCGCGGCGTCGAGCTCGTGTGCCCCTACTGCCTCTGCGACGGCGATGCGGACTGGCCGTCGGCGACTCCGAGCGAGCCGGTGGTGTGACGCACCGCCGGTGGTGAGACGTCTCGGGGCTCTGGGACGGCGCGGATGGTCGCGGCCGTGTGCACCTGGCTGCGACCGGCCCTCTTGGCCGCGTACAGGCGCTGTCGACGGCACCGAACCACGCGCCGAACGTTCGCGTATCCGGTCGGATCGCGCTCAGGCCGATGCCGACCCCGATCGCGTCGGCGCGCGATGTCCTGAGGCGGCAGCCGCTCGCCGCCCGCGAGCCTCGGGGGGCGCGCCGGGCGTCGCCCGATCAGAACGTCGCCGCGGGGTCGAGATCGGCGGCGGGCGCCGGTCTTGCGAACAGGAAGCCCTGGCCGTACCGGCAGCCGAGGAGGCGTAGCAGCTGTCGCTGGCCCGGCGTCTCGATGCCCTCGGCGACGAGGTCGATATTCATGCCGTTCGCCATGGCGAGGATCGCCTGGATGAGCGCGGTGTCGGCCCGCTCGTCCTCCATGCCGCGGATGAAGGAGCGGTCGATCTTGATCATGTCGATCGGAAACCGCTTGAGGTAGCCCAGCGCCGAGTAGCCGGTGCCGAAGTCGTCGAGCGCGATCCGCACCCCAAGTCGGCGTAACCCGACGAGGTTTTCGAGCTCGATGGCCTCGCCCTTCAGCAGGACCCGCTCGGTGATCTCCAGGATGAGCGCGGTGGCCGGCAGGCCGGCGCGCCTCAGGATGCCGTCGACGACGTCGGTCAGGTTGGGCTGCTCGAGCTGCAGGGGCGCGAGATTGACCGTCACGACCAGGTCGGCCGCTCCCGCGTCGCGCCATCGGGCGACCTGCTCACACCCCTGGTCAAGGATGAACCTCCCGATCGCGATGATGTCCGCGGTCGTCTCGGCGACGCCGATGAACTGATCGGGCCTGACGTCGCCCAGCTCCGGGTGCTGCCAGCGCGCGATGGTCTCGTAGCCCCGCACCGTCCCGGTCTCGAGGTCGACGATCGGCTGGAACACGGCCCGGATCTCTTCGCGCGCGAGCGCGCCACGGAGCGCCTCGCGAAGCCTGAGCTGACTGGCGGCCAGGCGGCCCCAGCTGTGCTCAGCGATCCGGGTTCGGGTGTGATGTTGCTTGGCGTGGCGCATCGCGCTGGCCGACTCGCTGATCAGATCGCCCGCCTTCGAACACTCGTTGGCGATCGCGATGCCGATCGTGGCCGACACCGAGAGTCGTTCATCTCCGATCTGAAGCGGACTGTCTGACAGCGCGGCCCGGACCCGGCCCGCAAGCGCGAACGCTCCGCGTTGGTCCTCGATGTGCTCGGCCAGAATCGTGAAGATGTCCCCGCGGAGGCGGCCGAGGATGTCACCGGCGCGCAACGAGCCGGCCAGCCTCTCGCCAGCCGCCCGCAGGACCGCGTCGGCGCTGTCGGCCCCCAGCGCTTGGTTGATCTCGGTGAAGTCATCGATTCCCACGCACATCGCGACCAGGCGGTCGCGTCCACTCTGTCGATGCATGAGCTGCTCGGCGTGCGCGACCAGCAGCGAACGGTTCGGGAGGCCGGTGAGGCGGTCATAGAGACCCTCCCGAGCCACGGCGGCGCGCAGGTCGAGGATCTCGGCGACGGCATGGGATATGTCCTTGAGCAGCACGAGCTCGGCTGCGGTCCATTCGCGCCGGCGTTTATCGATGGCGCAGAGCGCGCCGACCGCGCTGCCGTCGCGCAGCACCAACGGCATCCCGGCGTAGGCGATCACCCCCAGGTCGCGGACGGCGAGATGGTCAGCCACCCGCGGATCGTGATGCGCGTCGGAAACCACGAACGGCTGTCGGGTCGCCACCGCGTATTGGCAGAAGGAATGACTCAGCGGCGTCTGCCGCGTCCGTGCCCACTCTCCGGTCAGACCATGCTGACCGGCGAAGACCTGCCGTCTGGTTTCCACCAGGGACACCAGCGCCACGGGGACCCCGAGCGCCGCGGTCGTCAGGCGCATGAGGTGGTCGAACGGCTGCATAGCGGCGTCATCGAGAAGTCCGAGATCGCGCAGAGCTGAGATCCGAGCCCCGTCGTGGATCGCCTCGAACTGTCCGCTGACGGGCAGACTCGACGTGTCGAACATGTGACCGTATCGACTGCCGCTCAGTCTCTCTTTAGCTGTGGGCCAGAGGGGTCAGAGAGCCACCTCGACGTCCAGCGGCCGGCGCGCGGACTACAGGTTGTCCTCCGAGACGCCGAAAAGGTCCCCATGAGACCGCAGCGCGGAGCGGCGACGGCGGCGGCGCGTACCGCGCCGTTCGCCGCTGCATGCTGTCTGGCGTGGATCGCGGTGCTCGTGGGGTCCTCGGTCACCTGGTGGGAGTACTGGCTGTCGCTCGGTTTGGCGATGACCGCGGGATCGGTCGCGTTCGGCGCGATCATCACCCGCCGTCACGTGTGGCTGGCGGTGGTGCCCAGTTCGTTGCTGATCCTGGCCGCGGCGGGACTCCTGCGCGATGCCGGAGGCGGAATCCCCTCCGGGGCAGGGGCGCTCGCGATCCTGCCGGTGTTCCAGACCGCGCTCTACAGCCGCTCGCGGCGCGATCTCGGGATCGTGCTGGCCGCGGTGGCCCTGTTCTTCCTCGTGCCGATCTGGGTCGTCGGAGCTCCCGGATACCCGACGTCGCAGTACCGAACGGTCCTGCTGGCCGTCTCGGTAGATGCGATCATCGGGCTGACGACCCAGCGGCTCGTTGGCAGGTCGCGCCACGAGGCCGGCGAAGCCCGGCTCCGCGAGCAGATGCTCGAGCAGGTCAGCGAGGTGGTCCACGGCCTGTTCGACAGCCCGCAGCCGCGTAGCGACGCGTGCGAGGCCGTCATGAGGATCGGCAGCGCCAGGTCGGCGCTGCTCTTCGAGCCCAGGGAGCCGACGAATGAGCTCGTGTGCACCGCCGCCGCAGGTATCGAGCTCGACGGCCGAGAACTCGTGGTCGAGCGCCGCAGTGCCGCCTACCAGAGCCTGGACTCGAGGCAGCCGATCCTGAACACCGAGAACGTGCAGGCGCGTATCGGACTGATCGAACTGTGGATCGCCGCCGGCCGGCCCAGCTCCGTGCTCTACCAGCCGCTGCTGCGCGGAGATGCCGTACTGGGCGTGCTCGCCGTCAGCTGGCCCGACCACGTCCGCGCGGAGGGTCCTCGCGCGACCGTCGTCTCCCTGCTCGCCCACGAGGTCGCCGCCGTCATCTCCCGTGCGGATGCCATCACCCACCTCAGCGACGAGGCGCTCACCGACGCCCTGACCGGGCTTCCCAACCGCCGGGCGTGGGAACAGCGTCTCACCGAGCTCTCGGCGGCCAAGGGCAACGCCGCAGTCGCGATCCTCGATCTCGACCACTTCAAGCAGTTCAACGACGCCCACGGCCACCCTGCCGGTGACCGTCTGCTCAAGCACACGGCTGCTGTCTGGCGCGACCAGCTGCGCACGGGCGACTTCCTCGGCCGCATCGGGGGCGAGGAATTCGGGCTTCTGCTGCCGGACTGCGACCGCAGTGTGGCGCACGCCGTCGTCGACCGCCTGCGCGGCGCGATGACGTCCGGCACCACCTGCTCGGCCGGCATCGCGGTCCAGCGACCACCCGAATCCCCCGAGGCGTTGGTCCTGCGCGCCGACCAGGCCCTCTACCAGGCCAAGGCCGAGGGCCGCGATCGGGTGCGGCTGACGGAGGCCGGCGTGACCGGCGCCTCTCGAGCACACTGACTCGCGGTCACTCGAGAAAGCGCGTCAGCGCCGGCAAGAAGCCGCGATCGCTCATGACCGTCACGTGTCCGCGGCCCGGGAACACCCGCAGCTCGCTGTCCGCGATCAGCTCGGCGGTCTCGCGAAGCAGCGCCGGCGGATAGAAGCGGTCGTCGCCGCCCGCGAGGATGAGCGTGGGCGCCGAGACCGGCCGGGCGCAGCGCGCCAGATCGAAGGTGTCCTCGGCCTCGATCGTCGTGGCCATGTCGTCGAGGTCGCGGTGGTTGCCGACGAGCGCCGGCCCCAGCAGCCAGCCGATGGCCGCCGCGGACAGGCGTCCCGTGCGCGTGGGGACGAGATCGGAGCAGACGAGCGCGAGCGCCTGCCGTTGGGCGCCGGCGCGGATGCGCGCCGCGACCCGGCGCTGATCGGCGCGGCCGACCGCGCTGAGCCGGCACGCGGTGCTGACGAGCACGAGGCGGCGGACGACGTCGGGATGGTCGGCGGCGAGCTGCTGAGCGATGCTGCCTCCGGTGGAGAGCCCGATGACGTCGACCGGCGCGCCGAGCCCGGCGCGCAGCGCGTCGGCGTGCTCGGCGGCGATCGTCGCCATCGTCGACCCGCGCGGCAGGCCCGGCCGGCGGTTGAACGCCACCAGCCGCCGCCGGTCGGCCAGCGAGGTCATCGGTCCGAGGGTGAGCAGGACCGACCAGCGCCCGTCGAACCCCGTCGTCGGGGTCAGCCCGGCCAGCACCACCGCCGGTGGCCCGGCCCCGACCGTCGCGAAGGGCAGCGGGCCCATCGTCCCCCGCCGGGCCTGCACCGGTCAGGTCGTCTCGTCGACGCGCTGGCGGACGGGAGGCTCGAGCACCGAGCCGATCAGGGGCAGCTCGAGGAAGCCCTCGACCGCGGCGTAGAGCAGCGCGACCCGGGGCAGGTCGGAGAGGTCGTCGATGACGATCGAGCGCGGGACCCACTCGGGGTCGAACTTCTGGTTGAAGTCGCGCAGCGACTGGATCTGGAAGAACGGGTTCAGACCCTTGGCCATCAGCCGCTGCAGGCGTCCCGAGAGCCCGGCATGCTCGGCGCTGTCGAGCAGCCGGCCCCAGGCGGCGAAGTTCAGCGACAGGCGCTCGAAGCCGCGCGCCCCGAGCGCGATCGCGGCGCGCGCGATGAGGTACTCGGTCAGGCCGTTGGCCGAGTCCGGTCGCCGTCGCATCAGGTCGAGCGAGTATCCGGGCCGGTCGCCGTAGATCGGCACGAAGCGCAAGAACCCCGCGACGCGGCCGCTGCGCTCCCGGGCGAGCGCGATCACGAAGTCGGGCTCGCGACCCTCGACATCCCGGCCGAGCTCCATCGTGAAGCCGCGCTCGGCCGCGCCGCGCCGCCACTCGGCGCTGATCTCGTTGAGCTCGGAGACGAGCTCGGGACCGGCCTCGGTCTCGGCGAGCAGCTCGAAGCGGTGGTCGCGGCCGATGCGCCGCACCGCCGTCCGGACCGCCTTCATCTCCGGGCGCTCGAGCCGGAAGTCGCGGCAGTGCAGGATCGCCTCGTCGCCGAGGTAGATCGCGTGCATGCCGCGGGCGCGGTAGATCGCGGCGTCGGCCTCGCGCACCGCGAAGAAGCCGACGCGCCAGCCATGGTCGGCGCAGACGGCGAGGAACTCGTCGACGGTGCGCGCGGTGTCCTGCGGCGGACCGATCGGGTCGCCCGCGACCATCGCCGTCCCGCGCACGTACACGTAGGCGATGAGCGAGCGTCCGTCCGCGGAGAAGTAGTAGTTCTTGTCGCGGCGCAGGGCGAAGTAGTCGAGGCTGTCGTCGCCCCAGGCGCGGACGATGTCGCGAGCGCGCTGGCGGCGCTCGGCGCTCGGGGGCTCGGACTGGACGAAGGTCCGCAGCACCAGGTAGAGGAACATCAGCGCGCCGACGATCCCGAGCACGAGCAGGGAGTCGTGGACGAAGGCATGAAAGTGGGGGTGGTGGTGGAAGCGGTAGGGGCCGGTGTCACCGATCAGCCCCGGGTACGCGGTCCGCACGATGCCGCCGAAGGACAGCCCCGGCGTGATGCGGCCGGTCGCCGCCAGCAGCGTGATCGCGGTGAAGGCGAAGACCCCGAGCAGGTACGCCGGGACGAACGCGAGCGCCTGGGGCAGCGATCCGCGGTCCGACTGGGCACGGAAGTCGCGCCTGAACCAGATGAGCGCCAGCAGCATCGCCGCCGACAGCAGCACCGCGAGCGGGTCGGGCCCGCGGAGCAGATGCACGACCGATGCGGCGGCGAACAGCGCGGTGGCGATCGCCCACGCGCGCCGCTTGCCGCGGCTCAGCCCCCGCGCCATCGCGATCAGCCCGAGGCCGATGAGGACCGACGCCGTCGTGCCCGCCAGCCGCGTGGCCTGCGAGACGAAGCTGAACCGGGCGACCGAGAAGCGCAGCGACGTCGCGGTGGGCAGGATCGAGAAGATCGCGGTCACGACGCTCGCCCACGCCAGCCACCGCGTCGAGCGAGGCCGGCGCCGCGGCGTGGCGACGACCGGCGCGCGCGCACCGTCGGACCCGCTGGCCGCGCCGCCGGGAGCACCCACGCCCGCGCCGCCGGGAGCGACCGCGCCCCCGCCGCCGGGAGGGCCCACGCCCGCGCCGCCGGGAGCGACCGCGCCCCCTCCGCCGGAAGCGCCCACGCCCGCGCCGCCGAAGTCCGCTCCCGACGGCGACCCGGAGCTGATCGACGCCGCCGCGTCGTCGTGGCCCTCGGGACGCAGCGCGGGGAAGAGGATGACGTCGCGGATCGCCGTCTCGCCGGCGATCAGCATCACGAGGCGGTCGAGGCCGATCCCCAGTCCGCCCGTCGGGGGCAGCCCGTACTCCAGGGCGCGCACGAAGTCCTCGTCGACCGGTTCGGTCTCGGCGTCGCCGCCGGCCCTCAGCCGCGCCTGCGCGGCGAAGCGCTCGGCCTGGTCCACCGGATCGTTCAGCTCGGAGTACGCGTTGGCGAGCTCGCGACCGGCGACGACGAGCTCGAAGCGCTCGGTCAGCGCCGGGTCGTCGCGGTGCGCGCGGGCGAGCGGCGAGACCTCGCGCGGATGGTCCAGGACGAAGGTCGGCTCGATCAGCGTGTGCTCGGAGGTGGCGTCGTAGACCTCGCTCATCAGCCTGCCCGAGCCCCACGCGTCGAGCCACTCGATACGCAGCGCGTCGGCGATCTGCCGAGCCCGCGCCACCGGCATGTCGGGATGCATCCGCACGCCGGCGTTGGCCTCGATCAGATCGGCCATCGTCACCCGGCGCCAGGGCGGCGCCAGATCGACCGGCCGGCCGGCGATCGTCACCCTCGTGCCGCCGGTCGCGGCGCGCGCCGCCGCGGCGACGATCGCCTCCGTCAGCTCCATCATGTCGTGGTAGTCGCCGAAGGCCTGGTAGGCCTCGAGCAGCGTGAACTCGGGGTTGTGGCGGGCGTCGAGGCCCTCGTTGCGAAACACGCGCCCGATCTCGAACACGCGGTCCAGGCCGCCGACGATCAGCCGCTTGAGCGGGAGCTCGAGCGCGATGCGCAGCGTCATGTCGATGTCGAGCGCGTTGTGGTGGGTGATGAACGGGCGCGACGGGGCGCCGCCGGCCTGGCCGAGCAGGACGGGCGTCTCGACCTCGCGAAAGCCGCGCTCGGTCAGCACGCGGCGGGTCGCGGCGATCACCGCGCAGCGGATCTCAAACGTCCGGCGGGTCGACTCGTGCAGCGTCAGGTCGAGGTGGCGCTGGCGGTAGCGCGCCTCGGGATCGACGAGCCCATGGCGGATGCTCGGCAGCGCCCGCAGGCTCTTGGCCAGCAGCGCGAACGATTCCAGGCGCACCGACAGCTCGCCGCGATCCGAGACGACGACCGTCCCCTCCACCCCGATCCAGTCGCCGAGGTCGAGGTCGGCGAAGTCGCGCAGGCTCGTCTCGCCGAGCGCGTCCCGGGTCGCCATCAGCTGGATCGCGCCGGTCTCGTCGCGCAGATCGGCGAACACGAGCCCGCCGTGACGGCGCTCGCCGAGCATGCGGCCCGCGAGCGCGACCCGTCGCCCGGTGTCATCGCCGGCGGCCAGCCCGCCGTACCGCGCCCGCAGGGCGGCGGCGGTCGCGGTGCGGTCGAAGCGGAACGGGTACGGGTCGACGCCGCGCTCGCGCAGCGTTCGCAGCTTGGCCAGCCGGCGGTCGCGGACCTCGCTCTGGAAGTCCCGCGGCTCGGCCATTCCGTCCCGGCTGTTCTTCGCGCCCGCGCTCATCGTCGGGCCCGAACGCTACGCGGCCACCGAGTCGGACTGCTGGCGGGCGAGTACGACCATGCCGCCGAGCGCCGCGACGAGGCAGCCGACGGTGCCTGCCGCCCGCGGCCCCGACGCGTGCAGCGCCTCGTCGAACACGGTGAGGCCGAGGATGACGCTGACGATCGGGTCCAGCGCGGTGCTCGTCGCCACCGCGGCCGCGAGCGCGCCGGTGGCGAGCGCGAGCTGGTTGAGCGTCATCGACACGTAGCCGACGAGGATGAGCGCGTAGAGCTCCCATCCGGCCACGACGTGCAGCACGCCCCCGCCGAGCCGGTCGACGACGGCCTTGGTCAGCGCGGCCGAGAGCGCGAACAGGATCCCCGTGCTCGTGCCGAGCAGCGCCGCGCGGCGGCGCGCCGGACCGGCCCGGCCGAGTGCCGCCAGCGGCGCGCAGGCCACGGCGCAGGCGAGGATCGCGATCAGCCAGGCCGAGACGGGAGCGTCCCCACGCCCGCCCGAGGGGGTCGCGATGAGCAGGAAGCCGCCGAGCGCGATCACCACGAGCGCCGCCGCGACCACCTCATTGCGATGCAGCCGCTGCTCGGTCAGCCACACGCCGAGCGGCAGGGCGAACACGACCGCGGTCACGAGCAGCGGCTGCACGACGGCGAGCCGCCCGGCGCCGAGCGCGCCGGCCTGGGCCACGAAGCCGAGCGCGTCGGCGGCGGTTCCGGCCAGCCAGAGGGGGCGCCGGGCCATCCGCAGCAGCAGGCTCGAGCTCGGCCCCGCTCGCGCCTCGCCCAGCGCCGCCCGCTGCGCCAGCACGCTGCCCAGCGCGAACAGCAGCGCCGAGACCAGGGCGAGGGCTATCTCCATGCGATGTGACGCGGCAAGCGGATAGGACCCCCAGCTCAGGGAGTACAGCACCTTGAGCACGCCGTGGCGCTCGTCGACCCCGGAGGGTCGTCAGGCCGCTGAGCGGGCGGCCTCCCACATCGTCGGCAGCAGGCTCGGCACCAGCGTGAACGGGGACGCCCCCTTCGCCTCGCCGCGGGCGCGGGGCATCTCCGGCGCATGCACGTGCACGGTGACGTCGGTCTCCCGGTGAATCCGTTCGGCCGCGCCGAGGTGATCAGGATGCGCGTGGGCCATCGAGCTTTTCGTTTGACGTCTGCGCGCCGGGTAGCTGCACCGGCATGGATCACGTTCACCCCCTCTGCCCGTTCTCGACGGATCCCGACGTGGCGGCCGGCGAGGCCTCCCGCGACACGGCGACACAGTGACCAACCCCGAGCCGGCTCCCGATCCCGGTCTCGAGCGTGAGCGGCGAGGCCTGACGCGACCCGCGAAGTGGTTCTGGATCGTCGCCGGCGCGTTGGAGCTGGTGGGTTGGGTCCTGTTCGTCCTGACGAGCGGCTGGCCGTCGGTGCTCGGGATCGCCCTGGCCGGGCTCGGCCTCGCTCCGCTGGTCGTCGCCCTCGCCCTCAGCGCCTCGGGCGCGGTGGCGTGGTGGAGCGCGCGGCGCAAGCCGCTCGCCTGAGCGCGATCACCGCCTGCGCGACTCTGCTTCGGGGCGCCGCGGGCGGCGCTTGGGGCCCCGGGGGCGGCAGACGGGCGCTGGCGATGCACACGATCGCGCCGGTCACGGCGCGGCCTCCTGAGGATGGCGTCCCATAGCGCCACCATTAGCCCACCAGATCGGCTGCAACGCATCTCGGGAGGGCCAGCCGAGGCCGGCCACGAGCGCGCGTCGACTCGGCGCCCGGGCCAGAATGCACCCATGAGGATCGCCGAGGCGCGGACGATCGTGACCTGTCCCGGGCGCAACTTCGTCACGCTCAAGCTCACCACCGAGGACGGGACGACCGGGCTGGGCGACGCCACGCTGAACGGGCGGGAGCTGTCGGTGGCGGCGTATCTGAGCGAGCACGTCTGCCCGATGCTGATCGGGCGCGACGCGCACGCGATCGAGGACACGTGGCGCTATCTGTACAACGGCGCCTATTGGCGGCGGGGGCCGGTGACGATGACGGCGATCGCGGCCGTGGACACCGCGCTGTGGGACATCAAGGGCAAGGTCGCGTCGCTTCCGGTCTACCAACTGCTCGGCGGCCGCTGCCGGGCCGGCGTGACCGTCTACGGGCACGCCCACGGGGAGACCATCGACGAGATGCTCGACGCCGTGCAGGGCTACGTCGACCGCGGCTATCGGGCGGTGCGCGTCCAGTGCGGCATCCCCGGCCTGCCGAGCACCTACGGGGTCGGTCGCGACGCGCTGTTCTACGAGCCCGCGGAGGGGGGACGAGCCCCGCGCGAGGAGACGTGGTCGACGCGGCGCTACCTGCGCGCGATCCCCGAGGCGATCGCCGCGGCGCGCGAACGCTTCGGGCCCGAGCTCGAGCTGCTGCACGACGTCCACCACCGGCTGACGCCGATCGAGGCCGCGCAGCTCGGACGGGCGCTCGAGCCCCACCAGCTGTTCTGGCTCGAGGACCCGGTGCCGGGCGAGCTGCAGGCCAGTTTGCGCACGGTGCGCCGGCACACGACGACGCCGATTGCGATCGGCGAGGTGCTCAACTCGATCTGGGACTGCGAGCAGCTCATCCGCGAGCAGCTGATCGACTTCATCCGCATGAGCGTCGTGCACTCGGGTGGGATCACCCACCTGCGGCGGGTCCTGCACCTCGCCGAGCTGCACCGGGTCCGCTCGGGGTGCCACGGCGCCACCGATCTCTCGCCCGTGTGCCTGGCGGCGGCGCTGCACCTCGACCTGGCGATCCCGAACTTCGGGCTGCAGGAGTACATGCGCCACACGCCGGAGACCGACGCGGTGTTCCCGCACGCCTATCGGTTTGCCGACGGGCTCCTGCACCCGGGCGAGGTGCCCGGGCTCGGCGTCGAGCTCGACGAGGCGGCGGCGGAGCGCCATCCCTACCTCCCGGCGCTGCTGCCGGTCGCGCGGCTGACCGACGGCACGATGCACGACTGGTGACGGGGGGTCGCCGCTCGAGCCCGGCCGGCGATCGCCCCCCGGTCGGGTGCGACCGATTATCGCGTGGTGAAAACCTTTACAATCACGGGATCACGCCCTCGACCGTCCGCTCGGCGCTCTCCAGCATCCACGACGTCGCCCGGGCCGCGGGCGTCTCCGTGGCCACCGTGTCGCGGTCGTTCACCTCGCCCGACGCGGTCGCCGAGGCGACGCGCGCGCGGGTGCTCGCGGTGGCCCAGGAGCTGCGCTACGCGCCCAACCGGGCGGCCCGCGGCCTCATCACCGGCCGGACCGGGAACGTCGGGCTGATCGTCCCCGACCTCGGCAACCCGTACTTCCACGGGGTGCTCCAGGGCGCCCAGGCCCGGGCGCGTCTCGCCGACTACGCGGTGTTCGTCGCCGACGGGCAGGAGAGCGCGGCCGAGGAGGAGGCGCTGATCGACGCGATGCGCAAGCAGGTCGACGGGATCGTGCTCGGCTCGTCACGGCTCGCCCCGGTGCGACTGGCCGCGCTCGATCACTCGCCGACCGTGGTCCTGGTGAACCGGCGCGTCGCGGGGCGGCCGTCGGTCGTCGTGGACAGCGCCGACGGGATGCGCCAGGCGGTCTCGCATCTCGCGCAGCTCGGACACCGGCGCTGCGCCTATGTCTCGGGCCCGCGCCGCTCGTGGTCCGATCGGCAGCGCCGGCGGGGCCTGCGCGCCGCGGCCGCGGCGCACGAGATCGAGGTCGTCGCGCTCGGGCCGGTGCCCCCCCAGTTCGAGAGCGGCCTGCGGATCGCCGAGGCCGTCGTGCGCAGCGAGGCGACCGCGGTGCTCGCCTACAACGACCTGGTGGCGGTCGGCATCCTGCGCCGGCTCGCCGAGCTGCGCATCGCGGTGCCCGAGGAGCTCAGCGTCATCGGCTTCGACGACATCCCCCTGGCCGCGATGGTCAGGCCGGCGCTGACGACCGTCGCGCTGCCGACGCTCCGGGCCGGAGAGGCGGCCGTCGAGATCCTGCTCGACGGCCTCAGTGCCGCGGGGCCCCGCCGGCCGGCGGCGCGCACGCTGCCGGCGACGCTGATCCGGCGCGCCACGACCGCCGCGCCGCGCGCGACATGACCCGACGACAGACCGACACAAAGGAGCAATCGATATGCGCACGCTCGTGCAAGCCGGAGCCCAGACCGACCACATCGACCTCTCGCTCGCCGATCTCGACGGCGAGGAGACGCTCGAGCTCGACGCCGGACCCGAACGCCTCGCCGTCGTGCTGAGCGGGCGGGTGGACGCGGTCGCGGGGGAGGCGGAGCTCGGGGTCGCCGGCGGACGCCGATCGGTGTTCGACGCGCCCGGCGACGCCGTGTACGCGCCCGCCGGGACGGCGCTGCGCCTGCGGGCGGTCGACGGCCCCGCCCAGGTCGCCGTGACCGCCGCGTCGGCGCCCGTCGACGAGGCGCTGGCGCCGCGGGTCATCCACCCCGCCGACCAGCGGATCGCCGAGGTCGGCGAGGGCAACTGGTCGCGGACGGTGCGCACGATCCTCGGACCCGAGCACGCCGCCGGGCGGCTCCTGGTCGGCGAGACGATCAATCCGCCAGGCAACTGGTCCTCGTATCCGCCGCACCGCCACGATCGCCACGACCCGCCGCGCGAGGCCGATCTCGAGGAGGTCTACCTCTTCCGCGTCGACCCGCCGGGCGGCTTCGGGGTGCAGATCCGCTACGACGACGCCGACCACGAGGAGGCGTTCGTCGTCCACGACGACGACGTGGCCGCGATCCGGGCGGGCTTTCATCCCGTCGTCGCGGCCTCGGGCTACTCGTTGTATTACCTGTGGGCGATGGCCGGCGAGGGACGCGAGATGATGCCCTACATGGATCCCGCGCACGTCTGGGTGCAGGAGCGGGCGTGACCGTCGCCGCGCTCGACAGCCCGCTGCTGCGATTGCATCCCGACGATCCGGTCGCGGTCGCGCGCCGCGCCCTGCAGGCCGGCGAGGCGCTGCCGTCCGGCGGGGCCACCGTCGCGCCGATCCCGCGCGGGCACAAGGTCGCGCTCGTCGCGATCGAGTCGGGCGCCGTGGTGCGCAAGTACGGGCAGCCGATCGGGATCGCCCGCGGGCCGATCGCCGTCGGCGAGCACGTCCACGACCACAATCTCGTCTCCCCGTCCCGGGACGGCGCCCCCACCCCGCAGGCGTCCGCGCCCGCGCCGTCCGCACCCGCGGCGTCCGCGCCGCAGGCATCCGTGCGGGCGGCGCCGACGCCACCGACGGCCGCGACCGCGTCGCGCGAGCGCCCCGAGGCGACCTTCGACGGGCTCGTCCGCCCCGACGGGCGCGTCGGCACGCGCAACTACGTGGCGGTGCTGAGCACGGTCAACTGCTCGGCGACGGTCGTGCGCCGGATCGCCGCGGCGTTCTCCGCGCCCGGGGCGCTCGACGAGCATCCCGCGGTCAGCGGGGTGATCGCGGTGACCCACGGCAGCGGCTGTGGCCTGAGCGCCGACGGGGAGGGGCTGGAGCTGCTGCGCCGCACGCTTGCCGGCTACGCACGGCATCCCAACGTCGGCGGCGTGGTCGTCGTCGGGCTCGGCTGCGAGGTCAACCAGATGTCCGGGGTGTCCCTGCCCGATGGCATCCCCGTCGTCCGGATGACGATCCAGCAGCGGGGCGGCACCCGCGCCACGATCGCCGCGGGCGTGGAGGCGGTGCGCGAGCTGCTGCCGGTCGCCGGCGCCGTGCGCCGGACCCCGGTCGCGGCCTCCGAGCTCATCCTCGGGCTCAACTGCGGTGGCTCGGACGCCTGGTCGGGGGTCAGCGCCAACCCCGTCCTCGGCGCCGCCGTCGACCGCCTCGTGGCCGCGGGCGGCACCGCCGTGCTGGCCGAGACGCCCGAGATCCACGGCGCCGAGCATCTGCTGACCGCCCGCGCCGATCCCGAGGTCGCGGCTGAGCTGCGCGCTCGCGTCGCCTGGTGGGAGCGCTACGTCGCCGGCGACGGCTCGAGCCTGGACAACAACCCATCCCCGGGCAACCGCGCCGGCGGCGTGACCACGATCGAGGAGAAGTCGCTCGGCGCCGTTGCCAAGGGCGGCACCACCCCGCTGCGCGCGGTGTACGGCTACGCCGAGCCGGTCACCGAGCGCGGCCTCGTGTTCATGGACACGCCGGGCTATGACCCGGTCTCGGTGACCGGAATCGTCGCCGGGGGCGCGACCCTGGTCTGCTTCACCACCGGCCGCGGCTCGGTGTTCGGCGGCAAGCCGGCGCCGAGCCTGAAGCTGGCCACCACCGACGAGCTCTACCGCCGGATGACCGACGACATGGACTTCAACTGCGGGCCGGTGCTCGACGGCAGCGCGAGCGTCGACGAGCTCGGCGAGTCCCTGTTCGCCGAGATCCTGGCGGTCGCCTCGGGCGCGACGACCCGCAGCGAGGAGCTCGACTTCGGCGACGAGGAGTTCGCGCCCTGGCAGCGGGGCTCGGTGCTGTGACCCCGACCGCCCAGGCCACGCGGCGGCGGCTCGATCTCGCCGCGCTCGCCGACCTGCCGGCCGACATGCGCCCGCGGGTCGACCCGCGCGGCCTGGGGGTCGGGATCGTCCATCTCGGGATCGGCGCATTTCACCGCGCGCACCAGGCGGTCTACACCGAGGACGCGATCGCCGCCGCCGGGGGCGACTGGGGCATCTGCGGGGTGACCGAGCGCAGCCCCGCGGTCGCCGACGCGCTCGGACCCCAGGACGGCCTCTACACGGTCGCGGTGCGCGGGGCCGACGGCGAACGGCGGCGCGTCATCCCGAGCGTCCGCGAGGTGCGCTGGGCGCGTGCCGACCCCGAGGCGCTGACGCGGCGCATCGCCGATCCCGCGACCGCGATCGTCACGCTCACCGTCACCGAGAAGGCCTATCGCCTCGACCCCGGCACCGGCCGCCTGCGCGACGGCGATCCCGACCTCGAGGCCGATTTGCGTGGCGGGAGCACCCGCACCGTGGTCGGCCAGCTCGTTGCCGGCCTCGCGCGCCGGCGCGCGCACAGCGGCGCCCCGATCACCGTCGTCTGCTGCGACAACCTCCCGAGCAACGGCGCCACGCTGCGCGACCTCGTGCACGATTTTGCGCGGCGCCGCGCGCCGCGCGACGGCCTGTCCGCGTGGCTGGCCGATCACGTCCGCTTCCCGTCGACGATGGTCGACCGGATCGTGCCCGCGACCACCGCCGCCGACCGCCGCGCGCTGGCCGCGGCGACCGGGCTGGCCGACGAGGGCCTCGTCGTCACCGAGCCGTTCAGCCAGTGGGTGATCGAGGATTATTTCGCCGGGCCGCGGCCCGCCTGGGAGCGCGCCGGCGCGATCATGACCGACCGGGTGTGGCCCTACGAGCGGATCAAGCTGCGGATGCTCAACGGCAGCCACTCGACGCTCGCCTACCTGGGAATGCTCGCCGATCACGAGTTCGTCGCCGACGCGATCGCCTCCGACGGCCTCTGTCATGTCATCGCCGGGCTGATGGCGATCGACGTGGCGCCCACGCTGCGGGTGCCCGACGGGTTCGACCTGCTGCACTACCGCGACGACCTGCTGCGGCGCTTCGCCAATCGCGCTCTGCGCCATCGCACCGCGCAGATCGCCCTCGACGGCAGCCAGAAGCTGCCCGGGCGTCTCCTGGGCACGATCCGCGACCGCCGCGCGCACGGCGCCGAGCCGGCCCTCGCCGCGCTCGGGGTCGCGGCCTGGATGCGCGTGGTCAGCGTGCGGCGCTCGGACTCGGGCCGGCCGCTGACCATCGAGGACCCGCTCGGCGGCGAGATCGCCGCCCGCGTCGGATCTCTGCACGGGCCCCGGCAGATCGTCGACGCGCTGCTGGCCATGCGCGAGATCTTCGGCGCCGACCTCGCCGCCGACCGGGGACTGTGCGACCTGCTCGTCGACCTCGTTGAGCGGCTCGGGCGCGACGGCGCCGAGGCGACCGCGCGGAGCCTGACCGCCTGAGATGACCTGCCCGCCCGAGATGGCCCGCGCGCCGATGACCCCCCAGCTCGCGCAGGACGGCGTCGTCGCGATCCTGCGGGCCGACCGCGAGGACGCGCTGGCGCCCGTCGCGCACGCGCTCGCCGACGCCGGTCTGCGCTGTCTGGAGCTGACCCTGACGACGCCGGGCGCCGTGCAGGCGCTGCGCCGGCTGCGTCCGGCACTCGATCCGGGCATCGCGCTCGGCATGGGGAGCGTGACCTGCGCCGATCAGGCGACGATGGCGCTGGAGGCGGGGGCCGCGTTCCTGGTCAGCCCAGGCGTCTGTCCCGAGGTCGTCCGCGTCGCCGGCGAGGCCGGCGTCGCCTGCTATCCGGGGGGCTTCACGGCGACCGAGATCCTGACCGCGTGGGAGCTCGGGGCGACGGCGGTCAAGCTGTTCCCGGCGGCGACCGGCGGTCCGCGACATCTGCGCGACCTCCGGGGACCGCTCCCCGGCATCCCGCTCGTGCCGACGGGAGGGGTGGCGATCGAGGAGATCGGCGATTACCTGAACGCCGGCGCGGCGGCCGTCGGCCTCGGCGGTCCGCTCGTCGGCGACGCGCTGGACGGCGGCTCGCTGGCCGCGCTGCGCGAGCGGGCGCGGGTCGCGCTGCAGGCCGTCGCCAGCGCCCGCGCACGATGAGCGGGCTCGCCACGCTCGGGGAGACGATGGGCCTCGTCGTCCAGGACGGCTGCGGTCACGTGCACAACGGCGAGCCGATGACCCTGCGCATGGGCGGGTCGGAGTCCAATGTCGCGATCGGCGTGCGCCGGCTCGGCGTTCCCGCCGCTTGGGTGGGCCGCCTCGGGGCCGATCCGCCCGGCGCGCTGATCCGCCGCGAGCTGCGCGCCGAGCGCGTCGAGGTGATCGCCGTCGAGGATCCCGCCCCGACCGGGATGATGCTCCGCTGGCGCCCCGCGGTCGGTCGCGGGCGGGTCAGCTACTACCGCCGCGACAGCGCCGGCTCGCACCTGGCGCCGGAGGATGTGCCGGGGTCCGTGATCGCGGACGCCGACGTCGTGCACGCGACCGGGATCACGCCCGCGCTCGGCCCCGCTCCGGCGGCCGCCGTGCGCCGGGCGATCGAGCTCGCCCGCGACGCGGGCACCACCGTCAGCTTCGACGTCAACCACCGCGACGCGCTGTGGTCGCGCGAGGTTGCGGCCGAGGCGATCGCCGCGCTGCTCCCGGCGTGCGATCTCGCCTTCGCCGGGCTCGAGGAGGCGCGGATGATCACCGGGCCCGCGGTCGACGGGCCCGCCGCGGCGCGCGCGCTCGAGCGCCTCGGTCCCTCGCAGGTGATGATCAAGCTCGGGCCCGCGGGCTGCGTGGCGCGCATCGACGGGGCCGACTACGAGCAGGCCGCGCCCACGGTGCCCGTGCTCGACACCGTCGGCGCCGGCGACGCCTTCGTCGCCGGCTATCTCGCCGAGCTGATCTCGGGCGCCGATCCGATCCAGCGGCTGCGCACCGCGGTCACCGCGGGTGCCCTCGCGGTGACCGCGCCCGGCGACTGGGAGGGCCTGCCCGACCGCGACGCGCTCGCGCGGTTGCGCTCCGAGGAGCCCGTCATCCGTTGAGGTCGGCGGACCGCGCCGGCGAGGGCGGGCACGAGCGCGTTGCGTGCTGGTCAGACGCGAGCGCGTCGACGGCGGTCCCGCGGCGGCTTGCGATCGGGGCCCACGTCGGGTCATCGCCGAAGCCGGGCCCGTCCCCGCGCGTCGGCCGGGACGTCGGGAAACCCCGCCGTTCGGCGCATTGACGCTCGTTCGCGGTTTGCCCTGAGGGCGGCTGGGGGGATTAAGGAGCTGTGGGCCGCGCCACGGCACCCGTCGCTCCCGGTCGGCCCGAGCATTCCCCAGACCAGGAGACGACCATGCCCGAGGACGCCACTCTCACCGCCCGCGACGCCAAGCTGATCGACTGGCTCGACGAGGCCCACGCCAAGGAGGCCCAGATGCAGGCCAATCTCGCCGCTCAGGTCGAGCTCGTCGCCAAGCCCGCCTACCAGAAGCGCGTCCGGGCCCATCTCGGCGAGACCGAGAAGCACGGGCGCTCGGTCGCGGCGCGGATCGGCGAGCTCGGCGGCACGCCCGGCGGCTCCGGGACCCCGGCGGTCGTCGCCGCGGTCGGCGAGGCCGCCGGCAAGGCGATGGCCGCCGTGCGCAGCCAGATCGCTGCCCGGACGCCGGTCGTCGACCCGGAGGAGACCCAGCTGCGGGTCGCCTCCGAGCAGCTGCGCGAGGAGCACGACGAGATCGCGATCTACACCCGCATCGAAGCGCTCGCCGAGGCGGTCGGCGACGCCGAGACGGCCAAGCTCGCTCGCGCCATCCTCCGCGACGAGGAGCGGATGGCGAAGTACCTCACCACCGAGCTGCCCAAGCTCGTTCGCGAGGTCGTGCGCGCCGAGATCCCCGCCGACCAGCGCCCGACCCCGCGCCGCCGGCGCGCCGGATCCGCCTCGGGCTCGACCGGGACGGCCTCGGGCTCAGCCGGGACGCGCGCCTCGGGCTCGAGCGGGACGCGTGCCTCGGGCTCGACCCGGTCGCGCGCCTCGGGCTCGACCCGGACGCGCTCCTCGGGATCGACGCGGTCGCGCGCGTCGGGGTGATCGGCTGCGCTCGCTCCCGGCTGCGCGGTGGTCACGGGCGCTCGTGCGCATCGGCGGCCTCGACCGTCGCGCTCGGCGAAGAACACGGCTCCCTGCATGCTGACGCGGGGCACGATCCGATCCAGCTCCGGCCGGCGGATACCAGTTCACCGAACCCATCAGGATCATCAGCGCGGGGACGAACAGGCACCGGACGACGGTCGCGTCGATGATGACCGCCACCGCGAGGCCGAGGCCGAGGCCGAGTGAGCGGGTTTGACGACCGACGCGACGTCGTCGGTCTTGCCTCCTGTTCCGTCCTTGGCGCACGCCGCGCCGGCGGCGCCTGACCGGGCGAATCCGTGCCCGTGCATCCGACGCCCCCGGCTGGCTGCGAGGACGCGGCCGCCCTGGAGCGGCCCCTGGACAACCCGCGGGTCATCTGCTTGATTGGCTTCGTGATCGCGGCCGGTGATCGCTGGAGGCTCGCAGGACGTCGATGACCGCCGCCGATCGTCGCACCGACCGCTTCGTGGGCCGGGAGGCCGAGTGCGGCGAGGTGCTGGCGGCGATGGACGCCGTCCGGCTCGGCGAGCCGAGGATCGTCTGGATCGAGGGCGAGTCGGGAATCGGCAAGACGGCGCTGCTGCGCCGGTGCCTGAGCAGCGCGCGCGACATGCTCGTCCTGACGGCCTCCGGCGACGAGTCCGAGACGACGCTCGATTACGGGGTCGTCGCCCAGCTGCTCGCCCACGTCGACGCCGCTCCCGATCCGGCGAGCGGCCCGGCGAATCCGTTCTCGGTCGGCGCGGAGCTGCTCGCCCTGCTCGGCTCGCTCCAGGACCGCGCGGCCGTGCTGATCGCGATCGACGACGCGCAGTGGATGGACGCCCGCTCGGCCGCGGCGCTGCTGTTCGCGCTGCGCCGCCTGCACGGCGATCGCGTGCTCGTCCTGATCGCGAGCCGCCCCGAGAGCCTGGAGGCGCTCGGTGCCAGCTGGCCGCGGCTGCTCGCCGACGGCGACCGGGTGCGACGGATCGGGCTCGGCGGGCTGAGCGCCGCCGAGGTCCAGGCGCTGGCGGGCCCGGCGCTGACCGCCGCGGCCGCGGAGCGGCTGCGGGCCCACACCGAGGGTCATCCGCTCTACGTCCGGGCGCTGCTGCGCGAGCTGACGCCCGAGTCGCTGAACCGGGCGCCCGGCGCGCTGCCGGCGCCGCGATCGTTCGCCGCCACCGTCCTGGGCCGCGTCGGGGAGCTCGCGGACGACGCGCGCGGCCTGCTGACCGCCGCCGCGGTGGCCGGCGAGCGCTGCCGCCTGGATCGGGCCGGCGTCGTCGCCGGCCTCGAGGATCCGTTCACGGCGGTCGAGGGGGCGCTGCGCGCCGACCTGCTCGTCCTGGACCACGACCGGCTGCCCGAGGAGATCGCGTTCCCGCACCCGCTCATCCGCGCCGCGGTGCGCGACGATCTACCGCCGGCGCGACGCAGCGCGTTGCACCTGCGCTGGGCGCGGCTGGCCGACGCCGGGGAGGCGCTCGGCCATCGCGCCGCCGCCAGCCATGGCGCCGACGACGCGCTCGCCGCCGAGCTGCAGGCGACCGCCGAGGCCGAGATCGCCACCGGGCGCCTCGCCGCGGGGGTCGAGCATCTGCTGGCGGCCTCGCGAATCGCCGCGTCGCGCGACCGGCGCGAGCTGGCGCTGCTGCGGGCCGTCGAGTGCCTGCTCTTGACCGGCGACGTCCCGGCCGCGACGAGTCGCCGGGACGAGGTCCTCGCGTGCGCCGACGGCCCGCGCCGCAGCTTCACGATCGGCGCGCTGACAGCATCGATCGGGGCGCTGCCGCAGGCCGAGGCGACGTTTCGCGAGGTCGTCGCACGCCCGGACTTCGCCGAGCATGTCGACCTCGAGGGACCGGTCACCTCGGCGCTCGCGCTCGTGTGCGCGCTGCACGGGAATCACGAGGAGTCGATCGCGTGGGCGCAGCGGGCATTGGAGGCCGCCGCGTCGACGCCGACGGCGATCGTCACCGCGCGCCAGGCGAAGGCGCTCGGACTGACCATGTCGGGGCGTGCGCCGGCCGCGATCGCCGAGCTCGGCGACGTCTCGGCGACGCGCACCGACCCGGGCCCGTTCGAGCCCGAGCTGCTCGCCACCCGGGGCCAGATCGAGCTGTGGTGGGGCGATCTCGAGCGCGCCATCGAGGATCTGTCGACGGTGCTGCGGTGGTCGCGCTCCGGCGCCGCCGTGCGCAGCCTCCCCAACGCATACAGCGCCCTCGCCGGCGCCGAATACCACCTCGGATGCTGGGACGCCGGCCTCGCCCACGCCGAGCTCGCGATCACCCTCGGCGAGGACGCCGCTCGCTCGTGGGACCTGCCGTTCATGTACGCCGTCGCGGCCGCGCTCGACGCCGGGCGCGGCAGCTGGGAACGCGCCGAGCGCCACCGCGACGCCGCCGCCGCGGCCGCGGCGCGGGTCCCGACCCCGGCCTCGGGCTACCACGCGCGCGCCGCCGTCGCCCATCTGGCATGGGTGCGGACCGAGTGGGAGGCGGTGCTCGTCGCGCTGGAGGCGCTGCCCCGGGCGCCGGCCCAGCCGCCGCTCGGCATGGGCTACCGGCTCCCGCGCCTGATGCGCGTCGAGGCGCTGATCGCGACCCAGCGCCTCGACGAGGCGCGGGCCGAGCTGCACGAGCTCGACCTCGCCGGCGCCGCCCGGAGCGACGTCACCCGCCTCGAGCACCGGCGCCTGCGCGGCGTGCTCGCGCAGGCGCTCGGGGAAATCGATGAGGCCGCGGCGGCGTTCGCTCCCGGCGCGGGGAACGGCTCGCCGTTCTACGCCGCGCTGTTCGCGCTCTCCCATGGCCATTGGCGGCGCCAGCGCGGGCAGCGTCGCGAGGCGATCGCCATCCTGCGCACGGCCCGGGCGGGCTTCGAGCAGCTCGGCGCCGCGCCGTTCGTGGGCCGCTGCGACGCCGAGCTCGCCGGCTGCGGCGTGCGCGAGCGCCGCGACGGCGACCGCTACGGGCTGACCGCGCGCGAGGAGGTCGTCGCCCGGCTCGTCGCCTCGGGCAAGACCAACCGCGAGATCGCCGAGGAGCTGTACCTCTCGACCAAGGCGATCGAGTACCACCTCTCAAACGTCTTTGCCAAGATCGGCGTCCGTTCGCGCTACGAGCTGGCGGCGCGGCTGAACGCCTCGGCCACCCGATGAGATTCCTGCTCGACTGCGACCCCGGCCACGACGACATGCTGGCCATCCTGCTGGCGGCCCAGCACCTCGACGTCGTCGCGATCACGACCGTCTCGGGCAACCAGAGCCTGCCCAAGGTGACCGCCAACGCGTTGAAGATCCTCGAGCTCGCCGGGCTGCAGGAGATCCCGGTCGCCGCCGGGCTCGCCCGTCCGCTCGTCGCCGAGGCGCGCCACGCGCCGGAGATCCACGGTGAGTCGGGTCTCGACGGCGCCGAGCTCCCCGAGCCGCGTCGCGCCCCGATCGAGGAGCACGCGATCGACGTCATCCTGCAGGCCAGCCGCCGTCACGACGACCTGGTGCTCGTCGCCACCGGGCCGCTCTCCAACGTCGCCGCGGCGCTCGTCCGCGATCCGCCGCTCGCGCAGCGCCTCGTCGAGATCAGCCTCATGGGGGGCTCGACGGCGACCGGCAACGCGACTCCGGCCGCCGAGTTCAACATCTCGTGTGACCCCGAGGCCGCCGACGTCGTGTTCCGCAGCGGCGTGCCGCTGCGGATGTTCGGCCTCAACGTCACCCATCAGGTGGTCGCGACTGCGGTCGAGGTGGCCCGGATCCGCGAGCTCGGCGGTCGGCTGGCGAGGACCGTCGCCGATCTGATCGAGTTCGTACGAGCCGCGAACGAGCGGGTCTTCGGCGCCTCGGGTGCCGCGCTGCACGATCCGCTCGCGGTGGCGACGTTCATCGCCCCCGAGCTGATCGAGCTGCGCGAGATGCACGTCGCCGTCGAGCTGCACGGAGCTCTGACCCGCGGCATGACCGTCTGCGACGACCGGCGCCGGGGGCGCGCCGGCGATCGGATCGCCGGTCGCGAGGGAGTCGCCCGCGGAGCGCCGCCCAACTGCCGGGTCGGAGTGCGCGCCGACGCGCCTGGCTTCTTCGACCTGCTCGTCGAGACCCTGGCGCGGTACTGAGCGCGACCGAGCCCGATCCCGACCGCTGGCCGGCGCTCGCGGTCTGCCTGGTGGCGGGGTTCATGACCCTGCTGGACGTCTCGATCGTCAACGTCGCGCTGCCGAGCATCGAGATCGGCCTGCACGCGCCCGACAACGCGCTGCAGTGGATCGTGTCGGGTTACGCGCTCGCCCTGGGGCTGTTGCTCGTGCCGGCGGGCCGCCTCGGGGACGCACAAGGTCGACGGACGGTGTTCATGGCCGGCGTGGCGGCGTTCGCGCTGGCCTCGGCCGTCTGCGGCGCGGCGCCGTCGCCGACCGTCCTGGTCCTCGCCCGCGCGGTCCAGGGCTTCGCGGGCGGCCTGGTCACCCCGCAGATCACCGGCTTCATCCAGACCCTGTTCGAGGGCGAGGAGCGGGGCCGGGCGTTCGGCTACTTCGGCGTGATGGTCGGCGTCTCGACCGCGATCGGGCCGCTGCTCGGCGGCCTGCTGATCGCGGCCTTCGGCACCCACAACGGCTGGCGGGCGGTGTTCCTCGTCAACCTCCCCGTCGGAGCGGGAGCGCTCGTCCTCGCCCGGCGCTACCTCCCCGCGCCTGCGCCACGCGATCCCGCGGCGCGGACCGCGCTCGATCCGCTCGGGGTGATCCTGCTCGGGCTGTGCGTGATCTGCATCCTGGTCCCGTTCGTCGAGCTGCGCACCTGGCACAGCCCGCTGCGCCCGCTGCTCTTCCCGCTCGCCGTCGTCCTCGCCGTGGCTTGGGTGGTGCACGAGCGCAGGTACGGGCGCGCCCGCGAGCCGCTCGTCAGCCTCGACCTGTTTGCCATCCGCACCTACGTGCTGGGCAACGGCGTCGGCGCGCTGTACTTCGCGGGCTTCACCGGGACGTTCTTCATCCTCACCCAGTACCTGCAGATCGGACTGCGCTACTCGGCGCTCGAGGCCGGCCTGTCGGCGACGCCGTTCGCGGTCGGCGGGGCGCTCACCGCGTCGATGGGCAGCCGCCAGGTCCTGCGCCGCGGGCGCAAGCTCGTCGCCTTCGGCCTCGCCACGGTCGTGATCGGCCTCGCGCTCGTCTGGGTGGCGGTGCACGCCGAGCCGGGTCGCGCGGTCGGCTTCTACACCGCGCTGCCCCTGCTGCTCGCCGGGCTCGGCGGCGGTCTGGTGATCTCGCCCAACCAGACCCTCACGCTCTCCGAAGTTCCCAGGCAGCGGGCGGGCAGCGCCGGCGGGGTCCTGCAGACCGGCCAGCGCATCGGTTCCTCGGCGGGGATCGCGATCACCGGCAGCGTCTTCTACTCCGAGCTGGCCGCCAGCCGCGGCGACTTCGCCATCGCCTTCCGCCACGGGCTGATCGTCATCGCGGCGTTCGTGGCGGCCGCGCTGGCCCTCGCGCTCGCCGATGCGGCGACGACGAACCGCGGCGGGTCGCGCTCGGGCGTCCCGGCGGTCGACGGGCCCGCGCCTCGGTGATCTGACCGTGGCCGGGATCAGCGCGTGGACGGCTGCCCTCGAGCTCGGCCACCGATCCGAGAGCCGACGCTGCGCACCGCCTTGCAGCGCGAGGTCGGAGCGTCACCGCCTCATCACCGGCGCCGCGCCCGCGGGTGATCGCGTCGGGCACTCCCGATCGCCGACGTCGCCGAGCTGATCACCTCCGGGGGTGCACGACGAGCGCGCTGCCGCCGAACAGCCGGACGGGCTCGGCGATCGCCTCCACGCGGCCGTGGCCGAGCAGCGCCAGCGCCGTCGCGTCGCCCGGATAGTGATCGAGCGGCAGCACCGGTCCCGTCGCCAGCGTGAACTTCTCCCCGTACTGCTGGGTCAGCTGCTGGGCGAGCGCGCTGTGGTAGAACGCCGGCTCGGCGAGCGAGGTGCTCGTGTTGGTCTGGCTGACCCGCGGCGCGGCGAGCGCGGCGGGCAGCGACATCCCGAAGTCGACATGGTTGATCAGCGTCTGCAGGATCGTCGTGATGATCGTCGAGCCTCCGGCCGCGCCGACGGTGAACTGCGGCCTGCCGTCGCGCAACGCGATCACCGGGCCCATGCTCGACCGCGGCTCCTTGCCGCCCGCGGGGAGGTTCGGGTCATACGTGCCCGGCTGCGCGGGGGCGAAGTCGAAGTCGGTGAGCTCGTTGTTGAGCAGGAAGCCGTATCCGGGGACCGTCATCCCGCTGCCGCCGAAGAAGTTGATCGTGTTCGTGTAGGCGACGATGTCTCCGGCCCTGTCGGTGGTGACGATGTTGTTCGTGTGGTGGAGCTCGGGCGAGGCCGTCGTCGCCGGCACGCTCGAGGCGGGCGCCGCCGCCGGGCAGGTCCCCGCGAACGGCGGGAACGGCTGGCCGGGCGCCAGCGGCGAGGTCAGCGCGTGGTCGCCGACCAGGCAGCGCCGGGTCGCCGCGTAGGCGGGGCTGAGCAGCCCTGAGAGCGGCACCCGCTCGTACGCCGGATCGCCGACCCAGGCATCGCGGTCGGCGTAGGCCAGCCGCGACGCCTCAAGGTAGTGATACAGGGCCAGCGCCCGCGGCTCGGAGCCGAGGTTCCAGCCGCTGAGGATGTTCAGCGCCTCGCCGATCGTCGACCCGCCGCTCGACGGCGGCTCCATCCCGTAGATGTCGAGTCCTCGATACCTGACGCGCGTCGAGGGCAGCGACCTCGCCCGATAGGCGCGCAGGTCGTTGACGGTCATGATCCCCGGCCGGGTGATCAGCTGCGTGCCCGGCGTCAGCCGCGGGTGGTCGACGGCGCGGACGATCGCGCGGCCGAGCGGCCCGTCGTACAGGTAGCCGGCGCCGTGGCGCGCGATCAGCCGATAGGTCCGGGCGAGGTCGGGGTTGCGCAGCAGTTGGCCGAGCGGCAGCGGACTGCCCGACGTGGTCAGCAGCAGCTTGCGGCTCGCCGGATAAGCCCGCAGCTCGGCGAGCCCGGACTGGGTGAGCTGGCGGAAGTCGCGGTTGACGCGGAAGCCGTGCTGGGCGACGGCGATCGCCGGCTGCAGGTCGGCCGCCAGCGACCGCCGGCCGTACAAGCGCAGCGCCTGCGCCCACGTGGCCACCATCCCCGGCACGCCGGTCGACAGCGGCTGCGCCGAGGCGTAGTCGTAGTCGTAGGGCATGCCGGTCGCCGGATCGATGAAGGTCGTCGAGGTGCACGCCGCCGGGCACGTCTCGCGGCCATCGATCGTCACCACGCGATGCGTCCTGGCCAGGTAGATGACCATGAACCCGCCGCCGCCCGGGCCGGCCACGAACGGGATCGTGACGCCGAGTGCGCTCGCCGTCGCCACCGCGGCGTCGATCGCGTTGCCGCCGCGCTGGAGCACGTCGATCCCGGCCTGGCTGGCGTCGACGTCCATCGACGCCACGGCGCCGCCGGTGCCGATCGCGAGGGGGTGCTGGGCGGGCCGCCGGGGCGGGGCCGCCGACGCCACCGAGGGCAGCGCGGCAAGGGGGGCGAGGGTGGCGGTCAGCGCGGCGAGGGCGGCGGCCAGCGCGGCGGCGACCAGCGCCGTGAGCGAGCGTCGCATGCTCTTCCTCCTCGATCGATGTGCGACGGGGCGCGCATCCTATCTCCGGGGCGGCGGGGGGAGAATCCCGGCGCGTCCGGGGGCGGGAGGGGAGAATCCCGGCGCGTCCGGGGGGCGGCAGGGGAAGATCCCGGCGCGTCGCGGACTCCGTCGTCTGCGTGGGAGATCCGCTTGACGCGCGCAACCTCGATCAGCGGTCGTCGCGCCCGAGCGGCGATCTGGCCGCGGCCTGGCCACCTCCGCGCTCCACTCGCGGATCTCGTAGCCGGCCACGACGCCGTGGACGACGAATGGGTCGCCCGATGCGAACTCCTCGGCGGCCTCGCACCTGGTGAAGATCGACATCGGTCCCTGCGTCTGGGGGATCGCCGAAGGTCCCGTAGGCGATCAGCGTGCCGTCGCGACGAAGCGCTCGGCGCGGGCCACCTGGTCGGCGAGGTGCGGTGCGGCGCGCGCGCCACGCCGTCGGCCGAGGCGTAGCCGAAGACCATGATGCTGCCGCCGAGGACCACACGGGGCGAGCACGACGACGCTCATCGCCGTCCCGCGACCGCCGCGAAGGCCTCGAGCGTCCGGTTCCAGGCTCCGGGGCCCTCGAACATCGCGCGCATACGCTCGGCCTCGGGGCCAAAGGCCTCCAGATCGCGATGCTCGAGCTCGACGCGCGTACGCTCCGGCGTCTCGGCGACGAAGCGCAGGTCGACGGTCGTGACCAGCTTCGGGTCGTACTTCCAGTCGGCGCCGATCTGCCACGCGAGCGCGACGCGCTCGTAGGGCTCCCAGACGCTGACGAACCCCGTCGAGGTCTCGCTGCCATCCTGGTGGCGGGTGTACCAGCGCCCGCCCTCGCGCGGCTCGATCACGATCTCCTCGATCGGCGCCGCGCCGATGTGGTGGTCGGGCGGCCACCAGCTCGTCATCTCCGCGGTGAACACCTCGAACGCCCGTCGCTGGCCCGTGGCCACGACCACGTGGCGGCGCACCGTCTCAATCGCTGTTCGCATCGTCCTCTGTCTCCTCCCGTTGCGCATGGGCTGCAAACGCCGTCAACGACCGGCTCCAGAACTGGTCCAGGTAGGTCCGCAGGACCGCGAGGCCGGCGTGGTCGACCGAGTAGATCCGCCGCGTTCCCGCCGGCTCATCGCGCACCAAGCCGACGTCGCGCAGGACGCGGAGATGCTGGGAGACCGCGGGGCGGCTGACCGGCAGGCTCGCCGCCAGCTCGCCGACGGGACTCGGTCGCGCCGACAGGCGCTCGAAGATCTCGCGCCGCGTTGGATCGCCGAGGGCGGTCATCATCTCAGGACCGTTCGTCATGGCTAACGGTAAGTTATCACTAACCTAGAGCGCGTGTCTACCCTGCGCCGGGTGCAACCGGTGATCCTCGTGCACGGGGGAGCGGGCGCGAGGGCCCCGGAGCTCGCGGCGCGGGCCGCCGCCATCGAGCGCGCGCTCGGTGAGGCGCTGCGGCGCGGCGGCGCCGCGCTGGACCGCGGCGGCGACGCGCTCGACGCCGCGCAGGCGGCCGTCATGTGCATGGAGGACGAGGCCGACTTCCTGAACGCCGGGCGCGGATCGGTCCTCTGCTCCGACGGCGGCGTCGAGATGTCGGCATCGCTGATGCGAGGACGCGACCGAGCGGCCGGGGCGATGGCGCTCCTGCGCACGAGCCGGTCGCCGATCGCCGGCGCCCGCGCCGTGCTCGAGCGCAGCCCCCACGTGCTGCTCGCGGGCCCGGCGGCCGATGCGCTGGCCGACGCGGCCGGGATCGAGCAGCGCCCGCCGGCCTACTTCATCACCGAACGCCAGCAACGGCGCCTGGTGCAGGACGGCCGCGGCACCGTCGGCGCGGTCGCCCTCGACGGCGCCGGTGGGCTGGCGGCGGCCACCTCGACCGGCGGCGCCCGCGGACAGGCCGCGGGCCGGATCGGCGACTCGCCGCTGATCGGTGCCGGCACCTGGGCCGATGGACGCGTGGCGGTCTCCTGCACCGGCGACGGCGAGGCGTTCATCCGCGCGGCCGCCGCGCACCAGCTGGCCGGCCGCGTGGTCGCGGGCGAGGCGCTGGCCGCGGCCGCCGCCGCGACGCTCGACGACGTCGCGAGCCTCGGCGCGCGCGGCGGGCTGATCGCGCTCGGCGCCGACGGCGCGGTGGCGATGCCGTTCAGCGCCGAGGCGATGGCCCGGGGGGTGTGGCGCGCGGGCGCCGAGGTCGAGGTTCACGCGGCCTGACCCTTGTGCCGGGGTGGCCCGGCGGCGACGCGGCCTGACCCTTGTGCCGGGGTGGCCCGGCGGCCACGCGGCCTGACCCTCGTGACGAGGTGGCAGCCCGATTGCCGTGCCCGACCGGCTTATTGGCGGCCACCCCCCTGGCGGGCCACCCCCGGGCGCGCCGGACCCCCGGGCGCGCCGGCCACCCCCGGGCGCGCCGGACTCCCGGGCGCGTCGGACCCCCGCGACGGGCGGGGGCACTAGATTTCGCCTGATGGCGGGCGAGATCACGTTGCACCGCGGGGATATCACCCAGGACGCCGAGGCCGACGCGATCGTCAACGCCGCCAACCAGAGCCTGCTCGGGGGCGGCGGCGTCGACGGCGCGATCCACCGCGCCGCCGGTCCTGCGCTGCTCGAGGAGTGCCGCGGGCTCGGGGGCTGCTCGACCGGCGACGCGAAGATCACAGGCGCCGGCGAGCTGCCGGTCGACCATGTCATCCATGCCGTCGGCCCTCGCTGGCGCGGCGGCGACCGCGGGGAGGCCGAGCTGCTCGCGTCCTGCTACCGGCGCGCGATCGAGCTCGCCGACGAGCATGGGTGCGCCCGGGTCGCGTTCCCCGCGATCTCGACGGGCGTGTACGGCTACCCGTTGGCACAGGCCGCCGAGGTCGCGCTGGAGGCGACTCGCCGAGCCCTCGACGCGCATCCCGACGTGCGCGAGGCCCGCTTCTGGCTGTTCGACGAGCACGCCGAGCAGGTGTTCGCGCGGGCGCTGGACGCCGCCTAGGCTCCCCGGCATCCCCGCGCGCAACCTCGTCAACCTCTCGGCGGTCGCCAAGGGCTTCGGCGCCCACGCGGTGCTCGATGACGTCACCCTCGGGGTCTCCGAAGGCGAGCGGATCGGCGTCGTCGGCGACAACGGCGCCGGCAAGTCGACCCTGCTGGCGCTGATCGCCGGCGGGCTGGAGCCCGACGCGGGCGTCGTGACGCGCACGCGCGACGTGACGACCGAGCTCGTCGCCCAGCGCGTCGGCTTCGCGTCCGGATCCACGGTCGGCCAGGCGCTCGTCGGCGATCGCGAGCAGCACCAGTGGGCGAGCGACGCGGGGTTTCGCTCGGTGCTCGACGGGCTGCTCGGCGGCGTCGCGCTGACGCGGTTCCCGCACGGCCTGCAGACGCCGGTGGACCAGCTGTCGGGAGGGGAGCAGCGGCGGATCTCGCTCGCGCGGGCGCTGCTGGACTCGCCGCAGCTGCTCGCGCTCGACGAGCCGACCAACCACCTCGATGTCGAGGGCATCGACTGGCTCGCGCGGTTCCTCGCGCGACGGCGGGGCACGCTGCTGGTCATCACCCACGACCGCTGGTTCCTGGACGCGGTCTGCGAGCGGACCTGGGAGGTGGCCGCCGGCGCGGTGCACCAGTACGACGGCGGCTACTCCGCCTATGTGCTCGCGCGGGCCGAGCGCGACCGGGTGGCGGCCGCGCGCGAGGACCGCCGCCGGCAGCTCGTGCGCAAGGAGCTCGCCTGGCTGCGGCGCGGGCCGCCCGCCCGGACCTCGAAGCCGCGGTTCCGCGTCGACGCCGCCAACGCGCTGATCGCCGACGAGCCGCCGGCCCGCGACGCCGTCGAGCTGCTGCGCTTCGCGACCGCCCGGCTCGGGGACCGGGTGATCGACGCGGTCGACGTGTCGATGGCGCGCGGGCAGCGCCCGCTGCTGCGCGACGTCACCTGGCGGCTCGGGCCCGGGCAGCGCGTGGCGCTCGTCGGCGCCAACGGCTCGGGCAAGTCGACGCTTCTCGGGCTGCTCACCGGCGACCTGCACGCCGACGCCGGCGAGGTGCGCTGGGGCGCGACGGTGCGCCTGGCCGAGCTCTTGCAGGACACCGCCGAGCTGCCACCGGGCGTGCGCGTCCTGCAGGCGCTCGAGCAGGTGCGCGGCCGGGCGACGACGAGCGCGGGAGAGGAGCTGACCGCGGGCCGGCTCGCCGAGCGCTTCGGCTTCCGCGGCGAGCGGTTGCGCACGCTGACCGACGACCTCTCCGGGGGTGAGCGCCGGCGCCTGCAGCTCATGCGCCTGCTGCTGACCCAGCCCAACGTCCTGCTCCTCGACGAGCCGACCAACGATCTCGACATCGACACGCTGACCGCGCTCGAGGACCTGCTCGACGGCTGGCCGGGCACGCTGGTCGTGGTCTCCCACGATCGCTACTTCGTCGAGCGCGTCTGCGACGACGTCTTCGCGCTGCCCGGCGATGGTGGGCTGCGCCATCTGCCGGGCGGGGTCGAGCAGTACCTGTCGCTGCGGACCGCGCTGGGGGCCGTGGAGCCGGCGGCGTCGGCGCCATCGGCGGCGGTCGCTCCCGGGGCGGCCCGGCGCACGGCCCAGCGCGAGCTCGCCCGCGTGCAGCGCGAGCTCGAGCGCGCCGAGGCCCGCGACGCCGAGCTGCAGGAGGCGATGGCCGCGGCGGCGACCGACGCGCCCCGGCTCGCCGAGCTCACCCTCGAGCTGCGTGGGCTCGCCGAGCGCCGTGACGCCCTCGAATCCTCGTGGCTGGAGCTCTCCGAGCAGCTCGAGGCCTGACCCGCACTCCGCCGCGCGCCCGACGCGCGGCGCCGCGACCCCGACGCGACGCGACGACGCTACTTCACTTTGTAAAGCGCGCGCGCTAAAATCTCAGTCGACCCAACATAGATCTGTGATCAGATCGGAGACTTGAGAACGTGGAAATTCAGAATATGAACCCCCAGAACGCGCCCCTGTGCGACGTCTGCGGTGAGCGGCCCGGCGTCGTGCCGGTGGTGCTGGCCAGCGGCGACGCCCGTCGCGCGGGTCTGGTCTGCGAGCGCTGCGCGCGGCAGGCGCTGGCCGCTCAGCAGGGCGGGGCGCCGGTCGGCGGCCCGTTCGGTCCCGGTGGTCCCTTCGGCCCCGGCGGTCCGGGTGGTCCCGGCATGGGCGGTCCGGCTGGCGCCGGCATCGGCGGCCCGGGTGCTCCCGGCATGGGCGCTCTCAACCAGGGCGGGCGCGGCAACAGCGCGCTGCGCGAGGACCAGCGCACCGAGCAGTCTGACACCCCGGCGCTCGATCACTTCGGGCGGGACCTGACCGACGACGCGCGCGAGGGCCGGATCGACCCGGTGATCGGCCGTGACGCCGAGATCGCGCAGGTCATCGAGGTCCTGAGCCGGCGGCGCAAGAACAACGCGGCGCTGATCGGCGAGGCCGGCGTCGGCAAGACCGCGATCGCGGAGGGCCTGGCCCTGCGGATCGCGCAGGACGAGGTGCCCGAGCCGCTGCACGGCGTCCGGGTGGTCGCGCTCGACCTGTCGGGCATGGTCGCCGGGACGCACTACCGCGGCGCGTTCGAGCAGCGGCTGAAGGCCGCACTGCAGGAGGTCGCGGCCGCCGAGGGCCGGATCATCCTGTTCGTCGACGAGCTGCACACCGTGCTCGGCGCCGGCGGCGCCGACGGGGCGATGGATGCCGCCAATATGCTCAAGCCGATGCTCGCCCGGGGCGAGCTGCGGATGATGGGCGCGACGACGCTCGCCGAGTACCGCAAGGTCGAGCGCGACGCGGCGCTCGCTCGCCGGTTCTCGCCGGTGATGATCGAGGAGCCGTCGGTGGCCGACACCGTCGAGATCCTGCGGGGCCTGCGCTCCCAGTACGAGGAGCACCATCAGGTGACGATCGCCGACGGGGCGCTCGAGGCGGCCGCGCGGCTGTCGGACCGCTACATCAGCGAGTACCGGCTGCCCGACAAGGCGATCGACCTCGTCGACCAGGCCGGGGCGCGGTTGCGGCTGAGCGGCGGCGCGGGCGGCGACGTCGACCGGCTGCGCGCCGAGATCGAGAAGCGCAGCGCCGAGAAGCAGGCGGCCGTCGCTGCCGAGGCCTACGAGGAGGCCGGCGCGCTGAAGGAGCGCATCGAGAGCCTCGAAGCCGAGCTCGCGGGCCTCGCCAAGCCCGCCGCCGCGACGGTCGAGGTCGCGCGGAGCGTCGATGAGCAGGCGATCGCCGAGGTCGTCGCGGCGCGGACCGGGATCCCCGTCGGGGAGCTGGTGGCCGCCGAGCTCGAGCGGCTCGGCACGCTGGAGGAGGACCTGCACCGCCGGGTCATCGGCCAGCGCGACGCCGTGCACGCGGTGTCCGAGACGGTGCGCCACGCGAGGGCGGGGCTCGCCGAGCCGGATCGTCCCCTGGGCAGCTTCCTGTTCATGGGCCCGACCGGGGTCGGCAAGACCGAGCTCGTCAAGGCGCTCGCCGAGCGGCTGTTCGCGACCGAGAAGGCGCTCGTGCGGATCGACATGTCCGAGTACCGCGAGCCCCACACGGTGGCGCGGCTGATCGGATCGCCGCCCGGGTACGTCGGGTACGGCGACGGCGGTCAGCTGACCGAGCCGGTGCGGCGGCGACCCTATTCGGTGATCCTGCTCGACGAGATCGAGAAGGCGCACCCCGAGGTCTGGAACGTGCTCCTGCAGGTG
Organism: Solirubrobacterales bacterium; assembly: GCA_019240115.1. Classification (GTDB taxonomy): domain Bacteria; phylum Actinomycetota; class Thermoleophilia; order Solirubrobacterales; family Solirubrobacteraceae; genus Palsa-465. Next base: position 117,494 of record JAFAYV010000011.1, on the reverse strand, counting down.
CTCGACGACGGTCGCCTGACCGACGGCGAGGGCCGGACGGTCGACTTCACCAACACGGTGGTCGTGATGACGTCCAACCTCGGCGCTGGGCAGGCGAAGCGCTCGCTGGGCTTCACCGGCGGCGACGCCGACCCCGCCGACGAGCGGATGCTCGCGGCGGCCAAGCGCGCCTTCCTGCCGGAGTTCCTGAACCGGATCGACGAGGTCGTGGTGTTCGAGCCGCTGACCGAGGAGCAGGTCCGTGAGATCGGCGAGCTGATCTGCGCCCGGATCGCCGAGCGCCTGCACGCCGAGCGCGGCGTGACCCTCGAGGTCGCCCCCAGGCTCGTCGCGCGTCTTGCCGCCGAGGGCTTCGACCCCGAGTTCGGCGCGCGGCCGCTCAAGCGCCACCTCCGGCGCACGCTGGAGAAGGAGCTGACGCGGGCGATCCTCGACGGCCGGCTCGTCGAGGGCGCCAAGGTCGTCGCCATCGACGGCGATGGCGACGCGCCCGGGATCGTGCTCGAGCTCGCCGACGCGGTCACCGCGTAGGCACGTCCCGACAGCGCGAACATCCGCGATGGGCATGGCCCCGCCCCGGCGGGGCCATCCGCGTCTCAGGGCCCGATCACGCGGCGAGCAGCGCCTGCGCGACGTCGACGAGCGTCTCGCCGCTGACGTCGGGCTCGGGGAACACCGCCGGCCAGCCGACCGCGCCGTGGCGCACCCACGCGGTGCCCATCCCGGCGTACTTGGCCCCCGCGAGGTCCCAGGCGTGGGTGGCGAGCAGCGTCACCTGCGCCGGGTCGCGGCCGGCCTGCGCCAGCGCGTAGGCGTAGACGTCGGGGTGGGGCTTGAACGTAGCGACTGCGTCGACCCCGAGGACGCGCTCGACGAAGCCGATCAGACCGCAGCCCTCGAGCGTCGCCCGGCCGGCCGCCGCGCCCGAGTTGGTCAGTGCGATGAGCGTCACCCCGCCGGCGCGCAGACGCGCGAGCGCGTCGGCGGCCCCGGGCCGGGCCGGCAGCGCGGCCGCCGCCTGGATCGCGGCCGCGACGCCGGATGGATCGAGATCCTCGTCGGCGACCCGGACCTCGACGGCGGCCGAGAGGTGCTCGGAGAACGAGCGTTGGCCGGTGCCTGACAGCGCGTCGACCATCCCGGTGAAGATCGCCGTGTTCAGCACGCGCTCGCCGAGTCCGGGGTCCTCCCAGGGGGCGCCGATCGGCGTCAGATCGGTCAGCGTGCCGTTGACGTCGAGCAGGACGATGGCGGGCATCGCGGCATGATCGCATGCGTAACGTGTGCCACCGCATGGGCGGCGCGGTGTGCCATCGCATCGGCGGCGGGACGTGAAGACGCGGCGGCTGGGGGTGGCCGCGGCGCTCGTCGGCGGCGCCTTGGCGCCCGGCGACGTGTCGATCGCCGGCGACCGGATCGCGGAGGTCGGGCTGGCTCCCGCCGGCCGGTCGCGCGCGGCCGACCGGATCGCCGCGCCCGGCTTGGTCGACCTCCAGGTCAACGGCTTCGCCGGCGTCGACCTCCTGACCGCCGACTCCGACGACGCCTGGGACCACGTTGGGCGGGCGCTCCTCGCCCACGGCGTGACCGCGTACCTGCCGACGCTCATCACCGCTTCCGAGCGCGACCTCGCCGCGGCGCTGCGCCGGGCGGCGCGGCTGATCGACGCGCCCGCCGCGGGCGCACGCCTCCTCGGCGTCCACCTCGAGGGACCGTTCCTCTCGCCCCGCCGGCTCGGCGTCCACCCGGCCGAGCATCGCCGGGACCCCGACCCGGCGCTCGCCGAGCGTCTTCTGCACGCCGGGCCGGTGGCGATGATGACGCTCGCGCCCGAACTGCCGGGCAGCGGGGCGCTCATCGCGCGGCTGCGCGAGCGCGGCGTCACCGTCTCACTCGGTCACAGCGCGGCCGACGCGGCCGCCGTGCGTGAGGCGATCGCCGCGGGCGCGAGCGCGGTGACCCACGTGTTCAACGCGATGGATCCGATCACCGCTCGCCGGCCCGGGCTGGCGGGCCTCGCGCTGACCCATCGCGCGTTGACCGCGATGGCGATCCTTGACGGCGTCCACCTCGCCGACGAGACGACCCGCCTCGTGCTGGGCTGCGCCGGCGAACGGCTCGCGCTCGTCAGCGACGCGATCGCCGCCGCCGGCGGGGCCGACGGAGCCGGCAGGGCCGACGGAGCCGGCGGGCCCGAGGGGGGCGACGGAGCCGGCGGGGCCGACGGGGCCGGCGGGGCCCGCGGGGCCGACGGGGAATGTCGACTCGGCGAGGCGCAGGTCACCGTGACCGATGGCGTCGCCCGCCGCGCGTCCGACGGGACGCTGGCCGGGGGCACCGCTCCGCTCGCCTCCGGGGTACGTCGCGCGGTGCGGCTCGGCGCGACGCCCGCCGCGGCGCTGCACGCCGTGACCCGCCGGCCGGCCTGGAGGGTCGGCCGCGCCGACCTCGGCGCGCTGGCGCCGGGAGCGCCGGCCGACGTGGTCATGCTCGACGACGACCTCGCCGTCCGCGACGTGCTCCGCGCGGGCGTGCTCGTCGACCGGGCGCCGGGAGCCGCCTCGGCGACTACTCGTCGGCCGGAGCGGGGCGGAAGACGATCTTCTTGAGCTCGACGAGAGCGTTGCCGGCGAAGCGGATCGACGTGTGAAAGCCCTCGGCGCCAAGCTCGCCGGCGGTCAGCGCCCGCCGCAGCTCGGCGAGCACCCGGCGCTCGTCATCGGCGACCGAGTCGTTGGGCGCCTCGACCATCAGGAGATGGCGGGGGCGCCGGTGGGCGTGGGCGAGCTCGACGAACGTGCGCCGGGTCGCCGGGTCGATGTCGGGCAGCGCCACGACCGCGGTCTCGCCGGCGGCCATCCGCTTGGCCACCGCGGTGCGGATGAGCTCGTCGGTGCGCGCGCCGATCTGGTCCTCGGGGACGCGGCCGCTCAGCAGCGCCCGGACCTTGGCGGGGGTGAAGACGATCCCGCGCTCCTCGATGACGCGGGCGAGCAGGCGATCCAGGCCGGCCGCGCGGGCACCGGTCACCAGCAGCAGGCTCCCCGGCGAGTAGCGCAGCCGGTCGGAGGGGCGCAGGAGCGTGTTGCGGACCGAGACGTCGACCGGTCGCGCCGGCCCGCCCTCGCGCCGAGGCCGCTCCGACGACCAGCCGGTGCGCTCGTTCTCGCCGATCTTGACGCTGCGAGCCGAAGGTGGAGTTGACATGCCTCGATCATAGGTCGCGGCGCCGGCCGGCCCACCGGCGACCCCCGCCGCCCGGCGACGTAGAGTGCGCGCGTGATCCTCTGCCTCGCCGGAAACCCGTCGATCGACAAGCTGTTCGAGGTCGAGCGGATCGAGGTCGGCGAGATCCATCGGCCCGAGCAGTTCATCCAGCTGCCCGGCGGCAAGGGAGTCCACGTCGCCCAGGTGTCGGCGGCGCTCGGCGAGGCGACCGTGGTCACCGGGCTGCTCGCCGGGAACACCGGGCGCTGGATCGCGGAGGCGCTCGCCGAGCAGGGCGTGCAGGGCCATTTCGCGTGGGGAGCGGGGGAGACCCGCTCGAGCCTCTCGGTCGCCGATCGCCAGACCGGGCGGCTGACCGAGTTCTACGAGGACGGGACGGTCATCTCGGGCGCGGAGTGGCGGGCGGTGCAGGACATCGTGCTCGGGCTGCTGTCCCAGGCATCGTGGCTCGCGCTGGCCGGCACGATGCCGCCCGGCGCGCCCGTCGACGGCTACGCGCGGCTGATCGCCGACGCCCGGCGGGCCGGGGTGCCCGTGGCCGCCGATACGCGGGCCGACGCGCTCGCCCACGTCGTCGACGCGGCGCCCGACCTGGTCAAGGTCAACCTCCGCGAGGCCGGCGAGCTGCTCGGCCGCGAGCTGGCCGACGCGGCACAGGCGGCCGAGGCGGTGCGCGAGGTGCGCGAGCGCTGCGGCGGCGACGGCCACGCGGTGGCGATCACGCTCGGCGAGGACGGCGCGGTGCTGATCGAGCCCGGCGGCCGCGCGTGGCGGGGGTGCACCGCGGTCACGGGCACCTATCCGGTCGGCTCCGGGGACACGTTCCTCGCCGGTCTGCTCGTCGGGCAGGTGCGCGGCGGATCGTGGTGCGACGCGCTCCGGCTTGCGCTCGGCGCGGCGGCGGCGAACGCCGAGCTCCCCGGCGCGGCGCGGTTCGAGGCCGCGCGGGCGCGTGAGCTGGCCGCGCAGGCCGAGGTGCAGCTCCTGGAGAGCTGAGCCGGGTGCGGCCGCGACCGCGACCACGACCCCGACCGATGGGCTACCGTCCGCTGGCCAGCGCGGCGCCCTCGGCCAACGACTGCAGCTTGGCCCACGCCACCTGCGGATGCACGCGGCCGCCGAGGCCGCAGTCGGTCGAGGCGATGACGTGGCCGGCGCCGACGCCGTCGGCGAAGCGCGCGATCCGCTCGGCCACGAGCTCGGGATGCTCGACGACGTTCGTGCTGTGGCTGACCACGCCGGGCAGGATGACCTTGCCCTCGGGCAGCGTGACGTCCTGCCAGACGCGCCACTCGTGCTCGTGGCGGACGTTGGCGGCCTCGAACGAGTACGCGCCGGCGTCGATGCGCAGCATCACGTCGACGATGTCGGCCATCGGGATGTCGGTGACGTGCGGGCCGTGCCAGCTGCCCCAGCACAGATGGAAGCGGATGCGCTCGGTCGGCAGGCCGCGGATCGCGTGGTTGAGCGCCTCGACCCGGACCATCGTGAAGCGCCGATAGTCCTCGACGCTCGGCGCGGGGTTGATCTGATCCCAGTTCTCGGCGATCGCCGGGTCGTCGAGCTGAAGGATGAGGCCGGCGTCGATGATCGCGGCGTACTCCTCGCGCATCGCGTCGGCGCAGGCGTAGATGAGCTCCTCGTCGTTGTCGTAGTACTCGTTGCCAAAGCGCGCGCAGCTGCCGGGCGCGACCGAGTTCAGGTATCCGTCGCTGAGGCCGTGGGCGTCGAGCGACGTGCGGAGATTGGCGATGTCGCGCCGCACCTGGTCAGACCCGGTGTAGGTGATCGGCGCGCGGCAGACGGGCGCCACGCGCGGGCGGTTGGGCAGCGCGCAGCCCGAGCTCGGATCCGCGTAGGCGTCGGCGAACTGCTTCCAATCGCGCCGGTCGCTGAACGCCCCGAGTTTCACCCCGCCGGGCTTGGGCTTGGCCTGGGGGATCTCGAGCATCGCCGTCTCGACGAGCTCGAGCCCGCCGAGGCGGCCGAACACGTAGCTCCACCAGGCGCCGTAGTCGTAGCGCTGGCCCATCGCGTGGCCGTACTCGCCGTCGTTGACGATGTCGATCCCGAGCTCGTGCTGGCGCGCGACGACGTCGGAGACCGCCGCCGCCAGCTGCTCGTCGAACGCGGCCGCGTCGCCGCTCTGGCCCTCGGCGCGGACGCGGTTGGCCGCGGCCAGGTCCTCGGGCCGGGGCAAGCTGCCGGCGTGGCTGGTCCGGATCCGGTCGGGCATCGACCGCGATCCTACCCGCACACGACCCGTCAGGCGGTCTCGCGGGCGACGGCGCGGTGCGCGAGCAGGTAGTAGAGGCCGGCGCCGAACAGCGCGCCCATGAACACGCTGAAGTCCGACAGCCCGGTGGCCCTGGACAGCGGTCCCTGCCAGACGGTGGTGTCCAGCCACGAGGCCGCCGCGAGCATCCCGACCAGCTGGGCGATCACGCCGGGCCGGTGGATCCCGCCGCCGCGCCAGTAGATCCCGGCGCGACCGTCGAGCAGGGCGCGCGAGTCGTAGGTGCCGCGGCGCATCCACCAGTCGGTGATGAAGATCGCCACCCACGGCGCGATCCAGATGATCATGAACAGCAGGAAGTCCTCGAGGAACGAGTAGAAGCCGCTGGAGAAGATCGCCACCGCGGTCAGCGCGCCGGCGACGGCGGTGTCGAGCAGCACGCACTGCCAGCGCTTGATCGCGGGGATGAGCGCCTGCAGGGTCATGCCCGAGGAGTACAGGTCGACGCTGTTGATCGCGAACAGCTGCACGATCACGAACAGGAGGTAGGGGATGAGAAACCAGCCGTGGAACGCGTGCGGGAGGCCGGAGATCGGATCCGAGGCCGACGACACCGCGGTGGCGACCGCGGCCCCGAGCAGGCTGAGCAGCGTCGAGGGCAAGAAGCCGCCGATCGCCACCGCCCAGACGATCCGCGAGCGGCTGCAGTCGCGCGGCAGGTAGCGGGAGAAGTCCGAGGCGTTCATCACCCAGCCGTAGCCCCCGGCCGACAGGATGAGCGCGAGCGCGCCCATCATCGTCTCCCAGTCGGCGCCCGGGCCGGCGCCGAGCTTGGCCTTGGGCAGGGCGAAGATCGCCAGCAGGATGAACAGGACCACGAGCGGCGGCACGAGCCGCCGCAACACGCGCAGCATCGCGCGGTGCCCGAACAGCGGGAGCACGAGCTGGATCGCGCCCGCCGCCGCGATCAGCGCGATCTTCAGGGGAGTCGATCCGCCGACTCCCGCCTTGGAGAACAGCGCCAGCCCCGCGAGCACTACGAGCGCGAGGCCCTCGGTCTCGTAGCCGACCTGGGTCATCCAGTTGAACGCCGAGACAAGCTTGGCGCCGCGTTCGCCGAACGGCGCGCGCGTGATCGTGAACACTCCGGTGCCGGCGGCGGGACCCGGAAGGCTGCCCACGCCGGTCACCAGGTAGGACAGGTTGCCGACGATGATGACGAGCGCCGCCTGCCAGAACGCGAGCCCGAAGGAGATGATCAGCGCGCCGTAGACGACGTACTCGACGTTGAACAGCGCGCCCGCCCACATCCACATGAGGTCGACGGGTCCCCCGCGTCGCTCGGTGTCGGGGATGTAGTCGATCCCGCGCCGCTCGAACGCGGGTTCGTCGGCGACGCCGCCGGCGTGATCGGCGCTGTCGAGCGGGTGCTGAGCGGTAGCCACGCGATCTCCTTCCCGGCGGCTACCCCCTGTCTCGGCGGCCGACGCTAACCATGGTGCCAAACTCCGGTGGAGCGGGCGGGGACGTGCGCGAACGCGTCCACGTCGACGAGCCGACGAGCCGTCCCTCGTCGTCGCTCGCGCCCACGACCCGGGCACAGGGCCGCTCCGCCGCCTCTCCGAGCAGCGGGCGCGTTCGGCGGTGACGGGGGCATTCGGTGCTGCGGCGCGGAGCCTCGGCGATGACCCGCGGCCGGCCGCATGCGCGCGCACACGCGTGGGCGTCGATGACCGGCTTGCACCGCTCCCTGGAGGGGTAGCTTGGCGGCGTGCTCCCCTACGCGATGCAGTACGGAGTGCATCCGGGTCCCGACAGCCTGCTGGAGCCGCTCGCGCTCATCGCCGCGGCTGCTCTGGTGGGCGGCGCGCTGCTGGTCGTCACGCGCCTGATCCTGACCCGGACGCGCGGCCGGCGCGCCCGGCGGCGGCGCATGCGCGCGGCGGCGACGGCCGAGCTGCGCGCGCGGGCGATGATGAGCGAGCTGTGCCCGCACGGCTGGCACGCCCAGATCTCGATGTCGGCGGGCGTTGGCGACCCGGACGGACCGCTCTTCGACCGGGCCGGATCAGGGGTCGCGCTGCATTGGGCCGAGCTCAGCCGCGACGCCGGTCGTCCGGCGGTGGTGCGCTGCGTGTGGGGCGACACGATCGCCGAGGCGCTCGAGGCGATGGTCGCCGACCGGCGCACCGACGAGACGCTCGAGCAGATCGAGCACCGAGCCGTCGCCGACGGCGCCACCTGGCCCGACGCCTAGACTTCGGCGCGATGGAATTCGGGATCGGCTACTTCCCCACCCACGACGCGGTGTCGCCGGGCGCGTTCGCCCGCCTCGTCGAGGAGCACGGCAACGAGTCGCTGTTCTTCGCCGAGCACACCCACATCCCGGCGAGCCGCGACTCTCCCTACCCCGGCGGCGGCGAGCTGCCCCGCAAGTACATCCACACCTACGACCTGTTCGTCGCGCTGACCGCGGCCGCCGAGGCGACCGCGCGGTTGCGGGTCGGCTCGGGCATCTGCCTGGTCATTGAGCACGACCCGATCATCTGCGCCAAGCAGGTGGCTTCGATCGACCACCTCTCGGGCGGGCGATTCGAGTTCGGGGTGGGCGCGGGATGGAATCGCGAGGAGATGGCCAACCACGGCACCGATCCCCGCACGCGCATGCGGCTGTTCGCCGAACGGGTGGAGGCGATGCGCGCGATCTGGACCCACGACGAGGCCAGCTACCACGGCGACCTCGTCTCCTTCGAGCGGATCTGGTCGTGGCCCAAGCCGCTGCAGCGCCCACACCCGCCGGTGCTCGTCGGGGGCAACGGCCCGACGGTGCTCGACCGGGTGCTCGCCTTCGGCGACGCGTGGTTTCCCAACTTCGCGCGCGGCGACGAACTGCTCGAGCGCGTCGCCGAGCTGCGCGCCCGGGCCGACCGGCCGATCCCGGTGATGGCGATGGGCGTGCCCGCCGATCCGGCGGTGCTCGAGCGGCTGCTGGAGGCCGGCTTCGCGCGCGTCGTGCACTGGATCCCGTCGGGCAATCTCGGCGTCGTCGAGCCCGCGCTCGCGCGCTGGGAGACCGCGATCGCCAAGCTGCACGGCGAAACGTGACCCCCGAGGAGGCCCGCGCGCGGTTCCTCGCCGCCCGGGTGGCGCGCCTGGCCACGGCCGACGCCGACGGTCGGCCCCACCTCGTCGCGATCGTGTTCGCGGCGCGCGGCGAGACGATCTACAGCGCGGTCGACGCCAAGCCCAAGCGCACGACCGCGCTGCGGCGGCTGGCCAACGTGGACGTCAACCCGCGCGTCAGCCTGCTCGTCGACCACTACGAGGAGGACTGGACGGCGCTCTGGTGGGTTCGCGCCGACGGCGCCGCCCGGGTCCTGCAGGGCGACGAACCCGAGGCGGTCGCGGCGCTCGCGGCGCTCGCGGAGCGCTATCCCCAGCAGACGACCACCGGCGCAGTGCTTGCGGTCGACGTCGAACGCTTCAGCGGCTGGAGCGCCGCCGAGCCGTGATCAGGCGCCGGAGCGGTGATCAGGCGCCGAGCGGTGATCAGGCCGGCTCGTTGGCGGCCACGGTCTCGGCGACCATGGCCGAATCCAGGTAGGCGCGGACCTCGACGATCATCTCGAGCTCGAACCGGCACACCCAGCAGTAGCGATTGGCGAAGGGCTTGCCCTCGAGCGTCGTCGCGGTGGCCTCGAGCTCCACGATCGCCGTGTCGCCGTCGATGTGGACGTGCTCGAGCTCGAGGCGCAGGCCGTCGCGCATGAGCGGCGCCAGCCGGTCGAACGTCGCCTCGATGAACTCGCTGCGACCGTGGTAGCGGCCGGCGAGCGGGTGGGTTCCCATCACCGTCCAGTCGACGTCGTCGGCGACGCGCTCGAAGAACTCGATCGCGGTGTCGGGATCGGCGAGCTTGCCGAAGATGTCCTCGATGTCCTCGCGCCCCGGAAGCGCCATCGCGATCAGTTCACCTGCGCGCCGGACTCGGCCAGCCCGCGCAGCGCCTCGCGGCTGTCCCGCGCGTCGATCCCGCGCACCCCGGCGGTCTCGATCGTCACCTGCAGCCCCTCGCGCAGCGCGTCGGCGGCGGTGTGCTTCACGCACACGTCGGTCGCCAGGCCGACGATCGTGACCGCGTCGACCTGCTCGGAGCGCAGCAGCTCGCGCAACTCCTCGCCCTCGAAGCCGGAGTAGCCCTCGTCGCCGCGAACGGTGCCGGTGTCGATCACGGCGTCGATCGCCTCGCGGCGCAGGTCGGCCGACAGCTCGGCGCCGGGCGTTCCCTGCACGCAGTGCGCCGGCCACGGACCACCCTGATCGACGAACGAGTCGTGGTCGGCGGGATGCCAATCGCGGGTGGCGACGACGACGTCAAAGCGCGGGTCGGCGGCGAGCGCGTTGATCGGCCCGATGACCTGGTCGCCGTCCGGCACCGCGAGCGCACCGTCGGGCAGGAAGTCGTTCTGAACGTCGATGATCAGCAACGCCTCGGGCATGCTCTCCGCCGTGATACCCCGCGCGCGGCGCGAGCAAGCAGTCAGCCGTCGGGCGGCACCTCGAGGTCGTCGCGGTCGGCCCACTCCAGCAGCGGGCGCAACGAGAACACGGTGTCGTCGATCCCGGCGTGCAGGTCGCCGAGTCGCGCATAGCGGGCCGGCATGGTGGCGATCGTCAGCTCGTTGGGGCTCACGTCGTCGACCTCCTGCCAGGTGATCGGCGCCGACACGGTCCCCTCGGCGACCCCGCGGACCGAGTAGGCGCTCGCGATCGTGTGATCGCGGGCGTTCTGGTTGTAGTCGACGAAGACCTTGTCGGGCGCGCGATCCTTGCGCCACCAGGTCGTGGTCGCGTCCTCGGGCGCGCGGCGCGCCACCTCGCGGGCGAACGCGAGCGCGGCCCGGCGGACCTCGCCGAACCCGTACTCGGGGGCGACCCGGACATAGATGTGGATCCCGTTGCCGCCCGAGGTCTTGGGCCAGCCGACCGCCCCGAGCTCGTCGAGCACCTCGCGCGCCACCCCCGCGACCCGGCGCACCCGCGCCAGCGGACAGTCGGGCATCGGGTCGAGATCGATCCGCCACTCGTCGGGCCGCTCCACGTCGGCGCGCCGCGAGTTCCACGGGTGGAACTCGACGGTCGACATCTGCACCGCCCAGATGACGTCGGCGAGCTCGGTCACGCACAGCTCGTCGGCATGGCGCCCGTAGCGGGGGAAGGTCACTCGAACGGTCTCGATCCATGGCGGCGCGCCCGACGGGATCCGCTTCTGATGGACCTTCTTGTCGTCGACGCCCTTCGGGAACCGGTGCAGCATGCACGGCCGCTCGCGCAGCGCCCGCACGATCCCGTCGCCGACGCTCAGGTAGTAGTTGACGAGGTCGAGCTTGGTCTCGCCGCGGGCCGAGAAGTAGACGCGGTCGGGGTTGGAGATGCGCACGCTGCGCTCGGCGACCCGGATCTCGGCGGCGGGGGTGGGCATCATCACCGCGGATCGTCGCACCCGGAGTCGATGTCGATCGCCACGAGGGCGCGGCAGTCCCGGCCCGCGACGTTCGTTGATCGGTTATGTCGGCCGAGCGGACCTCGGGAGGGACGCGGCTTCCGCGCCTGACGAGCGTCGACGCCCTGCGCGGCGTGGCCGCCCTGCTGGTGCTCGTGTTCCACACCGGGCGCGACGTCGGCCCCCTGTCGGTGCTCAAGCCGATCGCGGCGTTCGGCTGGTCGGGCGTGGGGCTGTTCCTGGTGCTCTCGGGCTTCTCGATCCACTTCCGCTGGGCGGCCAGCGACGTGCCCCATCATCGCTTCACCCGGCGCGGCTTCGCGCGCCGGCGCTTCTTCCGCCTGTATCCCACCTACCTGGCCGTCGTCGCGCTGACGGTCGCCCTCACCGCCGCGCTCGGCACCTCGTTGACCGCGCCGGTGCCCATGGTGGTGGCCCATGGGAACATCCCGGGCTGGCTGGCCATCATCGAGCAGATCCTCGTCTTCCCGGGCACGCTGTACACGCTGCCCTTCGTCGCGGTCGCCTGGAGCCTCGGCCTCGAGATCCAGATCTACGCCGTCTACGCGCTGCTGATCACCCGCCTGCGGCGGATCGGCGTCGTGCGCATCGTCCTCGCCGCGCTGGGGATCGCGCTCGTCTGGCGGGTGGCCGCCGAGCTGGTCACCACCTCGGTCCCCGTCGGCCAGTTCCTCCCCGGAGATCACGTCACCCCCCTCTCGCGGGTCTTCTACGGGCAGGTCCCCAGCCGCGCCTTCGAATGGTTTCTCGGCGTGCTGGCGGCCGAGGCGTACTTCGGCCGCGTGAAGCTGCCGCGCATCACCCGCTCGCCGCTGCTCGCCGTCGCGCTGCTCGCCGTCGCGGCCCTCATGTTCCGCTTTCCGGTGGGCCTCGCGACGCTGAGCGGCCATATGTTCCACATCAGCGACGTGCTGCTCGACCCGCTGGTCGGCCTCGGCTACTTCGTGGTGCTGCAGGCGATGATCGACCGCGAGGGCTGGCTGCTGGAACGCGCCACGATGCGGACGCTCGTCCGTGGTCTCGCCTCGGTCGGCCTGTTCTCCTACTCGCTCTACCTGCTGCACCCGATTCTGCTCTCGGTCGGCGAGCGCCTGATCCACGACGCCGGTGGCGGCGGCATGGGCGAGACGGTCCTCGTCTGGGCCTTCGTCCTGGCGTTGGCGGCCGTCTTCTCGCGCGTGATCGAGCGACCGTGGATCACCGGCGCCGGCGATCGCTGGGTCGCCGACGTCATCGCCCGCCGCCGCGCGGGCCGGCGTCCCGAGCCGCCGTCCGACCTCGAGCCTCCGGGCAGGCCGAGCGCCGCCTGACCGGAAGCCGGCCCCGCGGCGCACCGGGCCGTAAGCTTGCAGCGTCGATCAGCGAAGGAGGAGACAGTGACCTCGACCGGTCCAGCCCTGCAGCCGTCGGCTTCCTACGGGATCACGATGCGCGTGCGGCTTCAGCAGCGTCCCGGCTCGTTTGGGCGGGTGGCCTCGGCGATCGGCGAGACGGGAGCGATCCTCGGCGCGATCGACATCGTTCGCGTCGAGCGCGGAGAGGTCGTCCGCGACGTCACCGTCGCCTGCAGCGGCGACGAGCACGCCCGCGCGGTCGTCAAGGCGGTCGAGGCCCTCGACGGCGTCGCGGTCGAGCACGTCTCGGATCGTACGTTCCTCATGCACCTCGGCGGCAAGCTCGAGGTCAACCCCAAGGTGCCGGTCAAGACCCGGGACGACCTCTCGATGGCCTACACGCCGGGCGTGGCCCGGGTGAGCCGGGCGATCCACGAGGACCCCGACGACGCCTGGTCGCTGACGATCAAGGGCAACACGGTGGCGATCGTCTCCGACGGCACCGCGGTGCTCGGGCTCGGCGACATCGGCCCGGAGGCGGCGATGCCGGTGATGGAGGGCAAGGCGGCCCTGCTCAAGGAGTTCGCCGCCGTCGACGCCTTCCCACTATGCGTCGACAGCAAGGACCCCGACCGCATCGTCGACTTCGTCCGCATGGTCGCGCCGACCTTCGGGGCGATCAACCTCGAGGACATCTCGGCGCCGCGCTGCTTCGAGATCGAGCGCCGGCTGCGCGCCGAGCTCGACATCCCGGTCTTCCACGACGACCAGCACGGGACCGCGATCGTCCTGCTCGCCGCGCTGATGAACGCGCTGAAGGTGGTCGGCAAGGTCGCCGAGGAGGTCAAGATCGTGGTCGTCGGCGCCGGCGCCGCGGGCGTGGCCTGCACCGAGATCATGCTCGCCCACGGCGCGCGCCACATCGTCGTCTGCGACGTCGACGGCGCCGTCTACCCGGGACGCCCGGGCCTCGATCCGATCCTCGAGGCGCTGGCCCAGCGCACCAACCCCGACGGCGAGCAGGGCACCGCCGACGAGCTGCTGGGCGGCGCCGACGTCCTCGTCGGGCTCTCGCGGCCCCGCGCGGTGTCGGCCGAGGCGGTGCGCCGCATGGCCGCCGACCCGGTCGTGTTCGCGATGGCCAACCCCGACCCCGAGGTCCGCGTCGAGGAGGTCGGCGGCGACGTCGCGATCATGGCCACCGGCCGTTCGGACTACCCGAACCAGATCAACAACGTGCTCGCCTTCCCGGGCGTCTTTCGCGGCGCGCTCGACGTCCGCGCCCACGCGATCAACGAGGAGATGGAGCTCGCCGCCGCCCGCGCGATCGCGGGCGTCGTGGGCGAGGACCAGCTGCATCCCGAGTACGTCATTCCCAGCGTGTTCAACCGCGACGTCGTCGATGCCGTCGCGACGGCGGTCGCCCGCGCCGCGGAGGCGACCGGCGTGGCGCGCCGCACGCCGACACCGACCGAGTCGAGCATCGAAATCGGGTAATGCCCCGGCTCCGCGGGCAGCCTGCGCCCATGAGCCAGGACTTCAAGAAGGGCGATCGCGTTCGCTGGGACGCCGGCAACGAGAGCTCGGTGGGCACCGTCGAGCGCAAGATCACCGCCGACACCGAGGCCGGCGGACGCACGGTCACGGCCTCCGAGGACGACCCCCAGTACCTCGTGCGCAGCGAGAAGACCGGGCGCACGGCGGTGCACAAGCCCGGCGCGCTGCATCCCGCCTGAGCGACGAACCCGGGTCCGATCAGTCGTTCGCCAGCGTCCCGCGCGTCTCGCGGGCGCCCGGACCCGCGCGCTCGTGGTCAGCGCGACGGCGCCGTCCTCGTACCACTCGCCGGGACGCAGCCGCAGGTTGCCGAGCGGCGTCCCCAGCGCCTCGCCGGCGAGCATCGGATAGGTTGACGCGATCGCAGGAAGGGTGCGGCTCGCCGCAGAGCAGCGTCAGCGGCACCTCGGGGTCGCGGTCGCGGACCGCCTCGCACAGCGTCCGGCCGGCGATGCCGCCACCGACAACAAGCGCGCCTCGCGCGTCGCCCACGCACTCGGTGTGCCCCGCGGCGCGCGCCGCGCGGTTGGCCCCGGGGCGAGAATCCGGAGCGGTCGCCCGGCCACCGGGCGACCCGTCAGTTCAGGCTCCAGAGGCCGTCGTGGCCGATGTGCTCCTCGACGGCCACCCGCCCGAGCCGCTCGCGGGCGTCGTCGAGATCGATCTCGCACACCGCCGCCACCTCCGCCGAAGCCAGCGGCTCGCCGGCCCAGTCGAGCACCTCGGCCACGTCGTCGGGCGCCGCGCGCCGGCTCAGCTGCGGTCCCAGATTGGCGATCGCGACCTCGTAGGCGCCCGTCGGCTGGAACCCCGGCACGCTGAGCGAGGCGCCGTCCGCGGTCCGCACGATCTCATACGACGGACAGGTGTAGCGGTGGCCGCCGTCGTCGGTGCCGGCCAGCTTGTGCGCCAGCGCCAGCGACTCGGCGGTAGGGTGCCGCGCCTCGTCGAGGTCCCGGCGCAGCCGCCGTTCGGTCTCGGGCTCGGCCAGCCAGTCCTCGAGCGCAGCGGCGTCGACCTGCGACCGTTGCGCCGCGACGGCGAGCGTGGCCGGCTCGTCGAGCAGGTTGGCGGAGAAGTGCAGGACCCGGAGGTTGCGCAGGATCGCTGCCTCGCGGTCGGGCGCGTGCAGGCGCGTGGCCACCACCGCGCGGCAGGCCGGCACCGTGGCCGCCATCCGAGGCCGCCTCGAGGTGTCCATCGGCATCCCGTGCGCGTGCGCGAGCCGCGCCAGCGAGGCCGAGAGGCGCTCGGGGGTGAACCCTCGCTCCTCGTATTCCCCGGCGTGCTCGGAGAGGCCGACCATCCGCGGCCGCCACTCGAGCTGATCGCCGTACAGCCAGCGCAGCCGCCGGCGCGACGGCTCGGCCGACCAGGCGAACGGGCAGGCGGGATCGGTGTACTCGGTGATCGTCAGCGCGGAGGACATCCTCCGAGCTTACTTGGCATAGGCTGGGCGCTGATGCCCGAGCTCCCCGAGGCTGAGCGGGCCCGCCAGACGCTCGAGTCGGCGGTCGGCCGCAGGATTGCGCGCGCCGAGGACGCCGACACCTATGTCTGCCGCCCGCACGCCCCCGGCGAGATCTCCGCCGCGCTGGCCGGCCACGAGCTGACGAGCGCGCACCGCCGCGGCAAGTTCCTGTGGCTGCAGACCGACGACGGGCCGACGCTCGGCCTGCACCTCGGGATGGCAGGCCGGATCGTCGTCGACGGCGCCGCGCAGGAGCCGTCGAGGTGGGACCGCTTCGCGCTGCGCTTCGAGGACGGGACCCGGCTGGCGCTCCGCGACAAGCGACGGCTCGGACGAGCGGTCCTCAACCCCGACTTCGGCCACGTGGGGCCCGACGCGGCGGGCGTCGCGCGCGACGAGTTCCGGCGCCTGATCGGCCGCGGGCACACCGCGGTCAAGGCGCGACTGCTCAACCAGGGCGCGATCGCCGGCGTCGGCAACCTTCTCGCCGACCAGGCGCTGTGGCAGGCGCGGATCGCGCCG
This sequence comes from Solirubrobacterales bacterium, assembly GCA_019240115.1. Taxonomy (GTDB): domain Bacteria; phylum Actinomycetota; class Thermoleophilia; order Solirubrobacterales; family Solirubrobacteraceae; genus Palsa-465. The sequence goes on along the minus strand of JAFAYV010000011.1, from coordinate 101,622 downwards.
GCGCGCGACACCGGCGACCTGAGCACCGAGGATCTCGACCGCCTGCGCCGCGAGCTGCGCGCGGCGATCCGCTCGGCGACCCGCAAGGGCGGGGTTCACACCGGCCGCTTCATCAGGGCGCGCCGGCACGAGGGCATCTGCCCGCGCGACGGCCATGAGCTGCGGCGGGCCACCGTCGGGGGACGCACCACCTACTGGTGCCCCGCGTGTCAGCGCTAAGGCGAGTCAGGCGCCGACGAACTCGCGCAGCTTCGCCTTGCCCTCGCCGACGATCGGCTCGCCGTGGGCGAACAGGAGGTGCTCGAAGTCGCGGTCGAGCAGGCCGGCGAGAGCCTGCCGCAGGCCGCGCTTGACCCGCTCGGGGTCGTCGCCGAGCAGCGAGTCGCGGAAGAAGGCGAGGCGACCGTCCGTATGCGTGACCGCGTCGGCGATCTCGAGCGCCCCGCCTCCGGCCTCGATGTGAAACGCGCCCTCGTCATCGCACAGGACGCCGATGTGGACCGCGGAGATCCCCTCGCCGACGGTGTCGCCGGCGCCGAACGTCTCGACGGTCAGGCGGTCGCCGATCCTCTGCGCGGCCTCGTGGGAGACGCGGATCGGGATGCCGAAAGCCTGCGCGCAGGCTCCGGCGTCGCGCGTGTGCAGGCCCGTCGACAGCAGCACCTGCGCGGGGCGGTCGGGAAGCTGCGCCCACCCGCCCGGCGGCTGCTTGGGATCGATCGCGGCGGCCGCCGAGGCGACGTAGTAGGAGCTGACGTCGGTGCCGATCGCGTCGTGAAACGCGGTCCAATGGAAGATGCCGGGGGCGATCTCGCGCATCTCGCCTCCTCCTACCCGCTGTGCCCCTCGGTCACGCTCAGCCGACCGGGGGCGGGCGGGGGCGACGGGCGGGCGCGGGCGACGGGCGGGCGCGGGGCGGGACGATCGCGGCTTCGAAGTAGGGCCTCGGGTGCCTTGGACTCGACGAGGTATTCCAGTTGGACAGTCGATGTGGCTGCTCAGGGTGGTCCTCTCGTCGCCGATGTGGGTCTCACGGTGGCGGCTGGACGGCCATCCGACAGTGGCAGGGACGACCGATAGGATGAGCATCCTGCCATGCACCGGGTCGTCGCCCTCGCGCTGCCGGAGATCGTCGCCTTCGACCTGTCGATCCCGGCCCAGGTGTTCGGTCATCGAGACGAGGCCGGCCGATATGTGTTCGCGGTGTGCGCCGAGCGCCCGGGCCTCGTCCCCACCACCACGGGTTTCGCCATCCACGTCGATCGCTCGCTGCGGGCCCTCGCCGCCGCGGACACGGTGATCGTCCCCGGCTTCGCGCCGACGACCGACCCGGGTCCGGCGGTCGCCGGCGCGCTGCGCCGAGCCGCCGAGCGCGGGGCGCGCATCGCCTCGGTGTGCGTCGGGGCGTTCGCGCTCGCCGCGGCCGGCCTGCTCGACGGACGCCGGGCGACCACGCACTGGGAGCACGCCGACGAGCTCGCCGCGCGCTTTCCGGCGGTGCGCGTCAACCCCGACGTGCTCTACATCGACGAGGGCCGGATCCTGACCAGCGCCGGCGTGGCGGCGGGCATCGACCTGTGCCTGCACATGGTGCGCACCGACCATGGCGCCGACGCGGCCGGCGACGTCGCGCGCCGGATGGTCGCCGCGATGCACCGGACCGGCGGCCAGGCGCAGTTCATGCGGCGGCCGATCCCGCGGGCGGGGCCGAGCCTCGCCCCCACCTGCGAATGGGCGATCGGCGAGATGCACCGCCCGATCACCGTCGCCGACCTCGCGGCGCACGCGCACTTCTCGCCGCGGACGCTCGCGCGACGCTTCGTCGACGAGACCGGCCTGACGCCGATGCGGTGGCTGACGCTCCAGCGCCTGGACGAGGTGCGCCGGCTGCTGGAGGCCACCGACCTCCCGGTGGAGGAGATCGCCCAACGGTGCGGCCTGGGCACCGCCGGCAACCTCCGCCTGCACCTCGCGCGCGACGCGGGCACGACCCCGACCGCCTATCGGCGCGCCTTCCGCGTTGCCGCCTGAGCGGGTCGGGCGACGTGGACGTCGGCGCGCGGGGCGGGGCGGGGCGGCGCTTGGCGCGGGGACGCGCTTGGGGCGGGGCGGCGCTTGGCGGGACGGGGCCGCGCGGTGCGGTCGCCGAGGCGGCATCGGGGCGCGGCGTCCGGGGTGGGGCGGCGGCGTCGGCGGGACGGGACGGGACGGGGCGGGGCCATACTTGAGCGTCGTGCCGATCCAGGCCGAGCCCCCCGAGCGGTGACCGGCTCGTCGCCGGACGTCGTCGTGGTCGGCGCCGGCCCGGCCGGCATCGCCGCCGCCCTGGCCGCCGCGTCGAGCGGAGCCGCGGTCACGCTGATCGACGAAGGATCCCGACCGGGCGGCCAGATCTGGCGCCGGCCGGCGCCCGAGCTCGATCCCGCCGCCGCCGAGCCGGCCGCCGCGGTGCGCGAGCTGCAGCGTGCGCCGGTCCGGGTGCTGACCGACACGGTGGCCTGGGGCGCCGACTCCGAGCGGACGCTGCTGCTCGGCGGGCCCGACGGGTCGGCACAGCGCCTGCGGCCGCGCGCGATCGTCGTCGCTACCGGCGGGCACGATCGCCCGATCGCGCTTCCCGGCTGGACGCTGCCGGGGGTGCTGACCGCCGGCGGCGCACAGGCGCTCGTCAAGGGCCAATGCGTCCGCCCCGGCGCCCGGGCGCTCGTCGTCGGGGCCGGACCGTTCGGGCTCGTCGCCGCGCTCGGGCTTGCCGGGGCCGGCACGGAGGTCGTCGCCGTGCTCGAGGCGACGACCCGACGGACGCTCGCGCGCCACGCGGACCGCGCCGCGCTGCACCCCGAGCGACTGCTCGACCTCGCGCGCTACCGCCGCGCGCTGCGGCGCGCCGGCGTCCCCGTGCTCGCCGGTCGCGGAATCGTGCGCGTCGAGGGTCCCGACCGGGTCCGCGGCGCGATCCTCGTGCGGCTCGACGGTGACTGGCGCCCGATGCCGGGAACCGAGCGGCGACTCGAGGTCGACTGCGTCTGCCTCGCGTACGGCTTCGTGCCCGCCGTCGACCTCGCCGCGGCGCTCGGGTGCGAGATCCGCTGGGACGCTCGCGGCCAGCAGCGGGCGGTGGTCGTCGATCGCGAGCAGCGGACCATCGCCGCGGGCGTGTTCGCCGCCGGCGAGGCGACCGGAATCGGCGGTGCCGGGCTGGCGCGCGCCGAGGGCGCGGTCGCCGGCGCCGCGGCGGCTGCCGAGGCGGGATTCGGCGCCGGCCCAAGCGACGCGGCCCGCCGCGCCCGTCGCCGCCACCGCCACCTGGCCGCGCTGCTCGCCGACGCCTACGCGCCGCGCCCAGGCGTCTGGGAGCTCGCCGGCGAGGACACCGTCGTGTGCCGCTGCGAGGGCGTGACCGCGGGGGCGGTGCGAGCCGCGGCGGCCGCCGGCGCGGCGTCGCCGAACGAGCTCAAGCGCACCACCCGCGTCGGCATGGGACCCTGTCAGGGGCGGATGTGCGCCGGCCTGGTCGCCCGGCTTATCGCCGAGGTCATCGGACGCCCCGCGGCCGCCGGCGAGTCGTTCACCGTCCGGCCGCCGCTCCGCCCGGTCCCGTTGCGCACGCTGGCGGCGCTCGGGCGATGAGCCGTGGGGCCGACGCGGCGGTGGTCGGGGCGGGCATCGTCGGCGCGGCCTGCGCCGCCTTTCTGGCGCGCGGCGGCGTGCGCGTCACCGTGCTCGAGGCCGCCGCGCCCGCCGCGGGAGCGAGCGGCGCCTGCGAGGGCAACCTGCTGGCCTGGGACAAGCACGTTCCCGGCGAGCTGGCGCTGCACCTGCGCAGTCGCGCGCTCTGGGAGCGGCTCGCTGCTGAGCTGCGGCTCGGTTTCGAGTTCGACCCCAAGGGCTCGATCGTCGTCGCCGAGACGCCGGCCGAGCTCGATGCCGTGACCGCGCTGGCGCGCGAGCTCGAGGCCTTCGGCGTCCACGGCGAGCCGCTCGACGCCGCCGGGCTTCGCGCACGGGAGCCACACGCGGCGTCCGACCTCCCGGGCGGGCTCCTGTTCGCCGGCGACGCCCAGGTCGAGCCCCGGCTCGCCGTCGAGGCGCTGCTCGCGGACGCGCGCGCCCACGGCGCGGCGGTGCGTCTCGGCGCCGGCGTGCGCCGGCTGCGGCGGGCCGGCGAGCGGGTCGTCGGGGTGCAGCTGCATGATGGCGAGATCGTGCCCGCCGGCACCGTCGTGGTCGCGGCCGGCGCGTGGTCGGCCCCGCTGGTGCGCGACGCCGATCGGGAGCTCCCGCTCGCGCCGCGCAAGGGGCAGATCGTCGTCACCGAGCGTGCGCCCGGGCTGTTCGCGCGCAAGCTCTCGGAGGCGGGCTATCTGACCGCGATCGAGACCGCCGACGAGGGGCTCCAGGTGGCGATGGTCGTTGAGTCGACGGCGTCGGGCACGGTGCTGCTCGGCTCCAGCCGCGAGCTCGTCGGTTTTGATCGCGGCGCCGATCTCGCGGTCGCGGGCGCCATCGTCGACCGCGCGATCCGCTTCTTCCCCGTGCTCGGCACGCTGCGGGCGCTGCGCGTCTACGCCGGCCTGCGCCCGTTCACCCCGGACCATCTGCCGGCGATCGGCGGCTTTGACGGGCTCGAGGGGCTGATCGTCGCCACCGGGCACGAGGGCGCCGGGGTCGCGCTCGCCCCCGCCACCGGAGAGCTCGTCGCGGCGCTCGTCACCGGGGCCGAGCCCGCGGTCGATGCGACGCCGTTCACCCCGGATCGCTTCGCGGCAGCCGCGCGATGACCGCATCGTTCACGTTCACCTGCGACGGCGTCGCGATCCCTGCGCGTCCGGGTCAGACGGTCGCCGCCGCGCTGCTGGTCGCCGGGCTCGACTCCGGCCTGTTCTGCGCGATCGGCGTCTGCCAGGGCTGCCTCGTCGATGTCGCCGGCCGCGGCCGGGTCGTCGCCTGCCAGAGCCCGGCCGAGCCGGGCATGCTCGTCAGCCGCGTGCCGCCACGGCGTCCGCCGTCGGCGCCGCGGTGATCGCCGCGCGGGTTCTCATCGTGCAGCGCCGAGGGCAGGAGCGCCGCCGGAGCGTTCGGGAAGCGCTGGCGCGGGTCGGTGCTCATGGACTCCTCCCGGACCACGTTTCGGGCCGAACTGGTATAGATTATGAACCGCAATGGCGATCTCGAGCGAGCCCTTCCGCGCGGTCCAGGTCCACGAGCAGGTCGCGCAGCGGCTCCTTGCCGATGTGCGCGCGGGCCGGCTTCCGTCGGGCGAGCGGCTGCCCTCCGAGCGCGACCTCGCTCGCGGCCTCGAGGTCAGCCGGGCCTCGGTGCGCGAGGCGATCGGTCTGCTGCAGGTCGTGGGGATCGTCGAGACCCGACCCGGTTCGGGCTCCTACGTGACCCGCGAGGCGCACCGCCGCGCCGAGGCGACAGAGGCGAGCGCGCTGCAGGCGCACGAGGCCGGCCCGTCCGCGTTGCTCGACGCTCGCGAGGCCTTCGAGCCGGCGGTCGCCGCGATGGCGGCGCTGCGAGCCCGCCCCGACCCCGACGCCGAGCGCATCCTCGCCGAGATGGACCGCCTCAGTGATCCCGCCAGCCCGTCTGAGCTCGCCGCATGGTCGGAGGGCGATCGCCGGTTTCACCGCCGGATCGGCGTCATGACCGGCAACCCGGTCGTCATGGCGCTCTGCGATCAGCTGGCGACGATGATGGATCAGCCCTTCTGGCGACGCCTGCGCGACGACTCGCTGACCGATCCGGGGCGGATGCGCCTGCACGGGGCCGAGCACCGCATGATCTACGAGGCGATCGTCGCCGGCGACCCCGCCGCCGAGATGTTCGCCCGCGAACACCTGCGCCGGGTGCGCCGCTACATGGCGCTGTCCGGCCCAACCGAGGAAGGAGCGCCATGATCTTCACTGGCGTCGTCAGTGCCGTGACCACCCCGTTCGAGGCCGACGGCACGCTCGCGCTGGCGCGGCTGCGCGAGCACGTGGAATGGCTGATCGAGTCCGGGTGCGCCGGCGTCACCGCCTGCGGCACGATGGGCGAGGCGTCCGCGCTGACCCGCGACGAGCGGGCCGCGGTGATCGCCGCTTGCGTCGAGGCGGCCGCCGGGCGGGTCCCGGTGATCGCCGGCATCTCAGCGACCGGCGCCGCCGCAGCCGCCGCCTATGCGCGCGACGCCGCGGCGGCGGGCGCCGACGCGCTCATGTGCCTGCCGCCGCTGCTCTACGCCGGCGACGATCGCGAGGTGCGGGCGTTCCTCGCCGAGGTGGCGGCGGCCACCGAGCTGCCGCTGCAGCTGTACAACAACCCGCACGCCAGCGGCGGCACCGACCTCCCCGCCGCCGCCATCGCCGAGCTGATGGAGATCGACGGCCTCGTGTCGGTCAAGGAATGCTCGGGCGACGCCCGGCGGATCGCCGAGCTGCTCCAGCGCGACGTCGACGTCATGGTCGGCGGCGACGACTGGGCGCTCGAGGGCGCGGCCGCCGGGGCCTCGGGGTGGGTCTCGGGGGTGGTCAACGTCGCGCCCGTCGAGTGCGTGGCGCTGTGGGCGCACGCGCGGTCGGGCGAGCTGGCCCCCGCGCGCGAGCTCTACGCCCGGGTCGCCGCGCTGGCGCGGATGGACATGACCCCGAAGCTCGTGCAGTACTTCAAAGCCGGCATGGACGCGATCGGCCGCTACGGAGGCCCGTGCCGCCCGCCGCGCCTCGATCTCACCGGCGACGAGCGGCGCGAGGTCGCCGACGCGATCGCCGCGCTGGTCCCGGCGCCGGTGTGAGCGGACATGCGCAGCCGCCGCACCCTGCAGGCCGTCGACTCCCACACCGAGGGGATGCCGACGCGCGTGATCACCGGCGGCGTCGCGCCCATCCCGGGGGCGACGATGCTCGAGCGCCGGCGCCACTTCGAGTCCGAGATGGACGGCCTGCGCACGCTGCTGATGCACGAGCCGCGCGGCCACGGGGCGATGTCGGGCGCGATCCTCCAACCCGCGACCCGGCCCGACGCCGATTGGGGGGTGCTCTTCATCGAGGTCTCGGGATGCCTGCCCATGTGCGGCCACGGGACGATGGGCGTGGCCACCGTCCTCGTGGAGACGGGCATGGTGCCCGTCGTCGAGCCCGAGACCGTGGTCCGGCTCGACACGCCGGCCGGGCTGGTCGTCGCCCGCGTGCAGGTCAGCGACGGCCGCGCCCGATCGGTGACGCTGCGCAACGTTCCCGCCTTCCTCGAGCATCGCGACGCCGTCGTCGAGGTGCCCGGCCTCGGCTCGGTCGTCTACGACCTCGCCTTCGGCGGCAACTTCTATGCGCTCGTCGACGCTGCGGCGGTCGGGCTCGAGGTCGCGCCGGCGCGGAGCGGCGAGCTGATCGAGGCGGGCCTGGCCCTCATGGCGTCCATCGACGCCGTTGCCGAGCCCACCCACCCCGAGCATCCGCAGATCCACGGCTGCCGTCACGTCGTCTTCCACGCGCCGGGCCGCGACGGCGCCGACGCGCGCGCGGCGACTGCGATCCATCCCGGCTGGCTCGACCGCTCGCCCTGCGGCACCGGCACGTGCGCCCGGCTCGCCCAGCTGCACGCCCGGGGCGTCCTCGCCCTCGGCGAGCCCTTCGTCAACGAGTCGCCGCTGGGCACCCGCTTCACCGGCCGCGTCGTCGACGTCGTCAAGATCGCCGGTCGCACCGCGATCGTTCCCGAGATCACGGGACGCGCCTGGATCACCGGCCTGGCGAGCTACCTGCTCGCCGAGGACGACCCCTTCCCCGCGGGGTTCGTGCTGTAGCCCGGACGGCTGAGTCGCGCTGGACCCCGTGCGTCGGCGGCCGCCGGGGGGTGGCCGCCGGGGGTGGCCGCCGGGGGTGGCCGCCGGGGGGTGGCCGCCGTGGGGCAGCCGCCGAGGGGTGGCCGCCGGGGGGTGGCCGCCAATAAGCCGGTCCCGCGGGACGTTCCGGCGGCCACCGGCCCCGGAGCTCGCATGAATCGGGCCAGAAGAGCTCGGGCGGGCCGGGCGAGGACAGCTCGGGCGAACCCTCGTGTCCGCGCGGTCCGGCTCCGCGCGTGGTCTGGGTTGATGTGGCGGGCGACGGGCGTCGGTTGGCGGGCGACGGGCGGACCGCCCGTCGCCCGGGGGGAGCGCGACAAACACGGGACACCCGCGCGGGTGCATGTCGTAGAGCCCCCGCTCGACGGGGGTCAAGCGACAGCCACGCGTCGCCGTTGGCGTCGAAGTCGCGCAACCCCCGCTCACATCGACGACGGCGGCACCCGAGGTGGTCCTCGGGTCAGAGTCGATGTTCGATCCAGCCGGCATGCCAAGGCGGTGTGGCGCCCAGTGCCGGAGCGGGCGCCGCGGCATCGGCGCCCGGCGCGCGCGGCTACGGGGTCGCGTGGCCCGGAGACGACGGGGTCAGTCCGGCGTTCGCAGCCGGCCCGCGTCGTCGAGGAACGCGAGCCCGTCGGCGACGAGGCCGCGCGCGGCCTCCCGGTCGTCGGCGGCGAGCTCCACCACGCCCTCGGCCAGCACGCGTCCGAGCAGCCGCCCGCGGCGTTGGCGCACGCTGCCCTCGTAGGGCCGGCGCCGGCGGACGGGAAGCGAGGCGGCCCCCGGACCCGGGGCGCTCCGGGCGCGCGGGGCGCTCCGGGCGGCGGCCGCGCCTCCAAGAGCGCCAACCGTTGGACACCCGTCGCTGACCGGGCACTCCCCGCAGCGGGGTCGCGCCGCGCAGATCCGCTGGCCGAACTCCATGATCGCCTGCCCGGCGCGCCACGGGTCGCCCGCGATGTCGATTCCGCCGGGGAGGCGACGGTCGAGCACCCGGCGGACGTTGACGTCGACCGGGAGCACGGGCTCCTGCAGCGCAAAGCAGCGGATCGCGGCCGCCACGTAGGCGCCGACGCCGGGCAGTTGAGTGAGATCGTCGGGCCATCCCGACGCCGCGACGATGCGCGCGGAGCGGTGAAGGTCGCGCGCCCGCCGGGGGTAGCCGAGGCCGTGCCACTCGGCGAGCACGTCGGTCAGCGAGGCCGTCGCGAGCGCGTGCACGGTCGGCCAGCGCCGCATCCAGCGCTCCCACGCGGCCGCCGAGCGGGCGACGGTGGTCTGGCTGGACATCACCTCGGACACCCAGACCGCGTAGACGTCGCGGGTCGCGCGCCAGGGCAGCGCCCGCGCGTTCGCGCTCCACCACTCGATCACCGCCGCGACGGCGGGATCGCGCACGCTCCACGCCCTCACCCGGCGGGAGCGTACCCCCTGAGCTATGGTCGCCACCATGGACGTCGTCGTCGCCGGTGGCCACGGCAAGATCGCGCTGCTGCTCGAGCGGATCCTCGCCGATCGCGGCGACGAGGTGCGCGCGCTGATTCGCAACCCCGACCATGGCGCCGACGTGCAGGCGGCCGGGGCGACGCCACTCGTCGCCGACCTGGAGGCGCTCGACGCCGACGCGCTGGCCGCCGAGATCGGCCCCGCCGACGCGATCGTCTTCGCCGCCGGCGCGGGTCCCGGCAGCGGGCCGCAGCGCAAGTGGTCGATGGACCACGATGGGGCGATCAAGCTGATCTCGGCCGCGCGCAGCAACGGGATCGCCCGCTACGTGATGGTGTCGGCCTCGGGCGCCGATCCGCGCTCGCCCGACGACGGCGGGTTCGGCACCTATATGCGCGCCAAGGGCCAGGCCGACGCCGAGCTGAGCGACAGCGGCCTTCGCTTCACGATCGTGCGCCCGGTGTCGCTGACCGACGACCCCGCGACCCACGCCGTCTCGACCGCCGAGGAGGGCGAGCGGCAGATCTCCCGAGCCGACGTCGCGGCGACGATCGCCGAGGTGCTGCACGACCCCGGCACGATCGGCCGCAACTTCGTCCTGCGCGCGGGCTCCACCGCGATTCCCGACGCGCTCGCCGCCCTCGCCTGACCGCGGGCCCCGGCTGGGACGCCGGCACGGGGCTGGGCTCGCCCCTCCGGACCACGCTCGCCCGGCGGCTCGCGGCGCATCGGCCCCCCCGGACCCCCGTCGACATCAAGCTGCGGACCGGCAGCCCGCCCGAGGACGACGTGCGCGTGCTCGGGTTCGACGCCGCGGGCGTCGTCCGCGAGGTCGGCGCCGAGGCGAGCCTGTTCTCGCCCGGCGACGAGGTCTACTACGCGGGCAGCGTCAAGCGCCCGGGGACCGGCGCCGAGCTGCGCGCCGTCGACGAGCGCCGCGCAAGCCCGTGTCGCTGAGCTTCGCGCAGGCGGCCGCGCTGCCGCTGATTACGATCACCGCCTGGGAGGGACTGTTCGACAAGCTCAAGCTGACCACCGAGCGCCGCGGCACCCTGTTCGTCGCCGGCGCAACCGGCGGGGTCGGCTCGATGATCCTGCAGCTCGCCGAGACGCTGCTGGCGCAGGTGCGGGTGATCGCCACCAGCTCGCGGCCCGAGACCGACGAATGGGTCCGCTCGCTCGGCGCGGACCCGACCCGCGAGGCCGGCGATCAGCGACAGCAGCGACCGTCAACCATCGCGGCGACCTGCGCGCCGAGCTCGTCGCCGCGGCGCCCGACGGCGTGGACTGGATCTTCACCTCCGGGCTCGGAGTCGAGGGCCAGCTCGACCTCTACGTCGACATCTTGCGCCCGTTCGGGGAGATCGTGGCCATCGACGATCCCGAGAGCCTCGACGGGCTCGCGATGAAGCCCAAGAGCCTGAGCCTGCACTGGGAGTCCATGTTCGCCCGGCCCACGGCCGGCGGCGAGGCCCAGCTCGAGCAGCACCGGCTGCTGACCAGGGTCGCCGAGCTCGTCGACGCGGGATCGATCCGCACGACCGCGACGACGGTGCTGACGCCGCTCGACGCGGCGCGGCTGCGCGAGGCCCACGCGCTCGTCGAAGACGGCCACGTCGTCGGCAAGGTCGTCGTCGCGCGGACCGAGGCCGACGCGTCCGACGGGTGGGCGGAGGCGACGCCCCCCTAAGCGGAGGCGAGACGGGCGCCGAGCCCCGAGGCGCGCGCGATCGGCCGCCGGATGGCAGCGACGATCGCGTCCTCGGTGCCGCACAGGATCAGCCGCTGCGCAGCGCGGGTGGCCGCGGTGTAGAGCAGCTCGCGGGTGAGGATCCGCGAGCCGGGCTCGGGGAGGATGACCGCGGCGGCGTCGAACTGCGAGCCCTGGCTCTTATGGATCGTCATCGCGTAGACGGTCTGGACCGCGCCGAGCCGGCTGGGGCTGTAGGCGACGGTCTGCTCGCCCCGCGCGAAGGCGGCTACCGTCCGCCCGTCGGGCGTGGCCACGACGACGCCCGAGTCGCCGTTGGAGAGGCGCAGCTCGTGGTCGTTCTCGGTCACCAGGAGCGGCCGCCCGACGTACCAGCGGTCCTGCACGGCGAGGCCCGGGAGCTCGTCGGCGAGCCAGCGCTCGAGCCGCTCGGTCCAGCCCGCCACCCCGTGGGGGCCGCGGCGGTGAGCGCACAGGATCCGGAAGGTGCCCAGCGCACGCAGCGCGTCGCTGGCCCGCCCCTCGCGGGCGGCCCGCACGACGTCGCGGGCGGCGGCCAGTGCGGGCTCGCCGATCGCCGCAGGCGCGATCTCGCGCGCGGGATCGGCGGGGATCCAGGTGACGTCGGGCGGCGGATCGCGGAGCAGGGCGAGCGCGGCGTCGACGTCGCCACGGCGGATCGCTCCCGCCACCGCGGCGATCCCGCCGCCGAAGCGGTGGCCGCGCTCGAGCACCACGATCCCCTCGCGCAGCGCGGGAGCGGTCCGGGCGCCGACGATGTCGCCGAGCACCGCGCCGGCCTCGATCGAGGCCAGCTGTCCGGCGTCGCCGACGAGCACGAGGCGCGCATCGGCGCGCAGCGCCTCGATCACGCGCGCCATCAGCGACAGCGAGACCATCGAGGTCTCGTCGATGATGATGAGGTCGTGGGGGAGGCGCTGGTCGCCGGAGTGGCGAAAGCGGCTGTGGCTGCCCGGCCGCCAGCCGAGCAGGCGGTGCAGCGTCGTCGCGGTCAGGGCTTCGAGCTCCCCGCGGACCTCCTTGGACACGGGCATCCGGGCCGCCTCGTCGTGCACCGCCTCGGCGAGCCGCGCGGCCGCCTTGCCGGTGGGCGCGGCCAGGGCCAGGAGGGGACTGCGGCGGCCCGCCGCGTGCGCCTGCTCGAGCGCCAGGGCCACGATCCGCGCCACCGTCGTCGTCTTCCCGGTGCCCGGGCCGCCGGCCACCACCGCGAGCCGGCGACGGATCGCCGCGCTCGCGGCCGCCGCCTGGCGACCGTCGGCGTCGCCTGCGAACAGCCGCGCGACGCCGTCGGCCAGCACCGTCTCGTCCACGCCCGCTGCCGGCGCACCGCCCATCGCCGACAGCGCGCGGCCGACGTGCACCTCCTCGGCCCAGTAGCGGTCGAGGTACAGCCAGCCGCCGAGGAGCCGCAGCGGCCGGCCCTGCGCACCGTCGTCGGCGGCGACGAGGTCGCTGGCCGCGACGCGCGCGATCCAATCGCCGGCGTCGGGCCAGGGGAGCGCCTCGAGGTCGACCGGCTCCTCGGCGTCGACCGCGGCGGTGTCGCGGATCTTCGCCAGGTCGACGTGCACGTGGCCGAGCCGCGGCGCGCGCACGGCGAGCGCGACCGCGAGCAGCACGAGCTCGTCGTCCTCGCCGGCCAGGTGGCCGAGGCGCCGGGCGACGTGGACGTCGGAGGCGGCGAGCACCCCGGCGTGGTTGAACGCGCGCAGCGGGCCCGAGGCGTGCGCGGCGAGCCGGACCGCGTCGGGGTCGACGTCCGCCCGCACGGCGCTCACTGCCCGCCCCCGTGGTCCAGCGCGTCGCTCAGCGCGTCGACGAACCCGGGCGGCGGGCACCAGCCGAACACGCCGCTCGGGTCGCCGAGGCCGCCGTCGGGACCCGTCATGCCGCGCACGAACAGGTACACGACGCCAGCCAGGTGGCGATCGGAGCGATACCCGGGAACCCGCCAGCGCAGGAAGCGGTGCAGCGCCACCAGGTAGAGCAGCGCCTGCAGCAGGTAGTGATGGCGGCTCATCTCGGCGGCGATCGCGTGCGGACGGTAGTGATAGGCGGTCAGCGGCTCGTCGGCTTCGCCGAGCCAGTTGGTCTTGTAGTCGAGCACGGCGAAGCGGTCGGCATCGTCGTCGCGTCGGCGGACGACGAGGTCGAGGCTGCCGGTCAGATAGCCGCGCACGCTGTGGCGCAGGCTCGGGTCGGCGAGCCGGCGCGCGTAGGCGGCGAGCGGATCGCGCCGGTCCAGCCGCTCGCGCAGGACGTCGGCGACCCGCTCGAGCGTCAGCCAGTCCCGCGGGCGATCGCCGCCGGCGAGCGGCAGCTCGAAGCCGAGCTCGTCCAGGCGGTCGGCGCGGGCGACGTCGCGCAGGCGCGCGCCGCCGAGCACCGGCCCGAGCGGCGTCTCGATCGCCGTCCGCAGGCCGGCGGCGACGAGAGCCGGATCGCCGATCTCGATCGGGCGCCGGCGCCGGACCTCGTCGACCCGCGCGGCCAGCTCGGCGTCGAGGTCGGCAGCCGCGAAGTCGGTCGCCTCGAGCACCCGATGCACGAACGTCCCCACCTCCGCACCGACGGGCAGCTCGCCGAGCGGCGACGGGAGCGCCAGCTGCGGCGCGAGCCCGGTGGCTCCGCTGGGCGCGCCCGGGAGATCGGCTGGCGGCTCGTCGGCGACGAGCGGCTCCTCGGGCTCGGAGGCCACCCACGCGTCGTGGGCGGCGGCGGTGATGTCGGTGAACGAGGTCCGCCGCCAGCGCAGGTCCAGATCGCGCGTGAACGCCGAGGCGACGAGCTCTGAGGACGCCGCCGCCGCGGCGCTGAAGTGCGCCGGGAGGGCGAGCCGCGCCGGCTGCACCGCGATCGATCCCGGCGCGCGCTCGACGAGCCCGCGCAACCGCGCGAGCAGCCGGGCGTCGTCGGGCGTCGTCGTGCCGGCGGGCGCGATGTCGCCGTTTTCGGCGCGGGCGAACAGGAGCCGCCCCAGGGGCGAGTTGCGGCTGCCGTAGGACCCGGCCCACCACAGGACGACCTGGTGGCGGGCCCGGGTCAGCGCCACGTAGGCCAGCCGCAGGTCCTCGCCCCGCTGCTCGGCGATGAAGCGTTCGCGATGGTCGCGGTAGTCGCGACCCTCGAGCGCCACGTCGAGCGTCCGGCGGTCGCCGCGCTCGGGGTCGTGGAAGAACACCGGCTCGCGATCGTCGGAGATCCAGCCCATGTCCCAGAGGTAGGGCAGGTAGACGATCGGGAACTCGAGGCCCTTGCTGCGGTGGATGGTCAGCACCTGGACCGCACGGGCGTCGAACTCCAGGCGGCGGCTGCGCTCCTCGTCGGCGGTGTCGGACTCGGCCTCGGCGATCCGGGCGCGCAGCCAGCCGGTGAGCGCCGTCGGCCCGAGCTGCTCCTCGGTGGCGGCGACGTGGAGCAGCTGGCCGACGTGGCGCAGGTCGGTGAGCCGGCGCTCGCCGTCGGCGTCGGCGAGCACCCTGCGCGCGAGGTCGCACGCGACCGTGATCGTCTGCAGCAGCGAGGCCACCCCGCGGGTCCGCAGCACCCGCGAGAAGTCGTGCAGCTCGCGGTGGACCGCCTCCCAGGCCGGGCTGTCCTCGTCGTCGCCCGCCGCCGCGACCTGCTCGGCCGTCCAGCCGACGAACGAGGTCAGCGCCGCGGCGTGGGCGCGGGTCGTCGAGGAGGGGCGCTCGAGCGCCTCGAGCAGCCGCAGCCATTCGGCGGCGATCTCGGTCGTGAACACGCTGCCGGCGCCGTTGATGACCGCGGGCACCCCGGCGTTGCCGAGAGCCTGGCGCACGATCGCGGCCTGGCGGTTGGTGCGCACGAGGACCGCGACGTGCTCGGGCGCGATGGGGTCGCCGTCGATCGTCGCCGGCGAGTCAAGAAGCGCGACGACATCGGCGGCGAGGTCGAGGGCGACGAACTCGCGCCCGCTGTCGACCTGCACGAAGCCGTTCTGGGTCAGCGAGATCGCAGGCTCGTCGCGCCCGGCGACCCGGATGCGCATCGGAGCGCCGACCGGCGCGCCGCGCAGCCGCGATTCGCGGTGGCTCTCGGGGGCGCGGACCTCGCGGTAGGCGATCCCCTCGTGGCCAAGCTTGACCCCGGCCAGCAGCGCGTCGTGCGCGTCGATCAGCCCTTGGTCGCAGCGGCGGTTGAGCTGCAGCGTCGCGCGGTCGCCGGCGGTGCGCGCCGCCTCGAGATAGGCGTAGACGTCGGCGCCGCGGAAGGCGTAGATCGCCTGCTTGGGGTCGGCGATCAGCACCATCGCGGTCTCGCCCTCGCCGAACGCGCGGCGCAGGATCGCCCACTGCGCGGGGTCGGTGTCCTGGAACTCGTCGACGAGGACGACGCGATAGCGCGCGCGCAGGGCGGCGGTGGTCGCCTCGCCGTTGGCTCCGGTCAGGGCGGCGCGCAGGCGGCTGACGAGGTCGTCGTAGGTCATCACCGCCAACGCGCGCTTGCGCCGGTGCAGCTCCTGGCGCGCGGCGAGCGCGAGCCGGCCGCGCATCTGGGCCACCTCGCCCGAGCCGGTCACGATCTCCGCCCACGGGTCCGAGATCGCGGCGCGGGCGATCTGCCCGGCCTCCTGGCGGCCGAACGCCGCCTCCCGCCCAGGCGGGCTGAAGCGGCGCACGTAGAGGTCGTCGACGACGTCGGCGACGAGGTCGGAGAGGTCCTGCACGAAGGCGACGTCGGGGTCGAGCTCGCCCGCGATCCCGAGGCCGCCGAGCATCTCCTGGCAGAAGCCGTGGGTGGTGGCGATCGTCGCCGCGTCGAAGTCGGCGATCGCGCTTGCCAGCCGCGCCCGGCGCAGCGGGATGTCCCACGCGGCCAGCAGTCGGGCGACCGGGTCCGCGCCGACCGGATCGCCCGACTGCGCCCGGCACAGCGCCGCCTCGACCTCGACGAGACGGTCGCGGACCCGCTCGCGCAGCTCGCCGGTGGCGATCCGGGTGAAGGTCACGAGCAGCAGCTCGTGCAGGGGCACCCCGTCGGCGACGTAGCGCGCGGCCAGGCCCGCGATCGTGTACGTCTTGCCGGTGCCGGCCGAGGCCTCGAGCACGGTCACGCCCGTGGGCAGCGGGCCGGCGAGGTCGAACTCGCGCGGGGCCAGCTCGGGCGCCGCCGACACGCTCACCACGTCGGCATCTCCTCGCGCGCCGCCGACGCGCTCACCACGTCGGCAGCTCCTCGCGCGCCGCCGACACGCTCACCACGTCCGGATCTCCTCGCGCGCGAGCAGCTCGTCCCACAGCCGCCGCGCGCAGCGTCCGAGCCGCGAGGCCTCCTCGGGCGCCCAGCCGTCGCCCGCCTCGTCGGGGGCGGGCGCGATCTCCAACAGCTCGTCGAGGTCGCGCACGCCGCTGAGCACGAGGCGGTGCTCGGGGTCGCGGTCCTCGCGCTCGAAGCGAAAGCCGCTCTTCCATTCGCGCCGCGCCGCGTCCGCGGGATCCTGCCCGGCGGCGGCCGCGCGCGCGTACTCCGCGCACGTCCGCGTGTAGATCGGCAGCGGCTCGCGCAGGCCGCGGTCGTGCAGGTCGACGAGCGTCCGGAGCTGCGCGGTGGCCGTGGCGCGGCGCTGCGCGGCGTCGGCGCCGAGCGGCGGGATCGTCGCGCGGCAGACGTCGCCGCCGCGTCCCCGCCCGATCGCGACCGCCGAGAACGCGCGCTCGGGTCGGGCGGCGGTCAGCGCCAGCAGTCGCACCCAGGAGGCGAGCCGCTGCTTGGCCGCGATGCGCGAGAAGGTGGTCGTCAGCAGCAGGTCGCCGTGGACGGCGATCGTGCCGTTGAGCAGGCGGTCGTCGTCGATCGCCACCCGCACGTCGACCGGCTCGGGAGCGGACCGCTCGCCGGTGACCCGCGCGACGTCGCGGGCGATCTCCTCGACGGTCACGAACAGCTCGTTGATCACCGGGTAGCCGAGCACGCCGGGCGGCAGCGTCCCGCGCGCGATCTCGGCCAGCGAGGCGGTGCGGCCGTCGACGCCGCGCAGCAGCGCCTCGAGCAGCCGCTGGCCCACGCCCCAGCGCCCGAGCGGATCGAGCTCGACGGTCAGGCGATCCTCGATCTCGTCGGCGCCGCCGCGGAGGCTGACCCCAAGCCGGCGGCGCAGGAAGAAGCGCACCGGATGATCGGCGAAGGCGACGAGGTCGGAGACCTCGATCACCGGGCCGGGACGCCACGGCAGCGCGCGCGCGAGGAACGGGCGCGACGCCGCCCGCGGACCGATCAGCGCCCGCGCGCCCTGGAGGTTGAAGCGATCGAAGCTCCAGGCCGCCCCGGCGATCAGCTCACCCGGCGCGAAGTTGCGCGGATCGAACGGCTGCAGCGGGTGGCGGACGATGATCCGCTCGCGCGCGAGTCCGTCGTCGCAGCGCACCGTCGCGTCGACGGTGTCGAGCAGCTCGCCGATCGGGACCGCCGGCGGGCGGGGCGCGTTGGTCCGCTCGTCGTTGCCGGTGTAGGTGACGATCAGCCGTTCGGTGGCCGCCATCAGCGCGTCGAGCAGGAGCTGGCGATCCTCGCTGCGGGGGTCGCGCTCACCGATCCGCGGGTCCCCGAGCATGAGGTCGTCGCCGTCGCGGGGCGCCCGGCGCGGGAACGCCCCGTCGTCGAGGCCGAGCAGACACACGACCCGGTGCGGCACCGACCGCATCGGCACGAGCGTGCAGACGGTGAGATGCCCGGTGCGGAAGTTGGCGCGCGTCGGACGCCCGGCGAGCCGGTCGCCGAGATAGGCGCGCACCTCCTCGGGGGCCACTTTGGGGTCGGTGGACCTCTCGCCGGCGCCCGCCTCCTCGATGAGCTCGTCGAGCACGCGCTGCAGCTCCGCCCGCTGCCAGCTTTCGCGGGGGCCGGTGGCGGTCAGCGCGTCGGCCGCCCGGGCGATCGCGGCCGCCCACTGCGGCAGCGTCTGGGCAACCCCGAGGGCATCGAGCGCGTCGCCGAGACGCGCCACGAGCTCGGCGAAGCGCCCGGCGAGGTCGATCGCGCGGCTGTCCACGTCGTCGAGGGGCAGCACCCCAGCGAACAGGCGCTGCTCGTCCTCGGTCATCGCGACCCCGAGCAGCAGGCGATCCAACCCCATCCGCCAGGTCCCGCTGTCGATCCTCTCGAGCTGATAGGGCGCGCGATGGGGAGCGTCGAGCCCCCAGCGGATGCCGGCCTGCGCGATCCACTCCTGCAGGCGCACGAGGTCGTCGTCGTCGAGGCCGAAGCGCCGTCGCACCGGCCCGCGATCGGCGAGGTCGAGCACCTCGGACGCGGTCAACCGTGATCCGACGAGCGCCAGCAGCTGCGCGATCACGCCGAGCACCGGGTTGGTCTGGCGCAGCGAGCGGTCGGCGAGGCGCACCCGGAGATCGATCCGGCCATCCTGTGCGGCGGCGAGCTCGTCCTCGCCCGAGCGCTCACCGGCGCCGAAGGTCGCCTGGACGAGCGGGGCGAACGTCTCGACGTCGGGGCACATGACGATCACGTCGCGGGGCTCGAGGGTCCGATCGCGCGCCAGGGCGTGCAGGATCGCATCGCGCAGGACCTCGACCTGACGCGGGCGCCCGTGGCAGGAGTGCAGCTCGACGCTGCAATCGTCGTCGGCCAGCGGCGCGCGCGCATCGGGCCGGCCCGGCAACGGCGAGCCGGGGCAGGCGCGGTTGGCGCGCACGTCGGCCTGGAGGCGGCCGAGCAGCGTCGGGGGGCCGGGCGGGTCCTCGTGGGGGTGGTCCACGGGGTCGGCGCTCGCCAGCACCGCCTGCATCTCTCGCGCGTCGCGTCCCCAGGAGGCGAGCAGCCGGCCGTGCGCCAGGCGGGCGCTCGGGTCGGCGGCACGCCGCCTGGTCTCCGCTGCACGCCGTCCGGTCTGCGCTGCACGCCGCCCGGTCTGCGCTGCACCCCGCCCGGTCTCCGCTGCACGCCGTCCGGTCTCCGCTGCACCCCGCGCGGTCCCCGCCCCCGCGACCTCCGCGACCGATCGCCACAGCGCCGGCGAGGGATGCAGGAGGAACAGGTGCACGTCTCGCGCGTGTGCGAGGCCGTCGAGCATCCGCACGTGGCCGGTGGGCAGGCGGGTCAGCCCGAACAGCGCCAGTCGCTCGCCGATGGCCAGCAGCTCGGGCTCGGCCCGCAGCCGGGCCTGGGCGCGCTCGCGCCGCTCGGCCGGCCCGGCCATCCCGATGCGCGCGCGCAGCCGCCGCCACAGCTCCGCCTGCCACGCGACGGCCGCCGGCAGCGACTCCCCGAGGTCGTCGACGTCGCGTCCCTCGCGCCAGGCCTCGAGCATCGCCGGCCGGTGCAGCGCGTAGCGGTCAAACAGGCCGGCGAGGTGACGCAGCGTGCTCAGCCGCCGCGAGCCCCGCACCGGGTCGTCGCCGTCATCCCCATCGGCGCCCAGATAGCGCGCGAGCGCGGCCAGCCAGGGCTCGCCGAGCGTCTCGGAGACGACGTCGAGCAGGGGCCACACCGAGCGCTCGGGCAGCCATGGATCGGCGGCGGGGTCGATCCCGGAGGCGACCGCCACCGCGTCGCCCAGCAACCGGTGCGGGCTGGGAAACAGGACGTTGGCGCACACCCCGTCGGCACGGCCGTCGCCGGCGCCGAGCACGGCGGACATCCGCTGGGTCAGCCAGCGCTCCATGCCCCGCGTCGGGACGGCGACGACCTCGGGACAGAACGGGTCCCGCGCGGGCGTGCCCAGCAGCGCGCCGAGCGCGTCGGCGAGGGTATCGGCGCGGGCGGCGCGATGGACGTGCAGCATGACCACCGAGGGTATCCCCGAGCGAAGAATCGCCACCCCGGTGAGTCACCCATCCGAGCGGGTGTCACTCACCCGTGCAGAAGTGACACGCCGGAGCGATTGACGTGCCGACTTCCTGCTGCTGACCCGAGGGGACCGGGTCGTGCGCCGGGTCTCCACGCCTACCTCGTGGGGCGGCGTCATGCGTGAAGATCGGCGCCCGCGTGGCGAACATCGAGTCGCAATCCGAGGAGCGCAGGCCGACGAGCGGCTGCTCGCCGGCGGGCTGCCCGAGGTCATCGAGCTCGCGGATCGTCCGGCGGCGCTGACCCGGCCTCCGACTCGGACCCGCCCACCCCGCGCCCGCGTCGTCCGGCCGTCCTCGACCTCTCGTCAAGCGCCGCGACACGTCGACTTCCGCGTCCTCGCCCGGCCTCCACCAGTGAGCGCTCCCGGAGCCGCACGAGTATGCGGACGCTCGAGGCCGAGCTTACGCGCGCCGGGTCAGCCAGCTGACGATCAACGGCATCGCCAGCGGCCTGCGCAACACCGGCTGATTCCTCCCGGGGTTTGATCATGACGCAGCGGGTACCCCATAATTGAGCGCACAGCGGAAAGCGTTGAGACGCCGCGCGCGACTCCGGTGGGGCCCCACGACGGCGGCCCCGGCAGTCGCCGCGACTGTTCCGCCAAGCAACAAGGAGTTGCCATGCACGCACCGGAGGCGACCGGTCGGCCCATCACCATCCTGATGGCCGACGACGACGAGGACGACCGCGACCTGGCCCGGGATGCGCTGGAGGGCACGGCGCTGGCGGAGCTGATGGAGTTCGTGATCGACGGCCAGGATCTGCTCGACTATCTGCGTCACGCCGGGCCCTACGAGGAGTCGGCGGCGACGCTGCCCTCGCTCATCCTCCTCGACCTCAACATGCCGCGAAAGGACGGCCGCGAGGCGCTCGCCGAGCTCAAAGCCGACGCCATGCTGCGCCGGATCCCCGTAGTCGTGCTGACGACCTCGCGCGACGAGGACGATGTCCGCTCCGTCTACGACCTCGGCGCGAGCTCTTACATCCAGAAGCCGTTCAGCCACAAGCATCTCACCGAGGTCATGCAGGGCATCGGCAAGTACTGGTGCGAGATCGTCGAGCTGCCGCGGGACGAGCGCAACTGAGCGCTCCGCGCGCCTAAGATGCCGGGGGCGCCGCACCGCGCTCCCCCACCGATGCCCTCCGCGCCCGACCTGTCCGGCGTCGCGCTCGACGACCGCTACGAGCTCTCCGCCATCATCGGCGAGGGCTCCTTCGGGCGCGTCTACCGGGGCCGCGATCGGCGCCTGCATCGTCCGGTGGCGATCAAGGTGATCAAGCCCTGGTGGACCGACGATCCGCAGTGGGTAACGGCCTTCGAGCGCGAGACGCGCCTGCTGGCCCGGATCTCGGACCCGGGCGTGGTGCAGATCTTCGACGTCGGCCAGGCGCCCGAGGGCCTGTACTACGTCGCCGAGCTCGTCGACGGTCAGGACTTAGCGCTCCGGCTGCGCCACGGCCCGTTGACGCCCGCGCAGGCGGCGGTGGTGGCGACCCAGCTGTGCCGCGCGCTCGGCCGGGCCCACGAGCGCGGGATCGTGCACCGCGACGTCAAGCCGGCCAACATCCTGCTCTCCCGCGAGGGCCAGGTGAAGGTCGGCGACTTCGGCGTCGCCCGCCTCGCCGGGGGATCGAGCGACGGCGGCACCGCCGGCGTCGTCGGCACGCCCCGCTACATGGCCCCCGAACAGGCCCGCGGTCGGGCCACGACCCCGGCCACCGACGTCTACAGCGTCGGCGTCGTGCTCTACGAGATGCTCGCGGGGCGACCGCCGTTCTTGGGCGCGGCCCCCGTCGAACTGGCGCTGCGCCATCTCCGCGAGCAGCCGCCCGCGCTCGGAGCGCAGGTGCCGCGGGCGCTGCGCGAGATCACGTCGCGTGCCCTGGCCAAGGACCCCGCGCGCCGGTTCGCCGACGGGGCCGAGATGGCGCAGGCGCTGCAGGCGGCGCGAGAGCGGATCGGCGAGCTGCACCCGGTCTGGCGCGTCCGGACGATGGCGGTGGGCCGCGAACGGTCCGCGACGGCCGCCACGGCGGGCCGCGAACGGTCCGCGACGGGCGCCACGGCGGGCCGTGACCGGCCCGCGACGGGCGGCACCGCCGTCCTGACTCGATCCGAGCCGCCGGCGACGGGTCCCCCGCGGACGGGACGCGGACGGCCGCCGGCGAGCCCGCCGCGGCCGCGCGATCACACCCTGCCGGCGCCGGTGCTCGGTCCGCGGCGCAACGTCAACCCGTCGGCGCGCCGTCGCGCGATGGCGGCGCTCGGGCTCGTCGTGCTCCTCGTCGCCGGGATGGCGGGGGCCGCGGTCCTGCTCGGCAAGCGCACGACGGTTCCGTCGCTGACCGGCCTGCGCCGCGCCGCCGCCGTCGCCCGGGCACGCCGCCGGCATCTCGTGCCGCGGGTCGCCCCCCGCTTCGACCGCGGGGTGGCCGCCGGATGGGTGATCTCCCAGAGCCCGCGCCCCGGCCTCTCGGTCGGCCGGGGCTCGACGATGAGCCTCGCCGTCAGCCGCGGTCCGGCCCCGGTCAGGGTGCCGGCGGTCGTGGGCGACGGGAGCTCGGCGCGGGCGCGGCAGGCGCTCGCGCGGGCGCATCTGCATGCGACCGTCACCGCCGTGGCCGCTCCCGACAGCGCGCCCGGCACGGTGCTGCGCGCCGATCCGGCGGCCGGAACCTCGGTCGCGACGGGCTCGACCGTCGCCCTGTCCGTGGCCGAGGTTCCTCGGTGGCGCCCAGTGGCCACGGTGAGCGGGACCGCGCCGGTCCGCTTCACGATCCGCGGCCGGCGCTGGCGGATCGTCTACACGATGGCGTTCCACGGCATGTGCACGTGGATCGTGTTCTGCTCGGGGCCGCACGCCGAGGTCACCGGACCTGCCGGCTCCGGTGGGTTCGGGCTCGACGACGGCGGCACCCGGGTACGGACGTTGCACATGGGGCCCGGCACCTACGCGCTGCGCGTCAGGCCCGGCGGCGACGACGCCCGCTGGTCGCTCCAGGTCCAGGACGACTACTGAGAGACTTCGGGACCGGCATGAGCGCCGACGTGATCAACATCATCGATGCCGACCCCGAGCTCGGGGATCTGCTCGCTCCCGACGAGCGTGAGCGCGCTCGGCGCGAGACGCTGACCCGTCTGCGCCGCGTGTCGCCGGGCGCGTGGGACGTCCGTACCTCGGTGGAGCCCGAGGCCCACCACCGGGGGTTTCTCATCGTCGACGGGCTCATCAGCCGCGAGGTCGAGGTGCTCGGGCGCTCCTGCGTCGA
This sequence comes from Solirubrobacterales bacterium, assembly GCA_019240115.1. Taxonomy (GTDB): domain Bacteria; phylum Actinomycetota; class Thermoleophilia; order Solirubrobacterales; family Solirubrobacteraceae; genus Palsa-465. The sequence continues at coordinate 78,517 of JAFAYV010000011.1, read as the reverse complement.
GCTGCTCGGCCCCGGCGACGTCATCCGGCCCTGGAGCTGGGACGAGACGGGCTCGCACGTCAAGGCCGAGGTCGGCTGGGTCGTGCTCGAGCCCAGCCGGATGGCGGTGCTCGACCATCGGCTCATCCTGCGCATCAACCCGTGGCCCCAGCTCGGCCTGGAGCTGTTCAGCCGCGGCACCCGCCGGGCCCACGCGCTCGCGGTGGCGCTGGCCATCGCCCACCATCAGCGCGTCGACGATCGACTCCGGCTGACGCTGTGGCATCTCGCCGAGCGCTGGGGCCGCGTCCTGCCCGAGGGAGTTGCGGTGCCTCTCCCGCTCTCCCACCAGCGCCTCGCCGATCTCGTGGGCGCCCACCGGCCCGCGGTGACCAGCGCCATGGGCCAGCTCGTGCGCGCGGGCGATCTCAGCCGCCGGTCGGACCGCACCTGGGTGCTGCACGGCGCGCCCCCCGAGGAGCTGCGCCACCATCCGCTCGCCGCGGTGCTCAGCTAGTCGTCGTCCTCGATGTGGTCCAGCTGGGGTCCGTGGCCCTGGACCTCCTGCAGGTCGGGGTGATCGAGGGCGACCGCGATCGCGCCCGCGATCCGCCACAGCGCGCCGGCCTCGACGACGAACGGCGGCGAGATCTGCAGCGTGTTGCCGGTGATCGCCCGCAGCAGCACGCCGCTCTCCAGGCACACCCGCGTGATCAGGTCGGCCGAGACCTCGTCGATCAGCTGGATGCCCGCAAGCAGTCCAATACCGGTGCGGACCTCGACGACCGAGGGATGCTTGGCCACCTGGGCCATCGCGCGCTCGAGCTCCGGCGCGAGCTCGGCGACGCGGGCGACGAGGTCCTCCTCCTCGAGCACGTCGAGGTTGGCCTGGGCGACCGCGCAGGCGGTGGCGTGCCCCGAGAAGGTGACGCCGTGACGGAAGATCGGGGCGTCGGGCGAGTCAAAGAACGGGTGCCACACCCTGGGGCCGATCAGCACGCCGCCGAGCGGCGCGTAGCCCGAGGTGATCCCCTTGGCCATGACGATCATGTCGGGGTGCAGGTCAAACAGTTGTGTGGCGAACATCTCGCCGGTGCGCCCGAAGCCGGTGATGACCTCGTCAAGCACGAGCAGGACGTCGTGCTCGCGGCAGATCTCCTCGAGACGCTGCAGGTAGCCGGGCGCGGGCAGGATGACCCCGCCGGTGCCGATGATCGGCTCGGCGAACACCGCCGCCACCCGATCGGGCCCGAGCCGGACGATCTCGGCGTCGAGCGCGTCGGCGTCGTTGGCCGGCACCCGAGCGGTCTCGGGGATCAGCGACTCCGACCCGTAGCCCTCGCGATTGACCGGGATGCCGGCGAGGCTGGTGCCGAAGGCGTGCAGGCCGTGGTAGGAGGAGTCGCGGCTGATGATGATGCGCTTGTTGGCCTGCCCCTGGTGCTGCCAGAAGCGCCGCGTGAGCTTGCCCGCGGTGTCGATCGCGTCCGAGCCGCCGCTGACCCAGAACACCTTGGGATCCTCGATCGGGCTCATGGCGGCCAGGCGGTCGGCGAGCGCCAGCGCCTGATCGTTGACGATCCGGCCGAACGTGTGGTAGGTCTCGAGTCTGCGCATCTGTGCCGCCGCCGCCTCAGCGAGCCGTGCGCGCCCGTGGCCGATGTTCGCGTGCCACAGGCCGGCGGTCGCGTCGAGGAGCACGCGCCCGTCGTCGGTGGTGACCATCGCGCCATCGCCCTCGACAATCGTCAGCCGGTCGCCGGCGGCGAGGCTCGGCATGTGCGCCTGCGGCTGCCAGAGGGCGCTTGTGTGGCTCATCGACCGAAACGCTAACTCAGATCGCCGCGGGGTGGCAGATTCGCGCGCGGGCCACCCGGTGGGCGGGGCGCCTCAGGCCGGTGGGCGGGCGCCTCAGGCCGCTGGGCGGGCGCCTCAGGCCGCTGGGCGGGCGCCTCATGCCGGTGGGCGGGCGCCTTCAGGCGGTGGGCGGGCGCTCAGGCCGCTGGGCGGCCGCTCAGGCGAGCTCGTCGAGCACGACCGACACGGTCAGCTGCCGCGCCGCGCGCACGATGACCGCCTCGACCTCGCGTCCGATCCGCTCGTCGACCATCAGCCGCTGCAGGTCGGTCGCGTCGGCGATCGGCTCGCCGTCGAGCTCGACGAGCAGGTCCCCGGTCGCGAGCCCCGCGCGCTGCGCCGGGCTGCCCTCGATGACCTGCATGAGCGCGACGCCGCCGCGCCGTCCGAGCCGCTGCGCGATCGCGGGCGGCAGCGGCCGCGGCGCGACGGCGGCGCCGAGCACCGCGCGGCGCACGCGTCCCTCGCGGATGAGCGTCGAGATGACGCTGTGGGTGGCGTCGTTGATCGGCACCGCGAGGCCGAGGCCGACTCCCGCGAGCGCGGTGTTGATGCCGACGACGACGCCGGCGCCGTCGACGAGCGCTCCGCCCGAGTTGCCGGGGTTCAGCGCGGCGTCGGTCTGGATCACGTTCTCCACCAGCCGCCGCGGGCCTCCGCGCGAGCCGACCGGGAGTGAGCGCCCGAGCCCGGACACCACGCCGGCGGTCACCGAACTGGCGAAGCCCTGCGGGTTGCCGATCGCGACCACGAGCTGTCCCACGCGCAGCGACGCGGCGTCGCCGAGCCGCGCTGGGGTCAGCTCGCCGCCGTCGGCGCGGAGCACCGCGAGATCGGACAGCGGGTCTGAGCCGACGAGCGAGACCTGGGTCTCGCGCCCGTCGCTGAAGCTCGCCACGCCGCGCCGGGCGCCCTCGATGACGTGCGCCGACGTGACGATGAACCCGTCGCTGGAGATGGCGACGCCGCTGCCGGCACCGGTCGCGGTCCCACGCCGGGTGCGGCGGCGGACCTGGAGGTTGGCGACGCTGTCCCCGAGCGCGTCGGCGACCGAGATCACGGTGCGCGAGTAGGCGTCGAGCGCGTCGAGCCCGTCGCTTGCCGCATCGAGCTCGGGCGCGGGGAGCGAGGTCGGAGCCGGCGTCGTTCCGTTCGAGTTTGAGTTCGTCATACAATGATCGTACACGAAGTTTTCGCCTCAAACATTTGGAGTACAAATGAGTTCATCCGCATCTCCCACCGAGCTCGTCGACGATGTCGTCAGCGTCGCCGCCCATCTCGAGTCCGAGCTCGAGGAGGCGCTCGCCGAGCACCGGCTGTCGCGCCCGAGCTATCTCGTGCTCGACGCGCTGCAGGGCGCCGACGGTCACCGCCTCGGTCAGCGCGAGCTCGCCGAGCGGTTGCGCCGTACCGCCGGTACGCTGTCGATCCGCCTCGGGCGGCTCGAGCGCGCGTGGCTGATCGAGCGTGAGCCGGTCGCCGGGGACCGGCGCAGCGTGACCGTGATGCTGACCGAGCGCGGCGAGCGGCTGCTGGAGGCGGCGCGTCCCGCCTATCTCGAGCGCGCGCGGCGGCTGCTGCAGGGCGTGCCCGGCGACGGCGCCCGGGTGCTCGCCGAGCCGGTCGCGGGGTGGCTCGCGTTCTTTGCGCCCGACGAGGGGGTGGCGCCGCGCCTCGGCGTCGCGGTGGCCACCGCGGCGGTCGCCAAGCGGATGCGCGCGGCCGTGGGGCTCGCCGACGAGCCCGGCGTGCTCGTCATGCGCGTCAAGCGCGACAGCCCCGCGCAGACGGCCGGCCTGACCCGCGGCGATCTGATCACCACCGCCGGCGGGTCGCCGGTGCGCTCGATCGGGGACCTCGAGCGCGCGGTGCGGATGGCCGACGGCGCGCTCGCCCTTGACGTCCTGCGCGGCGCCGACCCCCGGCGCGTGGAGGTGACGCTGGCGGACCGGTAGGTGGCAGCCGATCCATCCCATCTGACCCTCCTGGGCGCGCCAGCGGCCATCCGCACTCATCGGCGGCAACCCCCAGCGGCATGGTCGCCGGGGCGCTCGTTTGGCCCTGGCCCTCTCGGGTACGCAGGAGGGCAGTGAGGGCCTCGCCCCGGAGCCCTGCCCGTCGGCCGCGGTCACCGGCAAGCCGTGCCCGGGCAGGACCGCCAAGCCCCCCACCGGAAAGTCGTTCCCGTCAACCGCGACCTCGAGGGCGTGACCACATGAGCACCACCCCCACACCCACCACCACGCCGGCCGCGCAGCTCGGTGCCCAGCACGTCCAGGGGGCGATGGCCCTCGCGCGCCAGGGAAGGGTCTACGACCTCGACTGCGAGCGCTTTCCCGGCATGCCGCTGTTCCCGGGCCACCCGCCCTTCCAGGTCCTGGCCTACCGCACGCCGCGCGGCATCGACAACCAGGGCGACCAGGACTGGCTGGGCGAGAACACCGTCAAGTTCGCCTGGCAGAGCGAGATGGTGATGGGCACCGTCCACTCGGGCACCCACATCGACGCCCTCTCGCACATCACCTGTGGCGGGGAGCACGGCTGGTTCGGCGGCGGCAACGCCGAGCGAGACCTCGGCGACTTCGGGCCCCTGCGCGACGACGCGACCGACATCCCGCCGATCATCACGCGCGGCGTGCTGCTCGACGTTGCCGGCTTCCGCGGCGTCGAGGCGCTGCCGGCTCACGATCCGATCGGCCCCGACGAGCTGCGCTCGGTGTCCGAGGCCCAGGGCGTCGAGATCCGACCCGGCGACATCGTGCTCGTGCGGATGGGCTATCTCAGCGGCTGGCCGGATCCCGACTTCATCGCCGCTCACGAGCAGGCCGGCATCGACCGCGACGCGGCGCTCTGGCTCGCCGAGCGGGGCGTCGTCGCCGTCGCCGGCGACACCGAATCCCTCGAGGTCCTGCCCTCGACGGTCCCCGGCAATCCCCATCCGGTCCATATCGCGCTGCTCGTCGAGCGTGGGATCTTCATCCTGGAGATGGTCAACTGTGAACAGCTGGCCCGGGATCAGGTGTACGAGTTCTGCTTCATGTGCCTGCCGCTCTGCATCCGGGGTGCCACCGGGTCGATGGTGCGCCCGATCGCGGTCGTGTGAATACGGCGGGCCCGTACACGATGTGGGGTCGCAACCCGATCGACGAGACGCCGAAATCCTCTAGGTAGCGATTGGCCCGTCAGTACGTCGCGCGTCCGCCGCTGAGGTCGTAGACGGCGCCGGTGGAGAAGCTCACGCGCTCGCCGGCGAGGAACGCGATCAGCTCGGCGGCCTCCTCGGGCTGACCGACGCGCTGCATGGGGATGAGGCTCGTGATGTGGGCCAGGACCTCAGGATCGGTGTCGGCGTTCATCTCGGTGGCGATCACGGCGGGCGCGATCGCGTTGACGAGGACACCGGTGGTCGCCAGCTCCTTGCCGGCCGACTTCGTCAGTGCGATGACGGCTGCCTTCGAAGCCGAGTAGATCGAGAGGTTGGGGTTGCCGTCCTTGCCGGCCATGCTCGCGATGTTCACGACGCGTCCCCATCCGCGGTCCACCATGAGCGGAACGAACGCGCGCATCGTGTTGACGGTGCCGAGGACGTTGACCTCGAGCACATGGCGCCACTGGTCGGGAGTCGTCTGCGCGAGCGGGACGCCGGGGCCGACGATTCCGGCGCAGTTGACGAGGATGTCGATCGGCCCGGTCGTCTCCCGGACTTGCTGCAGGGCGCCGGCGTCGGTGACGTCGGCGGCGAGATCGGCATCCCCGTGCAGATCGAGCGTGGTCACCGCGATGTGCTCGTGGCGCAGGCGCCGCGCGGCGGCGGCGCCGATCCCGCTCGCGCCGCCGGTCACCAGCGCGCGGCGGGGGCTAGCCGGGTTCACGCGTCACCTCCGAGCCGCCGGCGCCGACGCCAGTGGGGTTCACGCGTCACCTTCGAGCCGCCGGCGCTGACGCTAATGGGATTCACGCGTCACCTCTGAGCCGCTGGCGCCGACGAGGAAATCGAGGTCGGCGCCGCTGTCGGCTCCCTGGACGTGGTCGACATAGAGGCGTTGCCATCCACGAAGCGGGCTCGCATAGCCGGCGCACGTCGCCGCGTTCGGCGCCCGTGCGGCGAGCTCGCCCGCGGGCACGTCGACGTCCAGTCGCCGCGCTGCGACGTCGATGGTGATCGGGTCGCCGTCGCGCACGAGGGCGAGCGGTCCGCCGGCGGCCGCCTCCGGGGCGACGTGGAGCACGACGGTCCCGTACGCGGTCCCGCTCATCCGCCCGTCGCACACGCGCACCATGTCTCGCACCCCCTGCTCGAGCAGCTTCCTTGGCAGGGGCATGTTGGCCACCTCGGGCATCCCGGGGTACCCGCGCGGGCCGCAGCCGCGCAGCACCATCACCGAGTCGGCGGTCACGGGGAGATCGGGATCATCGACACGGGCGTGGAAGTCCTCGATCGAGTGAAAGACGACCGCCGGGCCGGTGTGGCACAGGAGCTCGGGTGAGGCCGCGGAGGGTTTGATGACGGCGCCCCTGGGGGCCAGGGTTCCGGTCAGCACCGCGATGCCGGCGTCGGCAATGAGCGGTTGGTCGCGGGTGCGTATGACCTCGTGATCCCAGATCGCGGCCTCGTCGATGGAGGCGACGAGGGGCCGGCCGGTCACCGTGATCGCGTCGGGGTCGAGCAGATCCCGGATCTCGCGCAGGACCGCGGGCAGCCCGCCGGCTCGGAAGAAGTCGTCCATGAGGAACCGGCCGGACGGCTGCAGGTCGACGAGCAGCGGGACGTGGGAGCCGAGGCGGTCGAAGTCCTCGAGCGCGAGCTCGACCCCGACCCTGCCGGCGAGAGCGAGCAGGTGCAGCACGGCGTTGGTCGAGCCGCCCACCGCGGCGAGCGTGACGATCGCGTTGTGAAACGCGCCCGAGGTGAGGATGTCGCTCGGGCGCCGGCCGTCGGTCACGAGCTCGACGGCGAGCCGTCCCGTGTGCTGGGAGGCCTGGAGCAGCCGGCTGTCGGGGGCCGGGGTGCCGGCGGTGCCCGGCAGCACCATGCCGAGCGCCTCGGCGACGATCGCCATCGTCGATGCGGTCCCCATCGTGTTGCAGTGTCCGCGACTGCGGATCATCGCCGTGTCGGACCGTGCGAACTCCTCCTCGGCCAACGTGCCGGCGCGCACCTCCTCGGACAGGCGCCACACGTCGGTGCCGCAGCCCAGCGGCAGGCCGTGAAAGGTGCCGGTGAGCATCGGGCCGCCGGGCACGACGACCGCGGGCAGGTCGACGGACGCCGCGGCCATCAGCAGCGACGGGATCGTCTTGTCGCAGCCGCCGAGCAGCACCGCGCCGTCGATCGGGTTGGCGCGCAGCATCTCCTCCGCGGCCATCGCGGCCATGTTGCGCCACAGCATCGCGGTCGGGCGCAGCTGGGTCTCGCCGAGCGAGACCACCGGCATCTCGAGCGGGACGCCCGCCGCTTCCCGGACTCCCGCGCTCACCGCATCGGCGACCTCGCCGAGGTGCGAGTTGCACGGGGTCAGCTGCGAGGCCGTGTTCGCGATCGCGATTTGGGGGCGGTCGACGAAGGCGTCGTCGGGAGCCCCGCGGCGCATCCATGCGCGGTGGATGTAGGCGTTGCGGTCATCGCCCGCGTACCAGCTCGAGCTCCGAAGCGGCATCCGCACACTATGCCGGGTACGGCGGCCAGGCGGCGGTGGCGTCGGCGCACTCAGTGCAGGAGCAGCCGCATGATCAGGACGAGCACCCCGAGCAGCGCGCCGAGCACGGTCTGAATCATCAGCTGCGGACCCGTGAGGTGCGCGCGGAGGCCGATCAGGACCTCGGTGAGGACGATCATCCCCACCGCGGTCCAGATCGCCACGGTGACCCCGGTGTTCAGCGGCGCGCCCGCGGCCCAGCAGATGAGCAGCGCCGCGGCGGGCACGAGCGCGCCCTCGAGCACGGCGAGCTCGTGCGCGGCGGCGCGGCGGAAGTCCGCGAGCTTGAACGGCTCGCCGCGCCGCGCCCGTCGGCCCGTGAACTGCGAGTAGCTGACCGCCAGCCAGTAGCCGAACAGGGTCACCCCCAGCCCGACGGCGGTCCGCGGATAGTTGACGTACTTCGGGTTCTCGGCGGCCAGCAGCGCGGCGACGAGGATCGTGCCGTAGACGAGCCCGCCCGGGTTGGTCGGCAGCCACCACGGCGCCACCCCGTCCACAGGCGGCTCCGTCTCGACGGTCTCGACGGCCCCGACGGTCTCGACGGCCCCGACGGTCTCGACGGTCTCGACGGTCTCGACGGTCTCGACGGTCTCGACCGGCTCGACCGGCTTCGACGACTCCGGCTCGGGTGCGGGCACGGTGTCGGCCACGACTCGGGATTGTCGCCGCAGGCCACATACTTGGTCGCCATGTCCGCCCATCCCCCGCTGACCGCCGGCGTCTCCCGGCTCGGCACCGAGTCGGCGTTCGAGGTCCTCGGGCGCGCCCGCGCGCTCGAGGCCGAGGGCGTCGACGTCGTGCACCTCGAGCTCGGCGAGCCCGACTTCCCGACGCCGGCGCACGTCGTCGAGGCGGCCGCCGCGGCGATGCGTCGCGGCGAGACCGGCTACTGCCCGGCGCCCGGCCTCCCCGAGCTGCGCGACGCCGCCGCCCGCTACCTCGCGGCGCCGCGGGGGCTGGCGATCGACTCCGAGGAGATCCTCGTCGCCACCGGCGCCAAGCCGTTTCTCATGTTCGCGGTGCTCGCCTGCGCGGGGCCCGGCGACGAGGTCGTCCATCCCGATCCGGGGTTCCCCATCTACGAGTCGGTGATCGCGTGGTCGGGCGCGACCCCGGTGGCTCTGCCCCACCCGTTCGACCCCGAGCGCCTTGCCGCGCTCGTCGGGCCGCGGACGCGTCTGGTGATCCTCAACTCCCCGAACAACCCCACCGGAGCCGTCCTGGCGCAGAGCGAGCTGCGGGCGCTGGAGCAGATCCTCGAGGGCCACGACTGCTGGGTGCTCTCCGACGAGGTGTACGCGCGGATCGTCTACGGATCGCCGGCGCCGAGCGTGGCCGCGCTGCCGGCGCTGCGCGAGCGAACCCTGCTCGTCGACAGCTGCTCGAAGACCTTCGCGATGACCGGCTGGCGCTGCGGGTTCGCTGCCGTGCCGCCGGCGCTGCGCGAGCCGCTGACCCGCATGATCATCAACTCGACCTCGTGCGTGCCCCCGTTCGTGCAGCGGGCCGCCGTCGCGGCCCTGACCGGGCCGATGGACGCCGTGGATGAGATGGTGCGCACGTTCAGGCGGCGCCGGGACACGGTGGTGCAGGGCCTGGCCGCGCTGCCCGGCGTGTCGTGCGCGACGCCCGAGGGCGCCTTCTACGCGTTCCCCGACGTGTCGGGCACCGGGATGAGCGGCGCCGAGCTCGCCGAGCGCCTCCTCGTGCAGGAGGGCGTCGCGCTGCTGGCCGGCGCGGGGTTCGGGCGCCACGCCGACGCGCACCTGCGGATCTCCTACGCGGCCGCCGAGCCGCGGTTGCGCGAGGGCCTCGCGCGCATGGGGGCGATGCTCGAGCGCGCCGCCGTGCAGGACCGAGGCCGGACGGCGCCGTAGCTCAGCGCGGGATCGCGGGCAGCGGGGCCGACCGCTCGGCGCGTCAGCGCGGGATCGCGGGCAGCGTGGCCGATCGCTCGGCGCGACGCGCGAACACCCAGCTGCGCAACGCGACGAAGCGGGTGCCGGTCGCCACCAGGCTCGTCGCCAGCAGGACCGCGACCTCGAGCGGGCGCCCGGCCCGGGGATCGAGCGCGCCGAGCAGCCGCAGCCCCCCGTCGGTGAGCCCGAGCGTCAGCAGGTAGACGAGACCGCCGACCGCATGCTGGCGCAGGAGCCCCGCCCGCCCCCGGATGCGAAAGCTCAACCGCCGGTTGGCCTGGGTGTTGGCCACGGCGGTCAGCGCGAGCGCGACCGCGTTGGCGGCGGCGGGACCGAGCCAGCCGCGCAGCGCCAGATACAGCAACGCGTAGGTCAGCGTGCAGGCGACCCCGATGGCCAGGAAGCGGGCCAGCGCGCTCGCGAAGCGCAGGCGCAGCACCCCGCGCAGGTCCCCGAGCGCGGCGGAGAGGATGTCGACGCGCGAGTCGGGGTCCTCGGTCCAGTCGACGGCGACCTCGTGGATTCGCAGCCCGGCGTGCTGGGCGGCGATGAGCAGCTCGGTGTCGAAGAACCAGCCCTCGTCGCGGACGAGGGGCAGCAGGCGGCGGGCGGCATCGGCGCGGATCGCCTTGAAGCCGCACTGCGCGTCGGAGAACCGCGCGCGCAGGACGGTTCGCAGCAGCCGGTTGTAGGCGCGGGAGATCAGCTCGCGCCTGGCGCCGCGCACGATCCGGGCGCCGAACGCCCGGCGGGTGCCGATCGCGAGCTCGCTGTGCCCGGAGACCAGGCCGGCGACGAGCGGCGCGAGCGCGCGCAGATCGGTCGAGAGGTCGACGTCCATGTAGCAGAGCACGTCGGCATCCGACGCCGACCACGCCGCCCGCAGCGCCCGGCCGCGGCCCTTGCGCTCGAGGTGGATCGCCTCGGTGCGCTCGAGCGCCGACGCGAGCCGCCGCGCGATCTCCAGGGTCCCGTCGGTGCTCGCGTTGTCGGCGATGACGATCCGCCAGTCGTACGGGAACCCCGAGCTCAGGAAGGCGTGGAGCCGGCGCACGGAGGCGGCGAGACCGCCCCGCTCGTTGTAGACGGGGACGACGATGTCGACCCGGGCGAGGGTCGGATCGACAGCTGCGGCGGGTGGGCGGGGGGCGGTGACGGCCATGGCGACGCAGCCAGCTTGACCGCCGCGACCAAGACCGCGGTATGAGGCGTCTAAGAGCAGCGTCTAAATGTGGCTCTCAGACCGGCTGCGCTAGCTTGCGCTTCGATGCGCATCCTCCGCCAGCTCGTCGGGCCGTTCTACATCCTGGCGGGGGTCATGCACTTCATCACCCCGTCGACATATCGGAAGATCATGCCGTCATGGGTCCCGGCGCACGACGCGATGATCTACGCCACCGGCGTCACCGAGGCCGTCGGCGGCGCGGGGATGCTGTCGGCGGCCCGCCGGCGCCCGGCCGGGCTCTTGCTGATCGCCACGATGATCGGGGTAGTTCCGGTCCATGTGGACATGGCTCTGCACCCCGACGACTATCCGCGCGTGCCCGGCGGCACCCCCGCCCTGTGGGCGCGGATCCCGTTCCAGGGCGTGTTCATCACCTGGATCCTTGACGCCATGAGGAGGGAGAGAGCATGATCGGGCAACGCGTTCGCCGCCGCGAGGACCCGCGGTTCATCACCGGCAAGGGCAACTACGTCGACGACCTCGATCTCGAAGGCGCGCTGCACGCGGTGTTCGTGCGCTGTGACCTGGCTCACGCCACGATCACCGAGATCGACGCGTCGGAGGCCGCCGAGATGCCCGGCGTCCAGATCCTGACCGCCGCCGACATCGATCTCGAGCCGCTCGGCGCGCCGTTCCCCGGCGTTCCCGAGGGCATGGCCCGTCCGCCGGTGGCCCGCGACAAGGTTCGCTTCGTCGGCGATATCTACGCGGTGGTGCTGGGGGAGACGCGGGAGCAGGCCGCCGACGGCTCCGAGCTGGTCTTCGCCGAGTTCGACCCGCTGCCGGTCGTGATCGAGCCGGCCGACGCACTGCGCGACGAGACGGTCCTGTTCGAGGAGCTCGGGACCAACCTCGCGCTCGCCGACGGTCCGCAGGAGCCCGACGCGAGCCTGTTCGCCAACTGCGAGGTGATCACCGAGGGCGCGGTCAAAAGCCAGCGGATCCACGTCGCGCCGATCGAGCCGCGGTCGGCCGCCGCGCGCTTTGTCGACGGGCGGATCGTCGCCTGGCTGTGCACCCAGACCCCGCATCAGGACCGCGATCGCCTCGCCGCGGCCCTGGGGCTGGAGCCCGAGCGCGTGCAGGTGATCGCGCCCGACGTCGGCGGCGGCTTCGGCGGCAAGGGGCTGCTCGTCGAGGACGTCCTCGTCTGCTGGCTGGCGATGCGCACCGGGCGGCCGGTGCGCTGGACCGAGACGCGCTCCGAGCACATGGTCGCGATGGGCCACGGCCGCGCGCAGGAGGCCGAGTTCCGGGTCGGCGGCGACCGCGAGGGCCGCATCCACAGCCTCTACCTGCGCCTGCTGCAGGACGCCGGCGCCTATCCGTCGGTGGGGGCGATCCTGCCGACGCTGACCCGGACGATGGCCTCCGGCGTCTACGCGATCCCCAACGTCCAGGTGCGCTTTGACTCGGTCGCGACGAACACCACGCCGACGGCCGCGCTGCGCGGCGCCGGCCGGCCCGAGGCGACACAGATCCTCGAGCGCGCGATCGAGCTGTTCGCCGCGGACGTCGGCCTCGATCCCGTGCAGGTGCGCAAGCGCAACTTCATCGGCGCCGACAGCTTTCCCTACACGACCTCGACGGGCGCGGTCTACGACATCGGGGACTACGGGCGCGCGCTCGACACGGCGCTTGCCGCGGTCGGCTACGACGAGCTGCGCGCCGAGCAGGCCCGCCGCCGCGAGGCCGGCGAGTCGCTCGCGCTCGGCATCGGGATGAGCGCCTACGTCGAGATCACCGCCGGCTTCCCCGAGACCGAGTTCGGCGCCGCCGAGATCACCCCCGAGGGCGACGCGATCGTCAAGACGGGGTCGTTCTCGCACGGCCAGGGACACGAGACGACGTTCGCCCAGATCGCCTCCGAGCAGCTCGGCATTCCGGTGGCGCGGATCACCGTCGTCAAGGGCGATACCGATCGGGTGGCCCGGGGCACCGGCACCTACGGCTCGAAGTCGACCCAGCTCGGCGGCGTCGCGGCGCGCCAGGCCTCCGTGGAGCTCGTCGAGAAGGCCAAGGAGCTCGCGGCCGAGCAGCTCGAGGCCGACCCGCGCGACATGGTGCTCGACCTCGGCGCGGGCGTGTTCCACGTCACCGGCGCCCCCAGCCCGTCGCTGCCCTGGGGCGAGCTGGCGGCTCGCCTCGCCGAGTCGGGCCGCCTCGGGGAGCTGAGCATCGAGTCCGAGTTTCAGGCCTCGCAGCCGACGTTCCCGTTCGGCGCCCACGTGGTCGTCGTCGAGGTCGACACCGAGACGGGCTCGGTCGAGCTGCAGCGCGTCGTGTGCGTCGACGACGCGGGCACGATCATCAACCCGATGATCGCCGAGGGCCAGGTCCACGGCGGGGTCGCCGCCGGCATCGCCCAGGCGCTGTTCGAGGAGCTGACCTTCGACGCGCAGGGCAGCCCCGGGAACGCAAACTTCGTCACCTACTGCATTCCGGCCGCGACCGAGTTCCCGATGATCGAATCGCTGCGGATCCAGACCCCCACCCCGATCAATCCGCTCGGCGCCAAGGGCATCGGCGAATCGGGCACGATCGGCTCGACGCCGGCGACGCTGAACGCCGTGCTCGACGCGGTCTCGTACCTGGGCGTCCGCGACCTCCCGATGCCGGCCAACGGCGAGCGCGTGTGGCGCGCGATCGAGGACGCGCGCCGGGGCAACGGGTCCACCCCCGCCGGCACGGAGGGTCAGGGGGCCGCGATCTCGGGAGCCGGCGCCGGCGCGTCGGCGTGACGGCGACCGCACGCACACTGCCGGCTCGGCCCTACGGGGCCCGGGCGTTCGCCCGCCAGCGCCGGCCGGGGTTCGCCGACTGCTCGCCGAGCCGGCGGCTGCGCCTCGACGCGCTCGCCGGATGGCTTCAGGACCTCGCCTGGGACGACATCGACGACGCCGGGCTCGCCGACGTCGCCGTATGGGTCGTGCGCCGGACGCGGATCCACGTCGAGCGGTTCCCGCGTTTCGGCGAGCACTACACGCTGACGACCTTCTGCAGCGGCCTCGGTCGGATGTGGGCGGAGCGGGGCACCGACCTCGTCCGCGAGGGCGAGACCGTGCCCGATGTCGAGTGCTCCTCGATCTGGGTCCACCTCGACGTCGAGCGCCACATGCCCTCGCCGGTCTCCGAGATCGAGATCCTCACCTACTTCGGGCGCTATCCGGCGCCGCGGGTCAGCGCTCGCCTGCGCCATCCGCCTCCCGACGCGACCGCTCGCGTCCGGCCGTGGACGTTTCGCGCAGCCGAGTCCGACGTCGCCGATCACATCAACAACGCCGCCTATTGGACGCCCCTGGAGGAGGAGCTGCTCGGTGGCGCCGACCCCGAGCGGCTCGACCTCGAGCTCGAGTACCGCACCCCCGCCCAGCCGGGCGATATGCGCATCCTCTCCGGAGGCGACCGGCGCTGGATCGTCGACCCGGCGGACGAGATCAACGCCTCGTTCCTGCTCGGCGCCGACTTCGCCGAGCGTTAGCGCCCCTGCGCGTCAGGGAGTGAAGACGATCTTGCCGACGAGCTCGCCGTCGACCATCGCCTGAAAGCCGTCGCGCGCGTCGGCGAGCGGCATCGTCGCGTGGATCGGTGGGCGGATGTCGCGCTCCAGGCAGAAGCGAATGAGGCGCTCGAGCTCGTCCCGGGTGCCCATCGTCGAGCCGACGACCGACAGCTGCAGGAAGAACACCCGCGTCAGCTGCGCCGGCGGCGCGGCGCCCGAGGTCACCCCCGAGACGACAAGCGTGCCGCCGGGCTTCAGCGATTGGATCGAGTGCTTCCAGGTCGCCTCGCCAACGGTCTCCATCACCGCGTCGACGCGCTCGGGCAGGCGCTCACCGGACTCGAAGGCCTGGTCGGCGCCGAGCTCAAGTGCCCGCGCGCGCTTGTCCTCGGTGCGGCTCGTCACCCACACCCGAGCTCCCGCGGCCCGGCCGAGCATCGTCAGCGCGCTGGCCACACCGCCGCCGGCGCCCTGCACGAGCACGGTCATCCCCGGCGTCACGCCGCCGCGGGTGAATAGCATCCGGTAGGCGGTCAGCCACGCCGTCGGCAGGCAGGCGGCGTGCTCGAACGAGAGCTCCGGGGGCTTGTTGACGAGGTTGCGCGTCGGGACCGCGACCTTCTCGGCGAGGGTCCCGGGATGGCCCTCGGAGAGCAGCGCGCGACGCGGGTCGAGCGTCTCGTCGCCGCGCCAGGCGTCCTGGGTGATCACCGAGTGCACGACGACCTCGTTGCCCTCGGGGTCGACGCCGGCGGCGTCGCAGCCGAGGATCATCGGCAGCTGCTCCTCGGTCAGGCCGGTCCCGCGCAGCGACCAGACGTCGTGGTGGTTGAGCGAGGCCGCGCGGACGGTGACGATCGTCCACCCGGCGGGGGGGTCGGGGTCGGGCTGGTCGCCGATGACCAGGCCGGCCATCGGGTCATCTGCGTCGATCGAGGTGGCGTAGGCGGCGAGCATGCCCTGCACCGTATACGTTCGCGGGGTGGGCTCGCGGTCTCGTCAGCCCCGACCCGGACGAGTCTCAGTCCCAGCGACCGACCGGATACTCCACGTTGGCCTGAGCGGCCGCGATGCGCGCGATCGGCACCCGGTAGGGCGAGCAGGAGACGTAGTCCAGGCCGGCCCGGTGAAAGAAGACCACCGACTCGGGATCGCCGCCATGCTCGCCGCAGATCCCGAGCTTGAGATCCGGCTGGGCCTCGCGCCCCACCCAGGAGGCGAGCCGCACGAGCCAGCCGACGCCCGGCTTGTCGATCGTCTCGAACGGGCTGCGGTCGATGATCTTGCGCTCCATGTAGGTGGGCACGAACGCCGACTCGACGTCGTCGCGGGAGAACCCGAGCGCGGTCTGGGTCAGGTCGTTGGTGCCGAAGGAGAAGAAGTCGGCGAAGCGGGCGATCCGATCGGCGACGAAGCACGCGCGGGGCAGCTCGATCATCGTGCCCACGGTGTAGTCGTCGCCGACCGTCAGCCCCTCGTCCTCGCCGATGCTGGTCACCAGCTCGCGGATGATCTCGAGCTCCTGCTCGTAGTCGACGAGCGGGATCATGATCTCGAGGTGCGGCGGCTCGGACGCCGCCTTGGCCGCCCGCATGATCGCGCGGACCTGCATCTCGTAGATCTCGGGGTAGAGGATCCCCAGCCGGCAGCCGCGGGTCCCGAGCATCGGGTTCTCCTCGGCGATCTCGTGCACGCGCGCGAGCAGCTTCTCGAGCCGCTCGAGGTCGTCGGACTCCTCGATCCGGGCGCGCTCGACCTGGGCGGCGAGGTCCTCGGCGTTGGGCAGGAACTCGTGCAGCGGCGGGTCGAGCAGCCGCACGGTCACCGGCAGGCCGGCCATCGCCTCGAAGATCCCCTCGAAGTCCTCCTGCTGGAGCGGGAGCAGCTCGCCCAATGCCTCGCGCCGC
Organism: Solirubrobacterales bacterium; assembly: GCA_019240115.1. GTDB lineage: Bacteria > Actinomycetota > Thermoleophilia > Solirubrobacterales > Solirubrobacteraceae > Palsa-465. The sequence goes on along the minus strand of JAFAYV010000011.1, from coordinate 62,429 downwards.
GCCTCGTGGGTGTCGGACATGATCATCGCCCGCATCTTCGGCTGGCGGTCCTCGGCTATGAACATGTGCTCGGTGCGGCACAGCCCGATCCCCTGGGCGCCGAGCTCGCGAGCCCGCCGGGCATCATCGGGGTTGTCGGCGTTGGCGCGCACCTCCATGCGGCGCAGCTCGTCGGCCCACTGCAGCACCGTCTGGAAGTTCTCGTTGACCTGAGCCTCGACGAGGGGGACGTCGTCGGTGGTCACGAACCCCTTGGTCCCGTCGATCGCGATCGCGTCGCCCTCGGAGAGCTCGGTCCCGTTGACGCTGACCGTCTTTGACTCGAGATCGATGGCCAGCGCCTGGGCGCCGACGACCGCCGGCAGCCCCATCCCCCGCGCCACCAACGCGGCGTGCGAGGCCTTGCCGCCCTCGCTGGTCAGGACACCCTTGGCGGCGTAGAACCCGGCGACATCCTCGGCATCGGTGAACGGGCGCACGAGGATGACGTCGCGCCCCTGCTCGGCGGCGTCCACCGCGGCGGCGGCGGTGAAGACGATCTCGCCCTTGGCGGCGCCCGGTGAGGCGTTGACCCCGGAGGCGAGCACGTCGAACTCGGCCTTCGGGTCGAAGGTCGGGTGCAGCAGCGCGTCGAGCGTGCTCGGGTCGATCGTGGCCAGCGCCCGCTCGCGCGTCAGCAGCTGCTCGGAGACCGCGTCGACGGCGAAGCGCACGGCCGCCTGGGCGGGGCGCTTGGCGTTGCGCGTCTGCAGCATGTACAACTGCCCGTCCTCGACGGTGAACTCGGTGTCCTGCATGTCCTCGTAATGAGCCTCGAGCGAGTGCAGGATCTCCATCAGCTGGTCGTGGACCTCGGGCATCCACTCCTTGATCTCGGAGATGTCGCGCGGGGTGCGCACGCCCGAGACGACGTCCTCGCCCTGGGCGTTCTGCAAGAAGTCGCCGCTCGGCTCGGGAGCGCCGGTCACCTCGTCGCGCGAGAAGGCGACGCCCGAGCCCGAGGTGTCGCCCTTGTTGCCGAAGACCATCTGCTGGACGTTGACCGCGGTGCCCCACTCGTCGGGGATCCGGTTCTGGCGGCGGTACTCGACCGCGCGCTTGCCCGTCCAGGAGTCGAACACCGCCCGGATCGCCAGCCGCAGCTGCTCCTGGGGGTCCTGCGGGAACTCGTCGCCGGTCTCCTCCTGGTAGACGCCCTTGAAGGTCTCGGTCAGCTCCTTCAGCGCGTCGGCGTCGAGCTCGGTGTCCTCGGTGACGTCGCGCGCCTGCTTGGCGGCCTTGATCGCGTCCTCGAAGCTCTCGCCGGGGATGCCGCGGGAGACGTTGCCGAACATCTGCACGAAGCGGCGGTAGGAATCCCAGGCGAAGCGCTCGTTGTCGGTCGTCTTGGCCAGGCCGAGCACCGACTCGTCGTTGAGGCCGAGGTTGAGCACCGTGTCGAGCATCCCGGGCATCGACTCGCGCGCGCCCGAGCGGACCGACACGAGCAGCGGATCGTCGCGGTCGCCGAGCGTCTTGCCGGCCTGCTCCTGGAGGCGGTCGAGCGCGTCGGCGACCTGCTCGGACATCCCCTCGGGCTCGGACTGGTCGGCGTTCATGTACTCGACGCAGGCCTCGGTGGTGATCGTGAACCCGGCCGGCACGCGGTCGGGCCCGAGCACCCGCGTCATCTCCGCGACGTTCGCCCCCTTGCCTCCCAACAGCTCCCGCATGTCCTTGGAGCCGTCGGCAAAGTCGTACACCCACCTCGACATCGGTGGCGGCATCCTACCCGGGATCGGCCGCGGCCGTCGCCATCACCGGCGGCTGGCCTCGGGCAGCCCCCCGGAGCGCGTTTCGTTGGCCCGATCGGGCAGTGCCACGCCATGGGAGAGGTGCCCCGAGGCCGCGAGGTCGACCGGCCCGGCCGGCGGGACGCTCGGACGACGGCGCTAGGCGGTCGCGGCGGCGAGCGAGCGCGGCTGCAGGCCCATGGCGTCGGCGAGCAGCTCGTAGGAGCGGCGCCGCGCGGCATGGTCGTGGACGATCGTCACCGCGATGACCTCGTCGGCCTGGTACTCGGAGGCGAGCTCCTCGATGCCGGCGCGGACCGTCGCGGGCGAGCCGACGATCGCGCGTCGCGGCGAGACGCGGTTGCCCGCGCGGGGATCGGAAGCCAGGAACGCCTCGGCGCGCTCGGGGGTCGGGATGGCGATCAGCGTGCCGCGGCGCAGGAGCGCGAACGCCATCCGGCTCGAGGTCGCCAGGTAGCGCGCCTCGTCGTCCGAGGGAGCGCAGATGACGGTGGCCGCGACCGAGGTCCGGGGAGCCCGCAGCTCACGCGCGGCCTCGAAGCGCTCGCGGTAGACCTTGACCAGCCGCGCGCCGTCGGAGTTGATGAAGTCGGCGAACGAATAGGGGAGGCCGAGGTTGCCCGCCCAGACCGCGCTCTGCTCCGAGGAGCCGAGCAGCCACGGCACGGGCAGCTCGGGCAGCCCCGGCAGCGCGGTCGCGAGATGGCGGAAGGGATGGTCCTCGGGGAGGTCGTCCTCGAAGTAGGCGAGCAGCTCGGCCAGCTGCTGGGGGAAGTCGTCGGGGGCGGCCTGGCGGCGATCGCGCTGCAGCGCGAAGGTGGTCAGCGGGTCGGTGCCCGCGGCGCGTCCGATCCCGAGGTCGACCCGCCCCGGGAACAGCCCCGCGAGGATGGTGAACGACTCGGCGACCTTCAGCGGGCTGTAGTGCGGGAGCATCACGCCGCCGGAGCCGACCCGGATGTGCTCGGTGGCCGACGCGATCGGGCCGATCAGCACCTCGGGGCTCGGGCCGGCGAGCATCGCGCCGCCGTGGTGCTCGGATACCCAGTAGCGGTGATAGCCGAGCTCGTCGGCGAGCCGCGCGAGGTCGATCGTGTTGCGCAGCGCCTGCGCGCCCGTCGCGCCCTCGGGGATCGGAGTCTGGTCCAGGACGGACAGGAGCATGCCGCTGGATGGTAGAAAGGCCGCGCATGCCGCTGAGATCCGTGACCGCCACGCGGTACGTGACGGCGCTGCGCGAGGGGGGCTCTCTGCCCGGGCTCGTCGAGGCCGATGACGACGGGCTCTACGTGCTCAAGTTCCGTGGGGCCGGCCAGGGGCTGCGAGCCCTCGTCGCCGAGGTGATCGTCGGCGAGCTGGCGCGCGCCGCGGGGCTGCTCGTGCCCGAGCTCGTCACCGCGGTGATCGACCCGCGCCTCGGTGCCGCCGAGCCCGATCCCGAGATCCAGGCGCTGATCGTCGGCTCAGACGGGCTCAATCTCGGCGTCGACTTCCTGCCCGAGGCGCTGCCCTACCTGCCCGCCGGCGGCTGGCAGCCGAGTCCCGAGCTCGCCGCCGAGCTGGTGTGGCTCGACGCGCTGACGACGAACGTCGACCGCACGCCGCGCAACCCCAACCTGCTGATCTGGCACGACCGGCTGTGGCTGATCGACCACGGCGCGGCGCTGTACCTGCAGCATCGCGGACTGGAGCCGGTCGCCGACGCGGCCCGGCCGTTCCCGGCGATCGCCGAGCACGTGCTCCTGCCGGTCGCGGGTCGCATCGCCGACGCCGACCGGCGGCTGCGGGAGCGCCTGGGGGGCGACGCCGTGGCCGCCGCGGTCGCGCTCGTCCCCGACGGGTGGCTCGCCGGCGGCGACGAGCCCGCCGCCTACGTCCACTACCTGACCCGGCGTCTGTCGGACGGCGGGTTCGTGCAGGAGGCCGAGCGTGCCCGCGCCGACGCCTGAGACCAGCCCCTTCAGCTACCTCGTCCTCCAGGTGGTGCCCAACGCCGAGCGCGGCGAGCGGATCAACGTCGGCGTCGTGCTGTTCTGCCGCCAGCGCGACTTCCTCGGGGCGCGGGTCGGCCTGCACCACGCGCGGCTGGCCGCGCTCGATCCCGAGCTGCCGATGCTCGAGCTCGCCGACCATCTCGACGCGGTCGTCCGCGTCCTCGACGCATCGCCGGGCGCAGGACCGGTGTCCCGACTGCCGGCCTCGGAGCGCTTCGGCTGGGTGGCGGCGCCGTCGAGCACGATCGTCCAGCCCTCCGAGGTTCACACCGGGCTCTGTCGGGAGCCCGCCGTGACGCTCGACGCGCTGTACGAGCGGCTCGTGCGCTAGTGCATGCGTGAGCGGCCGCCGTTCGCGTGAGCCGCCCGGGTCGAGTCCGGGGTCAGCCGCGGCGCATGAGCCGGCCAACGGCGTCCATCAGCTCGGCGGTCCGGGCGTCGCGCTGCGCGGCCGACGCGGCGCCGACCACGCAGTGGTGGGCGTGGTCGTCGAGCAGCCCGAGCGCGACCTTGTCCAGCGCGGCGCGCGCGGCGGAGATCTGGGTCAGCACGTCGATGCAGTAGCGGTCCTGCTCGACCATGCCCTCGATGCCCCGGATCTGGCCCTCGATGCGTCTCAGGCGGGCGAGGAGCTGGTCCTTGCTGGCGGTGTAGCCGCGTTCCATGGCGACAACGTTACCGTTACCCCCTATGGGTACGCTCTGGCACGGGATCCGCGACGCCGCGCTGATGGCGTGGGAGGTCTGGTGGGCGCTCGTGCTCGGCTTCGCGATCTCGGCGATCGTCCAGGCCTGGGTGCCGCGCGAGCGCGTGCAGCGCGCCCTCGGCGACGGCGGCCCGGGGGCGACCGGGCGCGCGACCGCGCTCGGCGCCGCGTCCTCGTCGTGCTCCTACGCGGCGGTGGCGATCGCCCGGTCCCTGTTCGCCAGGGGCGCCTCGGCGACGAGCGCGCTCGCCTTCCAGTTTGCCTCGACGAACCTCGTGTGGGAGCTCGGCCTCGTCCTGTGGGTGCTGATCGGCTGGCAGTTCACCGCGGCCGAGTATCTCGGCGGGGTGGTGATGATCGGGCTCATGGCGCTCGGCATGCGGGCGTTCGTGAGCCGGCGCGCCGAGGCGGCGGCGCGCGAGCATGCGGCGGGCGCGCAGGATGGCCACCAGCACCGCTCCTTCGAGTCCCAGCTGCCGTGGCGCCGGCGGCTGACCTCGGTCCGGGCGTGGTCGGACGTCGCGCACAACTTCCGCGGTGACGCGCAGATGCTGTGGCGCGAGATCGCGATCGGCTTCCTGCTCGCCGGGTTCGCCGCGCAGCTGCCCAACGGCTTCTACCGCGCCCTGTTCCTGCACGGCGCGCCGGCGCCGATCCCGGCGATCTGCAGCGCCATCGTCGGCCCGCTGATCGCGGTGCTGAGCTTCGTCTGCTCGGTGGGCAACGTGCCGCTGGCGGCGGTGCTGTGGTCGGGCGGGATCGGCTTCTCGGGGGTGCTCGCGTTCCTGTTCGCCGATCTCATCGTGCTGCCGATCATCGCCATCTACCGCAAGTACTACGGAGCCGGCTTCGCGGCGCGGATCACGCTGCTGATGCTCGTCACGATGATCGCGGCGGCGCTGATCGTCACCGGCGTCTTCGATCTCCTGGGAGCGATCCCGAGCGGCCCGCGCCCGGGCCGGGCGCGCATCTTCGGCTCGATCGAGCTCGACGACAAGCTCGTTCTCAACGTCGTCGCGACCGCGATCTGCGGCGCGCTCATCACGCTCACGGCCCGCCGGGGCGTCACCGATCCGGTGTGCGGGATGCGCGTCGATCGCGACGGGGCGGTGCGGCGCACGATCGGCGGGCGCACCCGACTGTTCTGCTCGGAGAGCTGCGCCGAGCGGGCGGCTCACTCGTCCCCGGGCTCGGCGAGCAGCGCCTCGAGCTCGAGCGGCTCTCCGAACGCGACCGCCTGGTAGCCCTCGCGGGGCGGAAACCCCGCGTCGCTCACGAGCCGACGAGCTCGATCCGGTTGCCCGACGGATCGACGGCGAGCACCGGCTCGCCGCGGTCGGACGCCAGCGCCAGACGCGCCGCCGCCGCCGCGACCGCGGTCGGAGCGCCGAGGCGCAGCACCCCGTGGCGCAGGCCGGCGGTGCCCTGGGGAGGCGGGGAAGCGCCGGGCCCCTCCCAGGTGTTGAGCGCCAGCCGGTGGGGGAAGCTGCCGCCGGCGCTCATGTCGCCCATCCCGACCCGCTCCCAGTTCTCATTCGGGGTGAAGCCGATCGCCGCGTAGAAGCGCAGCGCGGCCGGGATGTCGCCGACGTGCAGGTGGAGGTGCCCGATCCGGGTGCCGGCGGGCAGTGGGCGCGCGAGATCGTCGTCGGGCAGATGGGCGAAGACCTCGTGCAGGTCGAGTCGATCGGTGCCGCGCCGCAGCCGGCCGCGCGCATCGACCACCGCGGGGAAGCCGTGGTTGACGACGTAGCGGTCGAAGCGGTCGAGCGTCTCGAAGCTCAGCTCGAGGCCGATCCCGTCGGGGTCGTCGAGATACGTCGCCCAGTGCATCACGTGATCGGTCGGCGAGTTCGGATAGCGCTCGGTCATCAGCCGGCCGAGCACCCGAGCGAACTCGGCCTCGCTCGGGAGATGGATCGCGAGGTGATACAGACCGCTGTGGCCGCGTGCCGCCGGGCGGACCGCGCCGGGATGCAGGACGACGAGCTCGGCGTCGGCGACGCCGAGCGAGATCCCGCCGGGCTCCTGCTGGCGGAGCGACAGGCCGACGACGTCGCGCCAGAAGCGCAGCGAGCGTCCGGCGTCGGTCACGTCGAGGTGCACGGGTCCGAAGCGAGCGAAGTCCTGCGCGGTGGTCGCGTCCGGCCCGGGGCGCGCCGCCGCCGGGGGCGCCGAGGTCTCGTCGGGCATCGTCACCTCATCGAGGCTATCGACGGCGCTGATCGACGAGCTGGCGGGCGGCCCGCCCGCCGACCCTAGGCCGCGCCGCGCCCCGTGCGCGACTGCAGCTCGTCGATGAGCTTGGAGGCCTGCGCCTTGGTGAGCTTGTCGGGGAGATCCTGGCCCGCCTGCTGGGCGAGCGTCGCCAGGTAGGAGAGCTGGGGTCCGGTGGCGGGCTCCTCGCCGGTCACCCAGTCGTCGGGATCCTTCTCCGGGTTGGGCTGGGTGGGGTCGTCCTCGGCCATCGCGACGCAGCGTAGCGGCTGGCCCCCGGGACTTGGGATCGCCGCGATCGGGTAACCCCGCGCCCAGGCATGCCCCCGCCCCGCGCCCAAGCCGCGATCGCCGATCACGGGATGATCGGCGATCTGCGCACCGCCGCGCTCGTCGCCCGCGACGGGACGATCGACTGGTTCTGCCCGGCGCGTTTCGACGCGCCGAGCGTGTTCGGGGCGATCGTCGACTCCGAGCGCGGCGGCCACTGGCGGATCGCGCCCGCGGACGAGGAGCCGCGCGTGGCGCAGTTCTACTTCCCCGACTCCAACGTGCTCACCACCCGCTTCATGACCACCGCCGGCGTCGTCGAGATCCAGGACTTCATGCCGGTCTCCGAGCACGAGCGCCTCGTCCGCCGCGTCAGCTGCGTGCGGGGGCGGATGCGGCTGCGCTCCGAGCTGTGCGCGCGGTTCGATTACGGGCGGGCGGCCCATCGGACCCGGCGCAACCGAGACGGCGTCGTGCTGGCTACCGACGAGCTCAAGCTCACCCTGTTCGCCGAGGTCGCTCTACGCACCGAGCGCGGCGACGTCCACGCGGAGATCGACGTGCGCGAGGGCCAATCGGCGACGTTCGTCCTGCACGTCGACGACGTCGCCGACCCCGACTGTCACCTCGGGGCCGCCGCGACCGCGATGTTCGACGACACCGTCGCCTACTGGCGCGACTGGCTCGCCGGGTCCAGCTACACCGGCCGCTGGCGCGAGATGGTCAACCGCAGCGCGCTGACCCTGAAGCTGCTGACCTACCTGCCGACGGGCGCGATCGTCGCCGCCCCCACCGCCGGGCTGCCCGAGGAGCTCGGCGGCGAGCGCAACTGGGACTACCGCTACGTGTGGATGCGCGACGCCGCCTTCACGGTCTACGCCCTGATCCGGCTCGGCTTCACCGCGGAGGCCAAGGCGTTCAACGCCTGGACGGCCGAGCGTCTCGCCGATGACGCCGGCGGCGGGAAGGCGGGGCCGCTGCAGGTCATGTACCGGATCGACGGCGACCCCGAGCTGCGCGAGGTCCGGCTCGACCACCTCGACGGCCACCGCGGATCGCGCCCGGTACGCGTCGGCAACGACGCGGCTCGCCAGCTGCAGCTCGACATCTACGGCGAGCTGATCGACTCGATCTACCTCTACGACAAGTACGGCGCCCCGATCTCCCACGACACCTGGATGCAGCTCTCGGGGATCCTCGACTGGCTGGCCGAGCACTGGGACGAGCCCGACGCCGGGATCTGGGAGACGCGCTCCGAATCCCGGCGACACACGTTCTCGCGGCTCATGTGCTGGGTCGCGTTCGAGCGGATGATCCGCGTGGCGCGCACGCGGGGCCTGCCCGCCGACGTCGTCGGCTGGTCGCGGGTCCGCGACGAGATCTACTCCCAGATCGTCGAGGAGGGCTACGACGAGAACCGCGCGGCGTTCGTCGGCCGCCTCGACGACGGGAGGCTCGACGCGGCGCTGCTGCTGATGCCGATGGTCAAGTTCTGCTCCCCCGCCGAGCCCCGGTTCCGGTCGACGCTCGCCGCGATCGAGTCAGAGCTCGTCGCCGACACGCTCGTCTACCGCTACGACGATGCCGTCTCCGACGGCGTCGCCGGGGACGAGGGGACATTTTCGATGTGCTCCTTCTGGTACGTCGAGGCGCTGACGCGCGTCGGTCGCCTCCAGGACGCCCGCCTGGCGCTCGAGAAGATGTTCACCTACGCCAACCATCTCGGCCTCTACGCCGAGCAGATCTCGGCCACCGGCGAGCAGCGCGGCAACTTCCCGCAGGCGTTCACGCACTTCTCGCTCATCTCCGCCGCCTACAACCTCGACCGGGCGCTCGGCGGCGGCGAGTAACCGCGGTCGCGCTGTCGCGTACCAGTGGCAGCAGTTTCACGACTGCACCACATGATCGCGGCTCACTTCGCATATCACTCCTCGGGCCGTTCGCCGGGCGCCCTCCTCCTCGGGCGCCCGGCGAGCGCGGCGGATGGTCGCCCCCCCGTTTGGGGGGACTTGTCCGCGGGTGGCTCGCATCCCGAGCGCCGGTCGCGTGAGGTAGGCGCCGTGGCCACCGGTCTGCGCAGCGATCCGCGTCTCGCCTCGGCCCCGTCGACGGGCAGGCGTCCGGGCGTCGTCGCGGCCTCGGTCGGCATCAGCGTCCCCGAGCGCGTCGTCGCCAACGCCGAGATCGAGGCTCGCTTCGGCGTCGCGCCCGACTGGATCGTCCGGCGCACCGGGATCCGGACGCGCCACATCGCGGGTCCCGAGGAGCGGCTCGACGCCCACGCGGCGGCGGCCGCGCGCATGGCGCTGCAGCGCGCCGAGGTGGCGCCGCAGGACGTCGACCTGGTCATCGTCGCCACCACCACCCCCGACGAGCTGATGCCCGCGGCCGCGCCGCTCGTCGCCCACGCGCTCGGCGCGACGCGCGCCGGCGCCTTCGACGTCGGGTCGGCCTGCACCGGCTTCCTCTCGGCGCTCGCGGTCGGCGCGGGTCAGATCGAGGCCGGGCGCGCTCGCGCCGCCGTGATCGTCGGCGCCGATCTCGTCTCGCGGCTCATCGATCCCGACGATCGCGGCACCGCGGCGGTGTTCGCCGACGGAGCCGGCGCGGTCGTGCTCGAGGCGACCGCGGGCCGCGGCCGGATCGGCCCGGTCGTCCTCGGTGCCGACGGCGCCGGCGCCCGGCACATCCGCGTCCCGCGCGATGACTACAAGATCCGCATGCTCGGCCACGACACCTTCCGTGAGGCGGTGGCAACGCTGAGCGAGTCGACGCTGCAGGCGGTGAGCGCGGCCGGCCTCGGGCTCGCCGACATCGACCTGTTCGTCTACCACCAGGCCAACGGTCGGATCCTCGCCGCGGTCGGCGAGCGGCTCGGGATCGGCACCGAGCGCGTGCTCGACTGCATCGGCGAGTACGGCAACACGGTCGCGGCCACGCTGCCGCTGGCGCTGTCCTACGGCGAGCGCGAGGGCGTGCTCGCGCCCGGCGATCGCGTGCTTCTCGGCGCCTTCGGCGCCGGCTTCACCTGGGGCGCGACCGTCATCGAGTGGGGCCGGCCGTGACCGCGCTGGCCGCACCGCCCGAGGCGGTCGTCAGGGCGGGCGGAACGCCGCTTCACCGGCTCGAGATGCTCTGTGACCCCGGTTCGCTGCAGCTGATCCGCTCCGAGGTCGTCTCGACCGCGATGGGCGCCAGGGCGCGCTGCGGCGACGGCGTCCTCGGCGGCTCGGGCAGCGTCGACGGCCGCCCCGTGTTCTGCTACGCCCAGGACGCGAGCTTCGCCGGCGGCTCGCTCGGCGAGGCGCACGCCGAGACGATCGGGCGCGTGCTCGAGCTCGCGGCTCGCGGCCGCGCCCCGGTGGTCGGCTGGCACTCCTCGGGCGGCGCGCGCATGCAGGAGGGCGTCGCCGCCCTCGGTGGCTACGGCCGGATCTTCCGCCGCACGGTGCAGCTGTCGGGCCAGGTCCCGCAGATCTCGATCGTCACCGGCCTGTCGGCGGGCGGCGGGGCCTACGCGCCCGCGCTGACCGACTGGGTCGTGATGACCGAGGAGTCGAGCATGTTCCTCACCGGCCCTGGCGTCGTGCGCGAGGCGCTCGGCGAGGAGGTGCAGGCCGGCGAACTGGGCGGCACCCGCGTTCACGGTCGCAACGGCGTCTGTCACTTCGTCGCCGCCGACGACCTCGACGCGGCCCGTCTCGCGCGCGACCTGCTCGGATATCTGCCCAGCCACCGCGACGCCCCGGCTCCGCTGCTCGCGCCGCGTCGCGCCGGCGGCCCGCTCGACCCGGGCGCGGTCGTGCCCGCCGAGTCTCGGCGCGTGTACGACGTCCGCGACGTCATCGCGGCGCTCGTCGACGGCGGCGAGCTGCTCGAGATCTCGGCCGCCTGGGCGCGCAACCTCGTCACCGGGCTCGCGCGGATCGAGGGCCGTACGGTCGGGGTGATCGCCAACCAGCCTCGCTACCTTGGCGGGGTGCTCGACGCGGCGAGCTCGGAGAAGGGCGCCCGCTTCGTCTCCAAGTGCGACGCGTTCGGGATCCCGCTGCTCGCGCTCGTCGACACGCCCGGCTACATGCCCGGGACCAAGCAGGAGGGGGCGGGGGTCATCCGCCACGGCGCGAGCCTCGTGCACGCGTTCGCGCAGGCGCGCGTGCCGCGGCTGACCGTCATCCTGCGCAAGGCCTTCGGCGGCGCGTTCATCACGATGAACTCGAAGGACCTCGGCGCCGACTACGTCTTCGCCTGGCGCAACGCCGAGATCGGCGTCATGGGCGCGCGGCCCGCGGTCGGTGTCATCCACCGGCGCGAGCTCGCGCTCGCCGAGGACCCCGAGGCCGAGCGCGACCGCCTGGCGCGGCACTACGCCGAGTCCCAGCTGCGCTCGCAGGTCGCCGCCGCCAGCGGCTACGTCGACGAGCTGATCGAGCCGGTCGACACCCGCGCGCGCCTCGCGTGGGCGCTGCGCTCGCTGGGGGGCGCGAGATGAGGCCCGCCGCGGCGGGCGGGGACGTGCTCCTGACGGGCGCGACCGGCTTCGTCGGGATGGAGCTGCTGGCGCGCTACCTGGAGCGGACCGAACGTGGCGTGGTCGCGCTCGTGCGTGCCGCCGATGCCCGGGAGGCGGACGCCCGCGTCGACGAGGTGCTCGAGAACCTCTTCGCCGGCCGCGCCCGCCAGCACCGCGGCCGTGTCGCGGCCGTGCCCGCCGACCTGACCGCGCCCGGCCTCGGGCTCCCCCTCGGCGTCCGCGAGCGCATCGCCGCCCGGGTCAGCACGATCGTGCACTGCGCCGCCTCGGTCTCGTTCACCCTGCCCCTGCACGAGGCGCGGTCGATCAACCTCGAGGGCACGCGCCGGGTGCTCGAGCTCGCCGAGCTCGCCCAGCGCCGCGGCGGCCTGGACCGCTACGGGCACGTCTCGACCGCCTACGTCGCGGGCGACCACTGCGGCGGCTTCTCCGAGCGCGACCACGACGTCGGCCAGGGCTTTCACAACTCCTACGAGCGCTCCAAGTTCGAGGCCGAGCACCTCGTGCGCCGCCACCCCCACCTGCCCGCCACGATCCTGCGCCCGAGCATCGTCGTCGGGCACCGGACGAACGGCTGGACGGCGGCGTTCAACGTCCTCTACTGGCCGCTGCGCGCGATCGCCCAGGGCCTGCTCACCGCGATCCCGGCGTACCCGACGTCGCCGCTGGACGTCGTCTCGATCGACTACGTCGCCGATGCGGTCTATGCGCTGTGCGACTCGGCGGGGCGAGCGGGGCGCACCTACCACCTGACCGCCGGCCCGCACGTCGCGACGATCGGCGAGATCGCGGGTCAGGCGGCGCGGTACTTCCGCCGACCGGTGCCGGAGGCGATCCCCCCTGCCGAGTTCGCGGCGCAGCCCGCCGAGGGCGCCGAGGCCTCGGCGCGCCGCGCCGGCGCGGCCTATTACCCGTATCTGTCGCTGCGCGCGGTCTTCGATTCCGAGGCAACGCGCGCCGAGCTCGAGCCGCGCGGGATCCGCGCCTCGCCGCTCGGCGAATACCTCGACCGGCTGCTGGACTTCGCCACGCGCAGCCGCTGGGGCAAGCGGCCGATCGCCCGCGCCAACGCGTTCGCGGCCTGACACAGCGATGCTGGGCGACATCGCGCGCTTCTCGCCGCACGACCCCGACGCGCTCGTCGTCGCCTCGCTCGCGTGCCCGGTGTGCCTGCACTCGGGGAGCGTCCGGTGGGAGGCGAGCCTGCGGGGATACGATCCCTCGGTCCGATGCCGTTGCTCGTCCTGCCACCAGCGCTGGCGCGTGTACCTGGCGCCCGAGCAGGCGTTGCGCCTCGGCCTGATGGTCTGAGCCCGCGGTGAGCGCCGGCGTCGACGAGCAGCCCGCGGTGAGCGCCGGCGTCGACGAGCGCGCGGGCCTCGGCATCGAGGCGCTCGAGCTGTTCGTCGACGTGCTCGCCCAGTCGGAGGCCGGCGCGAGCGCCGACGGCTTCTACGACCGGCTGTGTGAGGCCGTGTGCCGGCTGGCGCGCATGCGTCGCGCGGTCATCTTCCGCTACGACAGCGCCGATCGCCGCGTCCGCGCCGCGGGGGTCCACGGCATGGACATCGAGCGCTTCGCCGGCGTCTACCTGACCGTCGAATCGGCGCGCTTCGCGGCCGACGCGCTGCGGACCGATCGGGTGGTCGAGGTCGTCGGCGACCTCGGCGCCCAGGTCCCCGAGGAGTTCGCGGCCGTCGTCTCCGAGCCGGCGCGCCTGGTGTGCGCGCCGATGGCGGCCGCCGGCCGCGAGCTGGGGGTGATCCTCGCCGACCGGCTCCTCTCCCAGCCGCCGCTGGATCAGGCCGACCGGCGGCTGCTGTGGACGCTCGGCAAGGCGGCGGCGCTCGCCTCGGTAGCGCGCAGCGTCTCGACCCAGTTCGAGCGTGCCAGCCAGCTCGAGCAGCGGATCGACCTCGCGCGCGAGATCCACGAGGGGGTGATCCAGCGGCTGTTCGGCGTCTCGATGGCGCTCGACGGCGAGGGCGACCTGCCCGCGGGCGCGCGGACGCGCTGCGCGGTCGAGACCCAGGCGGCGTTGACCGAGCTGCGCTCGGCGCTCCAGCGCCCGCTCGGCCGCGCCCCGCGCGCCACCCAGACGACGCTGACCGCCGAGGTCCAGCGCCTGGCCCGGATGCATCCCGACCTCGGGCTCGCGCTCGAGCAGGGCGACGCCGGGGACGTCCCGCCGACGCTTCAGCCGCTCGCCCAGTCGGTGCTGATCGAGGCGGTGCGCAACACCCACAAGCACGCCGCGCCCACGCGCGTCAGCGTGCGCACGGGGCGGGCCGACGGCGCGTTCTGGATGGAGGTGGTCAACGACGGCGTCCGCGAGGGCCGCCGCCGGGCCGGGATGGGCCTGCGGTTGGCGGCGCTCGAGGCGCTGCAGTCGGGCGGCGTGATCGAGTTCGGCGAACGCGCCGAAGGCAACTGGCAGGTGCGTCTGGTGGTTGCGCATGGGGACGACTGACGCCGACCTGACCGCGGCCGCCGAGCGCAGCCCGAAGCGCCTCCGGGTGCTCGTCGTCGACGATCACGACGTCGTGCACTGGGGGTTTCGCCTCATGCTCAGCCAGCAGACGTGGGTCGAGCGCTGCCTGTCGGCGCACTCGGGCGCCGAGGCGCTCGAGCTCGCGGTCCGCTACCGGCCGCACGTCGCCCTCGTCGACCTGTTCATCGGCGAGGAGTCGGGCGCGGAGGTGTGCGAGCGCCTGCGCACCGCCGAGCCCGCCACCCGGGTCCTGCTGTTCAGCGGGGCGGGGGAGATCTCCCCGCGCGCCGCGCGGGCCGCCGGCGCCTCGGGCTTCGCCTACAAGGACTGGCCGGCCGGGCGGATCGCCGGCGCGGTGCGGCTCGTCGGGCTCGGGCGGACCGTGTTCGAGCGCCCGGTGGCGCGCGTCGATTCCCCGGGCGCGCTCGGCCTCTCCGAGCGCGAGCGCGCGGTGCTCGAGCTGATGGCCTCGGGCGCGACCAATCCCGAGATCGGCGAGCACCTGCACCTCTCGCGCCACACGGTCAAGGAGCACTCGAGCGCCGTCTACCGCAAGCTCGGCGTTCGCAACCGCACCGAGGCGGTCCAGCGCGCGCAGCGGCTCGGCCTGCTCAGCTGAGGCGCCGGGCGCGCTGGCACGGTCAGCGGACTCCGGGGAGCACCGGCGTGCCCTGCTCGCGCACGGCCTCCAGGGCGTTCGGGTCCAGGCCGAGCAACCGCAGGATCGTCGGCGCGATCGAGGTCGTCTCCAGACGATCGTCGAACACGCCCGGCGACACGGCCCCGGGCGCGTCGACGAGCAGCGCCACGTGCCGGTCCTCGGGGTCGGCCCCGCCGTGCTCGGCGATCTTCTTCGTGGCGCCGGTGTACACGACGCCGTGCTGGACCACCCCCCAGACGTCCGGGTGACGCGGGTCGGACGCCGGCACGCCGAAGTACCGCGCCGCGGCGGCGCCGGCGTACACGGCGCTCAGGCCGGAGTGATCCAGCGTCCGCGAGCCGCTGGTGATCGTATTGCCGGTGGCCGAGTGCGACGTCAGGTAGTCGGCGACGAACGAGGTGGCGGCCGGAGAGCGGTCCGAGAGCCACATCATGATCGCGTCGTCGTTCGTCGACGCCGCGACCAGGGCGGGGGCGGTCGGATGGGATTGCTTCCACGCCGCGTTGATGGCGTCGATGATCGGGCCGTCGTCGATCCGGGTGAGGTCGTCGGGATCCTCGGGCGACTGGCCGTGCTTGGCCGAGATGATGATCGCGGTGGAGCCGGCCAGGCCGCGGGCCTTCAGTTCGGAGACCATCGCGGCCAACTGATCGTCGAGGTAGCCGAGCGCTCGCTGCAGCAGCGGACCGGGAAAGTGGGTGCCCGGCTCGTAGCCGCCGGTCAGCCCGTCCGAGCTTGGCAGCTTCTGCGCGGTCGAGATCGTCTGGAAGTTCATCCCGAAGATCGCCGGCACGCCCACCCGGCGCGTGCCGCTGTGGTCGTCGCCGTCGATCTCGTTCAGGATCGCGTGGACCTTGTAGGAGTCGTACTGCATCGTGGCCGCGTTGTCCGAGGTCCAGTCGTCGCCCGACGGGTAGCCGATCGCGTCGGAGGCGATCTCGGGCGTGAACAGGTCGTCGACGCCGTCGCCCTCGGGGCCGTCGAGGATCTCATAGGCCGGGTGCTTGTCCGACCACGCGGTCAGCAGGCCATGGTCGTGGGCGACGTTGAAGATCGTGTTGACCTGCAGGTACTGGTGGGGATACACCGGCTTGCAGGTGCTCGGGTCGACGGGCAGCCGGGCCGGGTTGATCAGTGGCGTCGGGTCGCCGGTCATGTTCAGGATGCCGGCGGGCAGGCCGCCGAGGCCCTGGCCGGCGTCGAGCGCCGTCGAGTCCTTGTCGATCGACTCGTCGAAGGTCACCGGGGCACCGGTCGGGGCTCCGCGCGGGCACGAGGTGGTGCCCGCGGGCAGGAGGTCGTGGTCGTACTCGGCGTCGTAGTAGACGCCGGTCGTGCGCGGGTCCCCGCCGGTGACCTGTCCGATCATCCCGGGGAAGGAGTCCGACGGGATCGGCGTCAGCGCGTGCGTGTAGTCGGCGCCGCCGGCGCTCAGCGCGGCGAGCTCGGAGCGCGGGTGGTGGCGTACGTACCAGCGCAGGTCGGACTCGTGCAGGCCGTCGACCGAGATCAGGAGCACGTGCTGGATCTCCGTGGCCGACGCCCAGCGGGGTGTCCGGGTGCGGGCCGCGCCGGCGCCCGGAAGCGCCGTCACCGCGACCACGGCGGCGGTGATCGCCGCGAGGGCAACGAACCTCGAGCGTGTGAACATCGCTTCTCTCCTGGGTGGACGACGGGGCGCCGGGAGGATCGCCCGTCGGGCGTCCGCCAGGTGTGAGCAAGCTGTAAACGTGGGGTGTCGGCCACGGGACAGCCCCAACTGGCAGACGTCCCTTGGTGAGCGCTCTCCCTGCGACCGTGCATGAGCGGGCACTAGCATCAGCTCGATGTGGCAGCGCACCCGGCGGGCGGGCCTCGTGGTCGCGGCGGCCCTGGCGCTCGTCGCGTGCGGCACGACCGGGGTCCCGGAGAGCTCGGGCGGCGCCGCGCCCGGAACGGGGTCGACCCCGGGCTCCCCGACCGCGAGCGCCGTCGCCGGGCCGGTCCCGGGCGGGGACTGGGTGAACTTCGACGCCGACGCTGCGCGCTCGGGGATCGGGCCGTCGGACACCGGTATCACCGCCGCCAACGTCGGTTCGCTGCGCGCGAGGCGGGTGACGCTGGACGGGATCGCGGACTCCGCAGCGGTCGAGGTGCACGGGGTGCGGGCGCTTGGCTCGCGCCGCGACCTCGTCGTGGTGACCACCAGCTATGGCCGCGCGATCGCGGTCGACGCCCAGACCGGGCGCCTCGTCTGGCAGTTCATGCCGGCGGGCATCGACGGCGCCCCGGGCAACCCCCAGGTGACCACCGCCGGCCCCGTCGTCGATCCCGACCGCCGGTTCGTCTACTCGGCGGCTCCGAACGGGACGGTCTCAAAGCTCGCGCTGGCCACGGGCCGGCCGGTCTGGACGCGGGCGATCACGCTCGACCCGGCGCACGAGAAGCTCGCCTCGGCGCTGAACGTCGCCGGCGGCAGCGTGGTCGTGCAGACCGGCGGCTACATCGGCGACATCCCGCCCTACGACGGCCACCTGGTCACGATCGACCGCACGAGCGGCCGGATCGTGCACGTGTTCAACAGCGAGTGCTCGAACCGGCACCGGCTCATCCGCGCCGCCTCCTGCCGGGTCACCGACACGCGCGGCGACGACGCCATGTGGGGACGAGCCGGAGCGGTGATCGAACCCGGCTCGGGCAGGATCCTGACCGCGACCGGCAACGGGCCGTTCGACGGCTCGACGAACTGGGGCAACTCAGCGCTGGAGCTGAGTCCCGACGCGAGCCGCCTGCTGCACAACTGGACGCCCACGAACTGGCGGACGCTCGACAGCGGGGACGTCGACGTCGGCAGTGCCTCCCCGGCCGTGCTACCTCCCTTCCACGGCCGCCGCCTGGCGGTCCAGGGCGGCAAGGACGGCAGGCTGCACGTGCTCGACCTGACGCGCCTGGACGGCACGACCGCGGGCGCCGGGAAGCGCCTTGGGGGCGAGTTGAGCGAGACCTCGACTCCCGGCGGGGCGCAGCTGCTCACGGCGCCCGCCGTGTGGAGCCGCGGCGGGCGCATCGACGTCTTCGTCGGCACCGACGGGGGCACCGCCGCCTACGAGCTCGTCGACCCCGGCCACCCCCGGCTGCGCGTGCTCTGGCACCGGTCGACGGCCGCCACCAGCCCGGTGCTCGCCGGAGGCCTGCTCTACCTCTACGACGAGATCGACGGCTCGCTGGTCGTCCGCCAGCCCCTCACCGGCGCGCTCGTGCGGGCGTTCCCGGTCGCGCCCGGGCACTGGAACAGCCCGATCGTCGTCGGCGGTCGCGTCATCCTGCCGACTGGCAGCTACCACGACAGCTCGCGGACGAGCACGCTGGTGATCCTGCATCTGCCGGGTCGGTAGCGCGGACGCGGGCACTGAGGGGTCAGGCCCGGATCTGCGAGCCGTCGCCGCCCCACAGCGTGTGGAACGTCCCCTCGCGGTCGACCCGCCGGTAGGTGTGGGCGCCGAACAGGTCGCGCAGCCCCTGGATGAGCGCCGCCGGCCCGTGCGCACGGCGGTAGCCGTCGTAGTAGGCCAGCGACGAGGAGAACGCTGGCGTGGGGATGCCGAGCTCGGCCGCCCGCCCGATCACGCGGCGCCACGGATCCTGAGCATCGGCGAGAGCCTGGGCGAAGAAGTCGGCGAGCATCAGGTTGTCGAGGTCGGGCTGATCGTCGTAGGCCTCGCGGATACGGTCCAGGAAGCGGGCGCGGATGATGCAGCCGCCGCGCCAGATCGTCGCCATCGCGCCGAGGTCGACATCCCAGCGCTCGTCGTTCGCCGCGGCGGCGATCTGCGCGAAGCCCTGCGCGTAGGACACGATCTTCGACGCGTACAGGGCATGCTCGAGGTCCTGGGCGAGCTGCTCGCCGCCGCTGCCGTCGGGCGTCGGTCCGGCGAGGCGGCCGTCGGCGAACTCGCGCTCTGACTTCAGCGCGCTCAACGCCCGCGCGAACACCGCCTCGGTGATCCCCGTCAACGGCACGCCCAGCTCGAGCGCGTTCTGGGCGGTCCAGCGCCCGGTGCCCTTCTGCTCGGCGGCGTCGAGGATGACGTCGACGAGCGGCCGTCCCGTCGCCTCGTCGGTCTTGGCCAGCACGCGGGCGGTGATCTCGATCAGGAAGGACTCGAGCTCGGTCTCGTTGTAGCGGGTGAACCGCTCGGCGATCTCGGGGACCTCCATTCCGCAGCCGACGCGCAGCAGGTCGTAGGTCTCCGCGATCAGCTGCATGTCGGCGTACTCGATCCCGTTGTGGACCATCTTCACGTAGTGCCCCGCGCCGTCGGCGCCGACGTAGGTGCAGCACGGCGTGCCGTCGACATTGGCCGCGATCGCCTCGAAGATCGGCTTGACCGATTCGTCGTAGGGCCCGGGGTCGCCGCCGGGCATGATGCTCGGCCCATTGAGCGCGCCCTCCTCGCCGCCCGAGACGCCGACGCCGAGGAAATGGATGCCCCCCTGGGCGAGCTTGGCGTGGCGGCGCTGGGTGTCGCGGAAGTTCGCGTTGCCGCCGTCGATGAGGATGTCGCCCTCGTCGAGGTGCGGCGCGATGTCGTCGATGACCGCGTCGGTCGCGGCGCCCGCCTGGACCATGCACATCAGGACGCGGGGGCGCGCGAGCGCCGCGACCCAATCGACGGTCGACTCCTGCCCGGTGATCGGGCCCTCGTCGCCGTGCTCGTGCACGAACCTCGTCATCCGGCTCGTGGTGCGGTTGTGGACGACGACGGGGATGTCGTGGTGGGCGACGTTGCGCGCCAGGTTGGCGCCCATCGTGGCCAGGCCGGTCAGGCCGAAGTGGGGGTCGGATGCGCTCATGCGCGCAAAACCTACCCCTCGCGCGCGTCCTGGTGCCTCCGGTCCGCAGGACCTGCGCACGGGGGCACTAGCGTGAAGGTCATGAACCACCGCACGCTAGGTACCACCGGCATCAAGGTCGCTCCGCTCTGCCTCGGGACGATGATGTTCGGCGAATGGGGCAATCCCGACCACGACGACAGCATCCGCGTCATCCACCGCGCGCTCGATGCGGGCATCAACTTCATCGACACCGCCGACGTCTATGCCCGCGGGGAGTCCGAGGAGATCGTCGGCAAGGCGCTCGCCGGAGGCCGGCGCGAGCACGTCGTGCTCGCCACCAAGGTCCACGGCCAGATGGGCGACGACCCGAACGAGTTCGGCAACACCCGTCGCTGGATCACGACCGAGATCGACAACTCGCTGCGCCGCCTGCAGACCGACTGGATCGACCTCTACCAGATCCACCGGCCTGAGCTCGACACCGACATCGACGAGACGCTCGGCGCGCTGACCGACCTCGTCCGCGCCGGCAAGGTCCGCTCGATCGGCTCCTCGACGTTCCCGGGGTCGCAGATCGTCGAGGCTCAGTGGACCGCGCGCGAGCGCGGCCGCGAGCGCTTCGTCTGCGAGCAGCCGCCCTACTCGCTGCTCGTGCGCGACGTCGAGCGCGACGTGCTGCCCACCTGCGCTCGGTACGGGATGGGCGTCATCCCGTGGAGCCCGCTCGCCGGCGGCTGGCTGTCGGGCCGGTATCGCAAGGGCGAGGAGCTGCCCGAGAGCCGCCGCGCCGCCATGCTGCCCGATCGCTACGACATGTCGCTGCCCGAGAACCAGCGCAAGCTCGACGCCGCCGACGCCCTCGCGGCACTCGCCGAGGAGGCGGGGATGACGCTCGTCGAGATGGCGATCGCGTTCGTCATCCGCCATCCCGCGGTCACCTCCGCGATCATCGGCCCGCGGACGATGGAGCAGCTCGAGTCCCAGCTGACGGCCGCCGACGTGACCCTGTCCGCCGACGTGCTCGACGAGATCGACCGGATCGTGCCCCCGGGGGTCAACCTCCGGCTCGGCGACGACGGCTACAGCAACCCGGCGCTCGAGCCCGAGGCGCGCCGCCGTTAGTCCGGGTCACACGGGTCACGCGGGTCACGCGGGTCACACGGGTCACACGGGTCACGCTGGTCACGCGGGTCGACCGCGGTCGGCGTCGAGCGCGTCGATCATCAGCTCGAGCATCCGCGGCCAGTGCTCGGGCTCGATCCGCTTGGCGGCCCGGGTGGCGGCGAACAGCAGCCGCAGGTCGAGATCGGTGGCGTCGGCGCGCAGGCGCCCCTCGGCGCGCGCGGCCGCCAGCAGCGCGCTCATGGCAGCGGTCGCCCGCGCGCTGCGCGCGAGCACGTCGGGATGGTCGGCGACCGCGACGCGCGCCTCGCCGAGGAGATCGTCGGCCGACTGACGTCCAACGAGCGAGGCGAGCATGTCGGTCAGCGCCGACCACCGGTCCCCCGGCCGTGCGGCGGCCTGTGCCGCGGCGTCGGCGATCTGATCCATGCGCCGGCCGACGAGCGCCGCCAGCAGCTCGTGCTTGGAGGGCACGATGCGGTAGACGCTCGCCACTCCGGCGCCCGCGGCGGCGGCGACCGCGCTCATCGGCGCGTCGAGTCCGTCGCGGGCGAAGACCTCGGTGGCGGCGTCGAGCAGCCGCTCGCGCTTGGCCACCGAGGTGAGCGCCGACCAGTCCCGCACGCCGCGCTCCGCCGCGACCGGAATGATCATTCCGCTAGAGTACATCGTCGTGTCCGCCTCCGGGGAAGAACGTCACCGCGTCCCTCCCCGGCCGATCCTCGCCGCGGCCACGACCTGATGGCGACCAACGGCCGCACCGACCCGCGAGGCGATCACTACAAGTGGATCGCGCTCTCCAACTGCACCCTCGGGGTGCTGCTGGCCACCCTCGACGCGTCGATCACGCTCATCGCGATGCCCGACATCTTCCGCGGGATCAAGCTCGATCCGCTCGTGCCCGCCAACAGCTTCTACCTGCTGTGGATGATCCTCGGCTTCCTCGTCGTCGCCAGCGTGCTCATCGTCAGCCTCGGCCGGCTCGGCGACATGTACGGCCGGGTGCGGATCTACAACCTCGGCTTCGTCATCTACACGGTGGCCTCGCTGATCTTGACCGTCGACTGGCTGACGGGGCGCCCCGGGGCGATCTTCCTCATCGTCTTCAGGATCGTGCAGGGCGTCGGCGCCGCCTGTCTGCTCGCCAACTCCGCCGCGATCATCACCGACGCGTTCCCCGCCGACCAGCGGGGGACGGCGCTGGGCATCAACAACATCGTCGGCGTCAGCGGCCTGTTCATTGGGCTCGTGCTCGGCGGGCTGCTCGCGCCGATCAGCTGGCGGATGGTGTTCCTGATCTCGGTGCCGGTGGGCGTGTTCGGCACGGTGTGGGCGTACCTAAAGCTGCACGAGCTGTCCACCCCGCGGCGGGCTGCGATCGACTGGCCGGGGAACATCAGCTTCGCGCTCGGCCTCGTACTGATCATGGTCGCGGTGACCTACGGCATCCGGCCCTACGGCGACGCCGCCACCGGATGGGCGAGCCCGCGCGTGATCATCCTCATCGGCTGCGGCGTGCTGTCCCTGCTCGTGTTCGCGATCGTCGAGACGCGGGCCTCGGACCCGATGTTCAAGCTGCCCCTGTTCAAGATCCGCGCCTTCACCTTCGGCAGCATGTCGACCCTGCTGTCGGCGATCGCCCGCGGCGGGCTGATGTTCATCCTCGTCATCTGGCTGCAGGGAATCTGGCTGCCCCAGCACGGCTACGACTTCGTCGACACGCCGCTGTGGGCGGGCATCTACATGCTCCCGCTGACGATCGGAATGCTGTTCGCCGGCCCGACCTCGGGCTACCTGTCCGATCGCTTCGGCTCACGCCCGTTCGCCACCGGCGGCATGATCGGCGCCGCGATCAGCTTCTTTCTGTTGACCCTGCTGCCGATCGACTTCCCGTATCCGCTGTTCGCCGCCGTGCTGTTCCTCAACGGCGTCTCGATGGGGATGTTCGCCTCGCCGAATCGCGCCGGGGTGATGAACAGCCTGCCGCCCAGCGACCGCGGCGCCGGCGGCGGCATGAACCAGACGTTCCAGAACTCGGCGCAGGTGCTCTCGATCGGCATCTTCTTCACGCTGATGATCGCCGGCCTCGCGGCGACGCTGCCGCACACGATGTTCTCGGGCCTGACGGCGCACGGCGTTCCGCGGGAGGCCGCGCGCCGCGCGGCCCACCTGCCCCCGGTGTCGATCCTGTTCGCGGCCTTCCTGGGCTACAACCCGGTGGCGCATCTCGTCGGCAGCCCCGTGCTCGCGCGGCTGTCGGCCGCGCAGCAGCACCTGCTCGGCGGCCGCTCGTTCTTCCCGCATCTCATCTCGGCGCCGTTTCGCACCGGACTGCACGAGGCGTTCGCATTTGCGATCGTCGCCTGCCTGATCGCCGCGGTGGCCTCGTGGTCGCGCGGCGGACGGGTCCAGGCGCCGCGGAGGCCGTCGCCGGTCGACCACGAGGGCGTTGCGGTCGCGCCGGCGGGCGTGCCGGCCGAGGTCGGGGGCCCGGCGCCGACCCGCTAGACGGCCGGCTCGGCGGCGATACGCCAGCCCGCGGGACGTCGGAGGTTAGACGGCTCGATCGATCACGATGACCAGTGCGCCCAGGGCGAGCTGCTCTCGGCGGCCTGCTCGTCGGCCCGGATCACGTGCATGACCGCGTTGATCAGCGCCAGATGCGTGAACGCCTGGGGGAAGTTCCCGAGGTGGCGGCCCGTCGTCGGGTCGATCTCCTCGGCGTAGAGGCCGAGCGGACTCGCGTAGCCGAGCAGGCGCTCGCACAGCGTCCGCGCGAGATCGAGCTCGCCGATCTCGCACAGGGCCGAGACGAGCAGGAACGAGCAGATGAGGAACGTTCCCTCCTGCCCCTCGAGGCCGTCGTCGGTCTCGTCGGTGCGGTAGCGCAGGACGAGGCCGTGCTCGGTCAGCTCGTCGGCGATGGCGAACACGGTGGCGCGGACGCGCGGGTCCTCGGGCGGCAGGAAGCGCATCAGCGGCAGCAGCAGGAGCGCCGCGTCGAGCGCCTCGGTGTCGTAGTGCTGGACGAACACGCCGCGCGCGTCGACGCCGTGCTCGCAGATGTCGGCGTGGATCTCGTCGGCGACCGCGCGCCAGCGGCGGGCCCGATCCCAGTCCTCGCGCAGCTCGGCGAGGCGGCTGCCGCGGTCGCAGGCCACCCAGCAGAACATCTTCGAGGAGACGAAGTGCTTGGGTTCGCCGCGGACCTCCCAGATGCCGCGGTCGGGCCGGCGCCAGTGCTCGATCGCGGTCTCGACCTGACGGGTGAGGATCCGCCATACGCGATCGTCGAGCGAGTCGCGCGAGCGGGTGTGCAGGTAGACCGAGTCGAGCAGCGCCCCCCACACATCGTGCTGCTCCTGCTCGTGGGCGGCGTTGCCGACTCGGACCGGCTGCGCGCGCTCGTAGCCCTCGAGGTGGTCGAGCACGTGCTCGTCGAGCTTGCGCTCGCCGTCGAGCCCGTACATCACCTGAAGCTTCTCCTCGCCGGCGGCGACATCGGCGATGAAGTAGAAGAAGTCGTTGGCCTCCCACTCGAAGCCGAGCGACAGCAGCGCCCACAGCATGAACGTCGAGTCGCGGATCCAGCTGTAGCGGTAGTCCCAGTTGCGCTCGCCGCCGGGAGTCTCGGGCAGCGACGTCGTCGCCGCCGCCAGCAGCGCGCCGCTTGGCGCGTAGGTCAGGCCCTTCAGGGTGAGCGCCGAGCGCTGCAGGAACGCGCGCCACGGATGGTCGGGGAAGTTGCCGCGGTCCAGCCAGTGCTGCCAATGATGGGCGGTCCAGACCATGCGGTCATGGGCCTCGTCGATGTCCTGCGGCGGCGGGTGCTCGGACCACGACAGCGCGCAGTAGACCACCTCGCCCTCCTTCATCATGTGGCGCGCGGTCGCCCGGGACCCCTCGAAGCCGAGCATCAGGTCGGTGGTCAGCTGCAGCGCCACGCGACCGTCGGAGCTGCGGGCCACGCCCTCGTGGTAGCCGTTGCCCGAGTACTCCCACCTCGCCGGATCACGGCCGTAGTCGAACTTCGGCTCGCAGTCGAGCAGCAGCTGGGCCTCGCCGTTGACGCAGCGCACGATCCGCAGCAGCACGTGGTCGGCGTCGTAGTCGGTCGGCGCGCGACGATGGGTGTGGGACCGGTCGTGCTGGTGATGCCAGCTGCCGATCAGGAGCAGGTCGCGGACGATGATCCACCCCTTGCCGGTGCCCCAGCTCGTCTCGAGCACCATCGTGCCGGGCAGGTAGCGCCGCGCCGCGGGCACCGAGAGACCCTCGGGGGCCAGACGGAACGAGCCGGCGTCGCGGTCGAGCATCGCCCCGAACACGCTCGGGGAGTCGACCCGTGGCAGGCACAGCCACTCGATCGCACCGCTCGGCGCCACGAGCGCCACGGTCTCGCAGTCCGACAGGAACGCGTACTCGGCGATCGGAGGAAACGAGCTGTTGCCCAGCCGGACCGAGACGTCGCGATCGCGGATGGGGAACGCGGTCGTCAACGTGCTCGGCGCGGGCCGGTCGTCGGGCACCGGGAATGCTTCGGGCTCGCGCAAGCGCGTCAGTATCGTGCCCCGCAGCGCAACATGCCAAACCGCGACCGAGAACCACCAGCGCCCGTGGTTGGTAAGACCTCCCGATTCCGGTCGATCAACCGGCGAGCCCGCCGAAGACCGCGAACGGGTTCGGCGGCAGGTTTGCGTAGGCAGCGCGGGCGTTGACCTGGACGGTCACCTCACGGCCGGGCGCTTCGGCGCGGACGCGAGCGGCGAGGGCCTGCGCGCTGTCCTCGTCGGTGGCCCCGATGAGCACGTATCGGGAGCGGTGGAGGTTCGTGATCCCCTCGTCCTCGAGGGTCCGCGACAGCTGCGCGGCGTCATGGCGGGAGCCGCAGGCGACCTGGACCTCCATCTCCGGATAGCCCTGCTCGGCGGACTCCTCGCGCTCCTCGGCCATCCGCTCGGAGCGCTCCTGCGCGTGCTCGGCGGGCGTGCTCGGCAGCGGCCGCTCGGGAGCCTCCCACCGCTCGGCCTCGGCGTGCCAGTGCGTGACCTGGGACTCCAGCTGCCAGCTGCGCGCGGTGGCGATGCGGTCGACGACCTGCCCGGCGGCCTGGGCCTGGGCGTGGCTGCCCGCGTAGCAGAACAGCTCGGGCCCGTCGACCGAGACGACGACGCGATCGGCGAAGCGGCGCTCGAGGTCGTGCTCGATCTCGCCGGCACCGAGCAGCTCTGAGAGCTCGTGGGCGAGGCCGTGGTCGGTGAAGCGGACGTGCAGGCGCCAGTCGTCGTTCATCGCGGCAGAGCGTAGAGGGTCCGGGTGCCGTGGTCGCGCCGGCCCCGCGCCGGGACCGGCACAAACGCCTGCTTAGATCAATCGCATGAGCGCGGAGCTGAGGGCGATGGGGGGGTCACAGGGAGGTGGCCGGCGCTCCAAGCGCGATCGCCCCGAGCTGATGGACCCGACCCGCCGGCGCGACCGGCACCGCATCCTCGCGCTGTTCTCGCCCTACCGCCTCCGGCTCGTCCTCGTGCTGGCGATGATCGTCTTCAGCGCTCTGTTGAGCATGATCTCGCCGTTCCTCATCCGCGCGGTGCTCGACCAGGGGATCTTCCACCATCGGCACGCGCTGCTCACCGAGCTCGTGGCGGCGATGATCGCGATCGCGATCGCCACCGCGGTGCTGAGCGTGTGGCAGACCTACCTGTCCAACCAGGTCGGCCAGCGGGTGATGCACGACCTGCGGGCCGCGGTCTATGAGCACCTGCAGCGCATGTCGTTGGCCTTCTTCACCCGGACGCGCACCGGCGAGGTGCAGTCGCGGATCGCCAACGACATCGGGGGGCTGGACAGCGTCGTCACGACCACGGCGACGACGATCGCCCAGAACGCGACCACGGTCATCGCGGCGGTCGTGGCCATGTGCCTGCTCGACTGGCGCCTCGCGGTCATCTCGCTGATCTTCGTGCCGCTGTTCGTGTGGCTGACCCGCCGCGTGGGCAAGCTGCGGCGCCGCATCACCGCCGAGCAGCAGCGCCGGCTCGCCGACCTCTCGGCGCTCGTCTCGGAGTCGTTGTCGGTGTCGGGGATCATGCTCGGCAAGACGATGGGCCGCGGCCAGGATCTCGCCGAGCGGTTCACCGGCGAGTCCAAGGGGATCGCCGACCTCGAGGTCCGCTCGCGGATGGCCGGGCGCTGGGTCATGTCGACGATCCAGATGACGTTCGCGATCCAGCCCGCGATCATCTACTGGCTCGCCGGGCAGAGCTTCGTCGGCCACTCGATCTCGATCGGGACGATCGTCGCCTTCACGACGCTGCAGACCCGGCTGCTGTTCCCGATCCAGTCGCTGCTCGGAGTCGGCGCCGACCTCGAGGCGTCGCTGGCGCTGTTTGACCGCATCTTCGAGTACATCGACCTTCCGGTCGACATCGTCGAGTCAGAGCATCCGGCGACCCTGCGGCGCGACGAGGTGCTCGGCGAGGTGCGGCTCGACGACGTGTCGTTTCGCTACGGCGCCGCGACGTGGACGCTGCGCCACATCGACCTGCACGTGCCCGCGGGCACGCGGACGGCGATCGTCGGGGAGACCGGCTCGGGCAAGACGACGCTCGGCTACCTCGTGGCGCGGCTCTACGAGCCCCAGGAGGGACGGGTGACGATCGACGGCGTCGACATCCGCGCGCTGTCGCTGGGCAGCCTCGCCGCCACCGTCGGCGTCGTCTCCCAGGAGACCTACCTGTTCCACGCCAGCGTGCGCGAGAACCTGCGCTTCGCCAAGCCCCAGGCCACCGAGGAGGAGATCGAGGACGCCGCGCGCACGGCCCGGATCCACGAGCTGATCGCGAGCCTGCCCCAGGGCTATGACACGATCGTCGGCGAGCGCGGGTACCGCTTCTCCGGCGGCGAGAAGCAGCGGATGGCGATCGCGCGCACCGTCCTGCGCAACCCGCCGGTGCTCGTCCTCGACGAGGCCACGAGCTCGCTCGACACCCAGACCGAGCACGCCGTCCAGGCCGAGCTCGAGCGCCTCGCCCAGGGGCGCACGACGATCACGATCGCCCATCGTCTGTCGACCGTCCGCGACGCCGAGCAGATCGTCGTGCTCGACGACGGCGAAATCGTCGAGCGCGGCACCCACGAGGAGCTGCTCGAGCGTGGCGGCGCCTACGCCGCTCTGGTGGCCCGAGACGTCGCCGAGGATCCCGTGGAGGGCTGAGCCGCGTGGATGGCCGTGGAGCCGGCGGCCGCCGCACCCGTCTGGCCGGGCTCCCCGTCGTGAAGATCAGGGTCGACCCCGATGCAGATCCGCCGGGGATGTGTCACGGTGCCGCCGGGCCGGAACGGGACCGCGCCAGCGTCGCCGGCTCGCATCCCCGAGGCGGCGGCGCTGGCCATCGTCCACGCTCGCCGGTGCGTCTGCGGTGCCGGCGCCTCTGCGGTGACCTGGCGCCGACGCCGCGTTCATCCGGCGGCGGGTTCGGGCGCCGATCGGGGCGGCGTCTGCACCGGATGGCGACCCGAGCTGCCCTCGACGTTGAACCGGGGCAGGATCCGCTCCAGCCACGCCGGGATCATCCAGTTGGCGTCCCCGAGCAGGATCATCAGCGACGGCACGAGCACCGAGCGCACGATGAGCGCGTCGAGCAGCACGGCCGCGGCCAGCCCGACGCCGAACATCTCGATGATCCACTGGCCCCCGAGGACGAACGAGCCGAACACGAGCACCATGATCGACGCGGCGGCGGTGATCGTGCGTCCGGTCGCCGCCAGCCCGTGGGCGACCGCCTCGGTGTTGTCTGCGCGGCGATGCCACTCCTCGTAGATCCGGCTGATCAGGAACACCTCGTAATCCATCGAGAGCCCGAACAGGATCGGGAACAGCAGCACCGGGAGGAACGCCTCGATCGGCCCGGTCGTGTTCAGGCCGATGATCGAGGCCCCGATGCCGTGCTGGAAGACCGCGGTCAGCACCCCGAACGCGGCGCCGGCGGAGAGCATGTTCATGATCGCGGCGGTCAGCGGGATCACGAGGCTGCGGAACACCGCCATCAGCAGCAGGAAACTGAGCACGACGACGATCCCGATGAACAGCGGCAGCTTGCGCGCGAGCACGTGGCTGAAGTCCTCGAAGATCGCGGTCGTGCCGCCGACGAGCACCCGCACGCCCGTCCCCTTGGTCACCGGCGGGAGCACCGAGCCTCGGATGTGGTCCAGCAGGTCGGCCGTCGAGGCCGCCTGCGGCGAGCCCTTCGGGTACACGTTGGCGATCGCGACGGTGGGCGCGCCCGGAGTCGATCCCCTGAGCACGCGCACCGACGTCGAGCCGACCACCCCCGGGGTGCGCGCGACCGCCCGCTCGGCCTTGACCACGGTGCCCAGCTGCGCGCGGTCGTCGACCTTGGCCACGAGCTCGAGCGGGCCGTTGTAGCCGGGGCCGAAGCCCTGGGCGAGCAGGTCGTAGGCCTTGCGGGTCGTCGTGCTCGGCTGGTCGGTGCCGGCGTCGGCGGACCCGAGCCGCATCCCGAAGAACGGGATCGCGATGACGATCATGACGAGCGCGGCGACGAGCGCGAACAACGCGGGGCCGCGGCGCATGAGACCGGTCCAGCGGGCCCAGATCGGGGACTCGTCGTCGTGGCGGTACGTGCCCTCGCGCACGGCACGTCGCTCCGAGCGCCGCGGGACCCACCGTCCGAGGACCGCGAGCATCGCCGGCAGCAGCGTCAGCGACGCGACCACCGTGAACGCGACGGTCACGGTGGCGGCGATCGCGACCCCGTAGAGGAAGCTGACGCCGAGGACGAACATGCCGAGCATCGCGATGCAGACGATCATCCCCGCGAACAGCACGGCTCGGCCCGAGGTGTCG
The DNA here is from genome assembly GCA_019240115.1 of Solirubrobacterales bacterium. GTDB lineage: Bacteria > Actinomycetota > Thermoleophilia > Solirubrobacterales > Solirubrobacteraceae > Palsa-465. The sequence goes on along the minus strand of JAFAYV010000011.1, from coordinate 32,957 downwards.
AGCGCCTCGACGGTGGCCTCCTCGCGCGACTCGCCGCGCAGCACCGCCTGCCGATAGCGGGTGACGATGAACAGCGCGTAGTCGACGCCGACGCCGAGCCCGATCAGCAGGGCGAGCTGGTCTGAGAACGTGGCGATCGTGATCGCGTGGGAGAGCAGGCCGACGACCGCGATGCCCGAGCCGAGCGAGATCCCGGCGGTGATCAGCGGCAGGAGCATCGCCGTCAGCGACCCGAACGCGACGAACAGGACGATCGCCGCGAGGACGAAGCCGATGAGCAGGCTCGAGTTGCCCCTCTGCGGGTTGCCGGCCTGGGCGATGTTGCCCTCGACCTGGAACTGGACGCCGGCTCCCGAGCCGGCCTGCACGGTCTTGACGAAATGCTGGGCGGCGCCGGGGGTGATCTGAGCGCGATTGGCGGCGTTGTCGAAGGTGACGTCGGCGAACGCGACACGCCCGCCGGGCGCGATCTGCTTGCTCGTCTGCGGCGTGTAGGGCGAGACGACCGAGGAGACGTGCGGGACCCGGGCGACCTTGGCGAACAGCGTGTCGGCGCGGGCGCGAACCGCCGGGTCGGTCACCTTGCCCGACGCGACGGCGATCACGAGCTGATCTGTCTCTCCCGACGCACGGGGATCGGCTCGCTGCAGTAGGCGGACGGCATCGAAGCTCTCGGTGTGCGGGAGCTTGAAGTTGTCGCTGTAGGCGCTACCGGCGGCGCCGTGCAGGCCGTTGAGGGCGATCAGGACGATGATCCAGGCCCCGATCGTGACGAAGCGGTGCCGATAGCACCATGCGGCTAGCGTTCTCATCTCGTGTCTGCCTCCAGGTTCAGGCCGTGCGCCGTCTATCAGCTTAGGGTCGGGACCCGGTCTCCAACAGTGGCGAGAAGCCCGTTTGCGCCATGACAGTTGTCATGGTGCAGACGCGCGTCGGATTGAACACGTCGTGATCGACATCCGTGTGATAGACCGGGGAAGGGCCGCGAGTTGAGCGCGGTCCGCGCGCACAGCGCCGGGATCCTGCTGCACCGGCGGGACGCGTCGGGCGCCCTGCAGGTGCTGCTCGTGCACCCCGGCGGCCCCTTCTGGGCGCGCCGCGACGCCGGTGCGTGGTCGATTCCCAAGGGCGAGATCGGGCACGACGAGGACCCGCTGGCCGCGGCGCGCCGTGAGTTCGCCGAGGAGCTCGGCTCGCCGGCCCCCGAGGGCGAGCCGCTGCACCTCGGCGAGGTGCGCCAGAAGTCCGGCAAGGTGGTCCGCGCCTGGGCGTTGGCCGGCGACCTCGACGCCGACGCGATCCGATCTGACGTGTTCACGGTGCAGTGGCCGCCGCGCTCGGGCCGCATGCGTGAGTTTCCCGAGGTCGATCGCGCGCAGTGGTTTCACCTCGCGGGCGCACGCGAGAAGATCAATCCGGCCCAGGTCGCCCTGCTGGATAGGCTTGAGTCGTCAACCGCATGATCAGCGCGACTCTCTACAGCGATCCGGCGTGCCCCTGGGCCTACTCCGAGAGCCCCGCGCTGCGCGTGATCGAATGGCGCTACGGCGACCAGCTGGAGTGGCGGCTCGTGCTGATCGGGTTGACCGAAGCCGCCGGCCAGTACGCCGACCGGGGATACACGACGCTGCGCGGCGCGCTCGGCCAGCTGAACTTCCGCCGCTACGGGATGCCGTTCGCGCCGGTCCCGAAGGCGCGTCTGAGCGCCACCGCGCGGGCCTGCCGCGCGGTCATCGCCGCCCGGCTGCAGTCGGCGGGCAGCGAGTGGGCGGCGTTCCGCGCCCTGCAGCTGGCCAACTTCACGAGCGACCTCGTGCTCGAGGACGACGCCGGGCTGGAGCGGGTGCTCGCCGACGTGCCCGGGATCGACGCCGCGGCGATCCGGGCGGCGCTCGACGCGCCCGAGGTCACCGAGGCCTACGAGGCCGACAAGGCCGCCACGCGCGCCGCCGCCGGCTCGGCCGCCGAGCTGCAGGGCAAGACCGCGACCACCGACGGGCCGGTGCGCTTCACCGCGCCTTCGATCGTCTTCGCGTCCAATGGGACCGCATTGACCGCCGGCGGCTTTCAGCCCGTCGAGGCCTACGACATCCTGATCGCCAATCTCGATCCGGGCCTGGCGCGACGGCCCGCGCCCGACACGCCGGCGCCGCTGCTCGAGCATTTCGCCGGCGGGCTGACCACCCAGGAGGTCGCCGCGCTGATGACGAGCGGCAACGACGCGGTCGACCGGCACGCCGCCGAGCGCGCGCTGATCGAGCTCGTCGCGGACGGTGTCGCGACGCGCACGCCGCTCGGCGACGACGCCCTCTGGCAGACGGCCCGCTCGCGTTCGGGACTCGCCTGATCGGGCCTTGCCAGAGTCGTCCGGCTGGCAGACGGCCCGCTCGCGTTCGGGACTTGCCTGATCGGCCTTGCCAGAGTCGTCGGGGTCGCCCCGCGGGCTCGAGCGGACGGGCCCTAACGGACGTTCTCGAACACGGCGGCCAGACCCTGGCCGCCGCCGATGCACATCGTCTCCAGGCCGTAGCGGCCCTCGCGCCGGTGCAGCTCACGCAGGAGCGTGGCGAGGATGCGCCCGCCGGTGGCGCCGATCGGGTGCCCGAGCGAGATCCCCGAGCCGTTGACGTTCAGCCGCGCAAGGCCGTCGGGGAGCTCCCACTCGCGCAGGACCGCGAGCACCTGGGCGGCGAACGCCTCGTTGAGCTCGATCAGGTCCATGTCGGCGAGACGCAGCCCGGTCTGGGCCATTACCTTGGCGGTCGCGGGCACCGGGCCGATGCCCATCGTCCGCGGCGGCACCCCCGCGGCCGCCCAACCGACGAGCCGCGCGATCGGACGCAGCCCGAGCTCGTCGGCGCGCTCGGCGTGGGTGACCAGGCAGACCGCGGCGCCGTCGTTCTGGCCCGAGGCGTTGCCGGCGGTCACCGTCGCCTCGGGGTCCTTGCGACCCATCACCGGGCGCAGCGCGGCGAGGCTCTCGAGGCTCGCGTCGGCGCGGGGATGCTCGTCACGGTCGATCGCGCGCGTGCCGTTCTTGCGGTCCCGGACCTCGACGGCGACGATCTCCTCGGCGAACGTCCCCTCCTGCTGGGCGGCCACCGCGAGACGGTGCGAGCGCAGCGCGAGCTCGTCCTGCTCCTCGCGCGGGATGCCGTAGTCGCGGCGAAGGTTCTCGGCCGTCTCGATCATGCCGCCGGGCACCGGATAGTCGGCGCCGCCCGCGGTCACGCGGCTGCGCACGAGCCGATCCTCGAGCATCGCCCCGCCCGAGCGCGCGCCCCAGCGCAGCGCCGGCGAGTACAGCTCGGCCTGGCTCATGCTCTCGGCGCCGCCGGCGAGGACGACATCGGCAATCCCCGTCTGCACCTGCATCCCGGCCTCGAGCACCGCCTGCAGGCCCGAGCCGCAGCGGCGGTCGAGCTGCAGGCCGGGGACCTCGACCGGGAGCCCGGCGTCGAGCGCGGCGACTCGGCCGAGCGCCGGCGCCTCGCCGTTGGCGTAGCCCTGGCCGAGCAGCACATCGTCGATCGCGTCGGGGGGCACGCCCGTGCGATCGAGCAGCTCGCGGATGACGGTCGTGGCGAGCTCGGAGACGCCGACGTCGCGGAACATGCCGCCGAAGCGGCCAACCGGGGTGCGGATCGGCTCGCAGATGAGGGCGTCGCGCATGACGGGCTGAGCTTACCCGTCGGACTCGAGCTGGCACGCGGACGTCCGCCGGACGGGGCACCGGCTCCGCGGCGGTGCTGCGAAGGCGGGCGGCGCGCGGGAACGATCTTCCTGGATCGCCCGGCGCCCGGGGCATGGCGCGAGGAGGTCTACGTCGTCCTCGCGGGCTCCGGTCGCTTCAAGGTCGGCGACGACGTCTTCGACGTCGGCTCGCGGGACATGGTCGACGTGCCGCCGCGGTCGATCCGCGGCTGGCAGGCCGGTCCGGACGGCATGGAGATGATCGCGTTCGCCGGCCACGGCGGCGAGGCCGAGATGATCCAGGGCGGGTGGACCGACCCTTGACCTCCCGGCGCCGGGGCGCGACGCTGAGCTCCATGCCGTCGCCGAGCTCTCGGCCGGGGGGTGGCCGCCAATAAGCCGGTCCCGCACGGCAGTTCGGCTGCCACCCCGGGCCGCCAGGGCCCCCGAGCCGCCCGGGACCCCGTGCCGTCACCGGCCCGGGCGGCCAGAGATCCGGGCGGCCAGGGGACCGGGCCGCCAGGGGCCCGGCCCGTCAGTCGTCGATCGCGACGTGCCCGGGCTGGTCGGCGACCCGGGCCAGCCATGCCGTGATCGCCGGATAGGGCTGCAGCGAGAAGCCGCCCTCGGGGGCGAGATGGGTGTAGGCGTAGAGCGCGAGATCGGCGATCGTGCAGCGCTCGCCGACGAGGAACGTCCGGTCGCCGAGGTGACGCTCCATCGCCTGCAGTGCCGCCTCGCCGCCGGCGCGCTTGGCCTGGACCTCCTGGTCAGTGTGGACCGTCCCGGCCTCGTTCCAGAAGCGCAGGACGGCGATGTTGGGCTCGTGGTTGTACTGCTCGAAGAACATCCACTGCAGCACCTGCGCGCGCTCGAAGGCGTCGTCGGGCACCAGCTCGGTGCCCTCGGCGAAGTGGTACAGGATCGCGCCCGACTCCGCGAGTGCGCGGCCGTCGTCGAGGACGAGCGTCGGGACGCGCAGCGCCGGGTTAAGCTCGCCGAGCACCTCGGGGCGATCGGATCGATCGAACACGCTGAGCTCGCGCCGATCGTAGGCGATCCCGAGCTTGGCGAACAGAAGCCGGACCTTGTAGCAGTTGCCCGAGATCGCCGAGTCGTAGAGGAGCATCAGGCGGCCGCGGGAGGTCGATCCTGGATGACGCGGACGCCGCTCTTCGGCGCCAGGGTGATCGTCCGGAACTGTGCGGTCGTGGGCTTGCGGTCGACGGCGCGCAGCGCGCAGCGCTCGAGCACCCGGGCGAGCACGACGCGCATCTCCATCAGGGCGAAGCTCGCGCCCAGGCACCGGCGCGCGCCCCCGCCGAACGGGATCCAGGCATAGGTGTCGGGCGGGTCGGCTCCGAGAAAGCGCTCGGGCAGGAAGCGCCCGGGCTCGGGATAGAGGTCGGCGCGGCGATGGATGGTGCGGATCGCCGGGTTGATCTCGATCCCCACCGGGACCTCGTAGCGACCTATGGGGAACGGCGCCCCGCGGACGACGCGGCCGACCCCCGCGATCACCGGCCGCCGGCGCAGCGACTCCTTGACGACGGCGTCGAGGTAGCGATCGTCGCCGTCGGCGGCGCGGCCCACGACCCGCGCGTCGTGCAGGAGCAGATCGAAGGTCCAGGCCAGCCCGGTGGCGGTCGTCTCGTGGCCGGCGAGCAGCAGCGTCATGAGCTCGTCGCGGACCTCGGCGTCGCTGAGCCCGTCGCCGGCCTCGTCGCGCGCGAGCAGCAGCGCCGAGAAGACGTCGTCGTGCCGCGGCAGATCGGGGTCGGATCGACGCCGGGCGATCTCGGCCTCGAGCAGCTCCTGCACCGCCCGCCGGCGCGCGGTGAACGCGCGCGCCGCCCGCGTGTTGCCGCGGCCGCGGATGACCGCGGCGATCATCACCAGGCCCCGGCGGTGGCTGAGCGGCTCGATCATCGCGCGCATCCGCCGGCGCAGCTCGTCCTCCGCGGGACCGGGCGTGTAGCCGAACACCGCGCGCAGGATGACGCGCAGCGTCAGCGCCTGCATCGACGGCAGCAGCGCGAACGGCTCCCGAACCGGCCAGGCGTCGATCTCGGCGTCCGCCGACGCGCGCATCGTCTCGGCGTGGGCGAGCATCCGTTGGCCGTGGAAGGCGGGCAGCATCAGCCGCCGGTGGCGCAGGTGCTCGGCGCCGTCGAGCAGCAGGACCGAGCGCTCGCCCACGATCGGGCCGAGCAGCGCGTTGGCCTCGCCGGCGCGCAACCGCTCCCCGGGCCCCTGAAAGACCTGCTTGACGAGCGCCGGATCGAAGATCATCACGAAGGTGTCGTCGAACAGCGTGTGCAGGGTGACGACGTCGCCGTAGCGGCGCTGGACGGCGTCCAGGAAGCGCGCGCCGCCGAACATGAACCCGGCGGTCTGCGCCAAGCGGGGCAACCGCGGGGCGGGCGGCATCGGTCCCGGCGAGCCGGTGGCCGTCGCATGGACGGGCACCGGGGGGCGGGCGGTCGTCGACACCCATCGATGCTCGCACACCCGCTTGCGCTGTCAGAGTAATTTCAAGACGGGATGCGATCGTCGACGAGCCACCTCGACCGGGAGACCTGATGAGATTCCTGCGCACCGCCTCCACTCGCCGCCTGCTGACCGTCATCGTCGGGGCGATCGTCGTCATCGCCGCGGGCGGCGCGATTGCGATCGCCGCCGCGGGGTCGGGCCCCGTTGCTCAGCCCGCGTCGCTGGCCGACGCCGCCCATCGCGCGGCCGCCGCCCCCGCGCCCGCGGGCATCACCGCCGAGATCAGCTTCACCAACAACCTGATCGACTCCTCGGACTTCACGGGCCAGGCGACGGATCCGATCCTCCAGGGAGCGACCGGCCGCCTGTGGCTGACCGGGAATCACCTGCGCCTCGAGCTGCAGTCCGACGACGGCGACGCGCAGGTGCTCGTCGACGGTCGCTCGTTCTGGGTCTCTGATCCCACCTCGCACACCGTCTACGAGGGCATGCTGCCCGCCGACTCGACGCAACATGCCGGCGCCGGCCATCAGGTGCCGTCCGTCGCGCAGATCCAGGCGCTGCTGGCGATGCTCGCGCAACGGATGAACATCTCCGGGGCCCAGCCGACCGACGTCGCCGGACAGCCCGCCTACCGCGTCTCGGTCTCGCCCCGCCACGACGGCGGTCTGCTCGGACAGCTGCAGCTCGCCTGGGACGCCGACCGCGGCGTGCCGCTCGAGTTCGGCATCTATGCGCGCAACAACACGACCCCGGTCCTCGACCTCAAGGCGACCGACATCAGCTACGGCGCGGTGGCGGAATCCGTGTTCGCGATCTCGCCGCCGAGCGGCGATCAGGTCGTCCAGCTGGCCACCGCCGGCCACGCGACCCCCGGCCACGCGACCCCCGGCCACTCGGCCCGGATGCCCCGCGGGCGCCACGCGCAGCTCAGCGGCGTCGGTCCCGTCGCGGCGGCGGTGCCGTTCAAGCTCAACGCCAAGCCCTCGCTCGTCGGGCTGCCCCGGCGCGGCGTTCGCGTGCTGGACATGGGCGACCGCAAGGCGGCGCTGATCACCTACGGCCAGGGCCTGGGTGGGCTGGCGATCATCGAGCAGGCGGCCGCCGCTAGCTCGCGCCCGAGCGGCGGCACCGTCGACGGCCTGAACCTGCCGACGGTCTCGATCAACGGCGCGACCGGTCAGGAGCTCTCGACGGCGCTGGGCACGGTGCTGCGCTTCACCAGCGGCAAGGTCGCCTACACCCTGATCCAGTCGGGGCCGGCCCAGGCGGCCGAGGCCGCGGCCCGGGCGCTGACGGGTTCGTGAGCGCCGGCGTCGCCACCGAGGGGACCGACCCACCCCCGCTCGAGGTCCGCGGCCTGATAAAGCGCTACGGCGAGCTGACCGCGGTGGCGGGGGTGGACGTCACCGTCAACCGCGGGGACGTCTACGGCTACCTCGGCCCCAACGGGGCGGGCAAGACGACCTCGCTGCGGATGATGCTCGGCCTCATCCGCCCCACCGCGGGGAGCGTCCGCCTGTTCGGGCGCGACCCGATGGCGACGGTGCAGGCGCTGCGCGGGGTGGCCGGGTTCGTCGAGGCGCCGACCTTCTACCCCTACCTCAGCGGCCGGCGCAACCTTGAGCTTCTCGCCGCCTTCGATGGCGGCGAGGCGAGGGAGCGGATCGCCGCCGCGCTTGACACCGTCGAGCTCGCGAGCCGGGCGCAGGACCGGGTCGGCGGCTACTCGCACGGGATGCGCCAGCGGCTCGGGATCGCCGCCGCGCTGCTGCGCGACCCGCGGCTGCTGCTGCTCGACGAGCCCGCCACGGGCCTCGATCCCGCGGGCATGCGCGACATGCGCCGGCTCATCCGCCGGCTCGCCGACGGCGGGATGACCGTGCTGCTCTCCAGCCACCTGCTCGCCGAGGTCGAGGAGCTGTGCAATCGCGTGGCGATCGTGCGCACGGGCCGGATCGTCTACGAGGGCGAGATCGCCGAGCTCAAGCGCGGGGCCGGCACCGTCTATCGCCTGCAGACGACCGACGACGAGCGCGGGCTCGCCGTCGCCCGCGCGCAGCCCGGGATCCGCGACGTGCGCGGCGAGCGGGAGGCGATCCTGTTCACCGCCGACCCCGAGGCGGTGGCGGCGCTCTCGCAGGCGCTCGTCGAGGCCGGCGCGCTCATCCGCGCGATGGCGCCGCAGAACGTCACGCTCGAGGACCTCTTCTTCTCGCTGACCGAGGACGACCCCGCAGCCCCCCGCGGTGTGGCCCCCGTGCCCGAGCCCGAGCCGACCGCCTGATGCCCGGGGTCGCAACGGTCTACCGGTGGGAGCTGTTCAAGCTCCGCCATCAGAAGCGCACCTACCTCGGCTTCGGCGCCTCGATCATCGTCCCGATCCTGTTCGTGATCGCGATCCATCTGCGTCGCCACCACGAGCGGGGCGGCGGCTTCGCGTTCTCGGACTACCTCGACCGCAGCGGCCTCGCGGTCCCGCTCGTCATCCTCCTGTTCGGCTCGATCTGGCTGTTCCCGCTCATCACCGCGCTCGTCGCCGGCGACATCTTCGCCTCCGAGGATCACAACGGCACGTTGAAGACGATCCTCACCCGCTCGCTCGAGCGCTGGCAGCTGTTCGCCGGCAAGGCGCTGGCCGCCGCGAGCTACGCGGTCGCGGCGATCCTGCTGTGCGGCACCGTCGGGGTGCTCGCCGGCAGCCTGCAGTCGGGCTTCCATCCGCTGCAGAGCCTGTCGGGCACGGTCGTCTCGGCGCCGAAGGCGACCGAGCTCGTCTACGTCAGCCTGCTCATCTACCTGATCCCGATCGCGACGGTCGTCTGCATCGGCCTGCTGCTCTCGGCGGTCACCCACAACAGCGCCGCCGCCGTCGTCGGCACGCTGATGATCTCGCTGCTGTTCCAGCTGATCGGGATCCTGCCCGGCCTCTCGGGGCTGCAGCCGTATCTGCTCAGCACCCAGTTCAACGCCTGGCAGGGCCTGCTGCGCACGCCGATCGACTGGACTCCGATCGTGCGCGCTGCCTGGGTGTGCGCGATCTATGGCGGGCTGGCGATCGGGACCTCGTTCCTGGTGTTCGTGCGACGCGACGTGGCGGGTGGTTGAGTCAGAGCGCGTGCTGGTCGTCGACGACGACCCGTCGCTGCGGCGCATGCTCGCCCGTACGCTGACCGCGGAGGGGTTCAAGGTGGCGGTCGCGCCCGACGGCGGCGCCGCGCTCGTGGAGGTGCAGAACGGTGCCCCCGACGTCATCGTGCTCGATGTCGCCATGCCCGCCATCGACGGCCTGGCGGTGTGCCGGCGGCTGCGCGACCGCGGGCTGGCCACGCCGATCCTCATGCTCACCGCCCGCGACGCGATCGCCGACCGCGTCTCGGGGCTGCAGGCGGGCGCCGACGACTATCTCGTCAAGCCGTTTGCCGTCGCCGAGCTGGTGGCACGGCTGCAGGCGCTGACCCGTCGCGGCCGCGCCGGCGACGGCGCGCTCGCCTACGCCGACCTGAGGCTTGAGCCGGCGTCGCGCACCGCGACCCGGGGCGGACGGGCGATCGAGCTGACCGGCCGCGAGGCGGCGCTGCTCGAGCTGCTGATGCGCGAGCCCGGCCGCGTCGTCACCCGCGACCGGGCGCTGGGCGAGATCTGGGACGACGCCGCCGAGCCCAACGTCGTCGACCGCTACGTCACGCGCCTGCGTCGCAAGCTCGGCGATCCGCCCCTCGTCCGCACCTTGCGCGGCGCCGGCTTCACGCTCCGCGCCTGACGCCTAGCGCGTGCCCAGCAGCTCGAGCACGTCCGCCTCGGGCACCGGCGCGCTGAACAGCAAGCCCTGGGCCCCGTCGCAGCCCAGCTCGCGCAGGTGCGCCAGCTGGGTGTCGGTCTCGACGCCCTCGGCGATGACGGTCAGGCCGAGCGCGTGACCGAGCTCGACCACGGCGCCGACGATCCCCGAGTCGTCGGGGTCGGCGTCGAGCGCGGCGACGAACGTCTGGTGGATCTTGAGCGTGTCGATCGGCATGCCGCGCAGCGACTGCAGCGACGAGTGCCCGGTCCCGAAGTCGTCGATCGCGACCGAGACGCCGCTGCGGCGCAACGCCGCGAGGCTGGCGGTGACCGTCTCGGGATCCTCCTGCACCGTGTCCTCGGTCACCTCGACGCAGAGCGCCTCGGGCTGGACACCGGAGGCCTCGATGACGTCCTTGAGCACCTGAACGAGGTCGCGGTCGGCAAGCTGGTGTCGCGAGAGGTTGACCGAGATCGTGATACCCGGGCGCGATCGGCGCCAGACGCGGATCTGGGCGAGCGCCTGCTCGACCACCCACTCGCCGATCGGCACGATCAGCCCCGTCTGCTCGGCGAGCTCGAGGAACTCGTCGGGACCAAGGAGGCCACGCTCGGGATGCTGCCAGCGGACGAGCGCCTCGAAGCCGACGAGGCCGGTGTCGCCGGTGATCGAGACCCGCGGCTGATAGTGGACGCGCAGCTCCCCCCCGCGCAGCGCCTGTCCGAGCGACTGCTCGAGCGAGGTCAGCGCCGCGACCGGGCGCGGCGGGGTAGCCGGGAGGTCGACGTCGCCGAGCGGGACGGCCTCGGCACCCTGCGCTGGCGCCGGCTCGGCGAGCTCGATCCGCGAGCCGCCCTGCTCCTTGGCGCGGTACATGGCGACGTCGGCCTGGCGCAGCGCCTCCTCGATCGAGGTCAGCGGGTCGGTGATCATCGCGATGCCGATGCTGACGGCCGTCGTGACGTGGGCGCCGTCGAGGGCCAGCGGCTGCGCGGCGGCATCGCGGATGCGCTCGGCCACGAGCATCGCCTCCTCGTCGTCGTCGAGGCCCTCGATGAGGAACACGAACTCGTCGCCGCCGAAACGCGCGACGGTGTCCATCGGACGCAGCAGGCTCGAGAAGCGCTCGGCGAGCTCGCCGAGGAGCCGATCCCCGGCCGCGTGCCCGAGCGAGTCGTTGATCTCCTTGAAGGTGTCGACGTCAAGGAACTGGATGCAGACCGCGGTGCCGGTGCGCCGCGAACGGTCGAGCGCGACGCTGAGGCGGTCAAGCAGCAGCGCGCGGTTGGGCAGCCCGGTCAGTGGATCGTGCAGCGCCTGGTGCGAGAGCTCGAGCTCGGAGTTCTTGCGCTCGACGGCGTAGCGCACGGCGCGGTGCAGGAAGGCGGGCGTGAGCTCTGACTCGAGCAGGCAGTCTTGGGCCCCGGCGCGCACCGCGGCCACCGCGAGCTCCTCGTCCTCGTCGCGCGACAGGGCGATGATCGGCGTCGTCGGCGTGGCCAGGCTGAGCGCCTCGAGCCTCGCCAACGGCCGGGTCGTGTCACCTGGGAGGTCGACCAGCACGCAGGTCGAACCGTGCTCGGAGAGCTCCTGGGCGGCGTCGGCGACGTTCTGGGCCTGGGTGATGAGCAGCCCGTCGGGCCACACCGCGCGGAGCATCTCCACGATCAGCGCCGCCGATCGCGGATCCTCCTGCACCAACAGCACCCGCGCGGGCCGCTGCGCCTGCACTTCGTCCTGGTCCACCTGCAAACCTCCGTGGCGCTGAACGACCCGCTCAGCAGTCTTGACATCAGCTCTCGGTAAAGAACGGATAGGTGTTGCCGGATTGCGCGCGGGCGGCGCATAGTGCGACGGTTCCGGCGCACGTTGCGGGCACGGATCGCGCTCGCCGCCGCCAGCGCGATCCTGGTCGCCGTCGCGCTGTTCGCGGTCGTCACCGTCCGGCTGGTCGATCACGAGCTGCGCGGCTCGCTCGACTCCTCCCTGCGCCAGCGCGCCCAGGAGGTCGCCCAGCTCGCGGTCTCGGCGCCGGCCGTGCTCGACGATCCGAGCGCCCTGGAGGGTCCCGCCTCGGGTCGTGAGATCGCGGTCGAGGTCATCGACGCGCGCGGTCGCGTCCTCGCGCGCTCGCTCAGCCTCGGCGCGTCGCTGCTGCCCCAGGGTGGGGTGGCGCGCGCCGCCCTGCGGAGTGGACGCGCGGGAACCGCCGACATCGAGCTGCACGGCCAGCCGCTGCGAATGTACGCGGCGCCGATCGCCGACGCGGGCACGCCGGCGAGCGGCGGCGTCGTGCTCGTCGCCTCCGACACGAGCGACATCGCCCACACCACCGGGCGCCTGGCGGTGATCGTGGCGATCAGCGGTGCCGGGGTCGTGCTCCTCGCCGGACTCGTCGCCGCGGGCCTGACCCGCCGCGGCCTGGCGCCGCTGCGACGCCTGGCCGATGCCGCGGGTGAGATCGAGCGCACCGCCGACCCGGCGCGGCGGCTGCCCGCAGTCGCGCCCGGCGACGAGGTCGACGAGCTGACCGGCGTGCTGAACCGGATGCTGACCTCGCTGCAGGAGGCGCGGGCCGCCGAGCGCCGCCTGCTCGCCGATGCCTCGCACGAGCTGCGCACGCCGGTGACCGCGCTGCAGGGCAACGTGGAATACGCCGCTCGTCACGGCGCCGACCCCGAGGTGCTCGCCGACCTGCGCCACGACGCCGCCCGCTTGGCGCGCCTGGTCGACTCCCTGCTGGCGCTCGAGCGCGTGGGCGCGGTCGGCGCGCCCGCCGAGCCGGTCGACCTCGCGGCGCTCGCGCACGAGCTCGCCGATGCAGAGCGGGTCGTCACCGGCCGGCTCGATCCCGTCGCGGCGACCGGCGATGAGGCCGCGCTGCGGCGGGCGGTCGGCAACCTCGTCGAGAACGGGCTCGTCCACGGCCCCCCCGGCGGCACGGTCACCGTGGCGGTGATCGGCGACGGCACGCGCGTCCGGGTGACGGTCTCCGACGAGGGCCCGGGTCCCGATGCGCGGGCCCGCGAGCATCTCTTCGACCGCTTCTGGCGCGGTGAGGACGCGGCGCAGCGGCCGGGCGCGGGACTGGGACTGGCGATCGTCGCGGCGATCGCCGAGCAGCACTCGGGAAGCGTCGAGGTCGATGGCTCGACCTTCGCGCTCGAGCTCCCGATCGCCGCTACGGCTACGGACGCTCCGGCTCGTCGCGCCTGAGCGGGGGGCGGATCGGGCCCGGCGCGGCGCCCCCGCGGGCACGCAGCGACTTCTGCCACCAGCCGACGGTCAGCCAGCGACCCTGCTTGTAGGCGATGTCGCGGTAGCGGCCGATCGCGGTGAAGCCCATCGTCTCGTGCAGCCCAACGCTCGCCGCGTTGGGCACGGTGATCCCGGCGCACGCCTCGTAGTAGCCCTGGCAGGCCAGCAGCTCGAACAGACGCTCGTAGAGCGCGCGCCCGACCCCACGGCGTTGCCCGCCCGCGGCGACGTACACGGCGACGTCGCAGGCCCAGCGGTAGGCCGGACGATCGCGGTGGGGCCCCGCGTACGCGTAGCCGGCGACCTCGCCGTCGAGCTCGGCCACCAGCCAGGGGAAGTTGCGCGTGGTCGCCCGGATCCGGTCCGCCATCGCCTCCGGCCCCGGCGCGCGCTCCTCCATCGACGCGACGCCATCGGTGACCGCGGGAGCGTAGATCGCCGCGCAGGCCGCGGCGTCGCGATCGGGATCGGCATGGCGGATCAGCATCGGCGCCTGCAACCCTATGGCGGTGGACGTCGGGGGGTGGCCGTCCGGGGTGGCCGTCCGGGGGTGGTGGCCGCCCGGGAGCGGCCGTCCCGGGGGTGGGTGGCCAGGCGGGGGTGGGTGGCCGGGCGGGGGTGGCCGTCCGGGGCTGGCCGCCCGGGCGGGGGTGGCCGCCAATAAGCCGGTCTGGCACGACATCTCGGCTGCCACCCGGCCGAGAAACGTCGCACATCGAGCTTGTCGCTCAGCGGACTGCGCGGGCGCGCGTCACGGTCGGGCCGACCAGTGACCAGAATCGCGAATCCAACGCGCGAGGCCGCATTATGATGCCCGGCCCTATGACCGCCACCCTGATCGACGGCAAAGCGATCGCCCAGCAGGTGCGCGCCGAGGTCCGGGATGAGGTCGAGGCCTGGATCGCCGCCGGCGGCGACCGGCCCGGCCTGGCCACCGTACTCGTCGGCGACGACGCCGCATCCGCGGTCTACGTCGCCGGCAAGCAGCGCGCGTGCGTCGAGGTCGGGATCGAGGGCTTCGCCTACGACCTGCCGGTGGACAGCACCCAGGCGGAGGTCCTGGCTCGGCTCGCCGAGCTCAACGCCGACCCGCGCGTGTCGGGCATCCTGCTGCAGCTGCCCACCCCGCCGCAAATCGACGGCGCCCGTCTGACCACGCGAATCGATCCGGCCAAGGACGTCGACGGGCTGACGCCGGTGTCGGCGGGACTGCTCTCCAAGGGCCTGCCTGGGCTGCGTCCCTGCACGCCTACGGGCGTGATCGAGCTGCTGCACCGCCACGACGTTGCGATCGAGGGCGCCGAGGCGGTCGTAGTCGGCCGCTCGGATCTCGTCGGCCGGCCGGTCGCGGCCCTGCTGCTGGCCGAAAACGCGACGGTCACGGTGTGCCACTCGCGCACCCGCGACCTGCCCGCGGTCTGCCGCCGCGCGGACGTGCTGATCGCCGCCGTGGGGCGCCCCGGGATGGTCACCGGCGACTGGATCAAGCCGGGCGCCACCGTCATCGACGTCGGCATCACCCGCACCGACGCGGGGCTCGTCGGCGACGTGGAGTTTCGGTCGGCGAGCGAGGTCGCGGGTCTTATCACCCCGGTGCCCGGCGGCGTGGGGCCGATGACGATCGCGATCCTGCTGCGCAACACGCTGGAAGCCGCCCGCCGCCAGGCCGGCCCGGCCTGGACCGCGGCCGCCGATCGGCCCGCCGCGGTCTCGGTGGGGCTCAGGCAGCCGGGGCGCGAGCCTCGGCGAACGTGACCAGGCGGTTGCGCTGCTCGTCCCAGAGCTTGAGGCGCACCGCGCGCAGCCCGTCGGCGAGGCTGAGCGTCGGGACGCACCCGAACACCGGATTGTCCTCGTGGGCCCGCTGCAGATTGTAGTTCGGGATGCGCACGCTGAGATGGTGGACGTGGTGGTAGCCGATGTTGCCGGTGCAGAACTGCAGCGCCCGGGGAAGGCGCAGGAACGAGCTGCCGCGCAGCGCGGCGTCCGCGTAGGTCCAGCGGTCCGAACGCTGCCAGTAGGCCTCCTCGAACTGGTGCTGGACGTAGAACAGCCAGATCCCCGCGGCGCCGGCGAGCAGCGCCGACGGTGCCCACACCAGCAGCAGGCTGGGCGCGCGCAAGCGCCAGATCAGCACGCCGGCGATGACGGCCAGGGCCAGATCGGTCCTCAGCACGCTGTTGCGCATCCGCGCCGGAGCGCCGCGCGCGACGATGCGCGGCCCGACGATCATCGCGACCACGGGTCCGAGCCCGAACATGACGGCCGGGTTGCGCAAGGCGCGATAGGCGAGTCGGCCACGCGGCCCGCGGGCGCGGTACTCGGCGACGGTGAGGGTCGGGAGATCTCCGATCCCCCGGCGGTCCAGATCGCCAGAGGTGGCGTGGTGCACGGCGTGGTCGTGACGCCAGCGCGTGAACGGGGCGAGCACGAGCAACCCGCAGAGCGTGCCCCACCAGGCGTTCGCTCGCCGCGAGCGCATGAACGACCCGTGCGAGCAGTCGTGGAAGACGATGTAGGTCCGCAGGAGGAAGACGGCGCAGAGCGGGGTGAGGGCGAGCGCGAGCCACGGAGACACCCCGGCCGCGACGTAGGCGGCCGCGCTCAGGCCCAGGTACGCGATGACTGAGGTGAGCAGATCGAGGCAGCTGCGCAAGAGTCGCGGAGCGGCGAAGGGGGCGAGCATGTCGCGCCAATAGCCGGGCTCCCGTGGAAGATCGACGTGGGTGTTGTCGCCGGGCCGAGGTGGCAGCGCAGACGGCGGAGATGCGGTGAGCAGAGCCGGTCCCTTCTGGTGATCGAAGCCGATCCCAACGATCTGCTCCTAGAGTGAACGCAAGCCTACGGCGACCGGCGGTCGCCTGCATAAATTGTGTCGCGGGCGGGCGCCCGGGCCTCCGCGCCGGCTCACTCCGAGCTCGGGTCGTAGTTGAGCGGGTCGTAGGGGAGGTCGGGGTGCTCTCCGGGCTTGGAGAGGTCGTAGGTCCGCATTCGGCCGGTCTCCTGATCGAAGGCCACCGCCTGGTTCAGTGTGTAGGGGCCCGCCGGAGGATGATCGGAGACGGCTTCGGCGAGGCGCTCGGAGATGTAGCGCAGCGCGCTCATCGCGCGCATCCGGCTCGTGAAGATCTCCTGCCCGACGTAGATCGCGTTGTCGCGCAGCGCCTCGACCATCGGGGGCGGCGCGTCGGGCGAGCGGCCGGCGTAGCTCTTGGCCCACTCCGCTAGCTCGTAGGTGGTGCGGTCGATGATCGCGATCCGGGTGTAGAAGCCGTAGAAGACCTGATGCAGCGCGTCGGCGCGCTGGTCCTCCGGGATGTCGGCGAGGTAATTGTCGAGCGATTCGATCAGCGACCCGCCGCTGGCGCCGTCGCCGTTGCCGCCCGTCGGTTCGGTGGCCATGCCGGTACCGTCCCCGACCGCCGCCCGCGGTGTCAAGAAGTCGGCCGGTTTTCCAGCAGGTCGATCCGCCAGCGGTGCCTGGGTCGTGCCCCGGCGGCGTTGCGCGGGACGACGTCCATCAGCCCGCCCGCGCCTGGACGAGGAACGCGGCCACCAGCGGAGAGGCGTCGCCGGCGCGGCTCGCCGCCCGCAGCTCGGCGGCCGGGGCCCCCGATAGGGGCCGGTACTCGACCCCCGGCAGCGCGAGCCGCGCCACCGAGGCGGGAACCGGGGACAGGCCGATCCCGGCCGCCACCAGCCCGATGATGGTGAGCATCTCCGGAGCGTATTGCACGATGTGCGGGCTGTTGCCGGTGGCGGCGAGGCGGCCGACGAGCAGGTCGTGGAAGCCCGGCGCCTGGCCGCGGGGGAACAGGACGAGCGGCTCGGCTGCCAGCCGCGCGAGCGGCACCCGGCGCAGGCGCGCCAGCGGATGGTCGGCGGGCAGCGCCGCCACCGTACGCTCGCGCAGCACCGGCTGCGCCCTGAGCGTCTCGTCGGGCTCGATCGGCGGGCGCAGCAGCGCGACGTCGATCGTCCCGGTGCGCAGCGCGCGCAGCTGCTCGACGGTCGAGCGCTCGCGCAGCTCGATCTCGACGCCCGGCCGCGCGCGGCGAAAGCGCTGGACCGTGTCGGGAACGATCGAGAGCAGCGCCGAGCCGACGAAGCCGACCCGGAGCACGCCCGTCTGCCCGGCGTCGATCGCCCGGGCGGTGGCCGCGGCGACGTCGAGCTCGGCGAGGATCGCCCGCGCGTCGCGCAGGAACGCCTCACCCGCGCCGGTCAACTCCACCCGCCGTCGGGTCCGCGTCAGCAGCGTCGCCCCGATCTCGGCCTCGAGCGCGGCGATCTGCTGGCTGAGAGGAGGCTGGGAGACGTGCAGCCGGGCGGCGGCACGGCGGAAGTGCAGCTCCTCGGCGACCGCGACGAAGTAGCGCAGCTGGCGAAGCTCCATCGAAGGCCGGTGATAGCAGAATCAGATCAATCGATCCTGACTCGATATTGGACAAGATCACTCCGCGGGCCTAGCGTCAGCCGGCGGTGTCGTTCGTCCTCACCTGCCCCAACTGCGGCCCGCGCGAGGTCACCGACTTCGGCTTCGGCGGCGAGATCGGCGCGCGACCGAGCCGCGAGCCGAGCTTCCGCGAGCTCAACGCCTACAACTACTTCCGGGCCAACGTCGCCGGCCGTCAGCGCGAGTGGTGGTATCACCGCTCCGGGTGCCGCGCCTGGTTCATCGCCGAGCGCGACACGCGCACCAACGAGGTCCACTTCACGCGCCTGCCCGACGACGAGGACCCCGCCGGCGAGGCGATGGTGCCCGCGGGCAGCGGGCTGGCTGGTGCGCGGCGCGAGCGGGCCGCCGGCACGAGGGGTTGGGATCTGCGGTGAGCCGCCTGATGACCCAGCCCGGCGAGCGCCTGGACCGCGGGCGGGTGATCACCTTCACCTTCGACGGCAAGCCGGTCGAAGCCTACGCGGGCGACACGATCGGCTCGGCGCTGTTTGCGGCCGGACGCCGGACCTTCAGTCGGAGCTTCAAGTACCATCGCCCCCGGGGGCTGATGTGTGTGTCGGGTTCGTGCCCGAACTGCATCTGCTCTGTGAACGGCGCCTCCGGAGCTCGGGCGTGCACCGAGCCGGCGCGCGAGGGGATTGACGTTCGCCACGTCAACGCGCTGCCCTCGCTCGAGCACGACGCGATGCGCGCGACCGACCTCGTCGGCGGCCCCTTCACCCCGCCGGGCTTCTACTACAAGACCTTCATCCGCCCCCGTCGGATGTGGCCGCTGTACGAGAAGGTGCTGCGCCATGCCGCCGGCCTGGGCAAGCTGCCCGCCACGCAACCCGAGCGCGAATGGCGGACCGAGTACCGCCGTCGCCACGCCGACGTGCTCGTCGTCGGCGGCGGCCTCGCCGGCCTGCACGCCGCGCTCGCCGCGGCCGGCGCCGGCGCCGACACCGTCCTCGTCGACGAGGGCCCGGCCCCCGGGGGCCAGCAGCTTGTCACCGGCGGGTCGCGCGAGCTCGTCGGCGCGGTCCGCGCCGCGGGCGTCGAGATCCTCGAGCGCGGCTCGGCGCTCGGCTACTTCGACGGCCTCGTCCCGGTCTGGCAGAGCGACACCCTGCACCAGGTCCGTGCCGCCCAGCACGTCTTCGCCACGGGCACGATCGAGCAGCCGCTCGTGTTCGCCGGCAACGACCTCCCCGGCGTCATGCTCGCCTCGGGCGCCCGCCGGCTCGCCGCGCTGTATGCGGTCAGCCCCGGACGTCGCGCGGTCCTCGCCACCACCTCGGATCGGGGCCTTCAGGCGGCGGTCGCCCTGCGCGACGCGGGCACCGAGATCGTCGCCGTCGCCGATCTGCGCCCCGAGACCTCCGCGCTCGGCCGCTCGCTGCGCGCCGCCGGCGTGCCCGTGTTCGCCGGTCGCACGATCGTCGAGGCCTCGGGCGGCAGCGTCGTGGGGCGAGCGACGATCGCCGCGCTGGGCGGCGGCGCGGAGCTGAGCTTTCACTGCGACCTCGTGCTCGTCTCGGGCGGGGCGCTGCCGGCGACCTCGCTCGCCCTGCAGGCGGGCGCGCAGACGGTCTACGACCGCGCGAGCGGCCAGTTCGAGCTCTCCGAGCTCCCGGCCGGCGTCCATGCCGCCGGAGAGTTGGCCCGCGCGCGCTGCGACGAGGCGATCGCCGCCTCCGGCGAGCTCGCCGGCCTGCGGGCGGTCGCGGCGCTCGGCCGCGATGACCGCGGCCGCGACGACGGTCGGCACGACGACGGCGGCCGCAACGACGGTCGCCACGAGGCGGCACGCGACGTCGTCCGGGCGCGCATCGACGAGCTTGAGGCCCGCTCACCGGAGGCGCCCGGAGAGCTCGCGCTGGCCCCGGCGGTCAGCGGGGCCGGCCGCGGCAAGTGCTTCGCCTGCCTGTGCGAGGACGTCACCGCCAAGGACGTGTCTCAGAGCATCGACGAGGGGTATGACTCGATCGAGCTCTCCAAGCGCTACACGACCGTGACGATGGGCCCCTGTCAGGGCCGGATGTGCCAGCTGCCGGCGGTGCGGCTGATGGCCGCCGAGACGGGACTGAGCCTGGGCAGCGTCGGCACGACGACCGCGCGGCCGCCGTGGGTGTCGGTGCCGATGGGGATCCTCGGCGGGCGTCCGACCCAGCCGGCGAGGCGCTCGGCGATCCACGATCGCCACCGCGAGCTCGGCGCCGTCGTGCGCTGGGCCGGCGACTGGCGGCGCCCATACCACTACGGCGACCCGCAGGCCGAGGCGCTCGCGGTCCACGAGGCGGCGGGGCTGATCGACGTCTCGACGCTCGGCAAGCTGATCGTCCGCGGACCCGACGCCGGGGACTTCCTCGACCGCATGTATCCCAACCGGTTCTCCAACCTGCGTCCCGGCCGGATCCGCTACGGCGTGATCAGCTCCGACGCTGGGCGGATCGTCGACGACGGCACGATCTGCCGGCTCGACGACGAGACCTTCTACGTGACGACCACGTCGGGCGGCGCCGGCGCGGTCGAGGAGTGGTTCTCGTGGTGGCTGGCCGGCTGGGGCCATCGGGTGCGGCTGACCGACGTCACTCAGGGGATGGCGGCGGTCAACCTCGCGGGGCCCCGCGCGCGGGTGATCATGTCCGAGGTCTGCGACCTGGACTGCTCGGCGCCGGCGTTCGCCTACCTCGACGGCAGGCAGGGCCGGGTCGCCGGGGTGCCGTGCCTGATCCTCCGGATCGGCTTCGTCGGGGAGGTTGGCTACGAGATCCACGTCCCCGCGGCCCACGGCGTGCACGTGTGGGACGCGCTGATGGCTGCCGGCGAGCGGCATGGGCTGCGCCCGTTCGGTCTGGAGCCGCAGCGGATCCTGCGCCTGCAGAAGTTGCACATCCTCGTCGGGCAGGACACCGATTCGGAGTCCACCCCGTTCGCCGCCGCGATGCCATGGATCGTCAAGCTCGATAAGGAGCAGGACTTCATCGGCAAGTGGGCGCTGCGCCACTACGCCCAGCGGACGCCCGCCACCTCGCTCGTCGGCTTCACGACGGCCGACGGCGACGTGCCCACCGAGGGCGCGGTGATCGTCGATGAGACCGGCACCCCCGCGGGCCAGGTGACGAGCTCGCGCCATTCGCCGGTGCTGCGCCGGACGATCGGGATGGCGTGGGTGCCGACCGCCCTGGCCCAGGACGGCGTCGCGATCACGATCTCCGACGAGGGCCGACGGCTGCAGGCTGAGATCCAGACCCGGCCGTTCTTCGACCCCGACGGCGAGGTGCTGCGCTCGTGAGCCTTGACTTCCTCGCCGTCCACGCCGGGCCCGACGCGATCGCGCGCTCGCCGATGGAGGGCCTCGCGCGCGCCGCCGGGGCCCGGTTCGAGGTGCGCGACGGCTGGAACGTCGCGGTCGCCTTTCCGTCCACCGCCGTGGCATCGGTCGCCGTGGCATCGGTCGCCGTGGCATCGGTCCCCCAAGCGCCCGGGACGCCGGCCCCGCCGGTCGGGTGGGCCGACACCTCCCACGAGCGCACGCTCGAGCTCCAGGCGCCCGCCGACGAGCTCGACGCGGTCGAGCATCTGCGGCTCGGCGAGGCGGTCCGCGCCGGCGACGCGTGGTGGTGTCGGCTGACTCGCACGCGCGCGCTCATCCTCGGCGGCGTGATGCCGGTCGCCGGCGCGCTCGACGTCACCTCGACCTATGCCTCGCTGACCCTCCTCGGGCCGATGGCCCGGGAGACGATCGCGCGCTTCTGCGCGCTGGACCTGCGTCCCCGGATGGCGCCGGTCGGCGCGCTGCGCCCCGGATCGGTGGCGCGTCAGCCCGGGATCGTCATCCGCGAGGCCGAGGATCGCTACCGGCTGCTGTTCGGCTGGGCCACCGGCGAGTACGTGTGGTCGGTGGTCGCCGACGCCGCCGAGCATCTCGGCGGGCGACCGGTCGGGATCGATCAGCTGTGACCGCCCCCGCGAGCACGCTCGCATTCGAGGCATGCCCGGCGGCGCCAGCTGTGCCCAGCGTTCGCGCCAGGCGCGCGCTCGGCATCCCGCCTCGCCCGATCGCGCGCCGCGCGAATCGTCCAGCTCTCGGCATCCAGCCTCGCCTGAATGGGTCGCAGCACGGTCGTCCGGCTGCCCTCGCCCCCTCGTGGAGCGCTGCTACACGTCGGGGACTGCGTCCTCGCCTGGCATCCCCCGGTCATACCTCCCGGTGCGACCGCGCCCGCGGGGGCGGCCACTGATGCTCGACCTGTTTCGCAAGCGGCGCATGTGGCGCCCGGCGAGCAAGCTGAAGGGCGCCTATGACGTGGTCATCATCGGCGGCGGCTCCCACGGCCTGGCCACCGCCCACTATCTGCGCGAGCACGGGATCACCGACGTGGCGATCCTCGAGAAGCGCTACATCGGCTCGGGCGCCGCGGGACGCAACACGACGATCCTGCGCTCCAATTACAAGACCCCGGAAGGCGCCCGCTTCTACGACGCGAGCGTCAAGCTCTACGAGGGACTGTCGCAGGAGTTGAACTTCAATCTGCTGTTCTCCCAGTGCGGCCACCTGACCCTCGCCCACTCCGACCGCGCGATGTTCGTGATGGCCAACCGGGCCGAGGTCAACCGCCTCTCGGGGATCGACTCGCGGCTCATCGGACCCGACGAGATCCAGCAGCTCGCCCCGGCGATGCAGGTCGACAACCCAAACGCGACGTTTCCGATCATGGGCGCGCTGTATCACCCGCCGGGCGGGATCATCCGCCACGACGCGGTCGTCTGGGCCCTCGCGCGCTCGGCCGATCAGGGCGGCGCCGAGATCCACCAGGACACCGAGGTCCTCGGGCTGGAGCGCTCGGGCGGCCGGGTGTCGAAGGTCAAGACCGATCGCGGCACGATCGCCGCCGGCCAGGTGCTCAACTGCACCGCCGGCTGGAGCACGCTCATCTCCGACATGGCGGGCGTCAAGCTGCCGATCACCACCCACATCCTGCAGGCGTGCGTCACCGAGCCGTTCAAGCCGCTGCTCCACGTCGTCGTCGTCTCCTCGCAGATGCACGTCTACATCTCGCAGACCGATCGCGGCGAGTTCCTCATGGGCGCCGAGATCGAGCCGTGGACGACCTACCGCATGCAGGGCACGCTGAACTTCCTCCAGGACGTCTGCCGCCACTCGCTTGAGCTGTTCCCGCAGCTCGAGCGCGCGCGGCTGCTGCGCAGTTGGGCGGGCCTGTGCGACCTCAGCCCCGACTACAGTCCGATCCTCGGCCAGACCGAGGTGGAGAACTTCCATGTCTCCGCCGGCTGGGGGACCTACGGATTCAAGGCAGCGCCGATCGTCGGCAAGACGCTCGCCGAGCTGGTCGCCACCGGCCGCCAGCCCGAGCTGATCGCGCCGTTCGCGCTCGAGCGCTTCTACGAGGACAGGCTCGTTTCCGAGCTCGCCGCCGCGGCGGTCAGCCACTAACCGAGGAGAGAACGACGATGAAGAGCAGTCTGGAGATCGCCCAGGAGGCGGTGCTGCAGCCGATCGAGTCGATCGCCGCCGAGGCCGGGCTCGAGCCCGACGAGATCGAGCCCTACGGGCGCCATAAGGCCAAGGTCGACCTCTCGGTGCTCGACCGCCTCGCCGACGGTCCCGACGGCAAGCTCGTCTGCGTCACCGGCATGACCCCAACCAGGGCGGGGGAGGGCAAGACGACGACGCTCGTCGGACTGACCCAGGGCCTCGGCGTGATCGGCCGCAACCCGGTCGCCTGCCTGCGCGAGGCCTCGCTCGGTCCGGTGTTCGGGATCAAGGGCGGCGCCGCCGGCGGCGGTCTCACCCAGGTGGTGCCGATGGAGGACCTGAACCTTCACTTCACCGGCGACATCCACGCGATCGGCGCCGCCAACAACCTGCTCGCGGCCATGATCGACGCCTCGATCCTGCACGGCAACCCGCACCACATCGACGCGCTGCGGATCCCCTGGCGCCGCGCCGTGGACATGAACGACCGGGCACTGCGGCAGATCGCGATCGGAATGGGCGGGCGCGCCAACGGCTACCCGCGCGAGAGCGGGTTCGACATCACCGCGGCCTCCGAGGTGATGGCGATCATGGCCGTGTCCCGCGACCTCCAGGACCTGCGCCGGCGGCTGGGCAACATCACCGCGGCGTACTCGTTCGGGGAGGGCAAGGCGATCACCGCCGAGGACCTCCGCGCGGCGGGCGCGATGGCCGTGCTGCTCAAGGACGCGCTCAAGCCCAACCTGGTCCAGACGCTCGAGGGCCAGCCGGTGATGATGCACTGTGGACCGTTCGCCAACATCGCGCACGGCAACAACTCCCTGATCGCCGACCTGATCGCAATGAAGCTGGGCGACTACGTGGTCACCGAGTCGGGCTTCGGCTCGGACATGGGCATGGAGAAGTTCTTCGACATCGTCTGCCGGTTCGGCCGGCTGACACCGTCCGCGGCGGTGCTGGTCACGACGGTCCGCGCGATCAAGCACCACGGCGGGGTGGCCGACGATCCGCGGGTCGAGCGCGCGGCCAGCATGCAGGCGATCGAGGTCGGCATGGCCAACGTGCGCCGCCACCTGAAGATCATCGAGACCTACGGCGTGCCCGCGGTGGTCGCGGTCAACCGTCGCCCAGGCGACACCAACGAGGAGATCGATTTGGTCAAACGCCTCGCGCTCGAGGCCGGTGCGTTCGCCGCCGAGGCCAACGAGGGGTTCAGCAAGGGCGGCGCCGGCGCCGCGGATCTCGCCACCGCCGTGGTCGAGGCCTGCGAGCAGCCGAACACGTTCCACCACCTGTACGACGATGAGGCACCACTCCAGGACAAGATCGAGGCGGTGGCCAAGCAGGTGTACGGCGCCAAGGAGGTCTACTACTACCCCGAGGCCGAGCGCAAGCTCAGCCAGTTCACCCGTGAGGGCCTCGGCCACTTCCCGGTGTGCATGGCCAAGACGCACCTGTCGCTGTCCTCCGACGCCACACTGCTGAATGCGCCGGAGAACTTCACGCTCCCGGTCAGGGACATCCGTGCGTACACGGGCGCGGGCTGGCTCGTGCCCCTGTGTGGCGACATCGTGCAGATGCCGGGGCTCGGGACGGAGCCCGCCGCGATGAACATCGACATCGATTCCGAGGGTCGGACCGTCGGACTTTTCTGAGAGCACCTTCCGAGATCTGCTCGACGCGGTCGCGGCGCGCACGCCGGCCCCGGGCGGCGGCTCGGGCGCGGCCTGCGCGACCGCGCTGGCGGCGTCGCTCGTCCAGATGGCGGCGAACTTCGCCGACGGCGGCGCGGCGGCGTTCGAGCGCGCGGGTCAGCTGCGCACGCGTGCGCTGGAGCTGGCCACGATCGAGCTGCACGCCTACGAGCCGGTGCTCGAGGCGCTGCGCCTCCCGCGCGATGATCCCGAGCGCGCGGGGCGGGTGAGGACCGCCGAGACCGAGGCCTCGAGATCCCCGCTGGAGATCGCGACGCTGGCCGCCGAGCTGGCCGAGCTGGCCGCCGAGCTTGCCCACGCCGGCAACCCCAACCTGGCCGGCGACGCGATCGCCGGTGCGCTGCTGGCCGAGGCGGCGGCGCAGGCCGCCGCGCGCCTGGTCGCGGTCAACCTGACTGATGGTCCCCACGTGGAGGAGGCGTGGCAATCAGCCCGGCGCGCCCAGGGCGCCCGGGACCGGGCGCTGAGCTGAGGGCTACCCGCACAGCGCGCGTGCGTTGCGCGCGCTAGGACACCGAGTCGGCGCCGGCGGCGAAGCTGCGCTCGAGGTCGTCGATCACCCGCGGGTCGCGTAGCGTGGTCACGTCGCCCGGATCGAGGCCGTAGGCCATGTTGCGCAGCAGCCGCCGCATGATCTTCCCGGAGCGTGTCTTGGCCAGGTCGACAGCCCAGACGATCCGCCTCGGCACGGCGGCTTCGCCCAAGCGCTCGCGTACGACATCGCGGATCTCCTGCTCGAGCCGCGTCGACCCTCGGGTATCGCCGATCAGCGTCACGAAGGCGCACACGACCTGTCCCCACTGCCGATCGGGCAGACCGATGACGCCGGCCTCGGCAACCTTGGGATGGGCGACGACGGCGGACTCGACGCGGGCGCTCGGCAGGCGCTCGCTGCCCACCGTGATCACGTCGTCGACCCGGCCCTCGATCCAGAAGTGGCCGTCGGCGTCGACCCGGGCGACATCGCCGACGTAGTAGGCGGGCTCGCTGAAGCGCCCGAAGTAGCTGCGGTCGTCGAAACGGCCGAAGTAGGTCTGGCGGTAACGGTCGTCCTCCTTGTAGAGCGTGCGGAGCATCGAGGGCCACGGGCGCCTCAGCACGAGCGCACCCTGCTCCTCCAGCACCGGATCGCCGTCGTCGTCGAACACCTCGGGCAGGATCCCCGGGAGCGGACGCCCGGCGGCGCCGGGCTTGGTCGCGCTCACGCCCGGCAAGGGCGCGACCAGGATGGCGCCGGTCTCGGTCTGCCACCAGGTGTCGACGATCGGGCAGCGACCGCCGCCGATCACCGTTCGATACCAGAGCCACGCCTTGGGGTTGATCGGCTCGCCCACGGTGCCGAGCAGGCGCAGCGAGGAGAGGTCGTAGGCGGCCGGCAGCTCCGCTCCCCAGCTCATGAACGACCGGATGGTCGTGGGCGCGGCATAGAGAATGCTGACCCGGTAGCGCTCGACGAGCTCCCACCAGATCCCGCGGTGCGGCTGATCCGGCGCTCCCTCGTACATCAGGCTGCTGACGCCGTTCATCAGGGGGCCGTAGACCGAGTAGGAGTGCCCGGTCACCCAGCCGGCGTCGGCGGTGCACCAGAAGACGTCGCTCTGTGGTTTGAGATCGAACACGTACTTCGAGGTCCAGTGCACGCCGGTCAGATAACCGCCGGTACTGTGCACGACCACCTTGGGCTTGCCGGTGGAGCCCGAGGTGTAGAGGAGATACAGCGGATGCTCGGCGTCGAGCGGCTCGGGCGGGCACTCGCCGCCGCCGGCCGCCACCGCGTCCTTCCACCACAGGTCTCGGTCGGTCCGCATCGGGGCTGGCGCTGGGCGGTGAGGGCGGACGATGACGGTGTGGAGCGAAGGCAGCTCGGCCAGCACCGGGTCGATCTCCTGCTTGACCGCGCGGAAAGTGCCCTCGCGCTGGATGGCGCCGTCGACCGTGATCAGCGCGACCGCCTCCGAGAAGCTCAGCTGCTGGTGCAGCGTCTGCGGCGAGGAGCCCAGGAACACCAGGTTGTGCGGAGCGCCGATTCGCGCGCAGGCGAGCATCGCGACCGCCACCTCCGGCACCATCGGCATGTAGATCCCGACGACGTCTCCCGGGCCGATGCCCCGCGCCCGCAGGGCCGCCGCCAGCCCCTGCACCTCGCCCAGCAGCTCGCCGTAGGTGACCGCCCGCTCCTCTCCGGCCTGGCCGTGCCAGTGGTAGGCGACACGGTCGCCGTGCCCGGCCAGGACGTGGCGATCCAGGCAGTTGTAGGAGGCGTTCAGTCGGCCGCCGACGAACCAGCGGTAGCTGGGAGCGTCCGACTGGTCCAACGCCGTGTGCCAGGGCGCCATCCAGTCGAGGAGCTCCGCGGCCTGGCGCCCCCACCAGCCCTCGTAGTCGCGCTCGGCCTCGCCATAGACCGAGGCATCGCTGATCAGCGCCTGGGATCGGAACTCCGGTGAGGGCTCGAAGGCAGGCACGGCGAGCAGGCGCTCGAGCTCGCGCTCGAGCTCGGCCCCCAGCAGCGGAGCGGCCGGCGTCCCGAGCTTTGTCATGCCGCTTGCTCCCCCAGGGCATACGCCGCCACCCAGCCCCGGAACTCGTCGGCCGGCAGCGGCCGGGAGTAGTGGTAGCCCTGCGCGGTGTCACAGCCCATGCGCGCCAGGTTCCTGACCGAGGCGGCGGTCTCGACGCCCTCGGCGACGATCCGGAGGCCGAGAGCACGCCCCAGCGAGACGACCGATCCGACGATCGCCGCAGTGGAGGCGCGATCGGTGTCGCGCAGGAATCCACGGTCGATCTTCAGCTCGGCCACCGGCAGCTGATCGAGCAAGCCGAGCGACGAGTAGCCGGTGCCGAAATCGTCGAGGCTCACGGATACGCCAAGCTCAGCCAGCTCCCGGAGGACCGCGATGACCTGTGCCTGGTTACGGATCAGAGAGCTCTCGGTGATCTCGATCGTGAGGTGGTGGCCCTCGGTGCCGGAGTGCTCAAGCGCCGCCTTGACGATGCTGGGGAAGTTGGCGTCGCCGACATCCGGTGGCGTCACGTTGACCGACACACCGAGGTCGAGGCCCGCATCGAGCCAGCGTCGGCACTCCTTAAGGGCATCGACCAGCACCACCGGCGTGATCTTGCGGATGAGGCCGGTCGCCTCGGCGAGCGGGATGAAGTCCGCGGGCGGCACGAAGCTGCCATCCGGCAGCCTCCAGCGCACGAGCGCTTCGGCGCCGGTGACCGCGCCGGTCCGCAGGTCGATCTTGGGCTGATAGTGCAGGACCAGCCTTCGCTCGGCGATGGCCTGACGCAGGCGCTGCACGAGCAGCGCGGGGGTCTGGCGCTTGCCGGCCTGCTGCTGGTAAACCTCGATGCCGGAGTGCTCGCGCTTGGCCTCGTACATGGCCGCGTCGCTATGACGCAGGACCGCCTCGGTGCTCTCCCCGTGGTCGGGGAACAGCGCAATCCCCATGCTGGCGCCGATCGTCACCTCGATCCCCTCGAGGGCGATCGGGGCGCCCAGGGCGCTGGCGATTCGCCGGGCGGCGGCAAGCGCCGCGTCGGGGGACACGCGGCTGGTCAGGGCCACGGCGAACTCATCGCCGCCCAGACGGGCCACGATGTCACCCCCGCGGACGGCGCCTCGCAGGCGGGCGGCGACCTCGACGAGCAGCCGGTCGCCCTGATCGTGGCCCAGGCCGTCGTTGATGTCCTTGAAGCCGTCGAGATCGATCAGCAGGATCGCCACCTGGCGACCCTCACGTGCGGCGATGGCGAGCGCTGCGCCGACGCGCTCGGAGAACAGGCTGCGGTTGCCGAGCCCGGTCAGGAAGTCGTGATGGGCCCGGTGCTGGAGCTCCAGCCGGTGGGCGTGGTCGAGCTCGCGCAGGCGGGCCGCCTCGAGCACGAGGCCACCCTCCAGGCCCAGCTGCGCGGCCAGCTCGAGCCGTCGTTGACTCCACAGGCGAGGCTTCCACGAGCCGCATACGAGGACCCCGGTGCCGTTCTCGTAGCCCACCAGCGGGACCACGACGCCGGACGCCAGGCCGAGCCGGTGAATCAGCGCTTCGCAGACGCCAGCGTCCTCGGCCGCGTCGACCACCGCGACGGGGCCAGTCGCTTCCTCGGACGCCGGCAGATCGAGTCTCTCGCGTCCGGCCTCGCGCAGCGCCGGCTTCGCGGCGGCGCGTCCGGCCTCGCGAAGCACGCCCTCGCCGGCGGGCACGCACACCGAGGCCACCTCGGCCTCCATCGCCTGCTGTGCGATGGCGGCCAGACGACCGGCCATGTGGGCCACGTCCGGGCTGGCCAGACCGTCTTTCAGCAGCTCGCGGACCGATTCCCCGACCGCCAGGCGAGTCTCGCGTTCGGCCGCCTGCTGCGTGCGGCGGACGATCTCGCCGAGCAGCGATCCGAAGGCGGTTATCACGCGAATCTCGTCGTTGCGGAAGGATCGCGGGACGCTCGAATCAAGCAGCAGCACGCCGACCGGGGGCGAGCCCAACGGCACGGCCATGGCCGATTGGATGCCGAAGCCTTCGGCCCACCACTTGCCCAGCTTCGGGTCCTCACGGTGGGTGGCCCGCACCGCTTTACCGGAGGCGAAGGCTGCCTCGACCATCGGCGGCAGCTCCTGGGCCTGGAGGAAGCGCTGCCACGCGTCGGAATCCTTGCGACCATCCGAGAAGCTGGCCATACGCGGGGCCAGGCGATTGCCTACCTGCAGGAACATGCTGGCTCGGTTCACGCCAAGGTCGCTCGCCAACCGGGCGCAGACCGTATAGAGCAGCCGGCTCAGCGAGCCGGACTGTGCGCCGGCGGCCTCGATCACCTCGAGCAGCAGCTCGGCCTGCGTCCGTCCGCGTTCAGCCGCCTGCCAGGCCAGGAGCGGCGCGGCACACGCGCTCAGCTCCGGCAGTGCGGCCGCCGCCTCCTCTGACGGCGCCGGCTCGACGGTCATCATGCCGAGCGGCTGACCGTGCAGAAGCAGCGGCTCGCAGGAGATCGAGTCCCCGGCCAGGTCCTCGGCCAATTGCCATGCTCCTTGCTGGAGCTCCTCGCGCGTAGCCACCACGGGGCGGCGCTCCTGCAGGAAGTTCTCGAACGGCTCGACTTCCTCGATGCTGCGCCGAGACCACGAGCTCGGCACCGATGGGCCGCTCTGCTCGCGCCGTCGGACGGCGACGGGCGACACCAGGCGAGACCAGGCGGAATAGCGCCATACGACAACGCGCTCGGCCCCCAGTCGGTCGAGGGCGAGCGCGCACAGGCGCTCGAGGGCAGCCCAGCCCGGGTCCTGCGGTTCAGTTTGACGTGAAATAGACATCGGAGATTTGAGCGGACCCCGGCGCCCATTGGGTTATTCGGCCGCCAGCAGCCAATTGTTAATCCGGAAGGCCGGTGGTTGGACGACCCCGGTGCGGTGGCTTCTCGGCGGCCGCGGCGTCTAACCTGGCATGACCGTGGCCGCCGATCCCGTCGAGCTTCAGGTGGGCACCAGGACCGTGCGGGTCTCGAGCCCCGACCGGGTCTACTTCTCAGCCCGCGGGGAGACCAAGCTCGACCTGGCTCATTACTACATGAGCGTGGGCGACGGGATCGTGCGCGCGCTGCGCGAGCGCCCGTGCATGTTGCACCGGTTCCCCGACGGAGTCGACGGCCAGAAGGTCCACCAGAAGCGCCTGCCCAAGGGCGCGCCGGATTGGGTCCAGACCGTGGAGATCTACTTTCCCCGCTTCGGGCGGACGGCCGACGAGCTGTGTGTCACCGAGCTGGCCAGCGTGATCTGGGCGGTGCAGATGTCCACCGTCGAGTTTCACCCGTGGAACTCGCGCTGCGCCGATGTCGAGTGTCCGGACGAATGGCGGATCGACCTCGACCCGATGCCCGAGGCAAGCTTCGATTCCGTTCGGCGGGTCGCCCACGTGGCGCGCGAGGTGCTCGACGAGCTCGGCGCGGTGGGCTGGCCCAAGACGTCCGGTGGCAACGGCCTGCACATCTATGTCCGGACCGAGCCACGCTGGGGGTTCTCCGAGGTGCGCGAGGCGGCGCTGGCGTTCGCCCGCGAGGTCGAGCGTCGGATCCCCGAGGACGCCACGACCACCTGGTGGCGCAAGGACCGGGATCCGCGCAAGGTGTTCGTCGATTACAACCAGAACGCGCGTGACCACACGATCGCCAGCGCCTACTCGGTGAGGGGAAACCGCGAGGGCACGGTGTCCACGCCGATCACCTGGGACGAGCTCGACAGCGTCGATCCGCGCGAGCTCACGATCGCCACCGTGCCGGCCCGCTTCGCGTCGATGGGCGATCCCCACGCCGGGATCGACGACGCGGTGTTCTCGCTAAAGCCGCTGCTCGAGTGGGCGGCGCGGGACTCGCCGGGGTCCCCCGCCTAGGTCGTCATACCGCTGAACTGACCGCCGGTGATGTTCAGCACCTGGCCGGTGATGAAGTTCGCCCACGGCGTGCAGAGCAGGAACACGCCGCCGGCGGCCTCGTGCGTGTTCCCGGGGCGGCCCAGCGGGATCAGCGCCGGTCCCAGCGCGATCATCTGCTCGGGGATGCCGAGCTGCACCTTCTGGCCGCCGATTTCGGCCACGTTCTCCTCGTTCTTCGGCGCGGTCAGGCGCGTCTCGATGAACCCGAACGCCACCGCGTTGACGTTGATCTTGAACTGACCCCACTCCTTGGCCAGCGTCCTGGTCAGCCCGACCACGGCCGACTTGCCCGAGGAGTAGTTGGCCTGGCCGGCATTGCCCATCGTGCCCGAGATCGAGGAGACGTTGACGATCTTGCGGAACACCTCGCGGCCCTCCTCGCGCTCCTTCTTGGCCGGCTCGCGCATGTGGGGGGCAACCGCGCGGCACATGCGGAACGGGACGACCGAGTGGATGTCGATCATCTTCTGGAACCACTCGTCGCTCATCTTGTGGATCGGTGCGTCGAGCGTGTAGCCGGCGTTATTGATCAGGATGTCGACCTTGCCCCACTCGTCGATCACCTTCTGGACGAGCCGGTCGGGGACGCCCTCCTTGGTCAGGTCTCCCGAGAACACCAGCGTCTCGCCGGTGATCTCCGACGCGGCCTGCTCGGCGACGTCGCCGTCGATGTCGTTGATCAGGACCTTCGCGCCCTGCTCGGAGAGGAGCTCGGCCGTGGCGCGTCCGATCCCGCGGGCCGAGCCCGTGACGATCGCCACCTTGTCGTCGAGAATTGCCATGTCGGGCCTTTCGATTTTCCGTTTAACGAGGCTCGCCATCATGTCAGTGCGGCGCCCCGATTGACTTGTCGATCAGCCCGGTAGAGTCAGCCCGCATGAACGCGCGTGACTGGCTGGCCGCCTACGCCGGGAAGCTCGGAACCACGGCACCCTCGACCGAGGAGTTCAAGACGCTCCTGGACGTGGCCGCGGAGGCAGCTCACTCCTCCGATCGGGTGGCCGCGCCGGTGGCCTGCTGGCTCGCGGCGCGCGCTGGCGTCGAGCCCGCCGAGGCCCTGAAGCTGGCCCGCGAGCTCGGAGCCGATGGCTGAACGCGCGCTTCGCTGGGCGCTGGCCGGGCGCAACATCGGCAAGCTCGAGCAGGTGCGGGTGGCCATGGGCGACGCTCTGCGCCGGCGCCTGATCGCCGCAGGCATGAAATTCGAGGTACTCGATGGCGGATAGGTGGACGGCCGCCGACATGCCCGACCAGAGCGGGCGCGTGGCGGTCGTCACCGGGGCCAACAGCGGGCTCGGACTGGTCACCGCACGTGAACTGGCCCGAGTCGGCGCGACCGTCGTCATGGCGTGCCGGAGCACCGCGCGGGGGGATGAGGCGGCCACAAGTATCCACTCGGCGGTTCCGGGGGCGGCGCTCGAGGTCGAGGCGCTCGATCTCGCCGACCTCGAGTCGGTGCGCTCGTTCGCAGGGCGGATGGGGGAAGCGCACGGCCGGCTCGACCTGCTGATCAACAACGCCGGGATCATGGCCGCGCCGCGCCGGCTGACCAAGGACGGGTTCGAGAGCCAGATCGGGACCAACCACCTCGGGCACTTCGCGCTCACCGGGCTGCTCTTGGGCGGCCTGGAGCGTGCGGCGGCGCCGCGCG
>JAFAYV010000001.1 GCA_019240115.1 Solirubrobacterales bacterium | reverse complement strand
GCCGCGGCGCTGCTCGACGCGCTCGAGCTCGCGGAGGCGCCGGGGACCGCCGCGGCCTGCCGCGCCCGGGCCGAGCTGTTCTCCTGGGACGCCACGGCGGACGCTTACGCGCGGCTGTACGAGAGCCTGGCCTGACGCCCGCCGCGGCAAGCTGTTCACGAAGCTCGCCCGCGCGATCACCGTCGCCGCGAAGGAGGGCGGCGGCGACCCCGTCGGCAACGCCGCGCTCGGCCTGGCGATCCAGAAGGCCAAGGACGCCTCGATGCCCAAGGACAACATCGAGCGCGCGATCGCCAAGGGGACGGGCGAGGGCGTCGACGTCGACCAGATCCAGACCGTCGTCTACGAGGGCTACGGTCCCGGCGGCGTCGCCCTGCTGATCGAGGCGCTGACCGACAATCGCAACCGAACCGGGGCCGACGTCCGCCACGCGCTGGTCAAGCACGGCGGCAGTCTCGGCGAGCCCGGTTCGGTCTCCTACCTGTTCGACAAGTCCGGGGTCGTCGTCGTCGACGGCTCGCGCTATGACGAGGACGACCTGATGGTCGCGATCGACGCCGGCGCACAGGACATCTCGCTCGACGACGACGTGTTCGAGATCGTCTGCGCGCCCGCCGACCTGACCGCTGTTCGCGCGGCGCTGGCCGAGGCCGAGGTCCAGATCGAGAGCGCCGACGTCACCCAGCGCCCGAAGGTCCGCGTCCCGCTCGAGGAGGCCGACGCGGCACGCCTGCTGGCGCTGATCGACGCGCTCGAGGAGTCCGACGACGTCAACGAGGTCCACGCCAACTTCGACGTGGACGCCGACGTCCTGCAGCGCATCGCCGGCTGAGCGCTCTCGCTACCCTCGGCCACGTCGATGCGCAAGGCCTGCCCGATGATCGTCGTCGTGCTCGCGCTCGCCGCCGCGGGCTGCGGCAGCTCGAGCGCCCCCGGCGTCGTGCTCGCACCCTCGGGCGGCGCGACCGCCGACTCGTCGACCGCCGCCGCCCCGACGTCGACGACCTCGACGACGCCGGCGGCGAGCGTGCCGACCCCGAAGTCGGGACCGCTGTCGACCGAGCCGGCGGTGCTGATCCCGAAGGGCAGCCCGCCGAAGACACTGCAGATCAAGGATCTGATCAAGGGCACCGGCGCGGTCGCCAAGGCCGGCAGCACGGTCGCCGTCAACTACGTCGGCAAGCTCTACAAGAACGGCAAGACCTTCGACGCGTCCTGGAACCGCCACATGACCTTCACCACGCCGCTGTCCTCGGGCGCGGTCATCGACGGGTGGGTCAAGGGCATCCCAGGGATGAAGGTCGGCGGCCGCCGCGAGCTGATCATCCCGCCGAACCTCGCCTACAAGTCACAGGGCGCCGGCCCGATCCCGCCGAACGCGACCCTCGTCTTCGTCATCGACCTGCTCAAGGTCTCCTAGCGCGGCACGGCGCGTGACTGGGGCGGGCGCTAGCCTGCCCTGCCTTCCAGAACCGAACCGTCCGCGTCGCCCATGCTCTCCATCCTCATGCCGGTCTACAACGAACGCGAGCGCGTTGCGCAGGCGATCTCCGAGGTACTGGCCACCGAGCTGCCGACCGACATCGAGCTGATCATCGTCGACGACGGGTCCACCGACGGGACGCGAGAGATCCTGCGCGAGGGCGACTGGGGCGAGCGCGTGCGGCGGTTCGAGCACGAGCGCAACCAGGGCAAGGGCGCCGCGATCCAGACCGCGCTGCGCGAGGCGCGCGGCGAGTTCTCGGCGATCTTCGACGCCGACCTCGAGTACGACGCCGAGGACCTCGGCCTCCTGCTCCCGCCGCTGCTCGACGGCCGGGCCAACGCGTGCTTCGGGGTGCGCGCGTTCGACGGCTACACGAGCCACTCGTTCATGTTCGTGCTCGGCAACAAGGGCGTGACCCTCGCCTGCAACATCCTCTTCAACGTCTACCTGCACGACATCATGACCTGCCACAAGATGATCCGGACCCAGCTGTTTCGCTCGCTGCCCCTCCAGGCGGCCGGGTTCTCGATCGAGCCCGAGATCACCGCCCGGCTCGTGCAGCGCGACGAGCGCATCTTCGAAGTGCCGGTGCACTATCGCGCGCGCTCCAACGAGGAGGGCAAGAAGCTGACCGCCCGCGACGGGGTGCGGGTGCTGGCGACGCTCCTGCGCTGCCGCGTGTCGGACGCCTAACGACCGGCGCCTGGCGAACGGCGCCTAGCGCCGGCGACGTCCGAGGCGCCGAGCCGACGCGGCGACCGGCGGTCCGATCTGGACGGTGTGGGTGTAGATCGACTGCAGGGTCGAGAACAGCGGCTGGCGCGGGTTGCCGTTGATGTCGATCGGGCCCTTCTGCACGAACGGCGGGTCGGGGAACGGGTCGCCGCCGCCCCAGCCCGGCCGGGCCGCGAAGTCCTGCAGAGCGAACCACATCGCCGCCGAGATGTAGGGCTTGGACGCGAACACCCCGAGATGGAAGGCCGCGGTGGCCGCCTGATAGGCGAACGTCCCGCGCTCCTCGACCGGTCCGTCGCGGTTGCCCTCGAACCCGAACTCGGTGATCATCAGCGCCTTGGACGGGTAGCACGCGTGGAGGCTGTCCAGGAAGGGGCCGAGCGCGTCGGGGTCCTCGTCGGTCCCGCCGCCCGAGTCAAACCAGCCGAAGTAGTCGTTGTAGCCGATGACGTCGAGGGGAGCGTAGGCCCGCTGGCAGCTGACGCCCGGCCAGTCCTCGATTGCCATGCCGACCGGTCGAGTCGGGTCGAGCTGATGCGCGAGCTGTGTGGCGCCGGCGATGTAGCGCGCCTCGGCGTCGTTGGGCGGGGTGGCGAGCTCGTTGGCGATGCTCCACAGCAGCACCGAGGGATGGTTCTCGTTGGTGAGGATGTTCGAGCGCAGGAAGTCGTGCGCCGCGGTCAGCCAGCTCGGCTGGGTGAGGAACGACGTCGCGGTCTGCCAGACCGGGATCTCGGACCAGAGCAGGATCCCGTCGTGGTCGGCCTGCTCCTCGATCTCGGGGTTGAGCGGGTAGTGGGCGCGGATGATGCCGCCGCCGAGCTCGCGGTCCCAGGTGACGAGGTTCGAGAGCTGGGCCGGGCTGAGCGCGGCGCCGGTCTGCAGGTTCTGCTCATGGATGCTGAAGCCGCGGAGGTGCAGCACTCGGCCGTTGAGCAGCAGCTGTCCCTGGGAGGTGACCTGGATGCTGCGCACGCCGCTGTCGGTCTCATACGTCTGCAGCGGGCGGCCGTTCTGGTCGTCGGCGACGACCGTCGCCGGGTACAGGTAGGGGTCGCCGGGAGCCCACAGGTGGGGCTTTGAGATCGTGACCTGCGCGTGGGCGACCCACGTGCCGTGCGGGGCGATCGTCTGACCGCCGAAGCTCAGTCGCGCGGCGCCGTAGCTCCCGTGCAGGGACACCGTCTGCGGGCTGGCGGTGGGGTTGACGACGGTGACCTGCTCCTGGATCGTCGCCGCGCACGTCGGGCAGGGGAGGATGGGGCGGATGGTCACCGGGGTCATGTCGACGCGCTGCACCGAGCGCAGGTAGATCTCGCGCTGCAGGCCCCCGAAGTTCCACCAGCCGCCGCTCGGCCCGGCGGGCAGGTCGGCGGGCGTGCGCCGGTCGTCGACGCGGATGACGAGATGATTGACCCCACCGTGCAGGCCGCGGAGCGCGAACTCGAACGGCAGGTAGGCGCCGGCGTGGGACCCGAGCTCGCGGCCGTTGCACCACACCGTCGCCTCGTAGTTGACCGACTCCAAGCGCACGATCCAGCTGCGAAAGCGCGCCGGGACGTAGCGGGCGAACGCGTCGGCGGGGAGGGTGAAGTCACGGCGATACCAGCCGACGGAGCCGTTCATGCTCGCGGTCGTCAAGTCGCCGGCGTTGAACGAGTTCGGGACGGTCACCGGGATCCAGCCGGTGGTCGACGGATTGGACTCAAAGCCCGCCGCGATCCCGACGTCGCTGGGGTCGGCACGGTATAGCCACTGGCCGCCGAGCAGCCAGCGGTCGGTCGGGCCGTCGTGGTAGAGCGCGCCGTAGGTGGGCGGCGCGGCGGCCGGCGTGGCATGTGGGCGGGCGGCGGCCCGCGCCGCGGGGGCCAGCGCTGAGACCAGCGCGAGGGGCGCCAGCAGCGCCAGCAGCGCGGCGAGCCGCCGGACCGCCGGGCGACCGATGAGGCCGTCCGGGGGGCGGGTGGACCCACCAGTAACATCGCCGCCCGATGTCAGTGCTCCACCCGCCGCAGCAGCGGCCGCCCACGGCCGGCGCCGGCGGTCTTGGATCGTCGGGTGCAGCCTCATCGCCGTTGCGCCGCGTCAGCTCCGGGGGGCCGTCGGCGATCGTGTGGGTGGCAGTCTGCCTGCTGGCGGCGGCGCTGTCGGCCGCCGTGCTGCCGACCGTCCCCAGCTACGACCCGTGGTCGTGGATCATCTGGGGCCGCGAGGTCTCCGACCCCCATCTGAGCTTCGTGGTCAGCGGCGGGCCCTCGTGGAAGCCGCTGCCGCTCCTGTTCACGACCGCGTGGGGGTTCTTCGGCGGCGCCGCGCCGATCCTGTGGGTGACGACCGCGCGCTGGGGAGGCCTGCTCGGCCTCGTCGGCGCCTGGCGCCTGGCCAGCCGGCTGACCGGCGGTGGATGGGCCGGGGCCGGCGGCGGCGTCCTCGCCGCTGTCGGGGTGCTGCTGACCCAGGACTGGACGTACTACTTCCTGCACGGGACCTCGGAGGTCGTGCTCATCGCAGCGACCCTGTGGGCGATCGACCGGTTGCTCGACGGCCGCCACGGGCAGGCGTTCGCGCTCGGCGTCGCCGCGTCGCTCATCCGGCCCGAGTGGTGGCCGTTCATCGTCCTGTACGCCGCCTGGCTGTGGTGGCGCGTGCCGGCCTTCGGCGGCCGCACGCGGCGCCTCGGCCTGCTCGGCGGGCTCGCGCTCATCCCCGTGCTCTGGTTCGGGCCGCCGTGGGTGGGCTCGGGGCAGCCGTTCCTGGCCGCGTCGCATGCCGCCCAGTACAACGGACACCTCGGATCCGACCCGTTTGCGACCGTGGTCGCGCGCGGCGTCGATCTCCAGGTGCTGCCCGCGCTGATCGCGGCCGCCCTCGGCGTGGCGATCGGCTGGCTGCGCGATCGCGACTGGAGGCTCGTCGGCCTCGCCGTCGGCGTGGCCGTCTGGTGGGTCGTCGTGGTGGCGATGACCCTCGAGGGCTATCCGGGCCTCGAGCGCTTCTTCCTGCCGGCGGCAGCCGTCACGTGCGTGCTCGGCGGCGTCGGGGTGGCGCGCCTCGCGCAGCTCGCCGGCGCGCTCGCCCGCGGATCCGCGGCCGCACCGGCGGTTGCCGTCGCGGCCGGGGTCGTCCTGACGGCGATCGCGATCCCGTCCTGCAGCACGGCGATCACCGCCGTCCGTGAGTCCTTCCCGGCCAACTCCGCCGATGCGGCCGCGCAGCGCGAGCTCAGCGACGCGGTGCGGTTGGCCGGCGGCCATCGCGCGGTGTTCCCCTGCGCCAGCAGCTTGGC
This sequence comes from Solirubrobacterales bacterium, assembly GCA_019240115.1. Lineage (GTDB taxonomy): Bacteria > Actinomycetota > Thermoleophilia > Solirubrobacterales > Solirubrobacteraceae > Palsa-465. The sequence goes on along the minus strand of JAFAYV010000001.1, from coordinate 13,951 downwards.
CGCCGTCAACCACGGGATGCAGACGGCGCTGGCATGGAAGCTCCACGTCACGCTCGAGCGCGTCGGCACCGTGATGCGCGCGCCCGGCGTCGATTTCCTCGGTCCCCACTCGGGCGCCAACGGCGAGGTGGCGGCGGTCGATCCGCGGCTGACCCGGGCTCGGCCGCTCGGGCAGGCCGGCCAGTGGCGCCTGGTGCAGCTGTCGGACCCGCGCCTGCCCGCCGGCGGCTGCGTCGGCCGCTGAGGCTCCGAGCGCCGCGCTCATCGCCGGCTCCGTCCGCCGCGCGCGGGGCGATGGCGCTTCGTGGTCGCGCGCCCGGGCCTGGGCTTGGCGGCGATCCTGATCCGGCGCTTGACCACCGTCCGGTTCCCCGCGCGATCGGTGACGATCACGGTCACCGTGTAGGTGCCGGCGCGGCGGTAGGTGTGCGCGGCGCTGCGCCCGAGGCTGCCCCGCGTGCCGTCGCCCCAGCGCAGCTGCGCCGGACCGTCGATGCCCGAGGCCCGCCTGCCGCCGGGATCGGAGTCGGTCAGCCGGATCTCCAGCCGCGCGCCGACGCGCCGAGCGCCGGTCACGCGCACGGTGGCCCGCGGCGCCACCGTATCGACGAACACCGTCGCGGCCCGCGCCGCGGTCGCGAGCCCGCCCTGATTGGTCGCGGTCACCTCCCAGGTGTGGGGGCCGTTGGCGATCGGCGACGGGGTGCGCGTCGTGATCGAGTAGGTCTGCGTGATCGGGGCTCCGTCGAGCTCGACGGTGTATCGCGGCGGCCCCCACAGCTCCGACGACGGCGACCAGCTGAGCAGCGGCTCAGCGCTGGTGGCATAGGTCAAGCTCTGCCCGGGGACGAAGGGCCCCGGCGTCTGGAACAGTTGGGCGGTGACGATCCTGCGGTCGGCGTCGTCGCCCTGCACCCACGCGATCGCGGCGTCGCCGGCCAGATCACCGCCCGCGGCGAGGCCGAGGTCAGCATCGACGGGCCCGAGCGCCGGCTCGGAGACGACCTGCTCGGGACCGAGGTCCGAGCCGTCGGGGGCGTAGCGGACGCGGATCTCGGCCGGCCCGCTGACCCCCGGCGTCTGCTGCCAGGCGATGAGCGTCGAGATGGTGCCCGCGGTCGCCGGAACGGCGTCGGCGGCGGCCAGGTTCGACGAGGAGTCGATCCGTTGCACCGCCTGACCGCCCTCGTTCTGCCCGAGCTGCGCGGCGAACAGCTCGTTGGACTGGTCGCGCTGCGAGGTCACCCAGCCGGCGCCGAACTCGGTGACGGCGGTCTGGGGGTCGAGCGCTCCCTCGGGGCCGCCCATCGCCAGGCCGTCGGCGCGCAGCACCCCGTCGTACTGGGATCCGTGCAGGTGGTTCATCAGCACTCGCGACTGCTCGCCGGCGCCGACCTGGAACTCCTCCTGGAAGGCCACCGAGGCGTAGCTGGAGTCGCCTCCCGACGAGATCTCGGGATCGCCCGAGCTGATCTCGGTGCCGCCGTCCTGGCTCGAGGGGTCGGCCTGCTCGTCGACGACGCTCGGCACCGTCCCGCTGACCCGGCGCGTGAACACGTGGCCGGCCTCGCCCCAGGCCACGATCCCGACGCCGTCTCCGCAGGCGACGACCGACGGTCGGCCGGTCCCCGTCCCCGCGCTCTCGTCGGGCTCATCGTTCAGCGCCGTCGGTTCCAACGACCACTGGCCGCCGTCGTAGAAGGCCGCCCGGACGGCCGACGTCGATCCCTGCGTCGAGGTGAACGCGAGATAGGCCTTGCCGTAGGTGGAGACCGAGAGCGCCGGGTTGACCGCCCCGCCAACGAGCGAGGTCGGGGCGCCGATCGGCGACTGGGTGGAGGCCGTCGAGGCGACGTAGAGCGTGCCGTCGTTGATGAAGGCCACGATCAGCAGGCCGCCCGGTCCAGCGGCGATGACCGGTTGGGTCGAGGGGTTCGCGAGGCCCGCGTCGACCTGCACGGGACCGTGGAAGAAGCCATCGGTCAGCCGGGACACGAACACGTGGGGGACCCCGCCGACGGTCTCGGTGTACACGAGGCCGCCGTCGCCGTCCCGGGCGATCGACATCCCCTCCAGACCGACGATGTTCGGCGTGGGACCGTCGACGACGACGTTGGAGGGCACGAGCGTCGGCGTGCGCCGGATCTTCGCTCCCGCGCCCGGCGCCGCCGCCAGGCAGGCGATGGCGACCGCCAGCCAGACCGGCGGCAGCCATCGGCGGCGCGGCGCCCAGCGCGCAGCGCCCACGTCCCCGGTCCGCGGAGATGAGTTCTGAGGGCTGACGTCAATCAGAACAGCACACGCGGTCAAAGGTTGCGCCGCTGACAGCGATCTTGTGAGCGATCGTGCCGGGAGGCGTCCGCCGGGCGGCCGAGAATGTCTGACGATGGTGGTTCTGGGCATCGATCCGGGCACCGCGAGCACGGGGTATGGCCTCGTGCGCGCCGAGGGGACGCGCCTGGCGGCGGTGGCCGCCGGCGTCATCGCGACGCGAGCCGGGGGAGCGCTCGAACGCCGTCTCGCGGACATCCACGCCGAGGTCGGCGCGCTGCTCGACGAGCACCGCCCGGATGCGCTCGCGATCGAGGAGCTGTACTTCGGGATCAACGTCCGCACGGCGCTCGCGGTCGGCCAGGCCCGCGGCGTCGTGCTGCTCGCCGCCGGCCAGCGCGGCACCGACTGTCGCTCCTACACCCCGCAGCAGGTCAAGTCCGCCGTGTGCGGGAACGGACGGGCGGCCAAGGAGCAGGTGGGTCGGATGGTGGTGCGGCTGCTCGGCCTGCGCGCGATGCCCGCGACCGACCACGCCGCCGACGCGCTCGCGGTCGCGATCTGCGACCTCAACCGCGCGCCGCTCGCCGACGTCATGCGATCGGTGCCGGCGTGATCGCGCTCATCTCCGGGACGGTCGCGGTCCGCGGGGCCGACCACGTCGTCATCGACTGCCACGGCGTCGGCTATCGGCTCGCGGTCTCGGCCGAGACGCTGCGTCGCGTCCCGGCGGTCGGCGAGCCGGCCCGCCTGCACACCCATCTCGTCGTCCGCGACGATGCGCTCGCCCTCTACGGCTTCGCCACCCAGCCCGAGCGCGACCTGTTCCTGATGCTGGTGGCGGTCCAGACGGTGGGCCCGAAGCTGGCGCTCGCGGTCCTCTCGGGTGCCCCGCCGCGCGAGCTGCTGTCGGCGGTGGCGGCGGGCGACGTCGCACGACTGCGGGCCCCGGGGGTCGGCAAGCGCACCGCGGAGCGGATCATCGTCGAGCTGCGCGAGAAGGTCGGAGCCGAGTGGGCGGTCGATGAGATCACCGTCGCGCGCGGCGATGATCCGACGCTCCAGGCGCGCGACGCGCTGCTCGCCCTCGGCTATGGCGCGGCCGAGATCGACGAGCTGCTCGACGGCGCGACCGGCGAGACGACCGAGGAACGGGTCGCCCACGCGCTGCGAAGCGCGCGACGATGAATCGTCTCGGCGACCCGGAGCAGGTCGAGGGCGACGAGCTCGAGCGCTCGCTGCGCCCGCGCCGGCTGCAGGACTTCGTCGGCCAGGAGAGCGTCCGCGATCAGCTTGCGGTTTCGATCGCCGCCGCCGTCAGCCGCGGCGAGGCGATGGACCACGTCCTGCTCGCCGGCCCGCCGGGCCTCGGGAAGACCTCGCTGGCCCAGATCGTCGCCGCCGAGCTCGAGGTGGCGTTCGTGCAGACCGCCGGACCCGCGCTCGAGCGCAAGGGCGACATCGCGTCGTTCCTGACCGCGCTGGAGCCGCGCGCGGTCTTCTTCGTCGACGAGATCCACCGCCTTCCCCGCGCGCTGGAGGAGACCTTCTATCCGGCGATGGAGGACGCCGAGCTGCCGATCACCGTCGGCCAGGGGGCCGGCGCCCGGATCGTCACCCTCCCGCTGCCGCCGTTCACGCTCATCGGAGCGACCACCCGATCGGGATTGCTGACCACACCGCTGCGCGACCGCTTCGGGATCCAGCACCGGCTCGAGCACTACGGCGCCGACGACCTCGCGCGGATCGTGACGCGGTCCGCGCGACTGCTCGACGTCGACATCGAGCCCGGCGGCGCCGTCGCGATCGCTCGCCGCAGCCGCGGGACCCCGCGAGTGGCCAACCGCCTGCTGCGCCGCGTGCGCGACTACGCCGAGGTGCGCCATGGCGGGACGGTCACCGAGGCCGTCGCCGGCACGGCGCTCGATCAGCTCGAGGTCGACGAGGAGGGTCTCGACCGCCTCGACCGGGAGATCCTGCGCGCGGTGTGCGAGAAGTTCGCCGGCGGCCCCGTCGGCCTCTCGACGCTCGCGGTCGCCGTCGGCGAGGAGCCCGACACGATCGAGGACGTCTACGAGCCCTATCTGCTCCAGCGCGGGCTGCTCGAGCGCACCCCCCGCGGGCGGGCCGCCACGGCGCGCGCGTTCGCGCATCTCGCCCTCGAGGCGCCCGGGCAGCGGACCCTCATCTGATCTGAATCTGAGCGTAAGGAGTCGTCTCTATCCTCTGATCGCCATGGCTCGCGAGCGCTATTTCATCTGCCCGCACTGCGGCAACCGGTCGATGGGGGCCGACCGCAATGCCGGCTTTCGCCGCGAGGCGCGGGGCTGTGACAAGTGCGGCTTCGCGTACCTGTTCGAGCTGCTCGACGACTACTATCCGGCTCCGAATGCGGCGTTCTTCGCCTGCGACTCCGACGGGCGGATCGTCGACTGCGGCCGGGGCTCGTTCGAGCTGACGGGTCTGAAGACCGAGCAGGCGATCGGCCGCCCGCTGCGCGATGTGCTCGGCCTGCGCTTCGACGACGGCTCCGATCACGTCGGCACCGCCCTGGAGTGGGAGGTCCGCGTCCGGAACAAGGCGGTCGCGGTCAACGCCGAGCACGACCTGCCCGCTCGCGCGGTCGCCGACCTCTTTCCCGCCTACGACGACGACGAGGGCGGTCTGCTCGTCGTCCTCACCCCGGACAATCACCGCTCGTAGCGGTGCCGGGCGGCGGGCGAGCTGATGCTGTCGCCCGCGACCCAGACCTCTAGCATGGCCCCCTCCTGATGTCAGATCGCCAGCGCCACGGGTTCGTCCTGCTCGTCGTGGTCGGACTGATCATCGCCTCGGTGGTCGTGATCACGACGCAGAGGACCCTGCTCGGACTCGATCTGCGCGGCGGGGTCCAGCTCGTCTACCAGGCCGAGCCGACGCCGCAGAGCCCGGTCAACCAGAGCTCGCTGAACCGCGCGGTCGACATCATGCGCCAGCGCGTGGATCAGCTCGGCGTCTCCGAGCCGGTCATCCAGACCTCGGGCGGCAACCAGATCTCGGTCGGGCTGCCCGACGTGCGCAACGTCGCGCGCGCCGAGCAGCAGGTCGGCTCGACCGCCCGTCTGTACTTCTATGACTGGGAAGCCAACGTGATCACCCCCAACGGGAAGTCCGTGGCCAGCCAGATGGAGGCCCAGGACCCGCAGGCGGTGACGCTCAGCCAGGGCCTCGGCGGGGGGCCGGGGGTGCCCGGCGCCGGCGGAGTGCCGATCTACCAGGCGGTCAAGCTCGCCTCCCAGCAGCCGGCGCTGAGCTCCTCGCAGGTGCACCTGTCGCGGTCGGGCGCGCTCTACTACCTGTTCGGGGCGCCCGGCTCATCCGCGTGCGCGACGGTCGCCAGGGCGAACGGCACGACCCCCATCCAGGGCCAGCACTGCCTGCTCGCCGGGCCCGAGTCAGATCCGCAGAGCCTCGCCGCCGACCTGCCCGCCGGGGTCGGCGTCGCCGCCGGCCTCAAGCTCGCGATCCCGCAGGGGTGGGTGATCCTGCAGGCGGCCAACCCGAGCTCCGCGCACCCGATCTCGCCCAACAGCCCGTCGGCGCAGTTCTTCGTGCTCCGCGACGACGTCGCCCTGACCGGCGCCGACGTCACCAACCCGCAGGCGAGCACCGACCAGGGCTCGCCGGACGTCCAGTTCGGCCTGAACTCCACGGGCTCCACCGAGTTCCAGAACGTGACCGCGCGGATCGCCCATCGCGCCTCGGTCGCCAGCCCGATCGGCCAGGCCCACCAGAACCAGCACTTCGCCACCGCGCTCGGCGGCGCCGGGGCTACGACGCAGATCCTGTCGGTCCCCCAGATCGACTACAGCCAGTACCCCGACGGCATCACGGGCGGGGGCGGGGCGGACATCACCGGCGGCTTCACCTCCCAGACCGCGTCGGATCTCGCCAGCCAGTTGCGCCTCGGCGCCCTGCCGATCAACCTGCGACGGATCTCCGAGAACCAGGTGTCGGCGACGCTCGGCGCCCAGGCGCTGCACCAGGGGCTGATCGCCGGCCTCGCCGGGCTCGCCGTCGTCGCGCTGTTCCTGCTCGTCTACTACCGGGTGCTGGGGATGATCGCGACCGCGGCGCTCGGGGCCTACGCCCTGTACTTCTACGCGCTGATCAAGCTGATCCCGATCACGCTCACGCTCCCCGGGATCGCCGGCCTGATCCTGACCATCGGCGTGGCGGCCGACGCCAACATCGTCATCTTCGAGCGCGTCAAGGAGGAGATCCGCGCCGGGAGATCGATCCGCACCGGCATCGCCACCGGCTATCGCAAGGGCCTGACGGCGATCATCGACGCCAACGTGGTCACGATCATGACCGCGTTCATCCTCTTCGTGCTCGCGACCGCCGAGGTCCAGGGCTTCGCGTTCACGCTCGGGATCGGCACGATCGTCTCGCTGTTCACCGCGGTGCTCGCCACCCAGGCGATCCTCATGACGATGGGCGACTCGCGCACGCTCGCGCGGCCCTCGGCGCTCGGCGCCGCTAAGCCCAAGCGGGTCTGGCGTTTTGACTTCATGGGCGCGTCGAGGTACTTCTTCTCGATGTCGGGCGTGATCCTGCTGATCGGCGCGCTGGCGATCGGCGGCAAGGGGCTGAACCTCGGCATCGACTTCACGTCGGGGACCCGGATCGTCGCGTCGCTGGACAGGTCGGCGTCGGAGTCGCAGGTGCGCTCGGTGGTCGCCTCGGCGGGCGCCGCCGGGGCCGAGGTGCAGAAGCTCTCCGACCGGGCGCTGGGCTCGAGCGTGTTCGAGATCTCCTCGAAGAAGCTCGGACCCGACGGCGTTCCGCGCGTCCGGGACGCGCTGCAGTCGAAGTTCGGCCTGCGCCATGCCCTGGACTCGAGCTCGGTCGGCCCGACGTTCGGTCGCACGATCGCCCACAGCGCGGTGATCGCGATCATCGCCTCGCTGCTCGTCATCTCCGCTTACGTGGCACTGCGGTTCACCTGGAAGTTCGCGATCCCGGTGCTGATCGCGCTCATGCACGACCTGCTGATCACGAGCGGCGTCTACGCGCTCGTCGGGCGGGAGGTGACCGTCGACACGGTGGCGGCGCTGCTGACGATCCTCGGTTACTCGCTCTACGACACGATCATCGTCTTCGACCGCGTGCGCGAGAACATCCCGCGGATGCCGCGGGCCGCGTTCTCGCAGATCGTCAACCGGTCGATGTCAGAGGTGCTGACCCGGTCGCTGGCCACGACGACCTGCACGCTGTTGCCGATCGTGGCGCTGCTGCTGTTCGGCGGCTCGACGTTGCGCGACTTCGCCTTCGCGCTGCTGATCGGGGTGGCCTCGGGCGCGTACTCGTCGATCTTCATCGCCTCGCCGGTGCTGACGCACTGGAAGGAGCGCGAGGCGACCTACCGCCATCGGCGCGAGCGCATCATCGCCGACCACGGCACGGTGCCCGCCTACGCCGGCGCCGGCGCCGACGTCGAGCCCCAGCGCGAGCGCCTGCGCCGGCGCGCGGCCCGGATCACCGAGCCCGAGCCCGAGGGCGTCACGCCGGCCGAGTTCGAGGCGATGAAGCGCGATCTCGACATCGAGCGCGAGCCCGCGCGGCGCACGTCGACGCTGACGCGGCGACGGACGCAGCCGCCTCAGACGCGGCCGGGCGGTGACGGCGCCACGCGCTCGGGCGGTGCCACGCCGCGCGCGGGCGACGGGAAGCAGCGCCCGGGAGATGGGAAGCAGCGCGCGGGCGACGGGAAGCAGCGGCCGGGCGACGGGAAGCAGCGCTCGAGAGGCGACGAGCGCGGCACCCCGGCGGCCCCGCCCGACGAGACTGCGGCCCCGCCCGACGAGACGGTGCTCTCGTCCGAGGACCCCGTGGTCGAGCCCGAGGAGACGTCGACCGCCGACGCGGGTCCGGCGCCCGAAACGAGCGCCGGCGAGGACACCCAGCCCGCGGGCGGGTATCGCCCGGCGCCCGACGAGCCCGAGAACGAGGGCGTGGCCCGCGCGCACAAGCCCGCTCGCTCGGGCAAGAGCCGCTCGCGTGGGCGCCGGCATGGGAGACATCGCTGATGGGCATGCTCGCCTGGGTGATGATGGGCCTGGCCCTCTGGCATTTCACGATCTGGCTGCCCGATCGGTCCTGGGGCGGGATCGTCGGGGCGTTCCTGGCCGCCGTCATCGGAGCGGCGCTGTTCGGCTTCCTCGTCAACGGCCTGCACATCCCGGGCCGCCATGACACTCATCTGACGACGGCGCTGGAGGCGATCCCCGGCACGCTGATCGGCATCGCCCTCGTCTACCTTCAGGGCCTGCGTCGCGAGCGCGCCGGCGCCGCCGGACCCGTCCAGCTGTGAGCCCGCGCCGGGCCACCGCCGCCGCGGGCGCGCTGCTTGCGGTCACGCTGGCCTTCGCGCTGATGGCGAGCGCGGGGCCGGCCCGGTCCGCGGCCCCGAGGTCGATCGCCTCGAGGACGCGGACGTTGGAGCGCGCGGTCGCGGCCGGCGTGGCACCGATCGTGCGGCGCTCGACCGGCGGCCAGATCTACGACGTGCACGCCAGGCTCCTCGTCGAGGGCCACCACCGCCTCCGGCCTCGGATCGAGCTGACGATCCAGCTCGACGGCGTCACCGAGTACCAAGCGCTCATCCACTCTCGGTGGTGCCCGCAGGGCTGCGTCCCCGTCGAGGTGCCGGGCGCCGGCGCCCCGGTGCGCGTCCTGAACCTCGAACCCGGCGGACCCCCTCAGGTTCTGCTCGGATTGGCCAACGGCGGAGCCAACTGCTGCTTCATCGACCAGGTGTTCAGCCTGGAGGGGCCGCAGGACCGGGTGGTGCGCACCGAGCGCGACTTCCTCGACGTCCGCCCGCGGCCGGTCGACCTGCGCCACGACGGGCACGACGAACTGCATTGCGCCGACGCTCGCTTTCTGCAGGCCGGCTTCACCGACGTCGCCCATGCGGCGGCGCCGATCCAGCTGCTCGCCGTCTCCGACGACAGCTTCCACGACGTGACCGATCGCTATCCGGCGCTCATCCGCGCCGATGCGACCCGGTGGCGGGCCGCATTTCGCCGCCATCTGCACAACGGGCGGGGATACATCTCCGCCTGGGCGGCCGACGAGGACCGGCTCGGGCACGAGCGACTCGTCGCCCGGACGCTGTTGCACGAGCTTCACGCGGGACACCTCGACGGCCCCGCGGGGGTGTCGGTGACCAGCGCGGCGACGTTCCTCGCCCAGTTGCAGCGGCTGCTCGTGCGGCTCGGCTACACGCGGCGCTAATGGTCGGCGCGTGGCCTCGGTTCGTCGGCGACAAACGCCGGTCGCGCGCCCGAAGATCCGTCTGAACCGAGGCCTACATTGGCGCGATGGCGTCGCTGGCCCCGCTGCTGCAGCCGTCGGGCGTCCGGCCTACCGACCGCGAGCCGGTGGCCCACGAGCCGGTCGCCCACGAGCCGGTCGCCCACGAGCCGTTCGCCGCCAAGCGCGAGCCGCGGCGGATCGAGGTTCCCGCCTACGACCTCGCGCGGGCGCGCGCGGTCGCCGACGCGCTCGGCGTCAGCCACGTCCTCGCCCAGGTGCTCGTCCGCCGCGGGCTCGGTGATCCCGCGGAGGCCGCGGCGTTCCTCGCCGCGCAGGAGCGCCACGAGCCGGCCGTCTTCGGAGGCATGCAGTCCGCGGTCGCGGTCATCCGCAAGCGGGTCGTCGACGGTGGGCGAATCGTCGTGCACGGCGACTACGACGTCGACGGCGTGTGCGCGACCGCGATCATGGTCCGGGCGTTGCGCGCGCTCGGCGCCGACGTCGGGTGGTACCTGCCCGATCGGCTGGGCGACGGCTATGGCCTCGCCGCGTCGACGGTCCGGCGGCTCGCCGAGCGCGGCACCCGGCTCCTGGTCTGCGTCGACTGCGCGATCACCGCGGTCCACGAGGTCGCGATGGCCCGCGCCGCCGGCATCGACGTGATCGTGACCGACCACCACGCGCCGCGCGCCGACGGCCGGCTCCCCGACGCGACGATCGTCCACCCCGCGCTCGGCGGGTATCCGTGCCCGGACCTGTGCGGCGCCGCGGTGGCGCACAAGCTTGCCGAGGCGCTCGGGGCGCCGACCGCCGACGACGATCTCGAGCTGGTGGCGCTGGCCACGGTCGCCGATCTAGTCCCGCTCGTCGGCGAGAACCGCCGGCTCGTCCGCGAGGGCCTGCGGGCGCTCGCGGCCACCGGCAAGCCGGGGCTGCGGGCTCTGATGGCGGTGTCCCGCCTCGATCCCGGCGCGCTCGACGCGGCGGCGCTCGGTTTCCGCCTGGCGCCGCGGATCAACGCCGCCGGACGCCTGCGCCGCGCCGACGCCGGACTCGAGCTGCTGCTGTGCGAGGATCCCGCGCGGGCGGGCGCGATCGCCCGCGAGCTCGACCAGATCAACGCCGAGCGCCGCGCCGTCGAGGAGCGGATCCTCTGGGAGGCCGAGGCCCAGGTGCGCGCGCTCGGCTCCCGTAGCGCCTATGTGCTCGCCGGCGAGGATTGGCATCCCGGGGTCGTCGGGATCGTCGCCTCACGCATCGTCGAGCACCATCATCGTCCGGCCGTGCTCGTGGCGCTGCACGGCGAGACCGGCATCGGCTCGGGCCGGAGCATCCCCGGGTTCGATCTCCTCGGCGCGCTGCACGCGACCGCCGACCATCTCGGCCGCTACGGCGGCCATCGGGCTGCGGCGGGACTGTCGCTCGCCGCCGACGCGCTGCCCGGGTTCCGGGCCGCGTTGCAGGCCCACGCCGCCGCGGTGCTGACGCCCGAGCAGCTCGAGCCCCGCGAGCGGGTCGACGCGGTCGTCTCGGGGGGCGAGCTCGGTCTCGAGCTCGCCGAGGAGCTCGAGCGCCTCGAGCCGTGCGGAGCGGGCAACCCGGCGCCCCGCCTGCTCGTGCCCGGCGCGCGCCTCGCCGGCGTGCGCTCGATGGGGGAGGGGCGCCACGCCCGCTTCACGGTCATCTCGGGCGGGGGGCGGGCTCGCGCGATCGCCTTTGGCTGCGACGGCCGCGTCGTCGACGATCCCGAGCTGCCCCACGACGCGACGTTCCGGCTGCAGCGCAACGCGTACCGGGGAGCGGTCGAGCCGCGGCTCGTCCTGCGCCACGCGCGACCGTGCCGCCCGGGGGAGATCGAGCTCGTCGGCGGCGACCCCCCGTACCTCGAGGCCGTCCTGCACGAGCTCGATGCAGCGGTGCCCGCGCCGCCGGATCCGGCCGCGATCCGCCTCGCGGCACGGACGATCATCGATCGCCGCGGCCACAGCCCTTTGACGGTGCTCGTCGACGCCATGGCCGGCGGTCCGCGCGTGCTGGCGATCTGCGCCGACGTGCCCCGCCGGCTGGCCGGGCTGAGCGCCCGCGTCGGCGGCTTCGCGCTGGCGGGCTACGCCGAGCTCGAGCGTCGGCCCGAGCTGAGCGCCGGCTACGGACAGCTCGTCGCGCTCGATCCGCCCGCCGGGCCCGGCGCTCAGGCGCTCCTGCACGCCGGCGAGGGCGTCACCCACGTAGCATGGGGTCCGGCTGAGCTACGCTTTGCTGAGCAGATGCACGAGCTCGAGTACGGTCTGCGTGCTCCGCTCGCCGCCTTCTACCGAGCCCTGCGGGAGCGGGAGCGGGCGACCGGCGAGGAGCTCGAGCGCCTGCTTCGCGGCGGCGGATCGCACGGTCGCTCGGCCCCTCTGGCCGGCCGGTTGATCCGAGTGCTCGCGGAGCTGGGGCTCGTCAGCCTCGATCGGGATCTGCCGGAGCTGGCGATCGCCAGTCGGGCACCCACCGAGCTGGAGCGATCGCCGTCGTTCCGGGTGTACGACCAGCGATACGAGGACGGCAAGCGATTCCTGAGCAGCGCAGACCAGCGGCGAGCCGGCTGAGCCGGGCCATCGGCCGCGGCGAGAGCGGCGACGGGCGCAGCCCGGAGGGCCAGCCTTCGGTGCCCCCGTCGACGATCACAGAGCCGCGGATGGCGATGGTGCCCGAGGAGCGGCCCGTGATCGACGAGATCCCGGCCTCGTCTCGCGGCCACGCCGCGTCGACGGTGGCCGGTGACGCGACCGCGCGGGTCGGCGACCCAGCGGCGCGGATCGGCGATACGCCGGCGCGGGTCGGCCCCTCGGCGTCCCATGGCGCCAGCGCCCCGCCGGGCGACGCCGCCGCTGGCGCCGCGCCCGCCGAGCGCGGCGACGATCTCAGTCCCGGGCGTCGGCGGCTGCTCGGCGACCTGTTCGCGATCGTCGAGGAGCACGCCGACCATGCCGCCCAGCCGATCGATCGCGGCCGCGTCGAGGCGGCGTTCCGCTACGCCTGCGATCGCCACGGCGACCAGCGCCGGCTGTCGGGCGAGGAGTTCATCACCCATCCGGTGGGCGTGGCCAAGATCTGCGCCGGAATGCGCCTCGACACCGAGACGCTGTGCGCCGCGCTGCTGCACGACACCGTCGAGGACACCGGCGCGTCGCTGCCCGACGTCAGCGAGCGCTTCGGTGACGAGGTCGCCGGGCTCGTCGACGGCGTCACCAAGCTGACCGGCCTGACCTTCCAGTCGCGCGATGAGGCCCAGGCCGAGAACTACCGCAAGATGGTCGTGGCGATGGCCACCGACATCCGGGTCATCCTCATCAAGCTCGCCGACCGCCTGCACAACATGCGCACGATCGGCGCCATGCCCAAGCACAAGCAGATCGACAAGGCGCGCGAGACGCTCGACATCTACGCCCCGATCGCCCATCGCCTCGGCATCCACGCGATCAAGTGGGAGCTCGAGGACCTCGCCTTCCAGACCCTGCACCCCCGCAAGTACAACGAGATCAAGGGCCTCGTCGCCCAGCAGCGCGAGGAGCGCGAGCGCTACGTCGCAGAGGCGGGCGAGTACGTCGCGTCCGAGCTCGCCGAGCTCGGCATCCACTCCGACATCAGCGGCCGCGCCAAGCACTTCTACTCGATCTACTCGAAGATGACCAAGAAGGGGCGCGAGTTCAACGAGATCTACGACCTGACCGCGATGCGGGTGATCGTCGACTCGGTCAAGGACACCTACGGCGCGGTCGGGGTCATCCATTCCCTCTGGAAGCCGCTGCCGGGCCGCTTCAAGGACTTCATCGCGATGCCGAAGTTCAACATGTACCAGTCGCTGCACACGACGGTGATCGGACCCGAGGGTCGGCCGCTGGAGATCCAGATTCGCACCCGGGACATGCACGATCTCGCCGAGTTCGGGATCGCCGCGCACTGGATGTACAAGGCGAGTCGCCGCGAGGGCGCCGGCACCGGCCCCGACGGCAAGCTCAAGTGGCTGCGCTCGCTGCTCGACTGGCAGCAGGACATGGCCGACCCCAAGGAGTTCATGGAGAACCTCAAGGTCGACCTGTTCGAGGACGAGGTGTTCGTGTTCACGCCCAAGGGCGAGGTTCGCTCGCTCGCGGCCGGAGCGACGCCGCTGGACTTCGCCTACGAGATCCACACCGATGTCGGCCACCGCTGCGTGGGGGCGAAGGTGAACGGCAAGATCGTCCCGCTCTCCTACCAGCTGCGCTCGGGCGACATCGTCGAGGTGCTGACCTCCAAGCGCGAGCGCGGTCCGTCCCGCGACTGGCTGGCGCTGGTCAAGACCACCCGTGCACGCAACAAGATCAAGGCATGGTTCAAGGCCGAGTCACGC
>JAFAYV010000099.1 GCA_019240115.1 Solirubrobacterales bacterium | reverse complement strand
CTCCGGCCACAGCGACAGGGCCAGCGAGCAGACCGCGATCACCATCGCGTTGCGGGTACCGATCTTCGCGAACTGCTGCGGGCCCTCGGCGGCGGCGATGTGGAAGGCCGCGATCAGCTCATCCTCCGCGAGGCGGTTTCGCTTCGGCCCGGTCACGAACTCGGCCGCCGGGATCCGGCGGGTCCCGGCCCTCGAGGCGAGCTCGACCTCGGCATCGGACGCCATCAGCGGCGGCAGCCCGTCCCCGGCCGGAGACGCGGTGCCCAGGTTGCCCCCGACGGTCCCGCGGTTGCGGATCTGGGGTGATCCCACCGTGCGCGAGGCGATCGCCAGCCCGGGCAGACGGTCGCCGAGCTCGGCGATCAGCCGCGTATACGTCACGCCGGCGCCGACTCGCAGGCGGCCGTTCTCGGCGCCCCAGTCGGTCAGCTCGGGAATCCCCGTAAGGTCGAGGATCGCGCGCGGGCGCAGGCGGTCGAAGTTGATTTCGACCATCAGGTCGGTTCCGCCTGAGATCGGAACCGCGTCGGGATGTGCGGTCTTGAGCTCGAGGGCCTCGTGCCAGCTGCCGGGTTTCAGGACTTCCATGGCGCCAGCGATTAGTCTCGCTCACCGCCCTTTCCCAGGCAATGTCAGATGAGCTACACGAACTCCTACGCCGCTGCGGTTCTCGAACGTTGCGAGGAGTTGGCCGCCTTCAGCGAGGAGGCAGGCCGCCTGACCCGCCGCTTCGCGACACCGGCGCTCCGGCAGGCCGGCGAGGCTGTGCGCTCGTGGATGGAGGCTGCGGGCATGACCGTACGGCGCGACGCGATCGGGAATGTGATCGGCCGTCTCGGCGATCCCGGCCGCCGGACGTTGCTGATCGGGTCGCATCTCGACACGGTCCGCGATGCGGGCCGATACGACGGGATGCTGGGCGTGCTCGTGGCCATCGCGTGTCTGGAGCGACTGCGCGACGAGGAGCGCTCGCTGCCGTACGCCGTCGAGGTGCTCGCCTTCGCCGATGAGGAAGGCGTCCGCTTCGGCACCGGCTATCTGGCCAGCAGCGTCGTCGCGGGCTGTTTCGACGCCGCCGATCTCGAGCGGCGCGACGGCGAGGGAGTGATCCTGTCCGATGCGCTGCGTGCGTTCGGCGGCGACCCGGACGGACTGCTCGGGGCCCGCCGCGACCCGACCGACCTGATCGGCTACTACGAGGTGCACATCGAGCAGGGGCCGGTGCTCGAGGGCGACGGCGCCCCCCTCGGGGTCGTCACCGCGATCGCCGGACAGACCGGGGGGCAGGTCGTGTTCACCGGCGAAGCCGGCCACGCCGGCACGGTGCCGATGGCGCTGCGCCGGGATGCGCTCGGCGCGGCAGCCGAATTCGTGAGCGCGCTGGAAGCGCTCGCCCGCGATCGGGACGGCGTGGTGGCGACCGTCGGCACCGTCGAGGTCGAGCCCGGGGCCAGGAATGTGATCCCCGGCCGGGTGGTCCTCAGCCTCGATGTCCGCCACCCGCTGGACTCGGTCCGGGAATCCGTTCTCACGCGCTTGCGCGAGCGCGCGGGCGCGGTCGCGGGCGCCCGCGGTGTGGGCGTCGAGTGGCAGCTCGGCAAAGGAGTTGGAGCCGTCGAGACCTCGGCCCGGCTCACCGCGTTGCTCGCCGAGGCGGTCTCGATGTCCGGCCATCCGGTCGTCCGCCTGCCGAGCGGCGCCGGCCACGACGCCGTGATGCTCTCGAGGATCGCCCCGATCGCGATGCTGTTCGTCCGCTGCGCCGGCGGCATCAGCCACAACCCGGCCGAAGCCGTGACGGTAGAGGACGTCGCGGCGGCGATCGAGGCGACGACGCGATTCCTGGAGCTCCTCGGATGAGCTTCGACGTTCTCATCCGCGGTGCAACCGTGGTCGGCATTCACGGGACGGCCCGATTCGACCTCGGCGTGGCCGACGGACTCATCGCTGCGCTCGGTCCCGGGCTCGCGGGTCCTGCGACCGAGGAGATCGACGCCACCGGTCTGCACCTGTTGCCCGGGGTCGTTGACGGCCACGTGCACCTGAACGAGCCCGGTCGCACCGACTGGGAGGGCTTTGACACCGGGACGCGGGCGCTCGCCGCCGGTGGTGCGACGTCGGCGATCGACATGCCGCTCAACGCCCACCCGCCGACCGTGACCGCCGCCGCATTTGACGCCAAGCGCCGCTGCCTGGAGCGCAGCGCGTTCGTCGACATGGCCCTGTGGGGCGGCCTCGTCCCGGGCGGCATCGAGGCGATGGAGGAGCTCGCCGCTCGCGGCGTCGTCGGCTTCAAGGCGTTCATGTGCTCCAGCGGGATCGACGACTTTCCGGGCGTCGATGACCTCACCCTGTACGAGGGGATGTGCCGCGCGGCGTCCCTCGGCCTGCCGGTCGCCGTACACGCCGAGAGCGAGTCGATCACCGCCGGCCTCGCGCGGCGCGCACGCGCCGCGCGGCGTACCCGCATGCGCGACTTCGTCGCCTCCCGGCCCGCCGTCGCCGAGCTCCAGGCGATCGCTCGGGCGATCTCGCTCGCGCAGGAGAGCGGCTGCTCCCTGCACGTCGTTCACGTGTCAACCGGCCGTGGCGTCGCGCTCGTCGCTGACGCCCGCGCTCGCGGCGTCGACGTGAGCTGCGAGACCTGCCCGCACTACCTCGTGCTCACCGAGGAGGACGCCGAGGCCCTGGGCCCCGTCGCGAAGTGCGCCCCTCCGCTGCGCCCGTGTGAGGACCGCGAGGCGCTGTGGCACGCGCTGGCCGACGGCACTCTGCCGATGGTCGCATCGGATCACTCCCCGGCCCCCTGGGCGCTGAAGAGCGACGGGGATGCGTTCGCCGCCTGGGGTGGTATCTCCGGTTGCCAGACCCTGCTTGCCCTGCTGCTGACCGAAGGCCATCGCACTCGGGGCCTTGACCTCGACCTCCTCGCTCGGGTCACCGCGGGCTACGTCGCCCGCCGGTTTCGCCTCTCTGGCAAGGGGCGCCTCGAGCCGGGCGCCGACGCCGACCTCGTGCTCGTCGACCTCGGGGTGTCGGGCGAGCTGTCAGCCGGCGATCTGCACTATCGCCATCGTCACAGCCCCTTCCTGGGCCGGACGCTGAGCGCCCGCGTCGCCCGCACGCTCCTGCGCGGCCGTACGGTGTTCGCGGACGGCCGGGTTGTCGGTCCGCCCGCCGGCCGCCTGCTGATTCCCGCCACCCGAACGGAGAGCCCATGACCACGCTGTCGATCACCGCCGGCCCGTACGCC
>JAFAYV010000087.1 GCA_019240115.1 Solirubrobacterales bacterium | reverse complement strand
CCGGCGCGGCGGCCGCCACGAGCACACCCAGGGCGGCCACGCGGCGCTTGAGGTAGATGTTCATGCGGTCACCGTACCGCGTGGCGGGCAAGGAGCTTGCGCCCGATCACCATCCGCTGGATCTCCGAGGTGCCCTCGCCGATCAGCAGCAGCGGCGCGTCGCGGTACAGGCGCTCGACCTCGTACTCCTTGGAGTAGCCGTAGCCGCCGTGGATGCGCAACGACTCCTCGACGCAGTAGCGCCCGGCCTCGGACGCGAACAGCTTGGCCATCCCGGCCTCGATGTCCGAGCGTTCGCCGGCGTCCTTGAGCCGGGCGGCGCGCAGGGTCAGCAGGCGGGCGGCGTCGACCTGGGTGGCCATGTCGGCGAGCTTGAACTGGATCGCCTGGTGCTGGGCGATCTCCTTGCCGAACGCCTTGCGCTGCTGGGAGTAGCGCAAGGCGAGCTCGAGAGCGCGCTGGGCGATCCCCACCCCGCGCGCGGCGACGTTGACCCGGCCGAGCTCGAGCGCGTCCATCATCTGCGAGAAGCCGCGGCCGAGGCCCGCCTGCTCGCCGCCGAGGATGCTGTCGGCGGGGGTGCGGTATCCGTCGAAGACGAGCTCGGTCGACTCGACGCCCTTGTAGCCGAGCTTGTGAATCTTCGGGGGGACGATGAGGCCGGGATTCTCGCTCGCGCCGGGCTCCTTGACGCAGATGAAGCAGGTCATCCCGGTGTGGCGCGGCTCGGCGGCGGGGTCGGTCTTGGCCAGGGTGAACACGAGCGAGCTGAGCAGGCCGTTGGTCACCCACATCTTCTGGCCTGAGATCTCGTAGTCGTCCCCGACCCGCTTGGCCGTCGTCTTGATCGCCTGCACATCGGAGCCGCACTCGGGCTCGGAGAGACTGAAGGCGGCCCGGATCTCACCGGTGGCCATCCGCGGCAGATAGGTGCGCTTCTGCTCCTCGGTGCCGAACTTCATCAGCAGGTAGGACCCGATGAAGTGGGTGTTGACGATGCCCGAGATCGAGATCCAGCCGCGCGAGAGCTGCTCGACGATCATCGCGTAGGTCGTCAGGTCCAGGCCGAGCCCGTCGTACTCCTCGGGGATCGTGACCCCGAACAGTCCGAGCTCCTTCATCTGCTGCACGATCGGCTCGGGGAAGACGTCCTCGCTGTCGTAGCGGCCGGCGTTGGGGATGATCTGCTCGTCGGCGAACCGACGGACCATGTCGCAGATCGCGCGCTGCTCGTCGGTCAGGTCCTGCATCTGGGTCTCTACGGCCATGGCGTCGGGCGACTCCTTGCGTCTCGGGTGCAGGGAGCGTACCGAGCGCTCAGCGCCCGCAGGCCAGCGTCATCGGCGGCGCGGCGGCCCGCCGAGGCGGCCGGGACGACCCGCGCCGCGGGACATCGTCGACCGCGCGTCGCTCAGCCGCGGGTGACCGCCGGCGGCTCGTTGGGTGCGTCGGAGCGCAGGCGCCCGCTCCACGGCGACTCGGGCCGCTCCTGGGACTCGCCGTCGAGCTCGATGTCGACCTTCTCGTTGAAGAAGCAGACGAGATCCTTGATCCGCCGGACCTCGTCGAGCGGCGCCTCATAGAACCAGACGAGGTCGCGGCCGGCATCCTGCGCGCCCGCGATCGAGTGGTAGTGGGCCTCGCCCTTATAGGGGCAGTGGGTGACGGTCTCCGAAGGCTCGAGCCGCGCGCGGACGTCCTGCAGCGGGAGGTACCACCGCGGCGGGAGGTTGGACTCGAACAGCGCGAGCGCGCGGTCGGTCTCGGCGAGCAGCTCCCCGTGCAGCGAGACGCGGATGTGGCGGTCGGTGGCGAGCACGTCGATCCGGTGGTACGGGTCGCGCGGGTGCACGCCGATCACCTCGTCCTCCTCCAGCCAGCGCCCCATGCGATCGAAGTAAAACGCGATCAGCCCCTGGATCGGCGGCGTGCCCGGCAGCGGGTCGGGGTAATACCAGGCGCCGTCCTGCACGACCTCGTCCCCGGCGCGAATCGTGTAGTAGGCGGCGTCGCCCTTCTTCGGGCAATGGGTATGGCGGTCCGAGGGCTCGAGCACGTCGGCTCGGACATCCCGCGGCGGGAAGTAGTACAGCGGCTGGTGGCCGCCCTCGTGGAGCATCATCGCGTGGCGGCTGTCGGCGATCGTCACCCCGCCGACCTCGACGCGGATGCGCTTGGGGGTCGGCTCGAGATAGAGGGCGCGCCCCGGGGG
The DNA here is from genome assembly GCA_019240115.1 of Solirubrobacterales bacterium. Taxonomy (GTDB): domain Bacteria; phylum Actinomycetota; class Thermoleophilia; order Solirubrobacterales; family Solirubrobacteraceae; genus Palsa-465. The sequence goes on along the minus strand of JAFAYV010000087.1, from coordinate 117,053 downwards.
CGGCGGCTCGAAGTTCAGGTCGCCGGCGGGCGCCTTGCCGAGCGGTCCGGAGCCGGTCATCAAGCCCACGCCGTCGAGGCTAGCAACCTGCCGGGTGCGAGACTGCGCGGCGTGAAGTTCGCCGTCGACGTCGCGGGGGCGGCGTTCGCCGCGACGAGGACGGCTATCTCTCCTTCGAGGGGCGCGCGATGACCTGGCGGCCGAGCTCCAGGATCACGTCGAGCGCCAGACGGCGCCGTACAAGCACCCGCGGATCGTCGACTTCGTGCCCGAGCTGCCCAAGACCACGAGCGGCAAGGTCCAGCGCGCCCGGCGGCGCGGCGGGCGACTAGCCTGAGGGCGTGAGCGACTCCCGCCCCGCGATCGCGATCCTCACCCCGGTCATCCGGGCGCAGTTCGGCGTCTGGGACCAGCCCGCCGCGCTGCTGCCCGCCGGCTACGCCGAGGCGGTGCGCCGCGCCGGCGGCCTCGCGCTCATGGCCGTGCCCGAGCCCGATCTCGTGCGCGAGCCCGACGAGCTGCTCGATCGAGTCGACGGGCTGATGCTCTCCGGCGGCTACGACATCGCCCCGGCGAGCTACGGCGCGCAGGTCGATCCGGCCACCCAGAACGTCGACCCGCTCCGCGACGCGTTTGAGATCGCGCTGACGCGCCGGGCGGTGGAGCGCGACCTCCCGGTGCTCGGCATCTGCCGCGGGATGCAGGTGCTCAACGTCGCCTTCGGCGGCACCCTGATCCAGCACCTGCCCGACCGCATCGGCCACGAGGACCACCGCCGGGTCCCGGGGAGCTTCGACGGGGCCGACCACGACGTCCGCCTGGCCCCGGACTCGCTCGCCGCCCGCGCCGCCGGCGAGCTGGCGCACAGCACGAAGTCCCACCATCATCAGGGCGTCGAGCGGATCGGCGAAGGCCTCGTCGTCACCGGCACCTCGACGCTCGACGACCTGCCGGAGGCGATCGAGATCCCGGGGCGGCGCTTCGTGCTTGGCGTGCAATGGCATCCCGAGGCCGACGAGCGCAGCCGCATCGTCGCGGCGCTCGTCACCGCCGCCGACGCCCACCGCCTCCAGCGCGACGGCGCCGCCGCCTGACACTCGCGTGCTCCCGGAGCGCCGCGCGCGGCGGGGGTTGATGGCGGCGCTCGCTCATCGCTGGATCTGCGGCGCGGGGTAGCCGGCCTCGCGAACCGCCCGCTCGACCTGATCCGCGTGCTCGGTCCCGCGCGTCTCGAGCACGAGCTGGACCGCCGTCTCGCGGACGTGCAGCTCGAAGCCCTCCCGCAGATGCTCGACGTCGAGCAGGTTGGCGCCGCGCTCGCCGACGAGCGAGAGCAGCAGCGCGAGGGAGCCGGGCCGATCGGCGATCGTGGCCAGCAGCACGAGCCGCCGTCCCGCCTGGCTCTCGTGGCGCCGCGCGATCTCGGCGAGCAGGCCGGGATCGACGTTGCCCCCGGAGAGGACGGCGACGGTCGTCCCCGAGGGCGCCGGCGGCAGGACCCCGCCGAGGAGGGCGGCGACCGCGACCGCCCCGGCGCCCTCGACCACGAGCTTGGCCCGCTCGAGCAGGAACACCATCGCCTCGGCGACCTCGTCCTCGGAGACGAGCACGACCTCGTCGACCCAGCGCTCGATCAGCGACAGCGTCAGCGCGCCCGGGCGCTTGACCGCGATCCCGTCAGCGATCGTCAGCCCCGAGTCCACCGCGACCGGCGCGCCCGCTCGCAGCGACGCGGCGATCGTCGCCCGCTCGCGCATCTGCACGCCGATCACCTGCACCTCGGGGCGCTCGCTCTTGAGCGCGACCGCGGTGCCGGAGATGAGCCCGCCGCCCCCGATCGGCACGATGACCCGCGCGACGCCGGGGACCTGGCGCGCCAACTCGAGCCCGAGGCCGCCCTGGCCGGCGATGACGTCGGGGTCGTCGAAGGGGTGCGCGAAGGCGAGGCCGCCCTCCTGCGCCCGCGCGCTGGCCGCCGCGACCGCGTCCTCGACGGTCGAGCCCACGAGGCGGACCGTCGCCCCCAGGCCGGTCGCCGCCTCGAGCTTGGCCACCGGCGCGCCGTTGGGCATGAACACCTCGCACGCGACGCCCCGCGCGCGGGCCGCGTAGGCGAGGGCCTGGGCGTGGTTGCCGGCGCTGCCGCACACGACACCGGCCGTGCAGCGCTCACCGAGGGCGGCGATCTTGGCGAGCGCGCCGCGGAGCTTGAACGACCCGGTGCGCTGGAGGTTCTCGGCCTTCAGCGCGACCGTCGATCCGGTGCGCTCGGTCAGCGTGCGCGTGCTCAGCACCGGGGTCTCGCGGATCACCTCCGCGCCGGCCGCCGTCGCGCGGCGAACGTCGTCGAGCGAGAGCGCCACCTGGGCGGCCTCGGTGTCGCTGCGCTCAGGCAGGGAGCGCCACCACCGCGTCCATCTCGACCTGGGCGCCGCGGGGGAGCGCGGTGACGCCGATCGCCACGCGCGCCGGCGGGCTGGACTCGAAGAACGATCCGTAGACCTCGTTGATCGAGGCGAACGCCGACATGTCGGTGGTGTAGATCGTCACCCGCACCGCGTTCCCGAGGCTTGCGCCCGCGGCGGCGCACACCGCCGCGAGGTTCTCGAGGCAGCGCCCCGCCTGATCGGCGGGCGTGGCGCCGACCATGTCCCCCGTCCGCGGGTCGAGCGGAATCTGACCCGAGCAGAACAGCAGCCCGCCGGAGGCAATCGCGTGGACGTACGGCCCGACCGCCGCCGGCGCGTCGCTCGCGGTCACCGGTTCGCGATTGGCTGGCACAACGACCCCTTTCCTCGAAGCAGTGCGAACAGCGTATTGCGCGCGCCGCGTCCGGCGATCCGGGCCGGGGTAGGCTCGCACCATGCCCAATCGGCTCGCCCGCGAGACCTCGCCCTACCTGTTGCAGCACTCCGAGAACCCGGTCGACTGGTATCCCTGGGGCGAGGAGGCGCTCGCGCGGGCCCGCGACGAGGATCGGCCGCTGCTCGTCTCGATCGGCTACTCGGCGTGCCACTGGTGTCATGTCATGGAGCGCGAGTCCTTCGAGGACCCCGACGTGGCGGCGCTGATGAACGAGCGCTTCGTCTGTGTTAAGGTCGATCGCGAGGAGCGGCCCGACGTCGACGCGGTGTGCATGGAGGCCTGTCAGACGATGACCGGGCAGGGCGGATGGCCGCTGAACGCCTTCCTGACCCCCGAGCAGGCGCCCTTCTACGTCGGCACCTACTACCCGCCGCAGTCGCGCCACGGGCTGCCGAGCTGGCGGGCCGTCCTCGACGGGGTCGCCGAGGCGTGGTCGCAGCGCCGCGACCAGGTCCGCGAGCAGGGCGGACTCGTGCTCGACGCGCTCGCCCGCACCGCGCAGCTGGCGCCCGCGCAGGCGCCGATCGCCGACGCGCAGCTGACCGAAGCGGTGACGACGCTGCGCGGGCACTTTGACTTCTCAGGCGGCGGCTTCGGCTCGGCGCCGAAGTTCCCGACCGCGTCGGTGATCGAGTTCCTGCTCGCCCGCGGCGAGCGCCGGATGTCGCTCGACATGCTCCGCGCGATGGCCCGCGGCGGCATCTACGACCAGGTCGGCGGCGGCTTTGCCCGCTACTCGGTCGACGCCACCTGGACCGTCCCCCACTTCGAGAAGATGCTCTACGACAACGCGCTGCTGGCGCGCGCCTACCTGCACGGCTGGCAGGTGTCGCAGGAGCCACGGATGCGGCGGGTGTGCTGCGAGACCCTCGACTGGGCGCTGCGCGAGATGCGCGGCCCCGAGGGCGGCTTCTGCTCGGCGCTCGACGCCGACTCCGAGGGCGTCGAGGGCAAGTTCTACGTGTGGACGCTCGGCGAGCTGCGCGATGCGCTCGGAGACCTGTTCGAGCCCGCGGTCGCGTTCTTCGGCGCCACCGCCGCCGGCAACTTCGAGGGCGCCAACGTCCTGCAGGGACGCGGCCCCGAGCCCGCCGCGCTGGCAGCGATCCGCGAGCGCCTGTACGCGGTGCGCGCCGAGCGGGCGTGGCCGGGCCAGGACGACAAGCGGCTGACCTCGTGGAACGCGCTGATGGTCTCCGCGCTCGCCGAGACCGGCGCTGCGCTGGAGCGCGAGGAGTACCTCGAGGCGGCGGTCGGCTGCGCCGAGTTCCTGCTGCGCGACCTGCGCGATGACACCGACCCCACCCACCCACGCCTGCTGCGCACCTTCAAGGACGGTCGGGAGGGCGGGCGGGCTCATATCCCCGCCTACCTCGAGGATCACGCCTATCTGCTCGAGGCGCTGCTGACCCTGTACGAGGCGACCTTCGACGCCCGGTGGTTCGTGGAGGCGCTCGCGCTCGCCGAGGTGATCATCGACCGCTTCGCCGACGTCGCCGGCGGCGGCTTCTTCACCACCGCCTCCGACCAGGCGTCGGGCTTTGCGCGGCGCAAGGACCTCGACGACTCCCCGATCCCGGCCGCCGGCTCCTCGGCGGCGTTCGGCCTGCTGCGGCTCGCGCGGATGACCGGCGAGGCGCGCTACGAGGAGCTCGCCGAGGGCGCGCTGCGCATCCTGGCCCCGATCGTCGGGCGCCATCCCCACGGGTTCGGGCACGCGCTGCAGGCGTCGGACTTCCAGCTCGCCGACGTGCGCGAGGTGGCGCTCGTCGGCGGGACCGTCGACAGCTTGGGCGCGCTCGCGCGCGTCGTGCGCGACGCCTACCGACCGCACGTCGTGCTCGCCGGCGCCGCGGATGACGCGCCCGGCGCGGCTGAGGTCCCGCTCCTGCAGGACCGCGCGCCGGTGCACGGCCGGGCGGCCGCCTACGTCTGCCGGAGATTCGCCTGCCAGGCGCCGGTGACGACGCCCGCCGAGCTCGCCGCGGCGCTCTGAGGCGCGGCCGGAGCGCGGCGGGCGCTCTGAGGCGCGGGCCGGAGCGCCGCCGCCCGCCCGCTCAGAGCACCGGCAGGTAGCGGTCGAGCTCCCACCGGGTGACCTGCACCCGGTAGTCATCCCACTCCTGGCGCTTGATCTCGACGTAGCGGTTGAACATGTGCTCGCCGAGCGTGCGCAGGACGAGCTCGGAGCGCCCGGTCAGCTCGATCGCCTCACCGAGCGTCTCGGGCAGCTGGTCGATGCCGAGCCGGCGCCGCTCGTCGGGCGAGAGGTGGTACAGGTTGCGATCCATCGGGTCCGGCAGCTCATAGCCGTTCTCGATCCCCTCCAGGCCCGCCTGCAGCAGGACGGCGAAGGTCAGGTACGGATTGCAGGCCGGGTCCGGGCAGCGCAGCTCCATCCGCGTGGCGCGCTCGCGGCCGGGGTGATACAGCGGGACGCGGACGAGCGCCGAGCGGTTGCGGCGCGACCAGGCGACGTAGACGGGCGCCTCGTAGCCGGGGACCAGGCGCTTGTAGGAGTTGACCCACTGGGCGAAGATCGAGCAGATCTCGCGCGCGTGGCGGAGCTGGCCGGCGATGAACGCCTTCCCGACGTCGGAGAGGAAGTGCGGGTCCTCGGCGTCGTAGAACGCGTTCTGCTCGCCGCGGAACAACGACTGGTGGGTGTGCATCCCCGAGCCGTTCTTGCCGAACAGCGGCTTGGGCATGAACGTCGCGTGCAACCCGTACTTCATCGCGTATTCCCTGACCGTGATCCGGTAGGTCATGCAATCGTCGGCCATCTTCATCGCGTCGGCGTAGCGCATGTCGATCTCGTGCTGGCTGGGGCCGACCTCGTGGTGGGTGTACTCGGTGTGGATCCCGAGCTGCTCGAGCGCCAGCACCGTCTCGCGGCGCAGGTCCGAGCCGGCGTCGAGCGTCGTCAGGTCGAAGTAGCCGCCCTCGTCGAGCACCTCGGTGGACTTCGAATCGCGGAAGTAGTAGTACTCGAGCTCGGGGCCGACGTAGAAGTGGTCGAAGCCCATCGACTGCGCCCGCTGCAACGCCCGCCGCAGGACGTGACGGGGATCGCCCTCGTAGGGCGTGCGTTCCGGCGTCTGGATGTCGCAGAACATCCGGGCCACCCCGGCCTCGTTGGACCGCCACGGCAGCGGCCGAAACGTGCTCGGATCGGGCATCGCGATCATGTCGGACTCCTCGATCGCGTTGAACCCGGTGATCGAGGAGCCGTCGAAGCCCATGCCGCCCTCGAAGGCGTCCGCGAGCTCGGTCGCGTTGATCGAGAACGCCTTCAGCTGACCGAGGATGTCGGTGAACCACATGCGGATGAACCGGATCTCGCGCTCGGCGACGATCGAGATCACGTCCTGCGCGGTCAGCGGGGCGTCCATGGCGGCGGGAACGTTATCTGTCGGCGGAGCGCTCGTAGTTGGCCGGCTGCACGCGCGGCGTTCGGACGTGCCGTGCCCGCGGGCCTCGGCGGCCGCGCCCTCAGGTCTGGGTGGCGGCGCGGTCGCCGAGCCAGCGGCGACCCCATGTCTGCAGCTCCGCGAGCGCGGGCTCGAGCTCGCGGCCCATCCGCGACAGCTCGTAGCGCACGCGCAGCGGCGGCCCGTCGATGACCGTGCGCTTCACCATCCCGCGCCGCTCGAGCTCCTTCATGCGCTCGGACAGAAGCCGGTCGGAGAGCTCGGGGATGGCCTGAGCGATCTCGGTGAACCGCAGCGGCCCGTCCATCAGAACGTGGAGGATCGCTCCCGTCCAGCGCCGGCCCACGAGCTCGACCGCCTCGTGGTAGAGAGGGCAGCAGTTCCCCCGCGCTCCGTCCTCTCCGGCTGGCTGCTCGTGCGCGGTCATGCAGCCGGAGAGCTTATGCCTAGGCCGCCTCGAGCGCGCGCGACGCTTCGGTCGAACCGTCGACCGGCACATCGCCCGCGACGTTGATCATCGCCGTGAACGACTCCAGCGTGACCTCGGCGATCGCCTCGAGGATCTGCTCGTCATCCCAGCCCGCCTCGCGCGCCTCCTCGTGCAGGTGCATCGCGGGGCGCCCGTCGACCAGGAGCGCGTGCAGGTAGCGCAGCAGAGCGGCCTGGCTCTCGTCGCGCGAGTCGAACTGGCGCGCAAGCGCGACCTCGTCGATGGCCAGTCCTGCCGCCCGCGCGGCCCGGCTGTGCAGGGCGACCCCAGGCTCGGAGTGATAGTGCTCGGCGACCGCGAGCGCGATCCGCTCGTAGGTCGGCTGCGACAGCTTGCCGTGACGCAGCTCGGACCGGAACCGCGCGTAGGCCCGCAGCGCCGCGGGGGAGCCGGCGAGCACGCCGAGGAAGTTCGGCAGCTGACCCCCCGCGGAGAGCGCGCCGCGGAGAACGGCCAGCGAGCCCTCGGGGGCAGTCAGGTCGTCGTGGATCTGGAACCTGCTCATGGGAATCTTCATCGCGAGCACCGAAAGGGGTTTCGAAAGAGGTGCAGGCGTCCGCGCGGCACGCCCGCCGGCTATGACTCTGGAAAAATGCTTACTTGGGGTAAGTGTACTGCTCGACACATGTCCGCACAAGGTCGGACCACGCCTCTTCCCGGTTGTACGCAGCGCCATAAAGGGCGGTTCAGGCCGAGGTCTGACCCGCATAATTTCCCCGCAAGCTGCGGTCTTCCTGTGAGATCGGCGCGGCGCCGACGGCGACGAGGTCAGGCGTGCGCGCTCATGACGGCGACGGAGTCAGGCGTGCGCGCTCGTGACGGCGACGAGGTCAGGCGTGCGCGCTCGTGACGGCGACGAGCACGAGCATGACGCACAGCATGACCGCCCACAGCGCCGCGCGGTCGGGTCGGAAACCGGCCCGCTCGTGGCGACGCTGCACCGGCCGGCGGTCGCGGCCGTCACGGCGGACGGAAGAGCGCTCGGATCCCTGGCCGCGGATCGTCACCGTCCGGCGCCCCGGGATCCCGCCGGTGTCGGCGTCGGCGACCCGCCAACGCTCCTCGTAGCCGCGACTCAGGAGGTCGTCGGAGATCCGCCCGAAGTCGAGGTCGAGCACGCGCCCGGCCCGAGCCGCCTCCGAGCGGCGCGAAGCAGAACGGGCGGCACGCGCCTCGCGTAGCGGGCGGGCCTCGCGTAGCGGAGGGGCCTCGCGTAGCGGAGGGGCCTCGCGCAGCGGACGCGCCTCGCGCAGCGGACGCGCCGCCCGCCGGACCGTTGGCGTCCGGGCGGGCTCGCGTCGCAGTTGCGCCAGTTGTTCGTCCATCACGGCGGGAAACCTACCGATTCCGCACGCTATCAGCGGTCTCGGACGGCAACCACCCGCCCCGCCGGCCACCTCGCTGTTCGCGACAGTTCTCGCGCGCCGCCGCCGGAGGGCGGCCGCCGCGTCCGGCAGTTCTCGCGCGCCGCCGCCGGAGGGCGGCCGCCGCGGGTTACTCGTTGCCCGCGACCTTGGCCACGAACTCCGCCACGTCGGTCGCGTTGCGACCGGTGACGACATCTGCCGGCATCACGCCCTGGCCGAGGCAGTCCTCGGACGATCCGGAGGGCGCGTTGGGCAGGCAGCCGTTGTTGATCGTGTTGACGACCGTGGACTGCGTCGGCTTGAGCAGGTCGAGGTTCGGCCCCACCTTGCCGATGGCGTTGGCCGCCGCCAGCGTGTGGCAGACGGCGCAGTGCGAGCCGAACAGCTCGCGCCCGTTGCGCTCGGCGGCGCTCAGCTTCACCCCCCCGACCTGGCCGTTGGCGTTGTCGCCGTTGCCGACGAGCAGGACGAGCGGCAGCACGAGGCCGACGCCGACCACGACGACGGCGCAGACGATCCCGATCGCCCGGTTGGCGCCGCGGCCCGGCCGGCGGCTCGAGGCGCCCACCCGGGACGGTCCGCCACGCGCGGCGACGTAGAACAGGCCGACCGCGACCACGACCCAGAAGGCCGCGAAGAGCAGGACGCCGAGCACGCGCGGCACCTTACCGTTCCGACCGCCGGGACGGGCCGCACGGAGCCGATCGTCGCCATCAGCGGCGCCGTCCGGACGCGAAGCTCATGGCCGGTGGCGCGACCGCGCGAAAGTCCTCCGCCTCGCCGGCTGCGCTTGCACCCGCGGCCGCCGTCCTGCGCTCGGCCAGTCCGATGCGCACCTGCTCGTCGAGCATCGAGAAGTCCTTGACCTCGGCGACGAGCCGGTCGGGCGCGTCGATCGAGCCGACCCGGCTGACGAGCACGTTGATCACCCCGCCGCCGGCGGCGAAGCGCTCCAGCTTCCCCTCGGCGAGCATCAACGGTTCGGTGCGCACGATCAGGCGATGGCGCTCGTAGACCGGCGGCGGGACGATCAGGTTGATCGTGCCGTGCTCGTCCTCGAGCAGGAGGAAGACCACGCCGCCGGCGGTTCCGGGGCGTTGGCGGGCGACCACCAGCCCGCCGACCCGAACCCGCTGGCCGTGCTCCATCTGCGCGAGGTCGCGGCTTGTCACGACGTCGGGCGCGAGCCGCTCGCGCAGCAGGCCGAGCGGATGCGCGCCGGTCGTCAGCCCGGTGGTCGCGTAATCGGCGAGCATCCGCTCCCAGTCGGAGAGCTGTCGCAGCGCGGGGGGCGCCGGCAGGTCGAGCGGGAGCGCCAGCTGGGTGCCGCCCGGCACGCGGCGCCCCGGCGTCACCACCCCGAGCTGCCACAGCGCCATCCGGCGCGCCGACCCCGACCGGCGGCGCCCGGGGCCCATCGCTTCAAGCGCCAGCGAGTCGCACGCCCCCGACCAGGCGAGCAGCTCCAGCGAAGCGGCGCCGGACCCCGCCCGTGAGGCCAGCTCGGTGAGGCTCTGGAATCGTCCTGTCGCCTCACGCACGCCGACGAGCGCCTCGACCTCCCGCGCGCGGACGCCGCGCACGTAGCCGAGCCCGATCCGGACCCGGTTGCGCCCCTCGAGCTTGCACTCGGCGCCGCTGACGTTGACGTCGGGCGGCGCGACCTCGATCCCCCGCCGCTGCGCCTCGTGGACGAGCGCGTCGGGGGGGTAGAAGCCCATCGGCTGCTCGTTGAGCAGCGCGCAGAGGAACTCCGGCGCGTAGTGGACGCGCAGCCAGGTCGACTGATACGCCAGCAGTCCGAAGGCGGCCCCGTGGGCCTTGGGAAAGCCGAAGCCCGAGAACCCCTGGACCATCGCGAACACCCGCTCGGCGGTCTCGGTATCGACGTCGTGCTTGCGCTGCGCGCCGGCCACGAAGCGCTCGTGATAGGCCTGGATCGCCGCCTCCGAACGCTTGCGGCTCATCGCCCGGCGCAACCCCTCTGCCTCGCCGACGCTGAAGCCGGCGAACGCGATCGCGACCTCCAGCACCTGATCCTGGAAGATGATCGTTCCCAGGGTGTCGGCGAGCACCGTCTCAAGCGAGGGGTGCTCGTAGGGGATCCGGTAGTCGGGATCGTCGTTGCACCGCTGGCGGCGCTCGATATAGGGGTTGACGGCGCCGCCCTGGATCGGGCCGGGTCGGACGATCGCCACCTGGATCGTGATGTCGCGCAGGCTCTGGGGCCGGGTGCGGCGCAGCGAGGCCATCTGCGCCCGGCTCTCGATCTGGAACACGCCGGTGGTGTCGGCCGCCTGGATGCACTCGTAGGTCGCCGGATCGTCGTAGGGGATGCGCGAGAGGTCGACCTGCTCGCCGCGGACGCGCGAGATCATCGCCACCGCGCGCTCGACCGCCGACAGCATCCCCAGCCCGAGCAGGTCGATCTTCAGGAATCCCGCGTCCGAGCAGGAGTCCTTGTCCCACTGGGCGATCTGACGGCCCTCCATCGCCGCCGGCACGATCGGGCAGCAGTCGACCAGCGGCCGCGTGGCGACGATCATCCCGCCCGAGTGCTGGGAGAGATGGCGCGGGAGGCCGTGCGCCTGCGCCGACAGGCGCGCCAGCCATGCCCAACGACCGGTCAGCGGGCGGGCGGCGTGGGCAGCGTCCGGGTGGGCGGGACCGGATCTCGCGCTCTCGATGTCCTTGTCGACGTCGCGCGCGCTCCACCCCTCGCTGCCGCGGGCGACCCGCTCGATCTCACCCGGGGGCAGGCCGAGCGCCTTGCCGAGCTCGCGGATCGCGCCGCGCGCCCGATACGTGGGAAACGCCGCCACCAGCGCCGAGCGGTCGTGGCCGTAGCGCTCGTGCACCCGCGGGATCAGCTTCTCGCGGATGTCGCGAGGGAAGTCGAGGTCGATGTCGGGCAGCGAGGTCAGCTCCTCGTTGAGGAAGCGGCCGATGAGCAGCTCGTTGGCGATCGGGTCGACGTGCGAGAGCCCGGTGAGAAAGCAGACGATCGATGAGACGCTCGAGCCCCTCCCCCGCCCCGGCGGCAGCAGCGCCCGAGCGAGACCGTCCCCACCCGCCCCCCGGACCTCGACCGCCACCTCGCGCGCCAGCTCCAGCAGGTCGTGGTGCAGCAGGAAGAACCCGGGCAGCCCCAGCTTCTCGATGATCGACATCTCCTCGCGCAGGCGCGTCCCGGCGCGCTCGCGGATCTCGGCGGGAGCGTCGGCATAACGCGTGCGCATCCGCTCGTCGCACAGCTCGGTGAGCGTGCGCATCGCCCTCTCGTCCTCGGCCCCCGGGTAGCGGTAGCCGAGGTCGTGCCCGAGGTCGAACCGCAGGCTGTCGGCGAGCCGAGTCGTCTCGGCGACCGCCTCCGGATGCTCGGCGAAACGGCGGGCCATCGCCTCCGGCGCGGCCAGCACGTGGCTGAAGTTCCCCCGCCGCTGCGGCTCGGAGGCGTCGAGCGTCGTGTGCAGGCGAATCGCCACCAGGACGTCCTGCAGCGGTGCCCGGCAGCGCGCATGGGCATGCACGTTGCCGGTGGCCACGCACGCCAGCTCCAGGCGCCGCGCCAGAGCCTCGAGCCGGCGGTTGCGCGCGCGATCGTCGCGCAGGAACGGTCGCTGCAGCTCGATCCGCAGGCGCTCGGGACCGAACGCATCGCGCAGACGGCGCAGCGTGGCCTCGTCGTGGACGCCGCGCAGCGCGCAGCCGCTCAGGCAGACCAGCCCCTCGGAGCGGTCGAGCACCGTCGCAAGCGGCGTCTGCGGCGCCGTCGCGGGCGCGCCCGGCCGTCCCTCGCGCGTGTGCGCGTGTGCGCGCGTGAGGATGCGACACAGGTTCGACCAGCCCCGGGCGTCGGCGACCAGCAGCGTCAGGTGGCGATCATCGTCGAGGTCGACCTCCGCCCCGTGGATCGCGCGCAGGCCCAGCGCCCGCGCCGAGACGGCGAACTCCATCGATCCCGAGACCGAGTTGTGGTCGGTCAGCGCGACCGACTCATACCCCAGCTCCAGTGCCGTCGGCACGAGCTCGTCGGGCAGCGAGGCGCCGTCGAGGAAGGAGAACGCCGAGTGGCAGTGAAGCTCCGCGTACATCGAACACATGTTCGCACCGCCCGCTCGGCGGGTCAACGACTACGTCGTGCGCTGGGTGACGCTGTGTCCGCGGACCTTGGCGATCTTGCCGTACTCGTGTCCGGCTCGGCCCCCCGCGCACGACCAGTCCCAGTACGGGTGCCCGACCCCCATCGGGGCGTAGAAGCAGGTCAGGCCGCGGTAGTCGTAGCCGCCCGACCGCAAGTGCAGGCCGATGTAGCGAGCGGTCTGGCACCGGACGCCGTCGCGGGCCTGAAGATGCTCGTAGGTGGCATAGCCGTTGACGATGCGCGGGCCGACGACGCCGCAGCGGTCCCAGCGGCTCGCCGGGGCGGCCGCCGGCGCCACGGCGGCGGCGAGCGCGGTCGCCAAGCCGACGACGATCACGGCGCCGCTCATCCGACGGACCATCACGCCGCGAGGGTATCGGCGCGGGGCTCCCGCCGATCCCCCGTGCCCTTGACAGATTAATAGCTGCTGCTAATCTGACGAGCCAGTTAGCAGTCACTAATCTATCGGAGGTGCTCGATGTCGGACTCAAGCAGACGGAGATGGACCCTGGGGATCGTCTCCCTGGGCCTGTTCATGGTGGTCCTCGACAACCTCGTCGTCACCGTCGCGCTGCCGAGCATTCATCGCGATCTCGGCACCTCGATGCAGTCGCTGGAGTGGACGGTCAACGCCTATGTCCTCGCCTACGCGGTGCTTCTGCTCACCGGGGCCGCGCTCGGCGATCGCTTCGGACGCAAGCGCATGTTCATGACCGGGATCGCGCTGTTCACGGCCTCCTCGGCCGCGGCGGCGCTCGCCCCGTCGACCGGCGTGCTGATCGCCGCCCGGGCCAGTCAGGGCATTGGCGCCGCGATCGCGACGCCGCTGACCCTCACGCTGCTCGCCGCGGCCTTCCCGCCCGACCGGCGGGGCGTGGCGATCGGAGTCTGGTCGGGGATCAGCGGTATCGCCGTGGCCCTCGGGCCGCTCATCGCCGGCGCGGTGCTTCAAGCCGCCTCCTGGCAGTGGATCTTCTGGATCAACGTGCCGATCGGAATGACGCTCGTCCCGCTCGCCGGGCTGCGGCTGAGCGAGAGCCACGGGCCGTCGCGCCGGCTCGACCTGCTCGGACTCGCGCTCGGCTCAAGCGGGCTGTTCGGCATCGTGTTCGGGCTCGTGCGCAGCCAGTCGCTGGGCTGGGGCAACGCCGAGGTCGTGATCTCGCTCGCCGCCGGCGCCTGCCTCGTCGCCGCATTCGTGCTCCACGAGCGGCGTGCGACCGCCGCGATGCTGCCGATGAGCTTCTTCGCGCGGCGGGGGTTCGCGGTCACCAACGTCGTCTCGCTGACGATGTACTTCGGCATGTTCGGCTCGATCTTCTTCCTCAGCCAGTTCGTGCAGAACGTGCTGCACAACTCGCCTCTGCAGGCGGGTGTCAAGCTGCTCGTCTGGACCGGCGCGACGATGGTCGTGGCCCCGCTGGCCGGCTACTTCTCCGAGCGCTTCGGCGCTCGGCTGTTCATGGTCGCCGGGCTCGGGCTGCAGGCGGTCGCCCTCGGCTGGCTGGCCTCGGAGACGAGCGTGCACGAGTCCTACGCGAGCATGATCGTCCCCTTCGTGCTCGCCGGCTCGGGCATGGCGCTCGTGTTCGCGCCGTCGGCCAATGCGGTCCTCGCCTCGGTCCGCTCCGACCAGGCCGGCCAGGCCTCGGGCGCGACGAACGCCATCCGCGAGCTCGGCGGCGTGCTGGGCATCTCGGTCCTGTCGACGGTGTTCACCTCTAACGGCGCGCTGACCTCGCCGCAGGCATTCGTCGACGGGCTGACGCCCGCGATGTGGATCGGCGCCGCGGTGCTGGCCGTCGGCGCCCTCGTCGCCCTCGCGCTCCCGTTCAACAGCCGCGCGACCGCCGAGGAGCAGGCCCGAGTCGAGGCGGCCGAGCGCGAGCTCGTGCCCGATCCGGGGGACCGTCTCGGCGCGTCCGCGGCGCCCGTCGCGGCCTGAGCGTGGCGTAGCATCGAGCGCGGGAAGCGAGCTCATGGCCACCACCTCTGGCAAGTCCGCGCGGCAGCGCGTTCCGGCGTCCGAGCGCCGGGACGCGCTGATCGATGCCGCGATCCACGAGTTCGCCCACGGCGGGCTGCACGGCACGCCGGTCGATCGGATCGCCCGCCGGGTCGGGGTGGCCCAGCCGTATGTGTTCAGCCTGTTCGCCTCCAAGCGCGACCTCTTCCTCGCCGCGGTGGAGCGGTGCTTCACCCGGGTCGGCGAGCTCCTGGCGCGCGCCGCCGAGCGCTACGACCCTGAGATGGCGCCTCCCGGCGGCGACCGGCTGCTCGCGATGGGCCAGGCCTACGTCGACACGCTGAAGACCGATCGCGACGACCTCATGCTCCAGCTGCAGGCCTACGCGGCGTGCGACGACGAGGTCATCCGCGACTGCGTCCGCGGCCTCTACGCCCGGCTCGTGCGCGACGTCGAGGCGCTGACCGGCGCCGACGAGGAGCGGATCGACAACTTCTTTCGCTACGGCATGTGGCTGAACGTCGCCGCGGCGATGGGCGTCGAGGACCTGTCGGTCGGCTGCGACTGGGTGCGTCGCGAGCCGGCGCCGGAAGCGCTCTAGGCGGTCGGTCGGCGCCGGGGCCGGTGACGCGTCGCCGAGGCCGGTGGCGTCGCGCCGGGGGTTGGTCGCATCGGCGCCGAGGCCGGTCGCCCCGGCACGGGGTCGTCTCGCCTACGCCGCCACTCGCTGCGCGAGGTCGCGCTCGGGCGCGATCCGCCATCGGTCTGCGACCGCGCGCAGGCGATCGTCGAGCGTCCAGCGGTCGGGCTGCTCCTCGCCCGCGTGCGCAGGGTTGGCCCCCTTGAGCGCCATGCAACCGGTGTTGTCGCCCAGGCGGCGGATCTCGGCGACGTCCTCGGGGCTCAGTCGCTGGGGCGGGAGCGCCGCGAGCTCGGCGCGCTTGTCCTCGATCGCGCGCGCCTGGGATCCGATCTCCTGGATGAGCGTCGGCGCGACGCACGCGACCGGCGCGTGGGCGAGATTCCACTGGCAGGCGAGCTGGATGGGGGTCAGCTGGCGGCGTTGCGCGATCGGGCGCATCGCGTCGAGCCGCTCGCGCCCGGCCTCGATCCAGCCCGCGGGCCGAAAGCCGCGGTGGTCGCCTCGCGCGAGCTCCTGACCGGGATGCAGATCGTCGAAGAACAGCCCGCCGTAGTCGACCACCCGGGTGATGATCTCGACGTCGGCGGCGGCCGCCGCCCCGAGGACGAGCTCCCCCGGCCACGGCTCGAGCGGATTCAGGATGATCATCGCCCAGTCGATGATCGAGCCGAAGCGCTCGAGGCAGTCGATCAGATCGAGCGTGAACCCGTTGGCGGGCCCGGGCGCGACCCCGATCAGCCGGGTCAGGCCGGCGTCGCGCAGCGCCGCCATCCCCGCCCACACCGCCTCGCTCGTGTAGCCGATGCGGTCCGGGTTATGCAACAGCAGCAGGTCGAACGCGTCGAGCCCGCAGCGCTGCAGGCTGCGCTCGGTCGCCAGGCGCAGATAATCGGCGTAGCCCTCAGGCCCGCGCAGCGCCGCGTCGGTGAAGCGGGGAAAGCCCTTGGCGCCGTTGCGCTCGCCCTCGTAGAAGTCGTGCCCGACGGCCCCGACGACGCACATGCGCTCTCGCGGGCGCCCCGCGAGCGCCCGGCCGAGCATGGCGTCGGCATCGCCGGCGCCGTAGACGTCGGCGGTGATCACCGTCGCGATCGCGTCGTCGGGGGCCAGCAGCGCCTCGAGGCGCTCGTCCGCCAGCGCCTCACCGAAGTGCATGAAGCGCCCGCCGCTCCAGGTCCCGATCGCGACCGGCCCGGGATCGGCGTGGGCGCGCGGCTCGGTCACCCGGTGGAGTCTAGGAGCCCGGGTACGTCGACCACCGCGACGCCGGGGGCGCCGACCACCGCGACGCCGGGTGCTTTGACAGCACCACGCCGGGCGGCGGAGGCCAGGTCTGGTCCGGTTCACGCTCGGGTGCCACAGCAGCACCGCGGGCGGGCGCGAGGATCGTCTCGCAGCGGAGGCTCGCTGACTCAAGGCGCGGGCGCCAGGACGCGGATGGTCGCTCGTCGCGGTCGACGCGGTCGACGCGGAGCGAGAACATCGCATCCCAGGCATTGACATTCATCAAATCATGATGTATCAGTTCGTGATGTGAATGCCACGGACCTGTTTCTCCTCGGCCGCACGCTGATGGGTCTCGCCGAACGGGCGCTGCCCCGAGGCGTGAACACGAGCGTGCGGCTCGTCTTGATCGATGCTGCTTATCACCCGGGGAGCTCGATCAGCCAGATCACCGAGCGGACCGGCTTTCCCCAGAGTCATGTCTCGCAATCGGTCGCGAAGCTGCGCGAGTTCGGGGTGCTCGAGACGACCGTCGATCCCGCGGATCGCAGGCGCACGCTGGTCTGGCCGACCCCGGCGCTCGAGCAGCGGGCAGCGCGGATCGGCACGGCGACGCCGCTGCGGGACGTCCTCGCCTCGGCGCTGGACCACGAGCGCTTCGATGAGCTGAGGGAGGCGGTCGCGGCGATCGAGCTGCTGGCCAGCCTGTTCACCCCGGAAGTCCTCGAGGCCGCGCCGCGCCCGACCGATGTTCCCGAGCCTGTCAGCTCAGACCGCTGACGGGCCCATCCGACCAACACCCAAAGGAGCCACCATGTTGTTTCTCATTCCGAGCCGGTTCAGGCACATCGTTCTCGTCGCCGCAGGCGTGGTGCTGCTCGCGTTCGGGCTGATCGCGGCGACGAAGGTCGTCGCGCTGCTCGGCGGTGTGCTGGTCGTGTGGGGCCTGGTCAGGACCAACAGCGTCCTGCGCGCCGGCCGCCGGACCACCGACATCGGCAGCCGCACCGATCGATGACCGCGGTCGCGGTCGACAACCTCACCAAGCGCTTCGGGGACTTCGCGGCTGTCGAGAACGTCAGCTTCGAGGTCCCGGCGGGCCAGGTCCTGGCCGTGCTCGGACCCAACGGCGCCGGCAAGACGACGACCCTGGAGATCCTCGAGGGGTTCGTCGCGCCGACCAGCGGCACCGTCCGCGTGCTCGGCTCAGACCCGCGTCGCGGTGGCCGCGGCTGGCGGTCGCGGATCGGGCTGGTCTTGCAGTCGACCAGCCTCGATCCCGAGCTGACCGTCGCAGGCACGCTCGCGCTCTACGGGTCGCTGTATCCGCGGGCGTGGCGAGTGGATGAGATGCTCGAGATGATCGACCTCACTGACGACGCGCAAACCCAGGTCGGAGTCCTGTCGGGCGGTCAGCGCCGCCGCGTGGATGTCGCGATCGGGATCATCGGCCGGCCCGAGGTCCTGTTCCTGGACGAGCCCACCACCGGGCTCGATCCCGAGGCGCGCCGGCACATGTGGGCTGCTGTCAACCGGCTCACCCAGGCCGGCACGACGGTTCTGTTGACCACCCACTACATCGACGAGGCCGACCATCTGGCCGATCGGGTGATCGTGCTCGCCGGCGGACGGATCGTCACGGACACCACGCCCGAAGGGATGCGCGCCCAGGGTGGGCCGAGCACGATCCGCTGCCGTGTCCCAACTGGCGCTGACACGGCCGAGTTGGCCGACGCGCTCGCCTGTCACCTGGAACCTGACACGGGAGCGCTTCGGATCTCATCAGACGATCTGGCCGGGTCGCTGCGCGAGCTGCTCGCCTGGGCCGACCGTCACCAGCTGGAGCTGACCGGGCTCGAGGTCGGACCGCCGAGCCTCGAAGACGCCTACCTGACCGCGATCGGCCAGCCGCTCGCCCTCTAAGAAGACGACCCGAATGACCGACCTCACCCAACCAGCCGCGCCCACCCCAATACCCGAGACCAACACCACCCGGCTTCCGAGCGTCCTCGCCCTGCTGGCCGCCCAGATCAGCTATCAGGCACGGCTGCTCGCGAAGGGCCGCGCGATCGTGATCGGCGTCGGCCTGCCGGTCATCCTGCTGATCAGCTCCGCCAGCCACGGCCACGCCAGCGCGCTCTCGGTCGCCAGCCGCGCCACGTTCGGACTGACCCTGACCGCCTGGAACACCTACGGGATCCGGTTGGTCGCCGCCCGCGAAGCCGGCATCCTCAAGCGCTGGAAAGCGACCCCGCTGCCGCGCTGGGCCTACTTCCTGGCCCGGATCGTCGCGACCACGCTCGTCGCGGTCGCCGCGGGCGCGGCCACGGTGGCCGTCGGCGCGCTTCTCTACAACACCCCGATCACCGCGCTCGGCGCGCTCGACCTCGTCATCGTGTTCATCCTCGGCTCGGCCGCGTGGGCGGCGACCGCGACCGCGGTCACCAGCGTGATCCCGACCGTCGACGCCGCCGGCGGGATCATGATCCTGATCTACTTTCCCGTGATCATCGTCTCCGGCGTGATCGGGCAGATCACCGAGCCGCACTGGCTCTCGACGCTTGCGCGCTACCTACCCGCCCAGCCGCTGATCAACGGCGCCGCCAGCGCGCTGCACCACCGCGCAGGCCCGTTGCCCGCGCACGACGTGCTCGTGCTCGCCGGCTGGACGATCGGTGGACTCATCGCGGCCGTCGCGCTGTTTCGCTGGGAGCCGCACCGCGCCCAGCGTCGGCCCACACGCGCTCGATGAGCGACGCGATGCGGCCGCTCGTCCCATGCGACCGGGGACGGCTCGGTCTACCGCGAACGGCCCGCGCACGTGTCTTGACCCCGGTTGCGGGCGTGCAGCTGACCTGACGCTCGACTGCATGTCAGCGAGTGTCACCGCTGGCGCCACCATCGATCGTCGAGCAGATCGTGGAAGACGACCTCGTTGCGCCCGCAGGTGGTCACGATCTCCCAGTACCGACGCCGCAGCGGCCGCTCGGTCCACCACCGGTCCTCGATCAGCCACGATTCCCGCACGGCGTCGACCTCGCGGCCGTCGACGACCTGCGGCCGTCCTCCCTCACCCGCCCGCACGGTCGCGGTCCGCGGCACCGCCAAGCGGCGCGGCCCCGCCACGCTTACACATCCTCCGAGGCGACTGGCGCATCGTCAACCCGCTGCTCAGGGAGTACCTGCGTGGCTTTCACCCGCTCGCTTGAGCACCGCCCTCCATCCCACCACCCAAGCGGCCACGCCATCCTTACACAGAGTCTGAAGGAAACCACGATGATCGTGTAAAGCATCATCCCTCGAACGGCGTCAGCACCGCCCGGCGCTCGGGCAGACGCGAATCGGGATCGACCTCCAGCACCCGCAGCGCGGCGTCGGGACCGGCGACGGTCCGCGCCTGGCGAATCGCCTCGCGCAAGCGCGCGGCCCGCGCAGCGGCGGGATCGTCGAGCAGGGCGCGCTGGTCTGCGGCCGGCGGACCGAAGCGCTCGACGGCGAGCCGCAGCCGCTCCGCCGGCGCGGGCATCAGCGCCAGGTGCGGGGCGAGCGCCGAGCGCATCCGGACCGGATCGGCCAGCGCCTCGCGGAACACGACCGGCTTGCGCCAGGTTCCCCCCCGCTCGACCAGCACGGCGGAGATCACCACCGCCCGCAGCGTGTGTCCACGACGTTCGCGGCGGGCCAGCAACCGGTCGATGAGCAGCCCCAGGCCCCGCTCGAGCTGCATGCCGGACACGGCCTCGGGAAGGTCGAGCGCCTCGCGCACCAGCTCGCTCGCCGGCCGCGGGGAGAGCTCGCTGTCGCCTCCGCAGGCGAGCTTGTGGGCGAGCAGCCCCAACGCGCCGAAGCGATCGGCCAGCGCCGCCGCGGGCAGCGCCGCCAGCTCGCCCAGGGTCGCGATCCCCAGCCGCTCGAGCGCCTCGGGCAGCTCGGCGAGCGCCGGCCGAGCTCGCAGGAGCGCCACTGGCAGGGGGGCGAGGTAGGCGCGCGCCCATCGCCGCCCCTCGCCCCCGACATCGCCCCCACGGGCAACCCGCGACCCCGGCGCGTCATCTGGCCTACCGCCCGGCGCCCGGGTCTCGCGCGCTCCGCCGCGAGCCTCGCCCCGGAGCCCCGGAGGACCGGCGACGATCTCCGGCCGGCGCGTTCGCGCGCGCGTGGCCGCTGCGACGGCGGCAAAGCGCGTGGGGGCAATCCCGTAGCGGGCGGGAAAGCGCAGCGCACCGTGAGCGGCCGCCAGCACCCCGTCCACCCCGCCGTGCAATCGCAACAGGCCCCGCGCGTCGAAGCACACCAGCCCTGGGCGGTCGGGCTCGACCGCGGCTCCCATCGACTCCAGGCGCACCAGCAGGCGCTCCCAGATGTCCGCCACCCCGGCCGGGTCGGGAGGCATGAGGGTCAGCGTCGGGCAGCGCGCCAGCGCTTCGCCCAGGCGCATCTCCGGACGCACGCCAAAGGCCTCGGCGGCGAGCGACACCTCGCCCACTTGCTGTGTGCCGCCGGGCTCGGGTGCGAGCGCGATCGGCTCGCGCAGCAGCTCCGCGCGATCGCCGACGGCGGTGGTCAGGGCGAGGCGCGGGATCAGGACGCAGACGATCATGGTCGAACACATGTTCGCATCGATCCCGGATGGACATCTCAGTGCGACGGCCTCGTGGTTCGTCCGACGCGTCGGGCACCATGCCCGGCCCGTGTCCATCCCGCGACCGTCATCGATCCCGACCGGCCTGCGCCGCTGGCAGCAGCGGACCCTCGACGAGCTGGCCGGCTGGGAAGCCGATCCCGCCCGGCCGTTCCTGATCTCCGCGGCCCCGGGAGCGGGCAAGACGAGACCCGCCCTGGAGCTGGCGCGCCGGCAGCTGCAGGCCGGGTCAGCGGGGGCGGTCGTCGTCGCCTGCCCGACCGCGCCGCTGACCCGCCAGTGGGCCCGAGCGGCGCACGCGATCGGCCTCGACCTGGCGCCGGATGTCGATTCGCCTCGGCCGCCCGCGGGGTTCCACGGCGTGGCCGTCACCTATGCCCGCATCGCCCGCTCCCCGTCGCGCTGGACGCGCGCGCTACCGCGGCGCACGCTGCTGATCGCCGACGAGGCCCATCACCTGGGCGAGGACCTGACCTGGGGGACGGCGTTCGCCAGGGCGTTCGCGCAGACCACGCGCTGGCTGCTGCTGTCGGGCACGCCGTTTCGCTCGGACGCGACGCGGATCCCGGGGGTCAGCTACGACGCCGACGGAGTGGCCGAGCCCGACGTGTCCTACGACTACGCGCAGGCCATCGCCGACGGCGTCTGCCGGCCCGTGTGCTTCGTCGCCTACGACGGCATGCTGTCCTGGCGCAGCGGCGACGACGTGATCGAGTCGAGCTTCGAGACCGTGCTCTCGACGCGGGAGGCCAGCCGCCGCTATCGGACCGCGATCTCGACCGAGCTGCCCGAGGGGCTGCCGCGCATCCTGCGCGAGGCCGACGAGAAGCTGCGGGCGATCCGTCGCGCGGGCCATCGCGAGGCGGGCGGCCTCGTCGTCGCCGCCGACTCCGACCATGCCCGCCGAATTGCCAAGCTGCTGCGCGAGGCAACCGGCCGCGCGCCGCTCGTCGTGCTTCACGCCGAGCAGCGGGCGGCGGAGCAGCTGGCGGCGTTCACCGGCTCGACGGACCCGTGGATCGTGGCGGTCAACATGGTCTCCGAAGGAGTCGACATCCCCCGGCTGCGCGTCGGCGTCTACGCCACCGCCGCCAAGACGCCGCTCATCTTCCGCCAGATCGTCGGCCGGTTCGTGCGCACGCTCTCCGGGCGGCCGCTGGAGCCGAGCTGGCTGTACGTGCCCGCCGATCCAGTCCTGCGCGATCACGCGGCGACGATCGAACAGGAGCTGCGCCGCTCGCTGCGCGGCCCGGGCGAGGGCGCCGGGGAGGACCTCGAGGAGCGCGCCGAGCGCCGGGGAACCGAGCGCAGCCCGCCGCACGAGTTCGTGCCCGTGGCCGCCGACGTGGCGGCACAGATGACGCTGTTCGGAGGGCCGCCGGCGCCAACGCCATCCGCGTCGGCGTCCGTGCCCTGGCCGGGGGCGGCACCCGCGTCGGCGTCCGTGTCCTGGCCGGGAGCGGCACCGGCGTCGGCGTCCGCGTCCTGGCCGACCGCGACGCCGGCGGTCACGACCGCGCCGCACGCGGCCACCGCCGGCTCGACGCTCGAGGCCGAGTCGGCCGCGGATTCCGCCCCCGAGGCGGCTAGGCGCTCTGCGCCGGCGTTCGAACGGCGAGCGCGGCTGCGCGACGAGCGCCACCGGCTCGTGTCCGAGGTGCGCCGGCGCGACGGCACCAGCCACCGGGAGATCAACGCCTGGCTGAATCGCCAGGTCGGGATCTCAAGCGTCGAGAAGGCGACGATCGGTGAGCTCGAGCGATCGGTGGAGGTGCTCGTCCGTAAGCTCGGCACGCGGCGCTGATCACCGACCGACGCGGCCGCCACCGCGGCCGCCACCGCGTCCGTCGGTGCGTCGGGAGGCGTGGACGCCTCGGAGCGAGGCCTATATGCTCGCCCCGTTCAACGAGAGGAGAGCGCCGTGCCCAAGCCGGCGAGGGGGAAGGACGGGGTCCTGACACGGCGCACCGAACAGCCGGGCGAGCATGGCCCCTGATCTGACCGACCTCGCGCTCGACGGAGCGCGGACGCTGCGGGCGTTCGGGCAGCGTATTCCCGGAGCCGGGGGGCTGCTGGCGCGCTCGCTGCGCGGCGCGGTCAGGGGGCGCGTGGTGCTGATCACCGGGGCGTCATCGGGCATCGGCGCCTCCGCCGCGCGGCAGATCGGGGCAGCGGGCGGGGTGGTGCTGCTCGTCGCGCGCACGCGCGAGAAGCTCGAGCAGGTGGCCGACGAGGTGGCGGCCGAGGGCGGCGAGGCGCACGTCCACGCATGCGACCTCACCGATCCGCAGGACGTCGACCGGATGGCGATCGAGATCCTGGAGACCCACGACCACGTCGACATCCTGATCAACAACGCGGGCAAGTCGATCCGGCGCTCGGTCAACCGGTCC
Source organism: Solirubrobacterales bacterium (assembly GCA_019240115.1). Taxonomy (GTDB): domain Bacteria; phylum Actinomycetota; class Thermoleophilia; order Solirubrobacterales; family Solirubrobacteraceae; genus Palsa-465. Next base: position 93,888 of record JAFAYV010000087.1, on the reverse strand, counting down.
TACCACCGGTTCCACGACTACCAGCGCACGATGCAGCTCAACTACTTCGCGCCGGTCAAGCTCATCCTCGACCTGCTGCCGACGATGCGCGAGCGCGGGTCGGGCCACATCGTGAACATCTCGACGATCGGCCTGCAGGTCAACACGCCCCGCTTCGCGGCCTATCTGGCCTCCAAGGCGGCGCTCGACGCTTTCTCACGCTCGATCGGGCCCGAGATCATCGGCGACGGGGTGCACGTGACGACGATCTACATGCCGCTGGTCCGCACGCCGATGATCGCTCCCACCAAGGTCTACGACCGGCTGCCGACGCTCAGCCCCGAGCGGGCCGCCGACATGATCTGCGAGGCGATCCGCAAGCGGCCGAAGCGGGTTGCCACGCCGCTGGGCAGCCTCGGGCAGCTGACCTACGCGCTCGCCCCCGGCGCGCAGGACCTGCTCGTCAACCGTGCCTACCAGCTCTTCCCCGAGGACGAAGTCTCGGCCGCCGAGCCCGGGGTGCCGGCGACCACTACCGGCGCGCTCGCCGACGTCGAGCAGCGCGCCTTCGGCCGGGCCACCCGCGGCGTCCATTGGTAGCGGGCGGCCCGGTGCAATCCGGTGACCCTGCAGCCCATGCGCCAGGGAGCTGCCGGGCGGGTCGCTGACAGAACCCCGCCATTCACTGCTGGACTTCACACCCGCGCGCCGACCTATACACCCGCCCTCATGGCCCGCCCAGTCACAATTGCGCTCGAAGGCCTCTCCGGGGCGGTATCGGGTCACGAAAAGGTGAAAAACGTGACTACCCGAGCATGGCGCGCTCTGAGCTCGTTTGTCTTGTCCAGCGACGCTTGGCTTCCACTCCTATGGGCATGTCTCAGTGAATCCGAGTCGGAGGTCGTGGGCGAAAAGATCGCGGTTGATGGGGATCCCTCGGCGTGCGCGGCGTCGATCGCGGCCTGCGCGCGAGCGAACAGCTCAGATGCGGTGTCGCCGGCCGCGGTGACCGTGTAGATCGCGTCGGCGAGTTGGGGAACGTCTGCGGACCTGGCCACCTCCGAGCTCGGGGTACCGCCACCGAAGATCCGCCGGTTCGCTGGCGACGACGGCACTGCTACTCGACGGCCGGTGGAGCCACAACGCGGCTGGATGGGGCGGCGCCGGGGAGGGCGAGAGCGCCGATGAGGCCCAGCACGCAGACGCCGGCGGCGACATAACAGCCGGCGTGAAACCCGGTCATGAACGCGCTCTGCACATGACCGAGGAGTTCGTCACGGATCGGTAGGGGCGCGTGACGGGCGAGCGCATAGCCTGCTCCCACCGAGGCCTTCGCGGTTTGCAGCGCCGAGCGTGGATGCTGACTGAAGCCTTCGGCGAGCTTGGAGGCGTAGAGCGAGGTGTAGACGCTTCCGATGACCGCGACGCCGAGTGTGCCCCCGGTTTCGCGGGTGGCGTCGTTGACTGCCGAGCCGACGCCCGCCTTGGCGGGGGGTAGGACGCTGAGGATCGATTCGGTGGCCGGAGTGGAGATGCAGCCCAGCGCCGAGCCCATCATCAGCATCTGAACGACGATGATTCCGTAGGAAACGGCCGCGGAGTCCTGCGCGATCCAGGCGAACGATGCGGCGAGCAGAACCAGGCCGGTGCATACGATCACGCGCGTGCCCAGGCGCCCGGCAAGGTTGGCGCCGATCACGGAGAGGACGCCGAGGGAGAGCGCGACCGGCAGAATCCGCACTCCGGTGGAGAGGGTTCCGTAGCCGCGGATGAACTGGAAGTACTGGGTGACAAGGAAGATGAACCCAAACAGCGAGAAGAACGCGACACTGACCGATCCGCTGGCCGCCGAGAACGCGCGCTCGGCAAACAGCCTCACATCGAGCATCGGGTGCGGGCTGTCGCGCTCGATCAGCACGAACGCGATGCCGCTCAGGATCGCGGTCGCGAACCCGACAAGAGACGGTGTCGAGGCCCACCCGCGGGTGGGAGCTTCGATGATGGTGTAGACCAGCGACCCGACAGCGACGCTGGCCGTCAAGAGCCCCGGGCGGTCGAGCAGCGGGGTCGCCGGGTCCCGCGACTCCGGGACCACCAAGAACACCGCTGTGGCAGCGATCAGGGCCACGGGTACCAGCGCCACGAATACACTCGGCCAGCTGAACTCCGTGAGCAACAATCCACCCACCACCGGCCCGACCGCCACCGCCAGCCCGGTGACCGCTCCCCACACCCCGACCGCCGCGGCGCGTTGTTTGCGATCGGGGAACGTGTTGGTGATCACCGACAGCGTGGTCGGAAAGATCAACGCGGCGAACGTTCCCATCACAAACCTCACCGCGATCAACTGGCCCGGGTTGGCGCACACCGCCCCGACCGCGCTCGCGGCCGCGAACCCGAGCAGGCCGATCAACAGCGCCGGCCGCCTGCCATAGCGATCGCCCAGGCTTCCCGCCGCAAGCACCAGCGCCGCGAACGAGAGGCTGTAGCCATCGACGATCCACTGCAGATCGGTGGTCTGAGCCCCGAGCTCCCGGGTGAGCGAGGGGAGCGCGACGTTGATGATCGTCGTGTCGATGTTGATCGCAAACGTCGCCAGGCACACAGCAGCGAGAATCGCCCGACGGTGCGGCGGGACGGTACTCACCCGTCTCCCGACCGAAGCCTCTCGCTGTCAGCCTTGCTGTGCGGCTGCGTCGGCCAGACGCCGCTTGGCGGCTGACCAGTCCAGCGGCAGCTGGCTTGCGCTTGCGGTTGATTCCACGAACGTTGACTGGCCCAGGCGGCCGGCCATATCGGTGAGCATGCGGGCATGATCGCCGCTGTTGACGAACGCGTTCATCGCCTCGGCGCTGGACCACGCCGACAGCGTGAAGAACGTCTTGTGGGTCAGCCAGGCGTCCAGGCTATAGCCCGCGCAGCCTTCCGCGCGCGCGAGCTGACGGCGGATGCGCAGCGCCCAGCGCATGAACCGCGGCACGTCGCCGTAGCGGTCAAGCGGGAGCGTTGAGGCAAGAACGTGCAGGGCGGCCTGATCGTCGGGCGTGTAGCGGCAAACGGTCCATGGCAGGGTGGGCACCTCGCGCCTCCGATCTCGTGGACTCTTTCTGTAACAGCGTTATAGAACAGTGTTACGTTAGGTTTGTCAAGTGCCCCGGCCCAGAACGCACGATGAGGCCCTCCGCCTGCGGCTGCTGGACCGAGCCGGCGAGGTACTCAGCGAACAAGGACCACACGCGCTGACGCTGCGCGGGCTCGCAACCGATGTCGGCACCTCGACATCGGCTGTCTATTCCCTGTTTGCTGGCAAGCCCGGGCTGGTCGCCTCGATCTACCGGGAGGCGTTCAGCAGGTTCGCCGAGCACCTCACAACGGTGCCCGAAACCGACGATCCCGCCGAGGACCTCGTGCAGCTCGGGCTCGCCTACCGCCGCAACGCGCGCGAGAACCCGCACCTGTACTCGATCATGTTCGGCTCACCGATCCCCGGATTCGAACCCGACCAGGACGGTCGCGCGACCGCCCTGGCGACCTTCCAGACACTCCATCACGTCGCGCAACGCGGTATTGACCGAGACCTGTTCACCGGACCCGCGGCCACACTGGCTTTGGCCGCGTGGGGCCTCGCCCACGGCCTGGTGTCTCTCGAGCTCAGCGGCGCCCTGCCTCCGGCATGTGACCCGGCCGACCTGTACGAGCAGACCGTTCGCAGCACAGTGGCTGGATGGCGCCGATCGGAAAGCTCATCGATGAACGACGAGACATGACAGCGATTGCGTGCGTCGCCTTTATCTGGCGCCGGAAGCGCTGACCGCTGGGTCTCGGACAAGCTCATGCGAAACGGCTAGAGCGTGATCATCGCCACGCTCCTCCTGCTCTTGGCCATCGTCTTGTTGCTCGTCGGGGGCGTGGTGCGACCCCTACCAAGCGCGGCGACAAGCTGATTCCCCCTCGTGGCTGTCCCCCCCGACGGTGTTCCCGGAATCTGGACACGCAGTCCGCTCAAGGAGCGGATCCCGCGGAGCGCGACGGAGCGCGGTCGCGAGCGACAACCCGTCGTCGAGGCGCAGCGACCGGTGGCGCGCGAGCAACTCGGCGGCGCGTCGTGCGAGCGTCCGGTTGAGGTCGATCACCGTGACCCTGGCGGCGTGGAGAAACTCATCGACGTTTGCGTCGCTGCCGCGCTTGAGCGGGCGGACCATCACCTCCGCGTAGACGCTGGCGCCGAGCAGCAGGCTCTCGCCGGCGGCCAGCTTGAAGATCAACGAGCTCAAGCGCGACCTCTTGGAGTAACGCGCCCGCGCGACTTGCTTGCGCAAGCGCTTCCCGTCGAAGCGGCCCGGGCGCGCCACCCCGGCGCGCCCCACCCCGGCCGCACCCGTACCCTCCCGTCGGTCAGGCGAACGCGATCGTCGTCGGCACCGCGCTGATCCCGAAGTCGATCGTCTGGGTGACCTTGCCCGATGAGGTGTCGAGCACCGACAGCGTGCTCGAAACGTTGCCAGCGACCCACATCTCGCCGCCGTAGGCGCTGATCCCGGTGGGGATGCGCGGCACGCCGATCCGGGCGGTCACCCGGTTCGACGCGGGGTCGATCACCGAGACGGTGTCGTCGTTGGCGTTGGTCACGTAGACCGAGGAGGCGTCGGAGGTCAGCGCCACCCCCCACGGCGTCGTGCCCACCGGCACCCGCGCGCGGAGGCGCCCCCGCGCCGCGTCGAGCACCACCAGCTGGTCGCGCGCCGGATCGGTCACGTACAGCGTCTCGCCGTCGGGGGACAGCGCGATGCCCTGCGGTCCGTGGAGGGCGTCCCCGAGCTGCTCCGAGCGACCGCTGCTCGCCTGGGCCACGAACACGCCCCGGCGGCAGGTCGCGTAGACGCGTCGGCCGTCGGGGCTGACCGCCACCATCTGCGGCGCCTGCCCGACCGTGAGCGTGCCCGCCGCCGTGTCGGTGCCGGTGTCGATGACCGACAGGGTGTCCGAGCCGCCGGGGCCGGTGTCGGGACCGGTGTTGGCGACGTAGGCGCGCGCGCCGTCGGGCGAGACCGCGATCCCGTGCGGGTAGACGCCGACCACGATCCCGGTGTCGCTGATCGCCTTGCCCGTCGCGGGGTCGATGACCGACACGAGGTTGGTGCCCGCTTCGGTGACGTAGACCTTGCTGGCGTCGGGCAGCGCCGCCACGCCGTAGGGGTTGGTCTCCTGCGCCGACGCCGCCACCCACTGATACGAGCTGGTGTCGACGATCGCGACGCCGCCGCCGACGATCAGGGGCACGAAGGCGTGCGTCGTCGAGTCGGAGATGCTCGCCCCGATCAGGGAGGCCATCCTGCCCGGGAACGCGCCCTCCTTGTCGCCGTTGGCGAAGTCGGCGCGGTGCGTCGACCGGTTCTCCTGAAAGCGGCTGAGCGTCGCCGGCAGCGCTCGATAGCCGTTGCCCTGCCCGGCCGCCCGCGCCACCGCGCGCCGGGCCGCCGTGCGCTGCTGCTCCTGCACCGGGGGCGTCTGCACCGCCGGCGCGTGCGGCGCCGGTAGCGTCTGCACCTCCTGCTCGGCCTGCCAGAACTCCGGCCGGGTCGCGGGCAGGACGGGGAAGCGGCCCACCGAGCGGCCCGGGCGCAAGCCGAGCGCCGAGGTGAGGTCGCCGAAGGTCTGGCGCCGCCAGTCGGTGATGTTCGTCTCCTTGACCCCGGTGACGAGCTCGAGCAGCCGCAGCACCGAGGTGTGGTCGAAGGTCTCCGAGGCGACCCAGCCCCCGACCGTCCACGGCGAGATGAGGATGCAGGGAACCCGGATGCCGCCCCCGATGGGCAGGCCGTTGACGAACTCACCGGGGGTCCCGGCGGGCGGCGTCGGCGGCGGCACGTGGTCAAACAAGCCGTCGTTCTCGTCGTAGTTGACGATGAACAGCGTCGTGGCCCACAGATCCGGGTTGGACGCGACGGCCTCGATCTTGGACGCGAGGAAGTCGGCTCCCGAGGCCGGGATGTAGGCGGGGTGCTCGCTCTGCCCGGAGGTGGGGATGATCCAGGAGACCGCGGGCAGGTCGCCGTTGCGGGCGTCGCGCTCGAACTGGCCGGGCTGCGAGATGGTCAGGGCCTTCTCGTACAGGCCCGAGCCCGGAGTGGCGTCCTGGTACTGCTGGAAGAACTCAAGCACGTTGGTCCCGTAGTCGTCCTCCTCCTGATACACGCGCCAGCTGACGCCCGCCTGCTCCAGGCGCTCGGGATACGTCGTCCACGTGTAGGGCGTCTTGACGACATTGGAGATGATCGGGCCGCCGTTGACGCCAGCGGGATCGATCTGCCCGCTCATGAGATACAGGCGGTTGGGCCACGTGGGTCCGAGCAGCGAGCAGTGGTAGCCGTCACAGAGCGTGAAGTTCTCGGCGAGCGCGAAGTGAAACGGGATGTCCTCCCGCTCGTAGTAGCTCATCGTGAACGGCCCGTTGGTGGCGCCGTCGGCGCCGAGGTGGGCGGGCAGCCAGCTGTCCATCTTGCCGCCGTTGACGGCCTGGTGCTGGACGGTCCAGGCGTGGCTCGTGGAGGGGATCGCCTGGGCGCTCGTGTGCTGGGTGTCGAGATGCCAGGGCAGGAGATAGCCGTCGGGGTTGGAGGCGTCGGGCTGGTAGAAGACCGAGCGGCCGGTGGAGAGCGTGATCGCCCCGGGGTCGCCGAAGCCCCGCACCCCGGCGAGCGTCCCGAAGTAGTGGTCGAAGGACCGGTTCTCCTGCATGTGGATGACGACGTGCTCGATGTCGTCGATCGAGCCGGTCCGGGGTCCGGCGGCGAGCACCGCCCGGACGCTCGGCGGCAACAGCGACGACATGACGACGCCGCCCGCGGCGAGGGCGCCGGTGCCCAGCAGCCGACGACGAGTGATCTCGGACATGGGTCGATCTCCGTTGTGAGGTGACAGAGGCTGTGGCGTCGTACCGCCGGCAGGTCCCGGGGTGGATCCGGACGCCCTCGCCGGCGATCGTAATCACGGGGTGCGCGCCGGCTGTGAACGTGCCGTGACCGCGCCCGCCGACCGGCTCAGCCGCCCGCCGACCGGCTCAGCCGCCCACCGACCGGCTCAGCCGCCCATGATCCCCATGAACCCCGCGACCCCGACGTTGCCCCCGGAGAGGACGACGCCCACCCGCTGACCGTCGCAGGGCACGACGCCGCAGAGCAGCGCCGCGAGCGCGGTCGCGCCGCTCGGCTCCACGACGAGCTTGCAGCGCTCGAAGCAGAAGCGCATCGCCTCGCGCACCTGGTCGTCGTCGACCGTGACGACGGCGGCGACGAGCTCGTGCACGACCGGCCAGGTCAGCTCGCCCGGGATCGCGGCCTGCTGACCGTCGGCGATCGTCGCGCCGACGGCGACCCGCTCGCGGCGGCCGCTGCGCATCGAGCGTGCGGTGTCGTCGGAGGCGGCCGGCTCGACGCCGATCACCCGCGTGCCGGGAGACGTCGCCGCGAACACGGTCGCGCACCCGGAGATGAGCCCGCCGCCGCCGACCGGCACCAGGAGCACATCGAGCGCGTCGACCTGAGCCACGAGCTCGAGCGCCACCGTCCCCTGCCCCGCCATCACGAAGCGGTTGTCATAGGGATGCACGAGCTCGAGCCCACGCTCGCGGGCCAGCTCGATCACGAGCGCGTCGCGGTCGTCGGCGTAGCGGTCGAACTCGATCACGGAGGCGCCGTAGCCTTCGGTCGCGACGCGCTTGAGCGCCGGCGCATCGGCGGGCATGAGGATCGTCGCCCGCACGTCGCACAGCCCGGCGGCGATCGCCACCGCCTGCGCGTGGTTGCCCGAGGAGACCGCGCAGACTCCCCGGGCTCGCGACGCCGCGGGCAGCGACGAGATGGCGTTGTAGGCGCCGCGGAACTTGAACGCCCCGCCGCGCTGGAAGGTCTCGGCCTTCAGGGCGACCGTCGTCCCCGCCCGCTCGTCGAGCGTGCGCGACGTGAGCACCGGGGTGCGCCGGGCCACGCCGTCGAGCCGCTCGGCGGCACGGTGAACGTCGTCGAGGTCGATCGGCAGCGAGGCGAGCCGGCGGCTCACGCCGCCGACTGCGCGTCGCGCATGAGGCGCCCGAGCGGAACCGCGGCGAGGTGCTCGGAGGCAAGGGCCTCGATCAGCTTGTGGCGGACCGTCTGCAGCTGGGCGACGCTCGAGACCTTGACCTCGACGACCTGTCCCGGCCGCAGGCCGTGCAGCGAGTCGTCGGCGTCGTGGAGCAGCAGCGCTCCGGCGACGAGGCGACCACCGGCATCGTGGGCGAACAGCCACTGGCCGAGGCACGGCCCGTTGGTGGCGTAGAGGAAATGGCGGCCGTGACGCGTCGGGCCGACGAGGTGATGCAGCTGACCGGTGGTGCTCAGCCAGCGGACGAGGCCCTCCCGGGGCAGCCGCGGCAGCGCCTGGTCGTCGAGCGAGGCGACGGCCCTCGCCTGCCGCGAGGACGGGGAGTCCATCGCGAAGGAGGCGTGGATGCCCTCGTTCGAGAGGTTCGAGGCCAAGCGCTCGACCTGCCCGTCGGGCGCGTCGACGAGGACTCCGACCTCGGGGCGGTCGACCGCGACCGCCGTCACCGGGCGGATATGGGCGAAGTGGGAGACGAGCGCGTACGAGGTGTCGGTGCTGAGCACCCAGACCGCGATCGCGGCCGCGACCACGGTCGCCGTCGCGGCGCGCACGGTCCGCAGACGCCACGCCGGCTGGGGCCGGATGCGTCGCTCGTCAGACATGATCAGCGAGGCGGTCGAGGGCCGGCGGGCGAAGCGCCCGTCGGGCTCGGGGCGGGACGTGAGCGCCCGCGTCATCGCCGGGCGCAGATCGGCGAGACGCGGGGCGACCTGCGCGAGCTCAAAGCGCTCGAGCGCGGCGTTGGTCGCGCGCACGTGGCCGTAGCCGAAGCCGTAGGAGACGACGGGGCAGCCGCGGATGATCGCCTCGAGCACGGTGAGCCCGGCGCTCGAGTGCACGAGCACGTCGGCGGCGGCGAGCACGTCGCCCATCCGGTCGGTGAAGCCCATGACGCGCAGGCGGGGCTCGTCGCCGAAGCGGGCGGTGACCTGCGCGCGAAGCCGGTCGTTGCGCCCGCACAGGCACAGGACGATCGCGTCCTCGAACTGCAGCGCGGCGGCGGTCGCCCCGGCGAGGTCGCCGACCCCCCAGCCGCCGCCCGAGACGGCGATCACCCGGGTGGACGCGTCGGTGGTCGGCAGGCCGAGCGCCCGGCGGGCATCGGCGCGCGATCGAGCGGCCAGAAACGCCGGTGAGGTCGGCGGCTTGGCCCAGCGAACGCTGCCGGGCCCCGCGATCGCCTCCACCTCGGCGGTCGACTCGGGATGGGTGATGAAGTGGCGGTCGATCCCGGGATGGGCCCAGAACTGCAGCCCGGCGAGATCGGTGATCGACGAGTAGCAGGGGACCGACAATCGCCCGCGGCGCCGCATCTCCCCCAGCAGCGCGGTCACTCCGGGATACGTCGAGACGATCAGGTCGGGATCGTGGGCCTTGATCAGCCGGGTCAGGCCACGGCGACCGAAGAACACGAGCAGCTTGCGCGCCAGCCAGCGGGTGGGCGCGAAGTTCATGAACATCCGGTACTGGAAGTCGAACCACCACGGGATGAACGTGAACATGAAGGCCGAGTTCTCGCGCAGCAGGCGGGTCAGGAACGGCCCCATCGCGGGCAGCCCGTTGACGATCGAGATCTGCGCCTCGGGGTCCTCGTCGCGGAACTCGCGCGCCACCGCGCGCGCCGGGAGGTCGTGGCCCTCGCCGATGTCGGCGGAGATGATCAGCACCTGACGCGGCTTGGCCTCGGCGTCGGGCTCGCCGGCGGGGATGACGGCGGCCTCCTCGCTGCGCTCGGCCACCGCGGCCTGCTCGCGCCGCCACTCGATGTACTTGCGCACGCCCACGGCGAACGGCGTCGTCGCGGTCCATGCCAGCTCGGAGCGGGCGCGCTGTGAGGAGACGATCTTGCCGGCGAAGTCGCCGGGCCGCGCCGGGGTGTGGACGATCTCGACGTCGCCGACCAGCTCCTTGATCGTCTCGGCGATCCGCTTGATCGTCACCGTTTCGTCGGAGGCGAGGTTGTACACGCGGTTGACCGCGATCTCGTCGAGGCCGCGGGCGACGCCGTCGGCGAGGTCCTCGACGTAGACGAACCTGCGCGACTGCGAGCCATCGCCCGCGAGCGTCAGCGGATCGCCGGCGAGCGCCCTGTTGACGAACGCCGGGACGACCGCGGCCTCGCGCGCGCGCGGTCCGTAGGGGATCCCGAAGCGCAGGATCGTGTAGTCGATCCCGTACAGCTCCTGATAGGCCTTGCAGTACAACTCGCCGGCGAGCTTCGTCGACGTGTAGAGGTGGCTCGGCGGCGGCAGGAGCGTGTCCTCATCGACCTCCTCGGGGTCGCAGTCGGAGTACACCCAGATCGTCGAGGCGTAGACGATCCGCTTGACGGCGGCGCGGCGGGCGGCCTCGAGCACGGCGACGGTGCCGCGCGCGTTGACCCGCTCCGCGTCCTCGGGCGAGGCGTGCACGTCGTTGACGTCGGCGACGGCGGCGAGGTGGGCGACCGCGTCGCAGCTGTGCAGCGCGCGCTCCAGCGCCTCGCGGTCGGTGATCGAGCCGAGCACGGTCTCGACCGAGTCGGGCTCGTGCCAGGGCGACGGGCGCAGGTCGTAGATGACCGGCTCGTGCCCGCGGGCGCGGAGCTTGTCGACCACGTGCGAGCCGATGAAGCCGCTGCCCCCTGTGACGAGAACCCTCATGTCGGGCGGTAATACAGCGGCGGGCACGAATGGTTGCGCGCTACCCAGTCGGAGTTGCGCAGCGAGACGTCGTGACCCACGATCCGATGGCACGGCTGGTCGTAGACACGGCCGGTGGAGCGCTCCAGCCAGTCGAAGACGATGTACTTGTACAGGCCCGAGGTCATGCCCTCGGGAAGCTGCAGCCGGGCCGGGAACTGCGGGTCCAGGTGCTCGCGCGCGACCGCGTTCTTGAACGCGACGATCTCCGGCAGCCGCTCGATCTGCACGAGCCCGAGCGCGGCGGTGAACTCGCTCATGCGAAAGTTCAGGCCTTGCACCGCGTAGTCGGGCTTGCCGTAGTTGCGAAAGCTCCGCGCGTGCTCGAGGACCTCGGGGCGGCGCGAGATCAGGACCCCACCTTCGCCGGTCGAGATCGTCTTCGTCGCATACAGCGAGTAGACGCCGACGTCGCCCCAGGTGCCGGCCCGCCGGCCGTGCCACTCGGCGCCGTGGCTGTGGGCGCAGTCCTCGATGAGGAAGATGCCGTGCTCGGCGCAGTAGCGCGCGATCGCCTCGGTCTCGAAGGCGATGTGGCCGCCGATATGCACGAGGAAGGCCGCCCGCGGCCGGTGCTGCTCGGCGGCCCGCTCGAAGTCGGCGAAGGACGTGCACAGGTCCTCGCGGTTGCAATCGACGAACCGCACGCGGGCGCCGGCGCGGATCGCGGCCAGCGGCGTGGCCATGAACGTGTTCGAGGGGCACAGCACGGTCTCGCCCGCGACGCCAGCGAAGTCAAGCGCGGCCAGGGCCCCGCCGGTCCAGCTCGCGCACGCCACCGCGGGCGCGTCGTGGTACGCCGCCCACGCCGCCTCGAAGCGAGCGGTCATGTCGGCCTCGGACCAGCGCTCGGAGTCGAGGACCTCGTCGATGAGGGCGTGCAGCCGTACGCGGTCGCGGTGATCGAACCCGATCGCAAACCGCGCGAAGTCCGGGACGCTCTGCGGAGAGGCGGAAGCTGAGGTCATGAATGGGGTGCGCCCAGGGCGCGAAAACGACGTTCCCTCGCCGGCCACGGCGTCGAGACGCGCACGCGAGGCCGCATCCTGCCAGCCACCGTGCGCCGGAGCAAGCCTGTCAGGCAGGCAGGACGGTATCGGGTTTCGGTCGGCGACGCGCTAAAAAACCAGCCATGGGCGGCCCGACGGCGCCTGACCTCGACGCGTGGCTCGCCGAGCCCGCGTTCCGGGTCGTGCATCGCCGCGACGCGGGCGTCGGACCCGACGCGCTGTGGGCGGCGGCGCTCGGGGTGCGCGTCGCCGACGCGGGGCTGCTCGGCCGGCTCGTGCGCTGGCGGATCCCCGGACTCCCGCGCGACCTGCGCTTCGACGAGCTGTTCCGGGCGCCGCCGTTCGTCGTCCTGGAGACCGCGCAGTGGCGCCTCGTCTCCGGGCTGGTCGGCCGGATCTGGACGCTGCGCCGCGACTATCCCGAGCTCGACGTTCCCGCCGAGTTCCGCGAATGGTCGCGGCGGGGGACCGCACGGGTGGTGTTCGCCCATTGGGTGATGCGCAACGGCGCGGGTTCGTGCCTGCACTCCGAGACCCGCGTGGAGGCGCTCGGGGCCCAGGGCCGGCTCGGTCTGCGCGCGGTGTCCCCGATCGTGCGCCGCTTCCAGGGGCTGGTGGGCTCGGAAGGGCTCGATGCGGCGGTCCGGCGCGCGGAGGCCGACCAGCGATCGTGAGGAGATCGATGAAGGGGGTGAACCGGCCGCGCTCGGCGGCTCTAACGTCCCAGAGGTGAGCAGCTTCGACGGTCCCGTCACGATCCGCCACGTCCGCTTCTGCAACGAGCAGAGCGGCTGGGCCGTGCTCGAGGCCGCGGCGGCCCATGGCCAACCGGTCGCGCTGGTGGGGCCGTTGGTGCACCTCGAGGCGGGCGAGCGCGCGCACGTGCTCGGTGAGTGGGTCAGCGACGCCCGCTACGGCCGACAGGTGAGGGTCGCCGAGGCTCGGCCACTGGCTCCCGAGGATCCCGACGCTCTGATCGCCTACCTGCGCCGGGTGCGCCACGTCGGGGTGCGCCGCGCCGCGGACCTCGTGCAGCGCTTCGGCTCCGGCGCCGTGCTCGACGCGATCGACCGGGACCCGACCGCCGCCTTCGCCGAGGTCGGGCTCGGTCAGGGCCGGGCGCTCGAGGCGGCGCGCTCGTGGCAGGAGCTGCGGGTCACCCGGCAGCTGCACCTGCTGCTCGCACCGCACGGCCTGGCCTATCTCACCGGACGGATCCACGAGCACTACGGCGCCGACGCCCATCAGCTGATCGTCCGCGACCCCTACGCGCTGACGAGCGTGTTCGGCGTCGGCTTCCAGATCGCCGACCGGATCGCGCGCGCCGGCGATGTCGGCGCCGACCGGCGCCCGGGCGCCGCGATCATGCACGCGCTTGCCGAGTCCGAACGCGACGGCTCGACGTGCATGCCGGTCGGCGACCTGCTGGCGGCGGCCGAGGCGCTGCTCGGCGAGCCGCCCGACGAGCCCGCGCTGGGGCGACTGATCGAGAGCGGTCAGGCAGTCCGCGAGGGGGAGTGGGTCTACCGCGCCGCGACCGCCGAGCTCGAGGCCGAGCTCGCGGAGCGGGTCGCCGAGCTGGTGAGCTCGGCGCCGGCCGAGCGCCTGCGCGGCCGCTCCGCGGCCGCGCCGCCCGACGGCGCCGCGCTCACCGAGGAGCAGACCGCCGCGCTGCGAGCGGCGTTCGCACGCCGGCTGTCGGTCATCACCGGCGGCCCGGGCACCGGCAAGACCGCCTCGATCCGCGCGATCGCCGCGCACGCTGAGCGGCGCGGAGCACGCGTGCTGCTCGTCGCGCCGACCGGGAGGGCGGCGGTGCGGATGAGCGAGTGCAGCGCAGTCCGGGCCAAGACCGTGCACTCGGCGCTCGGCTGGATCCCGGGCGAGGGGCCGACGCACGACGAACAGGATCCACTCGCCGCCGACCTCTTGATCGTCGACGAGACCTCGATGGCCAACCTCGAGCTGCTGGTGACGCTGCTGCGCGCGGTCGCGCAGCACACCCACGTCGTGCTGGTGGGCGACGCCGACCAGCTGGCTCCGGTCGGCGCCGGCAAGCCGTTCGCCGAGCTCGTCGCCTCAGAGCGCGTGCCGACCGCCCGGCTGACCCACATCTTCCGCCAGGCGGCGGGCAGCATGATCGTCCAGGGCGCGCACGCGATCCGCCGCGGCGCCGCTCCGGAGTTCCGGCCCGCGCCGGAGATGCGCCGCGACCTGTTCATGATCGAGCGATCCTCGGCGCGCGACGGCCTGGCCGAGATCGTCTCGCTCGTCGCCGAACGGCTTCCGGAGCACTACGACATCGACCCGGTGCGCGACATCCAGGTGTTCGCGCCCGTCTACCGCGGGGAGCTGGGCATCGACGTGATCAACCGCGCGCTGCGCGAGCGCCTGAATCCCGACGGCCGACCCGTGCGCGGCGGCCGGCTGCGGATCGGCGACAAGCTGATGATGACCGGGCGCAACCTGCATGAGAAGGGGCTGATGAACGGCACCGTGCTACGGCTGCTCGACGAGGTCGACGATGGGCGAGGGGGCCGGGATGACGAAGACGACGGCCCGGGCGACGGGCGGGGGGGCCGGGGCGACGAGGATGACGGTCCGCGCGACGACCCGGCGCTCATCCTCGCCGCCGACGACGCGACCTTCCGGCTCGCTCACGAGGACGCCGACCAGCTGCGCCTCGCCTACGCGTGCTCGGTCCATCGCGGGCAGGGGATCGAGCTGCCGGTGGCGGTGATCGTCGCTCACCCCGCTGCCGGCGCGTTCTTCCTGCGCCGCGAGATGCTCTACACCGCGCTGACCCGCGCCACCCTGGCGACGGTCGTCGTCGGCACCCGGCAGGTGGTCGCCCGAGCGGCGCGCACCGCGGACACCGGCCGCCGGCACGGCCGCCTGGGCGAGCGGCTGACGGCGCTGGCCAGCGATCGACCGCGCGCCGGGCTCGCTCAGCCGGTGGGAGGTCGACCAGGTTGACCATGTAGGCTGTCTCTATCTCCGTCCTGGGCGCTTGAACCCACCGGCAGACCGACCCCGTCTCTCAGTCGGCGGCGGTCGCCAGTCCGGCGGCCAGGAACGCATCCGCGTGACCGGCACAGGTCTCCACCACCGAGCCCGCCCGCGCGCACGTCTTGATCCGCCGGGGCCCGACATCGCGGTCGATCCGCGCCACGCGCCCGTCGCGCCGCAGCCAGATCAGGTCGAGCGCGAACCGCATGCCGAACGTGTGCACCGACGGGGTCTGCGGGATGTGCAGCGCGTGGTCGGGATCCAGCGCGTCGAGCCGGGCCAGCCCTCGCCGGCGCGCGCGGTGAGTGTGCGCCTGCACCAGGACGAGCCCGTCGCGCAGACGGCTCACCGGCAGGCCGGCGAAGCGCTCTTCAAGCGGCGCTGACCCCACGGCGGCCAGCGTACACTCGCCGCCCGCTCGCCATGACCAGTACCGATTCGCCGCCCACCGGCGGCTCGAAGCCGCCAACCGGTGCCGAGCAGCCGCCCCCCGGCGCCCAGTCGCCGCCCACCGCGCCGACTCGCGCGCGCTCGCCGGTCGCGATCGCCGTCACCATCGCCCTCGCCGCGGCGGTCGCCGCGACGCAGAGCACGCTCGCGCTCTCGATCCTGCGCGGCGCGCTCGTCCTCGCCCTCGTGCCCTGCGCGCTCATCGACCTCGAGCGCCGGATCATCCCCAATCGCATCACGGGCCCGGCGGCCGCGGTCGCGCTGGTCCTCGGACTGGCCCTCGACCCCTCGCACGAGCCCCGGCGCCTGCTGTGGGCGGTCCTCGCGGGCGGCTTCCTGCTCCTCGCCGCGCTCGCCTCCCCTGCCGGGATGGGCATGGGTGACGTCAAGCTCCTGGCCGTGATCGGCCTGTTCCTCGGCCCGCCGGTGGTGGTCGCCCTGCTGCTGGCGCTGCTGGGCTCGAGCGTGTTCGCAGTCGTGATCGCCACCCGGCGCGGGGTCAGGCGGGCCCGCAGGACCGCGCTGCCGTTCGGCCCGTTCCTCGCGGGCGCGGCGCTGCTGGCGGCGGTGGTCGGCGATCCGCTGCTGCACTCGTATCTGACGGCGCACTAGCTGGCCGGGGCACCGACGGGGAGTCCGCGACCTTGGTCTGGGTCGACCCACCCCATCGTCGGATCGGGCTTCGCGGCGCGGCTGACGAATCGGTCGTATGCCATCGCGCAAGGCGGTCGCGGGGTCGGCCGTCGCGGCTCCGCGCCCGGGCCGACCGGCGTCCAACGCCTGGACGCTGGCGATCGCGGCCGCCCAGATCCTGGTCCTCGGCGCGGTCCCGATCCTCTTCACCCTGATCCAGCTCGAATCGCTGGTGCGGGGACAGCTCCTGGCCGTCGACTACGTGCACGGTCCGTGGGAGGCGGGCCGGAGCCTCCTCGCCGGCCACAGCCCGTACGTCGGACCGAGTTCCGCGCAACTTGACGGGATCGCGTTCGTCTACCCGGCGCTCGCCGCGCTTGCGCTGGCGCCGCTGTCGCTGCTCCGCGAGAACGCGGCGGGCATGGCGTTCACGATGCTGAACATCGCGGCGCTGGTGGCGACGCTGCACGTCCTTCGGGTCCGAGACTGGCGGATCTACGGCGTGGCCCTCCTCTGGCCCGCGGTCATCTCGGGCTGGGAGACCGCGAACCTGACTCTGCTTCTCGGACTTGCGATCGCCCTCGCATGGCGCTGTCGCGATCGGCCGGCCGTCGTGGGCGGGCTGGTCGCTCTGGCGATCTCGATCAAGGTGTTCGTCTGGCCGTTGGCCCTATGGCTCGCCGCGACGAGACGCTCTCGGGCCCTCGCGTGGGCCGGAACGCTCGGCCTCGCGATGAACCTGCTCGCCTGGCAGATCCTCGGCTGGCACGAGCTCACCGTCTACGTCCGGTCGATGGAGGCGCTGACCCACAACCAGGAGACGCGCGGCTACAGCATCATGGCGTTGACGCTGGGACATGGAATCGGCCACGCCCCAGCGGAGGCGCTCTCCGTCGGCTCGCTCGCGATGGCCGCCGTGGCATGTCTGTGGTGCGGCCGCCACGGCGGTGACCGCCGGTCACTGGCGCTCGGCGTGGCGACCTGTCTGCTCGCGACGCCGATCCTCTGGCTGCACTACTTCGCTCTGCTGGCGGTGCCCCTTGCGGTGGCGCGCCCGAAGCTCACGCCGATCTGGCTGCTGCCGCTGGTGCTCCGGTTCCCGGCGGTCGGCCCCAGCGCATCGCAGATCGTGCTGATCGCGATCGCGAGCGGCGTGATCACCGCTGTGGCCATGGCGATGCCCGGCCCCCGGTGCGTGCCCGCCGAAGCTCAGGCGACGAAGATGCCGGCGGCGAACTGCGAGGTGTAGAAGACGAGCGCCAGGCTGCCGAGCAGGACGGCGATCGGCACCAGCCGCCGGCGGGCGACCCAGGCGCCGGCCACCATCCACAGCGGGAAGATCGTCAGGGCGAAGCGATCGAACGAGCCGAGCGGTTCGCCGGGAACCGGACTGGAGAGGCAGACCATCATGACGGCCAGAGCGTAGGCGAGATATTCCGGCGCCAGCCGCCGTCGGCAGCCCCACAGCGCCAGCAGAGCCATCACGAGGACGATCATGAGCACGAGGTTCTCGAGCGGGAGCGTGAACGGCACGCCCTCGCCCACGCGATAGGCCGGCGCACCGTGGAGGAGGCCGACCGCACCTCGTGCCGCCGCCACGGCGGCAGCGACCAATCCGCCCACTGGTCCCACCATCACCCGGTGCCAGGCGCCCTCGGCCGAGAACATGCCCGTCGGCGAGTGTCCCGCGACCGCCAGCACGGCCATGTTGCCCACAAAGACACCCGGCAGGGCCAACAGCCAACCCAGACCGCGATCGAAGCCGCCGCGCTCCCGGATGCGCATGATCGCCAGCGCCGGCAGCAGCGCCAGGCCGGTGATACGAGTGATCCCGGCGACCGCCCCGAGCCCGCAGGCGAGCCGCCAGCGCCCGGTTCGCGCCGCCAGCAGGCTGCCCACCGACAGCGCGAGGAACAGCGATTCGGAGTAGATCGCGGTGAAGAAGAACGACAGGGGCGCGAAGGCGAGCAGCAGGACCGTGGCGCGCGCCGCCTGGCGGCCGAGCTCCAGCTCGGTCAGACGGCGCAGCATGACGAGCGCCGCGAGGAACGCGCCCGCGGAGGTGAGCGCTCCGGCCAGCACCGGTGACCCGCAGACGACACCGACGACCCGGATCACGAGCGGATAGCCGGGGTAGAACGCCAGCCGGTCCGAGGAGACCCGACCGTAACCCTGGGTCGCGATCGCCAGGAAGTAGGCCGAGTCGAAGCGATCAACCGAGGCGCCGAGCAGGTACCCGACGGACGAGAGCTGGTGATGGGCCACTCGCGCGGCCGCCGGCGAGGTCAGCGAGGGGAGCCGCAGCACCCCGGCGATCCCGGCCGCGATGATCAGCAGCCGCGACGCGACGAACGCCTGCAGCTCAAGCGCAACCGATCGCAGGCGGTCCGCCAGTGAGCCGGCGATGGAGACCAGCGCGGACGCAGCGCCCGCCGCCGGGGTCGCCCGGCGGGCCGGCTGGGTGCCGATGCTCACGCCCGGACTCGCTCGTACATCACGACCGAGCGGCTGCTGCGCGCCGCGACGAAGCCCGGCATCCGCGCCATCAACCGCTGGGTGGCCGCCCCGCGGGAGACGAGCACGACCCGGACGGCCGATCCGACGGCGCGGGCGCCGGCACGCTGCCCGGCCAGCCAGTCCAGATAGCTGGTCTGGACCGCCGCGGAAAAAGCGTCGATCGGGTTGCCGGCCCAGATGCGCCCGCCGGCGAGAGCCACCTGCTCGTCGACGGATCCGTCGGCCAGGATCGGAGAGCCGCCCGCAAGCACGACGGCGCTGCGCACCAGCGACGGGCTGGCCCCGGTGGTCACGGGGCCGCGGCCGATCGCCAGCGCCAGCACCGCCCCCGACGCGGCGATCAGCGCAGGGGTCAACGGCCGCAGAGAGCGCGCGGAGCCCAGCGCGCGCGCCGCCGGGCCGGCCATGAAGAACAGCAGCCACACCCCGTTGCGGTCGGCGCGGACCGTCAGCAGCGCCAGCGCCGCCACGACGCACCATTCCCACCGCGCCGGCCGAACGCGCGTCATCCGCCACACGAGCAGCGCCGCCACGACGGCGAGGGCGATGTCGAGCGGTGAGGTCAGCGACAGCGGGCCCCACATGCCGGCTCCCCGCTGGGCTGCCTGGTTGGTCAGGACGCCGTGGTAGTAGGCGACGGTTCGCGCAAGCGCCGCGGTCGCGCACAGCGCCAATGCGCTGCCCGCGGCGACGGCCGCGGCCAGTGCGGGCTCCCGGCGCGCCCGGTCCACGACCAGGTAGACGAGCGTCACGCCCGCGCCGATGAGTGCCGCGCCATGGAGGTTGGACCACAGGGCGAGCAGGGGCACGGCCAGCCAGATCCGTCGTGACGGCGCCCGCGCCTCCGCCCGCAGCAGCATGACCAGCGCGGGGAACAGCGCCAGCGAGAACATCTGCACCCGCGCGATGGCCAGGCTCGGCAGCGCACCGACGCCCACCAGCAGCACCGCCGCGGAGACCCCGACAGGGCTGGCGCCGCCGGCGCGGGCGTCGCGGGCGAGCAGGATCAGCCCGGCGCTCGCGAGCGCAAGCTGAGCGAGCATCAGCCCCTGATCCCCGAACGCCGTCTGCAGCGCCGCGAAGATCAGCTCCGCGAGGACCAGCGCATTCGGCCACTGGCCGGTCGGGGTGGCCGCGAACGGGACACCGGACGGAATCGCACGCCGATGGACGATCACGTGCCCGAGCGCGGCCAGCCACTGCGCGTCCGAGCCGATCCGCCCGAGGACGGCCGCCAGCGCCAGGACGGTGAGGATCGCCCCCGCCGGCACGGCCGCCGCGGGCACCCGGCAGCGGTCGAGCTCGCGCGCCATCTCACCGGATCTATCGCCCGCGCTCGCGCCACGCCCACCTAGACCTTCGTGGCAGCCCCGCTAGCGGTTCGTCGGTTGCCCTCCCCGGCCGCCCCGACGATTCGATTGGCATGTCGACGTTGGCCTATCCCCGTACGGGCCAACGCCGTCTGCGGCGAACGCCGGCGGCCTTCGCGTCCCGGTGGGGATCGGACACTCTCCTCGGCGTCGCGCTGGCGGCGCTCGCGCTCGTGCTGGTCGCGCACCTCGCAGCGGACATCAACGTCGACAGCTGGCTTCAGCTGGTCACCGGGCGGCAGATCTGGACCAACGGGATCCCGCACCGCGAGACGCTGACGATCATCGGCCACGGCGAGCGCTGGGTCGACCAGCAGTGGCTGGCCCAACTGGCCGGGTACGCCATCGATCGGGCGGGCGGCCTCGCACTCCTCGGGCTCGTCAACATCGCGCTGCTCGTCGGCTCGGTGGCGGGGGCGGTCGCGGGCGCGCGGCGCCTGGGCGCGCCCTCTCGCTCCGTGCTCCTCGTCCTTCCGGCGGCGGTGACGCTGATGATGCCGTCGCGCGAGATCCGGACCCAGGAGCTCGCGATGCCGTTGTTCGTCGCCACCGCATATCTGCTGGCCCGCGACAGCCGCTCACCTTCGTTCAAGGCGCTCTGGTGCCTACCGATCCTCACCCTGTGGGCCAACCTGCACGGCAGCGTCACCCTCGGCGCCGGCCTCGTGGTGCTCCGTGGCCTGACACTCGGCTGGGAGCGGCGCCGCGAGCTCGGACGTCACGCCGGCGCCTGGAGGCAGCCGCTCGCGCTCGTTCTCGGGGCGCCGCTCGCAATCATGCTCACGCCCTACGGCCTGGCGATCGTCGGCTATTACCACGCGACGATGGCCGACCCGCTTCTGCGGCACTTCGTCTCCGAATGGCGGCCGATCACGTCGATCCCGGTGGTGGCTGCCGTGACCTTCGGCCTGGCGGCGGGGACGCTCTGGAGCTTCGGCGCCCATCCCGACAAGACGACGCTCTGGGAGAAGCTGGCCTTCCTCCTCCTCGTCGCCGGCACCATCTCGGTCGTTCGCAACGCCCTGTTCTGCGGTCTGTACGCGGCGATGACCGTCCCCGTCTCCTGGGCCTACGGGCCCACGGTCGCGGAGCGCACCCACGGCTCCCGCACGGTGGTCAACGCCGGGCTGGCGTTCGCCGCGGCATTGGCCATCGTCGTCGGGACCGCCGTCACGCTCACCCGCGGCGACGGCTCGCTGGCCTCGATCACCGAGCCGCCGGGCGTCCTCGCCGCGGTCCAGCGAGCCACCGCCGCAGATCCCTCGCTCCACGTCCTCGCCGACGGCCACTTCTCCGACTGGCTGCTCTGGCGCGATCCGCGCCTCGCCGGTCACATGGCCAACGACGCCCGCTTCGAGCTGCTGACCGCCCGCCAGCTCACCGGAATCGCGGCCTTCATGAACGTCGTCGGCACGCACTGGAAGGCCGCCGCGCGCGGCTACCGGCTGGTGGTCCTGCGGCCGTCCGCCGATCCCAGCGCCGCCACCATCCTTCATGAGCCCGGCAGTCGCGTGCTCTATCGACAGGCCGACGCGCTGGTCATCCTGCGCAACGCGCGCGAGGCGCGCAGCGCATGAGCTGGATGTTGCAGGCGACGCGCAGACTCCGGCGCGAGCAACGGGGCGCGGTGCTCGTCCTCAGCATCGTGATGATCACGTTCATCTTCCTCCCGCTGGCGGCGCTGGCGATCGACACCGGACAGGCCGAGCACGCGGAGACTCAGGCTCAGGCCGCCGCCGACGCGGGCGCGTTGGCCGCGGCCGACGCAGCCTCGACGACGGTCGGACAGAGCGTCGCCCAGACCAACGACCCAAGTGCCACAGTGCCGACCCCCGGCCAATCCGGCACGAAGTACACGGTGACGGTGACGAGCACGGTCAACAACCTCCTCGGCGCCTTCCTGGGCAAGCCGACGACGAATGTGAGCGCAAGCGCCGTCGCTCAGGCCAACAGCGGCGGAGGCGGCGCGTCGGACGGGTTCATCTTCGCGTCGAACAACAGCTGCTCGGGTGCGCAGGGGGTCGGCGCGTATCTCAACAACATGACCGATGAGACCGTCGGAGCGGTCACGAGCATCGGCGCCGTCACGCTGGACAACGTCAACGGCACGACACTTGCCGCGGTCAACCTGGGCAAGAGCTGCACATGGAGCTCCGGCACCGGTCAGAATGGCAACAATACACCCGACACCATCACCAGCGGTCCGAACCAGGTCGAGACCAGTTTCACCGCATGGCCGCAACCCTTCTCCTCGGCCACGAGCGCGTGCACGACGTCCTACAGCGGGTCGGTCACGTTTAGCAGCAGCACCACGTTCTCCAACCAGGTCATCTGCGCGCTCAACGGCACGATCACCTTCCAGAACGTCTGTCCCGCCGGCACCGTGAGCTTCATCGCCCAGAGCATCACCTTCGGCGGCTGCAACGGAGCATCGTTCACTCCGTACTACGACGGTCTGTCCTACTACGTCACCGGCACCAGCGCACTGACACTGCCCACCGGAAAGCTCAACGGCGGCACGGTCTTCGCTCCTGATGCCACCATCAACTACGTGGGTTGCCAATCGACGTGCACCGACTCTGGATTCTTCGAGGGCCTCAACGTCACCTTCACCGGCAACAACGTCACCACATTCACCGGCATCGGTCCGACGTCCACCGGCGGCGGA
Organism: Solirubrobacterales bacterium; assembly: GCA_019240115.1. Taxonomy (GTDB): domain Bacteria; phylum Actinomycetota; class Thermoleophilia; order Solirubrobacterales; family Solirubrobacteraceae; genus Palsa-465. The sequence continues at coordinate 71,429 of JAFAYV010000087.1, read as the reverse complement.
GCCTCGCTCGTCCAGTGATGGGGACTCCCCGCGAACAGGAGACCCAGATCCCCGTGGGGGCCGAGCCTGCCCATCCGGTGCGCGCGGCCCGTCCTCGCGCCGCCGATAGACGCTTCGTTCCCCGCGCCGCTCAGCGCGATCACCGCGGCGACGCCCGCACCCACCTGGGGCGCCTCGGCCAGATCCTCGTGACGCGCTGGCTCTACACGACGGCGGTCAAGTGCCTCGGAGCGTCGCTTCTGGCAGCGCTCATCCTGCTCGGCGGGCCGGCGCTCGCGGCCGAGGTGGCCGTCGGGCACCACCACCTGCTCTACGACTTCCGCGGGGGTCTCTACGACGCGGGCGTCGCGATTCTGCACGGCGTCTCGCCCTACCGGCCGCACTTCCTCGCCCACCAGGTCGCGATCATGCGCGCCGGCGGCATCGCGCAGGGCGAGACCGACCAGTACCCGTTCTCGATCCCGGTGTATCCCGCGATGGCCAACGTCGCCGTCGTCCCGTTGAGCCTGCTGCCGTTCTGGCTTTCAGGGGGGGTGTACACGCTCGCTTCCGTCGCCGCAATGCTGGGCGGGATCTGGCTGCTCGGCGTCCGCGACCGGCGCTGCTACGCGCTGATCGCGCTCTCCTGGCCGTTCCTGTACGGCATCGTGCTCGGTGCGGTCGGCCCGTTCCTGGTCCTCGGCGCCGGCGTTGCCTGGCGGTGGCGCGATCGTCTCTGGCCGCCTGCGCTTGCGATCGCCGCGATCGTCGCGGCCAAGATCTTTCCGTGGACGCTCGGCGCCTGGCTGCTCGTGACCCGCCGCTACCGAGCTCTCGCGCTGTGCGTCGCCGCGTGTCTGGCGATCACCATCGGTGCCTGGGCGCTGATCGGCTTTCACGGCATCGTCCAATACCCGCGGATGATGTCGGAGATGTCCTTCCTCCAGGAGGGACGGGCGGATTCGCTGGTGGCCGTGCTGCTGGTCGCGGGCGTCTCCTCCGGCCTTGCGTCCGCGCTGGCCATCCTGACCGCGGCGACCATCCTCGCGCTGGCCTGGAGGCTCATCGGACGACCCGACGGCGATCGGCGGGCGTTCGGCCTCGCGGTCATCGCCGCGCTGACCGCGACCCCGATCGTCTGGGATCACTACATGGTCCTGCTCTTTGCGCCGATCGCGCTCATCTCCCCGCGGGTCTGCAAGCTCTGGCTCGTGCCGGTCATCGCGCCGCTGATGGGGATCGGCTCAGCGGCCCTTGTCCCCGTCAGCACCAAGCTGCAGGCGTACTCCCCCGACGTTCTGCGCTACGCGCTGTCGTGCCTGGTGGCCGAGGCGGTGATCGCAGTGTGCCTGTGCACGACCAGCGAGCAGCGGGTGGCCTGGCGCGCAGGTCTGCGGGCTCCTCTGGGCCGGTCGGGCGCGCCGACCGGGAAGGCCACAGGCGCCGCCTCGGCGTCTTGATGGCAGCGGCGCGTTCGGGCCGTTGTGAACGAGTGCATGTCACCCACGTCCGCAGCCTCGAGCCATTGTGCAGGCGAGCACCTGTAGATCCCGATGGTTCACCCTCGCGGCGAGCAGGATCGCCACTGGCTCACCAGTGCCTCGAAGTTGCCAAGCTCCGTCAGACGTACTGGCCGCCGGCCGTCGCGTCCCAGGGATGCCCGCGCTCCGAACAAGCAGGAAGGTCCTACCGACCCTCGTCACGTCCGCCCACGGCCCCGGGAAGAGCAGCGCGGCGGGCCGACGGATGGGACGCAGCGTGTTGCTGCTCTCGGCTCTCACCTTGACGGCAAGCGCCGTCAACTACGGCTCCAACCTCGCCTTCGCGAGGATCCTGACGCCCGGGTCCTATGGCGATCTCTCCTCGCTGTTCGCGCTCTCGGTGGTCGTGGCCGTTCCGTTCGCGGCCGCCCAGACGCGGGTCGCCAGCCGGGTGGCGGGACATGTCGCTCGCGGGCAGGAGGAGCGCGTCCAGTCCGTGGTCAGGCACGCGCTCGCGCACCTCACCGTCGTGGCACTCCTTGCCACGATGGTCTACTGCGCCGCGATTCCGCTGGTCGACCACTTCTTCCACCTGCAGGCGATCGGTCCGGCCATCGCTTCAGCAGCGCTGATCTTCGCAACCTTTCTGTTGCCCACGCTCCAGGGGACATTGCAGGGATTGGAGCGGTGGGTGCTGTTCGGTCTCGTGGGCCTCTGCGTGGCGCTTGCGCGCGTCGTGTTCGGGATCCCGTGGGCGCTGGCCGGCGGCGGCGCCGGCGGCGCCCTCGGCGGGCAGGCGATCGGGATCCTCCTGTGCTTCGGGGGCCTGCTGTGGGTTCTGCGGTATCACGTCCGACGGACCGACAACGCGGCCGCGCGATCGGGGCTGCGCCGGCGTCCGGACATCGCCGGCGTCGTCGCGGGAGCGGCGTACATCTTCTTTGCGGTGATCGCGAACTTCGACGTCGTGCTGGCGAAGATCTTCCTCTCGGCGCGCGTCGCGGGCGAGTACGCCGCACTGTCAACGATCGGCAGCGTGGTCACTTTCCTGCCGGCCGCCGTGGCCGTGATCGTCGTCCCGAGTGCGATCAAGGCCGGCGGCTCGGCACGGGATCGCAGCCAGGTGCTGCGGATCTCGGCGCTGCTCGTCTCGGCGACCGCCGCGCTGGCGATCATCCCCGCGGTTGCCGCCCCGACCTTCGTCATCAAGGTCATGTTCGGCGCCCGGTATCTGTCGAGCACCTCGGGGGTTCTCCCGATCGTGTGCGCCGGCGGAGGCCTCGCGCTCCTCTATCTGCTGGTCACGTACACCGTCGCGATCGAGGATCACCGCTGGACCTGGCTGTTGGGCATCGGCGTGGTGCTGCAGTGCGCGCTGATCGCAGCGTTCCACGGCTCGGTGACCCAGGTCGCGGGCGTCCAGGCGGGGGTGGTACTGATTCTCCTGATCATCAACGAGCTGTGGTTTCACTCGTTGCTCCCCTGGCCGCGTCGTGGCTGAGGAGCCGATCGGTCTCTCGCTGGTCCTGCCGGTGCATCGCGGCGCGCAGTGGATCGAGCTGAACCTGTCCATCGTGCTGGAGTGCCTGGAGCGCGTCGAGGACGGCTTCGAGCTCGTGGTCGTCTGCGACGGCGACGATGACCTCGCCTCGGAGGGCGCGCGCCGGATCGCCGCGCGTGATCACCGGGTCAACGTCTTTCACTATCCGTGTAATCAGGGCAAGGGCTTTGCGATCTCGTTCGGGGTCGCACAGTCGCGTGGCCGGCTCATCGGCTGGCTGGACGCGGACCTCGACATCGCGCCCGAGGTCATCGTCCGGGCGGTCGCCAGCTTCGCCGCGTCCGAGATCGACGCGGCGATCGGCTCCAAGCGCCACGAGGCGTCCGCGGTCACCTATCCGGCGATCCGCCGCTGCTACTCCTGGGGCTACCAGCTGCTCGTGCGATCCCTCTTCCGGTTGAGCGTACGCGACACCCAGGTCGGGGCGAAGGTGTTCCGCCGCGAGATGCTGACCACCGTGGTCCCGCTGCTGCTTGTCAAGCGCTGGGCGTTCGATCTCGAAGTGCTGGCCGTCGGCGCCCAGTTCGGTTTCGACCGCGTGGTCGAGGTCCCCGTGCAGCTGACCACTGGCTTCTCCGGCACGAACGTCGACTGGCGCGCCGTCCGCAACATGCTGCTCGATACGCTGGCGATCGGGTACCGGCTCCATCTCCGCAACTGGTACGCGAAGCGGTTTGCCAGCCTTCAACGTACCCGCGGCGCAGCTCGGTTCCCGGCAGCTCCGCGGCATCTGGGCCGGCTCGAGACGACTTCGCCGGAGTCCATCGGCGCAGCGGCGCGGAGCCGCAGGGCCTCTTGATGGCAGTCGGTCACATCGAGTCAATCAGTCGATGATGCCCTCGCTCTCGGTCGTGGTGCCGGTCTTCAACGAGCGCGCGGAGGACCTCGCGACCACGCTGACCGCGGTCGCTGAGGGATTGCGGCGCTCGCCGTTCGCCGATCCCGAGGTGCTGGTCGTCGACGATGGCTCGGCGGTCCCGATCAGTCCACGCCCGCTGCCGGGGGTGCGCACGAGGGTCGTGCGCCAGTCCAATCGAGGCCGCTTCCAAGCGCGGCGCCGCGGGATCGAGCTGGCCACGGGGGAGTACGTCCTGCTGCTCGACTCCCGAGTGCGGATCGACCCGGCCGGCCTGAGCTGGGTGGCCGAACGAGTCCGCGCGGGCGAGGCGGCCTGGAACGGCCACTGCCGGATGGCCAATCCCGACTCACCGTACGCTCGATTCTGGAACGTGCTCACACGCTGTGCGTTCACTGACTATCTCGATGATCCCCGGACCACGTCGTTCACGTTGACGGAGTACGACCGCTTTCCGAAGGGTACCGGCCACTTCCTGGCACCACGGCAGTGGCTCTTGGATGCCGTCGAGCAGTTCGACTCGCGCTACCAGGATTCTCGCTTCAGCTCCGATGACACGCACATGCTGCGATCGATCGCCCAGCGTGACCGGATTCACATCTCGCCCGAGTTCGCGTCGCTGTATCGCAACCGCGAGGCGCTCATGCCGTTTCTGCGGCACGCGATGCACCGCGGCACGACGTTCTACGACGGCTTCGCGCGCCGCGGCACCCGCTTCTTCCCGATCGTGATCGCCGCCTTTCCCGCGTCGCTCGCGGGCGTTGCCTTGGCCGTGGCGCGGCCCCGAGCCGCCGGCTTGGCCCTCGGCGGTCTGAGTCTCGGCGCAATCGCATTCGCCGCTCGCCGGCGGCCGCTGGAGGAGGCGGCTGCCTTCGGGTTCCTGGTCGCGCCGTTCGCCGCCTCCTTCTCGGCGGGCCTGTGGCGCGGAGGCTGGCTCGCGCTCCGAGCGAGGGCCGGGCCGTGATCGCGATCGTGTACGGGACAACCGGCGAGCTGATCAAGCTTGCGCCGTTGGTGATCGAGCTCCGGCGGCGCGAAAGCCAGCCGCTCATGCTCTGCAGCGGACAGCAGGTCTCACAGATCCCCGGCTTCCAGCGCGACCTTGGCCTGCCGCCGGTCGACCTCTGGCTGGCCACCGGCTCGGGTGGAGCAGACCTCGACCGCAAGTCGGAGATTCCCGGGTGGGCGACCCAGGTGGCCGTGACGGTCGCTCGTCGGCGCGGCGCCCTGTGCCGATCGTTGCACGCCGACGACCGAGCCCCGTTCCTGCTCGTCCACGGTGACACCATGACCACGGTCCTCGGCGCTCTCACCGGGAGGATGCTGGGCGTGCCCGTTGGGCACGTCGAGGCCGGCCTGCGCTCCGGGGACTGGCGCAACCCCTTCCCGGAGGAGATCAACCGACGCCTGGCGGCACGACTCGTGGACGTGCACTTCGCTCCGGGCGCCCGCGCGGTGGCCAATCTGCGCCGGGAGGGGGCCGGCGGGGACATCGTCGACACGCGACAGAACACGATCCGCGATGCGGTCGATCTCGTGGACGCTTCACGCGTCCCGGCGCTGACCATCCCGGAGGAGCCCTTCGGCCTCGTCTCGCTGCACCGCTTCGAGCTCATCGAGCGTCCAGCCCAGCTGCGAGCGCTGCTCGAGCTGCTGCATGCGCATTCGCGCCGCCAGCCGCTGCTGTTCGTCGATCACTCCACGACCACGGCGGTGATCGATCGCTCCCGGAATCTGCGCGCACTGTTCGACGATCGCTTCCGGCGGATTCCACGACAGCCCTACCTCCAGTTCATCGCACTGCTCCGCCGGTCGGAGTTCCTGGTCTCCGATTCCGGGGGCTCGCAGGAGGAGTGCGCGTTCCTGGGGCTGCCCTGCGTCATCCATCGCGCCGTCTCCGAGCGCGACACCGGCATCGGGAGCTCGGTCCTGCTCTCGCGCCTGAACCTCGACGCGGTCGCCGACTTCCTCGCCGACCCGCAGCGGTGGCGAGCGCGGGTCGCCGACCCCGGAGACCGCCCGAGCGCGCGGATCGCCGACGAGCTCGCTCGGCGAGGCGCTCTGCACTGAGCGCACGGCGGCGTTCAGGATCAGCGATCCAACCTCCCCGAGATGGCCGAAACCCGCTCCGCTCAAGGCTGTCCGACAATTGCCGACAACGAGGCTGTGCCCGCTCGCGACCAGCCGGGGGCGTCGGTCGCTGCCCCGTCTCCCCCGGCGGCCTCCAGCCGCTGGTCGTCGGCGTCCGCGGCGGTCGCGCACGGACCTCCCGCGGGAGTCCGTCCGGCCCGCTCGTGGGGCATGTCGCGCACCGCGGTGCTGGTGGCCGGGCTCGCCTATGCCGCAATCGCGATCTTTCAGACGTGGCCGCTGGCGACCGATCCCGGCGGCCTGCTCGCCGGCTCGCGCCTGTTCGGCGATCTTGCCGGGGGGACCGCCCAGTTCTGGTATCTGATCGCCCATCACGTGTCGCCGTTCGCTCCGGCGACGCTGCATGGCCTGAACGCTCCGGAGGGCCTGCAGCAATCCTGGACGCAGAACTGGGCGAGCCTTCCCAGCACCGGGCTGCTCTATGCGTTGAGCCTGCTGTTCGGCGCGATGGCCGCGGGCGCGGTCTTCCTGTGGCTGTCGTTCGTGCTCAGTGGGCTGTCGATGTTCCTGCTGACGCGCCGGCTGTTCGCGAGCCCGAGGGCGGCGTTCCTGGCCGGCTTCGTGTTCGCGTTCTCGCCATTCGCGATCCGCCAGATCGGGATCCACGACGTGTACTCGAGCGGCTGGGTCCTCGTCCTCGGGGTGTGGCGGATGCTCGAGCTCCTGCAGCGGCGGTCACGGTGCAACGCGGTGCTCGGCGGAGCGGCGATGGCGTTTGCCATGTGGTGGACGCCGTACTTCATCCTCTTCGCAGGGCTGGCGTTCGCGACCTTGGCGATGATCCTGATCGCCCGGGCGCCACGCCGCCGTCGCGGGCGTTCGCTGCGGCTGGCAGCCCTCGCCGGGCTCCCCATCGCCGGGCTGCTGGCCGGCTTTGCGGCGCTCGTCGAACTGGGCGGCGACTCGCCGACCGGGATCCAGGCGCACTCCATCCACGAGCCGCTCGTCTACGGCGCGCGAGTGCGCGAATGGCTCCTGCCGGATCGCCACAACCTCATCTTCGGCGGGCTGACGCGCCCGATCTTCGAAACCCACATGCACGGTTCGAACTCCGGCGAGACCTCGATCTACGTCGGAGGCAGCGTGCTCGCCCTCGCGATCGTCGGCGCGATCCTGGGCTGGCGCCGCGCGCACGGTGGAGCCCACCACGCCCCCGACGAGGCTCGGATCCGAGCGGTGGCCTGTGGTTGGCTGCTGGCGATCGTCGGCGCGATCTTCTCGCTGCCGCCGCTGATCCACGTGTTCGGCGTCACGGTCGTCACCCCCACGCTGACGGTCTTCCTGATGTCCAGCACCTGGCGGGTGTACTCGCGTCTGGTGGAGCTGATCGAGCTGGGGCTGTGCCTTCCGCTCGCCTACGCGCTCGCCTGGCTGCTCGACCGCCACCACCGGGCGGCGCGCGTCGCGGCGTTCGCGGCGCTCGGGACGGTGCTCGTGCTCGACCTCTGGGCTCGACTGCCGGTCCGCGCGGTCCCGGTGGCTCTGCCGCCGGCCTATACCTGGCTGAAGGATCATCCCGGCGGCATCGTCGCCGACTACCCGCTCCAGCCCGCCGTCTATCCCGACTACCGGCCGCTACTGCGCGCCGTGCAGGACGGGCATCCGAGCTTCCAGGGCTACTGGCCGGGATCGCCCACCGAGGCGCTGAAACTGCGCCTGTCCGACGTGGGCGCCGCGCGCACCGCCGCCAGGCTCGCCGCCCTCGACGTGCGCTACATCGTGGTGCATGGCGGTGGCGCTGGCGCGAGCCAGGAACAGCTCGCGCGCCGCGGCTACCGGCTCCGCTTCGCCTCCGCGCAGGCGAGCGTCTACGAGGTCGGCGCGGCGCCCGCGCCCGCCCGCCCCACGCCCGGGCGCGGGCGTTAGCGCGCCCCCGAGATGGCTTGGGCTACCACTCAGAAGACCCCGTGGGCGGTGTGCGTGATCGTGTAGATCGCGGGATAGAACAGCACCATCATCAGCGCCGGGAAGATGAGGAAGATCAGCGGGAAGATCATCTTGATCGGCGCCTTCTGCATCTTCGTGCGCGCGGCCATGCGGTGGCGGCGGCGCTCGTCGGCCGACAGCTCGCGCAGCACTGGCCCGATCGAGACGCCGAGCGACTCGCCGCGCATCGCGGTGCGCGCGAACGCCCGCACCGAGGGGGTGTCGCAGCGCTCGACCATCTCTCCAAGCGCCGTCGGGATCGACATGCCCAGGCTCTGCTGGCGAACGGTCAGGCGCAGCTCGTCGCCAAGCGGCCCGTCGAAGCGACCCGCCACGAGGTCGATGGCGGCGCCCAAGCCCATGCCCGCCTCCACGGTCGCGATCAGGAGGTCGATGAGCTCGGGCAGCCGCCGGTCGATCTCGCTCAGGCGCGACGCTCCGCGTCTGCGGACGTAGACCGACGGCACCATCCAGCCCCCGAGCCCCCCGACGCCCACCAGCATCAGCGACAGAACCGAGAGCCCGCCGCCTACGAGCGCGAGGAGCAGGAGGACCGCCGGCAGGCCGACCGTCGCGAACACGCGGTACCCGTGCGCCACGGTGGGCTCGACGTCGTAGTAACCGGCAGCGTTCAGCTCGCCGGCTGACAGCGCGGTCACCGACGGGAATCGGCGCATCATGAACTCCCCGGCACGTGCGGCGTTGCGGCGAAGGCTGCGTCGCCACCGTTCGCGACGCGAGAGATCGAGATCCTCGAACGCCGACTTGTAGCCGTACTCGTCGATCTCCCGCAGATGTGCCTTGAGGGCGAGCCGGGGCACGAGCACCGCCCGGCCGATGAGCCGAGCGGCGACGCCGACGAGCACGATCCCGATGACAAAGAGCGGGGTGAGCACGCCTCACGCCTCGATGTTCGTGATCTTCTTCATCACCTTCCAACCGCTGGCGATCAGGCCGGCGCCGAAAAGCAGCACGACGAAGCCCATCGTCGAGTGCAGCAGTGGGTGTGCGTAGGACGGGGCGAGGAGAACGAGGCCCATCAGCACCACGACCGGCAGCGCCGTCAGCACCGAGCTGGACATCTTCGCCTGGGCGGTCAGGGCCCCCATCTCGCGCCTCAGGTCCGTTCGCTCGCGCGCACCGTCGGCGACCCGGTCCAGCGCCTCAGCGACGTTGGAGCCCGAACGGCGGTTCAGCTCGGCCACCAGAGCGACCTGGTCCATGTCGGGGCAGAGCATGCGCCTGCCGACCGCCTCCAGCGACTCCTCCAGGGGTCGGCCGAGGGCCTCGTCGGTGGCGGCTCGCTCGAGCTCAGAGCGCGTCGGCTCCTCGGCGTCGGAGGCGACGGCGGCCAGTGCGCCGGCGAAGCTGCGCCCGACGCGGATCGCGCTGGCCATGTCCTGGAGGTAGCCGGGAAGCGTGTCCCGGAATCGGTCTCGCTGCTTGCGGGCGGCGCGCAGCACGAGCGCCCGTAGCACGAACGGCCACAACAAGAGCGGTGCGAGCGCCGCCAGCACCGAGCCGGAGATCAGCCCGAGGAGGAGCCCGGCGACCATTCCACCGGCAGCCGCGCGCTTGACCAGGGACATCGGTGGGCGCGGATTGCGGGAGATCTCGACGGCCTCCACGAACGTCGGCCACCACGAACCCCGCTCCAGCGAGCCCAGCAGCCGCGAGCGCCGGCTCGGCGACGGCGCTTCCGCCCCGTCGTTCCCGCCTCCGATCGGCAGGAAGTTACCGACCCGCGCCCGCACGGTCGCCCCTTGTGGCCGCCGCAGCACGAACCAGAGCGCCAGCGCGCCCAGCAGCGCGCAGACGATCGCCACCGCCGGGACGGCGACCCCCGACGACCAGAAGGACGTCGTGCGCATCGGGGACGGGGGAAGCTCTCTCCCGAAATTGGGCTCCGGCTCTCCTACGAGATGCGGCGCGTCGGTGCTCGGGTCCCGACCGCCCGCCGCCGACGGACCCACCGGTGCGGTGGGTCCCGACGTCGCCGCCGGCCGCCCAGGCGTGCCGGACTTCGACCCCGGGATTCCTCGAGAGCTCGCCTGCGGCGACCGCGACCGCGTCGTCGAGGCCGGTGAGGGCGCCCGCGTCGTCGAGGGCGGTGAGGGCGCCCGCGTCGTCGAGGGCGGTGGCGTCCCGGAGGACGACGGGGGGGTGGCTGATCGCGAAGCGGGGGCCGACGTCGGCGCGGCGGGCCGCGGCGCGCTCGGTGTCGGTGCCGACGCGCCTGCGCTGGGCTGCGGCCGGGAGGGGGGGGTGGGCGCGATCCCGGGGACTCGGTAGCTGGCGTTGAGCTGGCCCGACAGCCCGGAGGCGACGGCCGTGATCGCAACGGACGATCCGGCCGGAGCGTGCGAGCGATAGCCGAGCACGTAGTGCCGATCGGCGACGGTGCGCAGCGTCGACGTCAATGTCGACGAGAGGCGTCCCTCCGACGACAGGACGAAACTTCCCGGAGCCGAATGCGCCAGGGCGGTGAGCGACGCCGTCGTTGCCCGCTCGTCGCGGAGCCCGACCGTGATCACGGGGGCGTCCGCGCGCGCGGCCGCCGCCCGAACCGTGGCCGCCGTCGGGCCGGACGTCCTCTCGGCGCCGCCGACGCCGTCGGAGATGACCACGACGACGCCCAGCCGCGTCTTCGCCGCCGCCAAGCGGGCGAGCGCCTGCTGGGTCGCCGCTGCGACATTGCAGGCAGCACTGTCGACGGCCGGCGTCGTCCGCAGGCGCCGGTCGATCGCGCGTCGGTCGGTGGTCAACCCAAGGAGAACCGATGGCCGGGCAGCGAACGCGATCGCCCCGAACCGCTCGTTTCCGGGCTTGCTCGTGCCGATCGCCCGCGCAGCGGACACTGCCGCCGCCAGGCCGCCACCGCCCATGCTCGCGCTGCGCTGGATGACGAACATGACCCCGAGATCGCCGGGCGCGGGTGCTGACAGGCGCGTCAGCCGAGACGGATGGATCGTCTGGCCGTTCTCGCTGATGTGCACACGAGACACGCTCAGGGCCCTGCGAGCGGTGGTTCGGAGCACCAGGTCGCGTTCGGGGAAGGCGACGGTGGGACTGAGCCATCCGCTCAGCGATGCCATCGGCGAGCGTGTCCGGGCACCCGCGATCGAGTGCACCCCCGGCCACCCGGCCGGTGCGGCGGCGAGCGCCACGGCGGGCACCGCCCCGATGACGCTCAGGCCGAACGCCAGCAGGCGCAGCCGGCGGCGCAGGAGCCGCCGGGCTCGCTCACCCACGACCGCCGCCGTGGGAACCGAGATCGCTCCGCCGGCCGCTCAGCTCGGCCGGGATCTCCACGCCGCGACGCGCGAACTTGTCCAGGAAGCCGGGCCGTAGCCCGGTCGAGCGCAGCGAGCCGACGATGTGATTGGTGGCCGCGACGGACTCGACATGGAAGGTGAACAGATCCTGCAGCGTGACGACGTCCGCCTCCATGCGCTGCACCTCGGTCACGGCGACGACCCGACGGGAGCCGTCGGACATCCGCTCGATCTGGACCAGGAGGTCGATCGCTGAGGCGATCTGCTCGCGGATCGCGCGCAACGGCAGGTCGTACCCGCTCATCAGCACCATCGTCTCCAGGCGAGCCAGAGCGTCCCTCGGCGTGTTGGCGTGCAGCGTCGACAGCGAGCCGTCGTGGCCGGTGTTCATGGCCTGGAGCATGTCCAGCGCCTCGGCCCCGCGCACCTCGCCGACCACGATCCGGTCCGGGCGCATGCGCAGCGAGTTGCGCACCAGGTCGCGGATCGAGATCTCGCCCTCGCCCTCGATGTTCTTCGGCCGTGCCTCCAGCCGGAGCACGTGCCGCTGGCTCAGGGACAGCTCGGCGGCATCCTCGATCGTGACGATCCGCTCGCCTTCGGGGATCGACGCCGACAGCGAGTTGAGCATCGTGGTCTTTCCGGAGCCCGTGCCGCCGGCGATCAGGATGTTCAAGCGCGCCTCGACGCACCGCTGCAGCAGCTCCGCGGACCGCGCCTCCAACGCGCCGAGCGCGATGAGAGCGCCCATGTCGAGTCGCTGCTGCCCGAACTTGCGGATCGTCAGCAGGGGCCCGGTGAGCGACAGCGGCGGGATCGTGGCGTTGATGCGGCTGCCGTCGGGCAGGCGCGCGTCGACCATCGGCGACGCCTCATCGATGCGGCGCCCGACCTGGGCGACCATCTTGGAGATGATCCGCTGAAGATGCCCGTCGTCGCTGAACCGCACCGGCGTGCGGGAGAGGCGACCGGCCCGCTCGACCCACACGTCGTACGGACCGTTGACCATGATCTCCGTGACCGTGTCGTCCTCGAGCAGCCGCTCGAGCGGACCGTGCCCCACGATGTCGGCCGTCAGCTCGACCGCGATCTGCTCGCGATCTTCGCGCGAGAGGCCCGGTTCGCGCGAGAGGCGCTCGCGCAGCTCGTCCTGAACGCGCGCGCGCAGCGTCGCGGAATCGAGACTGGTGTTGAACAGCTGGCGGCCCAGATCCTCGATCAGCGCGAGGTGGACCCGCGTCTTCATCTCCGAGAAGGGGATCGCGAACCGCTCCGGCGTCTCGGTGCCGTGCCCGTTGGAAAGGCGCTCGTGGAGCTGCATCAGGCACTCCTCCGGCGCCGGAAGATCGACTGCCGCGCCGGTGCCGGCTCCTCCACCAGTGGCAGGCGCTGAGCGGCGATGTCGACCACCTGAGCGTCGTGCGCCTCACCCTCGGGGCGCGCCGTGGCGACGTACAGCTGGGCGAGCTCGCGAAACGCGCGGGCGGCCTCGGTCTGTCCCTGCCCGACGATCGGCTCGCCCTGGTTGACCGAACGCGCGATGTCGCGATGACTCGGCACGAGGATGTCGACGTCGCGGCCGAGGATCGCCAGGACGTCCTCGCGGTCGATGCCGACATTCGTGTTCGCGCGATTGAAGAGCACCTTGACGCGGCTGCGGTCGTAGTCCATCCGCTCCAGGGTCTCGAGCCCGAGCTTGGTGTTCTTCAGCGAGAGCGTGTCGCGCATCGCCACCACCAGCACGTGATCCGAGGAGTCGACGGCGTTGATCACCTCGGGACCGAAGCTCGGAGGCGTATCGAGGACGACGAACTCGAACATCTCGCCCAGCAATCGCTGGACGTCCTGCAGGAACGGGACCGTGATCATCGCCGCCTGGTCGGGGCGGACCGGGGCCACGAGCGCTCGCGCTCCCGACTCATGAATCATGAGGAAGTCGTTGAGCTTCTCGGCATCCAACGAACCGCCGGCGCGCACCAGGTCGTAGATCGTGCGCATCGGGGGGACGCCCATCGCCAGCGCGAGGTCCCCGAACTGGAGATCGAGGTCCATCACGGCGACGCTGTGACCGGCCTGCGCCAGAGCCACGCCCAGGTTGACCGAGGTCAGGGTCTTGCCGCTTCCGCCCTTCAGCCCCAGCACGCAGATGACGTTGCGCGTGTGATCTCCCGCGACCGTGGTGCTCGTGCCCCGCTTGCGGATGATCGCCTTCTCGACCGTGAAGGCGAGCTCGCGCGAGACTTCGTCGTCGGTGGCTGCGTCGGGCGACGTGGGCAGCGACACGATGTCATCGATCCCGCTGGCGAACACATCGCCCACCGGGCCGCTCGTGCCCGAGGGACACAGCAGCACGATCGGCCGCTGCGGGTGCTGACGATGCGCCTTGCCCACGAACTCGCGGGCGTTCCCGGTGTAGTCGGCGACGGCGATGATCATCGCGTCGCCATTGCCCATCCCGCTCGACGCCGGTCCGTCGAGCTCGAGATAGTCGAGCACGGCGAGGTTGGGGCCGCGGGCGACGAGCGTCTCGATCAGTCCGCGATCGACCTCGTGGTCGACGGCAATCAGCACACTGACTTGCGAGCTCATAATGTCGTTCCAGTTCCTGGGTCGGGGATGGGTCGGCGGCCCGGCTCAGCCGGTCGCAGGGTCGGTCTCGGATGGGCGCAGGGCGAGGTAGAGCCCGTTCGCGTTCTCGATCACCGGGCCCACCTGACCGGTGCCGAGCGCCAGCACCATCGAGCTCCCGGTCACGACGCGGTTGCCGACTCTGACCGGCGTCGGGCTCGCCGGCTTGATGACCTTCACGTCCGTGGCGATCGGCGCTTGTCCGGACCTCGCGTTCCCGCTGCCGGCGGCTCGATAGATGTCGACGTGGTCCCCGGCCTCGGTGACATCGGTGGCTCCCGGGGACTCGCTGATCGTCACCTCGACGGCGCGCTGATCGGGAGCGAGGGTCGTGTCGACCCCACTCTGCGCCGAGAAGTCGGCCGATGTCAGCTGCTGCCCGGGCACGATGTTCGTCGAGGCGGTGGCGCCCGCGAGCTGACCGGCGTCGCTGATCGCCCCCGCCGACAGCTGGGCCGCGACGACGGGCGTCGACCGGTAGAGGTTCAGCTGGGCGATGCGGTTGCCAGGGGTTCCCTTGGGTATCTCGCGCATCGCGACGAGGACGGTGGCCTGGGGCGTCGGCTGCTGCACGCTGGCCCGGTACCGGCTCATCGCGAACAGCAGGATGCCGCCGGCGCAGACCGCGCAGAGCACGGCGAGGATCGCCGAGCCCCGGCGGGTGGTCAGCAGGCCGCCCAGGCTGGGCGCCGTCAGTCCGTTCTCGAAAAGCTTCATGACAGGTCGCCTCCAATCAGGTCGTCGGGCAGCTGGACGGGACGGTGCTGTTCGAGTTGTTGGTGGTGGACCATCCGGTGCCGCCGGATGGCGACGTCTGCTGGGTGGCTTCGACGCGCATGGTGGCCGGCGTTGTCACCGTCATCCTGCCGATGCTCAGGAACCACAGCTGCATGGTCGAGACCAGGCAGACGCGCACCTGACTGGCCTGCTGACATTGAGATGCACTCGGCACGCAGTAGACGTACGCCTGTAATGCGCTGACATCTTTGCTCCCGGAGTTTGCGTTCAGTTCCCCCTGCGCGGCCGACTCGATCCAGGCCTGCAGATTCGTCGACGTCGATGGGTACTGGTCGACCGCGGCGTAGCGAGCACCCTGCTCGGCCAGCTGGGTCATCTGGTTGGAGTAGTCCTCGTACCGCCCCAGGTAGAGGATGCCGAGGATGATGATCACCAGCACCGGCAGGACGACCGCGAACTCGACCAAGGCCTGGCCGCGCTCCTCGCGCAGTCGCGAGCGGTCGAAGACGAAGATGTGTCGTGGCTTGCATGTCCGCATGTTCCGGGGCGCTGTGCGTCGGGGATCCTGCTACCTCGTATCGATCCACCCTCGGTGCCCGCGCACCGAGAAAAGCTCTAGTTGGCCCTGCCCGAAGGTCTAGGTGAAGTCGCCCCGGGACTGTGCCTCGGATCGCGGCTTGCAGCGCGAAGGCACGTCCGGCCCGTCGGCACGAAGCCTGGGCGGGCGTTGGCCCGCCTCGTCGTGGGTCACAGGTGGGCGCCGGCGTCGCTGACGAGGTGCGCGGCGTCGTTGAAGAGGTGCGAACCTCATATCCGGTCTCGGCGACGGGGGTCCTGCGGGTCAGTCGCACGAAGTGAAGCGCCCGCCCGGGGGCCGCTGCATGCGGTCACCGTGGGCGGGCGCTCGTCCGGAGGGTCCGATCGTCTAGAGGTGTCCGCTGGTGTTGCTGAAGAGGCTCGAGATGCTGCCACCGAGGGTCACGGCGACCACCACCACGACAAGCGCGATGACGCCCAGCAGGATGCCGTATTCGGCCATCGTCTGGCCCTCCTCGCGGCGCATCCGGGCCAGCATCATGCCGACCACGTAGTAGAGGCTGTTAAACAAGACTGTTCACCTCCTCTCGTTTTGTCGTTCCGGATGACCGGGTTGCAGATAGCTGGCGAGCGACGGCCGCCCGGAGTGACTTGCAGTCGGTGCTGTTGGGATCCTTGCCCGCCATGCCAGCAGCATCGGAACGCCGAGCGCCTCCCTGTAGACGGAAAAACGGCTAGTCGCCCCTAGACCTTTGGCCAGCCGGCGACCGGTCGAGAAGAACGCGCAGTGCGACCTATACCTTGGTGGGATCGGCTCAGAAACGCCGTACGGCGACATAACCCGCATGAGAGACATGGCGTCGGCTTCGCTGCGGGTCCGGCTCCGTCGCCGCTTGAGCATCCTCGCCACCGCCGATGGAGACGCGCCCGTGGGCAGACCAGCGCCGGCGTCCGAGAGCAGGGTGGGCAGTCCGCGCCCGACGCTCCCCGAGACGTCTGCACTGCTGCCCGCCCACCCGTGCGGCGAGCGCGAGGCCGCGAACCCTGACGGGATGAGCCCGGGCCCGGCGCGCGTGCTGCTGATCGCCTCCGACCGTCGATTTCGCGCCCTCGCCTCGGCCCTGCTGTCTCAGCGGGGACACGCGGTGAGCGTCTCGCGCGCCGGAATCCGCGTCGACGAGTCGGCCGCCGGGGAGGTCGACGTCGTCGTGATCGACGCCAGCGCATCGCTCAGCCTCGCCGCGCGGGAGGTGGCGCGCCTGCGGGCGCGGCACCCCGCCGTGGGCATCGTCGCCGTGAGCGACGACGCCGCGGAGGGCCTGAGCGCGCTGCCCGTCATCGCCAAGTGGGGCTCGTTCACGAGCCTCATGGCCGCGGTGGATCGTGCCGCCGGCCAGCCGCGCCGCGTGCCGGCAGCCCGTTAGCCGCCTCCGGCGGCGTCAGCCGCGAGCCGCGCACGTCGGCCCGCACCTCGGCCACAATGCGCATGTGCCAACCGCCCCTGAGCTTCGCACGCTCGATGGCGCCCTGACCCACGCCGGAGCCCTGGTCGACGCCGCGGGCCTCGGCGCTGGCGTCTCCGCGGACGTGCGCTCGACGGCCGCCGAAGCCGCCCGGTCCCTGTATGCCCTGTACGGTGCTGCTGAGCGGCCGCTCGGCCTGGTCGCCCTCGCGTTCACCGCCGAGCTTCTGGCCTCGGTGGCGGTCGACGTCGCCGCCCGCCGCGACCGGACCGAGCGCCTGATCGGCCGGCTGGAGAGCGAGCTGCGCTTGCCTCGGGTGGCGCTCGGACGGGAGGTCCTGCGCACCGGACACCTGCTCGAGCTGTCGACCGAGGTCGGGATCGAGGTCGCCCTATCGCTCGCGCTCGTCTTCGCAGGAGGGCGGAGCGTGTCGCTGTGGCGGATCCCCCCCGAAGAGAGCGACACG
Source organism: Solirubrobacterales bacterium (assembly GCA_019240115.1). GTDB lineage: Bacteria > Actinomycetota > Thermoleophilia > Solirubrobacterales > Solirubrobacteraceae > Palsa-465. Next base: position 54,368 of record JAFAYV010000087.1, on the reverse strand, counting down.
CCGCAGCTGGTCGCGACTGCGGGCGGACCCAGCACACCGGCTCGCACGGTGGCGCAGCGTCTGCTGGCGGGAGGCGGATCCGCAGCGGGGTCCGGCTCGATGGCTGCGCTGCGGCTCGAGCCGCTGGGCGCGCGTCCGGTGGCCCTCATCGGCCTCGGCCACGAGACCTCGAACACGCTGCTCGCCCCCCTGCTCGCCGGAGCAGCCCCGATTCTGTCGGCACTACTGGAACGCCAGGCGCCGGTGACCGAAGCATCGGTCACGGGGCCCCTGATCAGCTCCGTGGAGCGCCGCTTGCACCGGCTGCGCTTCGACTTGCACGATGGGCCTCAGCAGGACATTCACCTGCTGGCCCAGGACCTTCGCCTGTTTCGCGACCAGCTGCGCCCGATGATCGCCGGCAATCCCGACCAGGGCCGGGCGCTCGGCCGCTTGGACGATCTGGAAGCGCAGATGGTGGCGCTCGATGGCGATCTGCGTCGACTGGTCACGTCGGTGGAGTCGCCGTTCCTGAGCTCCGGGTCCATCGCCGAGCCGCTGCGTGAGCTCACCGACGCGTTTGCGCAACGCACGGGCGTGGCGCCACGTGTCGAGCTGCGCGGCTCCACCGATGGCATGACCGACTCGCAGCAGATCGCCCTGCTATCGCTGATTCGCGAAGCTCTGGCCAACATCCGCGAGCACGCCGATGCCCGCAACGTGACGATCGCCATCGCGGCCGGCGTCGACGGAGCGTCGGTCGAGATCACCGACGACGGCCGCGGCTTCGAGCCGCAGCCGACGCTCGTGCGCTCGGCGCGAGCCGGTCGGCTCGGCCTCGTGGGCATGCACGAGCGCGTGCGGATGCTCGGCGGTAGCACGAGAATCGATTCACGACCCGGTGGTCCGACCGTGATCTCGGCCAAGCTCCCGCCGTGGCAGGCGTGAGGGGCGCTGGGGGACGCTCAGGCGATCCCGTGCTCCAGCGCGTAGCGCACCGCACCGGCGCGGTTGGCCACGCCGAGCTTGCGATAGATGTTGGTCAGGTGGAACTTGATCGTGTGCTCGGAGATCCACAGGTCCTGACTGATCGCAGCGGTGGTCATTCCCGATGCGACGGCGGTCAGGATGGCGCGCTCGCGCTCGGTCAGACCGGGCGAGGAGGCGGCAGAGGGTGAACTGTCCTGCGCCGCAGGCACGCCCGCGGGCGCGTGGAACACGGCGCCGCTGGAGGCCTGACGGATGACCGAGGCGATGTCCACGGTGTGGGCGCTCTTGAGCACGTAGGCGCTGGCCCCCGCCAGGAGCGTGGCATCGATCGTGCGACGATCGTCGCAGGCAGAAAGAACCACCATCTTGATGTCCGGCCACTGCTCGCGAATGCCCTCGATCGCCTCCACTCCGGGGGCGCCCGGCATGTTGAGGTCCATGAGCACGACATCGGGCGCGCGGCGCTCGATGAGCTGCACGAGCTCGGTGCTGGTGCGCGCCTCGCCGACCACCTCCATGTCCTCGACGCCGTCGATCGTGCGGCGCAGACCGGCGATGATCAGCGGGTGGTCGTCGGCGATCAGGACCTTGATTCGCTGCGCCGCACCGGTGTCGGGCGGGAGCGGCGAGACCTCTCTGAGTGCTGACACGACACTCCTCCCGGCTCGAGGGTTGAAAACGAGAGCGACAACGCAGGCCGCTATGTGCTCCTTCGGCAGCTGGGCGGTCGACCTGAATCCGTAGTTACTACGGGTTTCGCGCCGGGGGTTACGCTGCGCCGATGACCGAGCCCGGAGCCGAACCGCCAGACGTCCCAACCGACGAGCGCGAAGGACTCGTCGTGGCCCCCGCGCCCGACCACGCCCACCTGATGAAGGCGGTGCTCTGCCGCGAGACGTTCAGCGACCCGGGCTGGATCTACGAGCGCAAGCTCGACGGTATCCGCTGCCTGGCGATCCGCGACGACGACGGCGGCGACGGCGACGGGGACCTGCGGATGCTCTCGCGCAACGACCTCGACCTCACCGGGCGCTATCCCGAGATCCGCGACGCGCTGCGCGCGCAGTCCGGGCACCGGTTCGCCGTCGACGGCGAGCTCGTCGCCTTCGATGGGGGGCGCACGAGCTTCGCGCGCCTGGCCCAGCGCGGTCGCCATCCGACGCGCGTCTACTACTACGTGTTCGACATCCTGTGGCTCGACGGCGACGACGTGCGGGCCCTGGCCCTCCGCGCCCGCAAGCGCCTGCTGCGCGACGCGCTGCAGTTCGGCGGGCCGCTGCGCTTCGCCACGCACCGCAACCGCGACGGACAGGCGCTGTTCGAGCACGCCTGCCGCCAGGGATGGGAGGGCGTGATCGCCAAGCGGGCCGACAGCCCCTACCGCGACACGCGCTCGCGCGACTGGCTCAAGTTCAAGTGCGAGGCCGGCCAGGAGCTCGTCATCGGCGGCTACACCGCCCCCCGGGGCAGCCGCTCCGACCTCGGCGCGCTCCTGCTGGGCTATCACGACGGCGACGGCCGGCTGCGCTACGCCGGCAAGGTCGGCACCGGCTTCACCCACGAGACGCTCGCCGACCTGCGCCGCCGGCTGTCGCCGCTGCGCCGCGACGGCTCGCCGTTTGGCGATCGGATCCGCGAGACGGGCGTCACCTGGGTGACTCCGACGCTCGTCGCCGAGGTGGCCTTCACCGAGTGGACGAACGCCGGGCGCCTGCGTCACCCGCGCTTCCTCGGCCTGCGCGAGGACAAGGCGGCGCGCGAGGTGGTCCGCGAGCGATGACCGAGACGCTGACCGTCGGACGGCGCCGGGTCCCGATCAGCCATCCCGATAAGGCGCTGTTCGCCCGGCCGACGATCACCAAGCGCCAGCTCGCGCGCCACTACGAGCGCGTCGCCTCGGCGATGCTCCCGCACGTGCGCGACCGCCCGCTGGCGCTGCAGGCGTTCCCCGCGGGCATCGACGAGAAGGGCTTCTTCCTGAAGTCGGTCCCGCGTTACTTCCCGGACTGGATCACGACGGCGACCGTGCCCAAGCGCGGCGGAACCCTGACCCAGGTGCTGGCGCGCGACGCCGCGACGCTCGTCTACCTCGCCGGTCAGAACGTCGTCACCCCCCACGTGTGGCTGTCGCGCGCCGACCGCCCGCGCGCCCCCGACCGGCTGATCGTCGACTTCGATCCCGCGGACGGGGTCGGCTTCGCCGAGGTGCGCGCGGCGGCGCGCGACGCCGGGGCGCGACTGCGCGACGCCGGCCTGGCGACGTTCGCGATGGTCACCGGCTCGCGCGGCGTCCACGTCGTCTGCCCGGTGCGCCGCGGGCCGGGATTCGGCGACGTCCACCGTTTCGCCCGGGCGCTCGCCGAGGCGATGGTCGCCGCCGACCCCGACCACCTGACGCTCGAGTGGCATCGCGACGAGCGCGGCCGGCGCATCTACCTCGACGTCAACCGGATCAACTACGCCCAGCACGCGGTCGCGCCCTACGGGGTCCGTCCGCGCCGCGGCGCGCCGGTGGCGATGCCGATCGAGTGGGACGAGCTCTGCGACGACGGCCTGCGCCCGGACCGCTTCACGATCGCCGACGCCGCCGACCGGCTCGAGGCCCAGGGCGACGCCTGGCAGGGCATGGCGCGCCGGGCCCGCGGCCTGCCGGCGATCGATAGGGTGGCCCGGTGACCGACGCCGAGCCTCAGCCGCCGGCGATCCTCGCCTCCGACGCCGAGCGCGAGCGTGCGATCGAGCGCCTCCAGGGCGCGGTCGTCGAGGGCCGGCTGACGCTCGAGGAGTTCTCCGAGCGGGTCGAGTCAGCCCAGCAGGCGCGGACCGACCACGAGCTCGCCGCGCTGCACGTCGATCTGCCCGCGGACCGCTCGGCGGGCGCCGAGGTGGCCGCGCCGGCGAGCCGGTACACGGCGCTGTGCTCACACCTCGTGCGCACCGGGCCGTGGGAGCTCCAGTCCCGGGCCGCGTATCGCAGCATCTGCGGGACGATCGACCTCGACCTCAGCCAGGCGCGGCTGCCCGGCCGCGAGGTGGACCTCGACGTGTACAACTTCGCCGGCACGGTGACGCTCATCATCCCCGAGGGGGTGCGGGTCAGCGTCGAGGGCGGCGGGCCGTTCGCCAGTCAGAAGATCGAGGCGCCCGCGGCTCCGCCGACGGCGGACGCACCGCTCGTCCGTATCCGGCTGCGGGGACCGTTCGGCACGCTCCACGTCCGCAGCCGTCCGCCGCGGCGCAGCGCAATCCAGCGACTGCTCGGCGGCGGTTGAGCGCGCGGCCGCGTCGGCCGGGTCCGCAGCGTCGGCCGGGTCCGCGGCGTCGGCCGGGTCCGCGGTGCTGATCGCCGTCACCGACCACGCCGTCGAGCGCTTTCGCCAGCGCGTGCGCGGCACGCTTGAGCCGAGGACCGAGATCGCCACCCGGGTCGCGCGAGCGTGCGCCGCCGGCGCGACGGAGGCGGGCGCCGCCGCCGGCGAGCTGCTCGTCTCCGACCTCGAGCGCCGAAACGTCGTCTACGTGTGCCGCCGGCGCGACGACGAGCTCATCGTCATCACGCTGTGGGAACGTGGCCCCGACGCCGCGGTCCCGCGCCGGTTCACCGACGCGCTGCGTCCCGACGACGATCGGGTCCGCTGAGCGCCGCGTAGCCTCTGCAGGGTCGAGTCCGATCCCCCGCGCCCGGAGGCCGAACATGAGCACGCAGACGCCGATCCCCCCGCTCCGCGAGCGCGCCGCCTGGGCGGCGCTGAGCGATCACTTCGCCGAGGTGTCCACGCGCCATCTGCGCGAGCTGTTCGACGCCGACGCGACCCGGGGCGAGCGGCTTGTCGCCGAGGGCGCGGGGCTGTTCCTCGACTACTCCAAGAACCGCGTCACCGAGGAGACGATCGCTCTCCTCCTCGCGCTCGCCGAGCAGTCGGGGCTGGCGGAGCGCACCGCGGCGATGTTCGCCGGCGAGCGGATCAACGTCTCCGAGGATCGCGCCGTCCTGCACGTGGCGCTGCGCATGCCGCAGGGCACGACGCTGATCGTCGACGGCCGCGACGTCGTCGCCGAGGTGCACGAGGTGCGCCACCGGATGGCGGCGCTCGCCGACCGGATCCGGGCCGGCGAGTGGCTGGGGCACACCGACCGGCCGATCCGCAACGTCGTCAACATCGGGATCGGCGGCTCGGATCTCGGTCCGGTGATGGCCTACGAGGCGCTGCGCCACTACTCCGCGCGGGAGCTGACGATGCGCTTCGTATCCAATGTCGACGCCACCGACTTCGTCGAGGCCACCCGCGACCTCGACCCCGCCGAGACGATGTTCATCGTCTCCTCCAAGACGTTCACGACGCTGGAGACGATGACCAACGCGCGGTCGGCGCGGGACTGGTCGCTCGCCGCGCTCGGCGACGAGTCGGCGATCGCCAAGCACTTCGTCGCGGTCTCGACGAACGCCGAGAAGGTCGCCGAGTTCGGGATCGACACCGCCAACATGTTCGGCTTCTGGGAGTGGGTCGGCGGCCGCTACTCGATGGACTCGGCGATCGGGCTGTCGACGATGATCGCGATCGGGCCCGAGAACTTCGACGACATGCTGGCCGGCTTCCACGCGATGGACGAGCACTTCCGCGACACGCCGCTGCAGCGCAACCTGCCGGCGCTGCTCGGCCTGCTCGCCGTCTGGTACGGCGACTTCTTCGGAGCGCAGACGGTCGGCGTGATGCCCTACGAGCAGTACCTGAAGCGCTTCCCCGCCTACCTGCAGCAGCTGACGATGGAGTCCAACGGCAAGCACGTGACGTTGCAGGGACGCCATGTCGACTACCAGACGGGCGCGATCTTCTGGGGGGAGCCGGGCACCAACGGCCAGCACAGCTTCTACCAGCTCATCCACCAGGGGACGAAGCTCATCCCGGTCGACCTGATCGGCTTCGGGCGCTCGCGCAACCCGCTGGGCGACCACCACGACCTGCTGATGTCCAACGTGTTCGCCCAGGCCGAGGCGCTCGCCTTCGGCAAGACCGAGGCCGAGGTGCGCGCCGAGGGCACCGCCGAGGCGGTCGTCCCCCACCGGGTGATGGAGGGCAACCGGCCGACGAACGTCATCCTCTGCGAGGAGCTGACCCCGTACGCTCTGGGCACGCTGGTGGCGCTGTACGAGCACAGCGTGTTCACCCAGGGGGTGATCTGGGACATCGACTCCTTCGACCAGTGGGGGGTCGAGCTCGGCAAGGCGCTCGCCCAGCGGATCATCCCCGAGCTCGAGTCCGCCACCGAGCCCGAGCTGGCGCACGACAGCTCGACGAACGCGCTGATCCGCCGCTACCGCGCGATGCGGGCGTGATGACCCGCCCGCCGGGCACAATCTCGGCGTGAGCGTCAGCTCGGCAGCCTCGGCTCGGCCGTCGTCCTGGCCCGCGGCCCTGCGCGCCCGGTTGGCGCGCCATCCGGTGAGCCCCGCGGCCCTGGGCCTGGCCGGCCTCATCGTGCTGAGCGCGGTGCTGCGGGGCTACGGCCTCGGACACCAGGGGTTCTGGTACGACGAGGCCAACACGGCGCAGCTGGTGCGGTTCACGCCCGGGAAGATGCTCGGCCTGATCGGGCAGAGCGAGTCCACCCCGCCGCTGTACTACTGCGTGGCGTGGGTGTGGGCGCGCGTGTTCGGGGACGGCGAAGCCGGCCTGCGCTCGCTCTCGGTCCTGGCCGGGGTGCTCGTCGTGCCGGTCGCCTACGCCACCGCGACGACGCTGATCAACCGACGGGCCGGGATCATCTGCGCGGCGCTGGCCGCCTGCAACCCGTTCCTGATCTGGTACTCGCAGGAGGCCCGCTCCTACGAGCTGCTCGTGCTCCTCAGCGGCCTCTCGCTGCTCGCCTGGTCGCGCGCCCGGGCCGCGCCGTCCCCGCGGCCGGTGGCGCTGTGGGCGATCTTCTCCGTGCTGGCGCTGGCCACCCACTATTACGCGCTGGTGCTCGTCCTCCCCGAGGCGGCCTGGCTGCTGGTCGACCATCGCGCCCGGCTGACGGTCCGCATCGCGGTCGCGGTCGTAGGGGTCTGCGGCGCGGCGCTGTTGCCGCTGGCCATCTCCCAGAACGGCACCGGGCACGACGGCTGGATCGCCACCGCGCCCCTGGGGCCGCGGCTGCGGCAGATCATCCCCCAGTTGTTGATCGGCACCGACTCGCCCGCTCGGGTCGCGATGAAGTACGCGGCGTTTGCGGCCGCCCTCGTTGCGCTCGGGCTGCTCGCCGCCCGCGCGGGCCGCACCCTGCGCGAGCGGGCGCTGCCGGCGGGCGCGCTGGCGCTCGGCGGCTTCGCGTTCACCCTGGTGCTCATCGTCGCCGGCTTCGACGACCTGATCACCCGGAACATCATCGCGCTCTGGCTGCCCGCCGCCATCGTCGTGTCCGCCGGACTCGCTGCTCCAGCGGCCCGTCGCGTCGGTGTGGCGGCCGCCGCCGTGCTGTGCGCGATCGGCCTCGTCGCGACCATCGGCATCGCCGCCAACCGGGCGCTCCAGCGCCCCGACTGGCGTCCGGTGGCCCGACTCCTGGGGCCCGCCCCCGCGCGCGGCGATCGCCTGATCCTCGTCCAGCACTACGCGGACCTGCTCCCCCTCTCCCTGTATCTCCACGACCTGCGCAGGTTGCGGACGGCCGGAGCCCGCGTCAGCGCGTTCGATGTCATCTCGATGCGCTCGCCGCAACAGCCGCTGTGCTGGTGGGGGGCCGCCTGCAACCTGATCCCGTCGGCGATGCAGCGCACCTATCGCCTGCGGGGCTTCCGCCCCGCCTGGCGGCGGCAATCGCACCAGTTCACCGTCCTGGCGCTGGCCGCGCGCTCGCCGACCGTCGTCACCGAGGCCGAGGTGGCCGCGGCGTTGCGCACCACCACCCTGCGCCACGACGAGCTGATCGTCCAGCCGCCGTCGACCGCCCGCCGGCGACCGCAGGCGCGCCGCGTCTAGCCGTGTCCGCGACCTCGCCGCGCCGCCCGCCGATGTGGCTCCGCTGGGTCGTGTCGCTCGCCGTCGGCGCGATCCTGCTCGGCGCGCTCATCGTCTACGTCGACCACCACAACACCGACGGCCCCGTCGGCGAGAGCCCCCGGGGCGCCGCGCGGGCCAACCGCGAAGCGGAGATCGTGGTCGCCCAGGACCAGGCCCCGCGGACGGCCCGCACGGCCGCCGGCGAGGTGCCGCGCGTCGCGGCGGTGCGCGCGATCCGGGCCGACATGAACCGCCGAATCGCCGACGGCGACGCCGGCGAGCCGCTGCAGCGCGTCAGCTGTCGCCAGGTCGCGACTCAGGGACCGCGGCTCGGCCTGCGCTGCACCGCCGTGTCGGCCGGGGTCAACTACCCGTATCAGGCGGTGCTCGACGTGCGCGATCACCGGATCACCTACTGCAAGCACGACGCCCCGCCGGTCGCCTCGCAGAACATCCCGGTCAGCCGTCGCTGCGTCGCCTGACGCGCGGCTAGCCGACGCGCCACGCGACGGTTCCGGGGGCTCGCGAGCGCGGCGAGAAGCGCACGGCGACGATCCGGGCTCCGTCGGGGACGCTGAAGCCGACGCAGCCCGACCGTGTCTCGCCGACCCCGATCAGGCTCTCGAAGTCGGTCAGCGGCGTGCGGCAGACGCCGCGGCGGATGAGCAGCGGCGCGGCCGCGGCGCGCGAGGTGAGCAGCGACACGTCGCCCGAGGCGGTGCTGTCGTAGGTCGCCCCCCGGTCGACGTGGATGGTCAGGGCGACGGCGGCGGCGTGGGTGCCGGGCAGCGTCGCGGCGCCGGCGTGGCGCAGCGGGTCGTACACCCGCGTGACGGTGACCGTCAGCGTCGCGTCGCCGGCTGCGACGCGCTGGCCGCGACCGATCGGGACGGCTCGGGGCCCGCGAGGGCGGGGCGCCGCGGGTCGACGCGCGCGCCGAGGCGACGTCGAGGTCGACGACGAGGCGGTCGACGAGTGCGCGGTGCGCGAGCCGCCGGACCCGCCGCCGCCCGAGCCGCCGGTCCCGCCGCCGCCCGACCCGCCGCAAGCGGCCACGCCGAGCGCCGTCAGCGCGGCGGCAAGGCTCAGGACATGTCGGTGGCGCCGGGGGATGGCTGCGACGCTCTCAGACGGCTTCGGCGGGGATGGCTGCGACGCTCTCAGGCGACTTCGGCGGGGATGGCTGCGACGCTCTCAGACGGCCTCGGCGGGCGCGGCGTCGGCGCGGCCAGCCCCGATCGGAGGCCGCTCGCCGACCGCGACGGTCGCGATCGCGGCGTCCTCCCACGGGCGGACGTAGCGTCCGATCGCGTCGGCGTGCGGCTGCACACCGGACAGCCGCACCTGCACCGCGGCGAGGACGGCGTAGGCCATCTCGCCGAGCGCCCGGAGCGGCTGGTGGCGGTTCTGGCGGGTCCCGAGATGGCATTCGGCGAGCGCGTCGAGCCCCCGCCGACGGTAGGCCTCGATCAGCACCGCGATCTCGACCCCGTAGCCGACGGGAAACGCTATCTCCTCGAGCAGCTCGCGCCGCGCCGAGAACTCGCCCGCCAGCGGCTGCGCGAAGCCCGCGAGTGCGGGCACATGGTAGTTGAGCAGGGGGCGGGCCATCAGCTCGGTCACGCGTCCGCCCTCGTGCGGCAGCGTCACCCGGCCGGTGTCCATCGGACGCTCGAACGCCCCCTTGACCAGGTGTAGCCAGTCGTCGGTCAGCAGCGGTCCGAGCAACCCCTGGAGATGCTCGGGGCGCGGGTCGATCGTGTCGCCGTCGAGGAAGCAGACGACCTCGCCCCCGGTCACCTGCAGCGCGCGCCACATCGCGTCTCCCTTGCCCGCGGCGGGCCCGAGCTCGGGACACAGCTCGTCCTGCTGCAGCGCCCGGGCGCCGGCGGCGGCCGCCCGCTCGGCGGTGCCGTCTTCCGAGGCGGCGTCGACGACGACGAGCGCGTCGACGAGGCCGCGGTCGGCGAGCGGCGCGACGGTGCGCCCGATGACCTCGGCGATGGTGGCGCCGCAATCCTTGGTGGGGATGATGACCGTGACCCCGATTCCGGCCTTGGCGGCGCGCAGCCGGTCGAGGTCGAACTGTCCGGCCCGGTAGCGACGCCGGGCATACCAGTCCGCGACGCCCGCGTCGATGGCGCGCCGCTGCGGTGCGCGCGCGTGTGCCAGGGTCCGGACGGTCGCCACCCGCAGATCGTCGCACCCCGGCCCGTCGGCGGCAGTCGCGCGGCCCCGGTCAGCGAATCGTGCACCGGAGCCACGCGACTGTCATGCCCCCACCCATTGGCTCTACCGGCTGACGTATGCGCGCCGGGTCGCGGCGGCAGTGCGGGCAAGTATAGGATCCGACCCGATTTCTGACCGTCGGTTGGCCGGAGTTTCCGCGGAAATTGCGCGCGGGCGGGACGTCCAGACATGAGCGATCGGCGGGCGCTTGCGGCGTGCGGCTTTCGGTTAGGCTGACCTCGGTGGCCTTCGACGAGGACCTCGCCCATCGCATCCGCGAGCTCATCGCCGACGAGGCGGGCGTCACCGAGCAGCGGATGTTCGGCGGCCTCGCGTTCCTGCTGCACGGGCACATGACGGTCGCGGCGAGCCGCGAGGGCGGGCTGCTGCTCCGCGTCGACCCCGATGAGACCGATGCGCTCGTGGCCAAGCCCCATGCCGAGACGTTCGTCATGCGCGGACGCCCGATGCGGGGGTGGCTGCGCGTCACGCCCGAGGGCGTGCGCGACCGGCGCCAGTTGTCACGCTGGGTGTCGCGAGGCGTGAGCTACGTGCGCTCGTTGCCTCCCAAGGGGTGATCGATCGCCATCGACGGTCGCCGTGCCCGAGGACCCAGGGACGGCGCGCGGCCGCCGCGGCGGTGGTTTACGCTCAGACCATCTCCGAGAGCGATCACCGGGCGGCCCCGCGCGTCGTCGCGCTGCTGAGCACCGCGCTGCTCCCGGCCGCCGCGCTGGTGATCGACGCGCGGCTGCTGCCGCTCGTGGCGATGCCGGCCGTGATGCTCGCCGCGGGGCTGCTGTTCGCGCCGGACCCCGAGCCGCCGGACGAGCCCGGCGGGCCCGGCTCCGGACCGGACGGCGGCGAGCCGGACGAGGCGCGTCCGCCACGGCGTCCCGACGCGTGCGCGGGTCGGCGCGCCCATCGCGCCCGACGATCCGAGCCCGCCCGTCGATCGCCGAGGATCCGCGCCGGACGATGACCGAGCGCGCACCCGACGCGGCGCTGCCCGCGGATCCGACCCAGGCCCGCGCCGAGGAGCTGTTCCACGAGGGCGAGCGCGAGGTCCAGCGACGCGCGGGGGTCGCCGACGTCGCGCTCCGGGTCGGCCGCGGCGCCCTGCAGACGGCGATCGACCCCGAGTTCTCGGCTTTCCTGGCGCAGCGGATGTTCCTCGTGGCGGGGGCGCCGGCGCCCGACCGGCGCGTCTGGGCCTCGCTGCTGGCGGGGCCGCCGGGGTTCGCGCGGGCGCTGGACTCCAAGCACCTGCACCTCGTGGCCAAGCCGCCGCCCGGCGATCCGCTCGCCGCCGGCCTCGCCGCCGGGCCCGTGCCGCTCGGGCTCCTCGCGCTCGATGCCCTGACCCGCTCCCGCGTCCGGCTCAACGGCACCGCCACCCCGACCCAGGCGGGGATCCTCGTCACGGTCGACGAGGTGTACGGCAACTGCCCCAAGTACATCGCTCAGCGCGTGCCGGTGCAGGTGATCGGCGACGGGCACCCCGATCCGACGCGCCGCGACGGGACCCATCTGACCGGCGACCAGCGCGCCTTCGTGCGCGCGACCGACACGGCGTTCGTCGCCTCCGCGCACGCGCAGCGCGGCGGCGACGCCTCCCACCGCGGCGGCCGGCCCGGGTTCCTCGAGGTCGGCGCCGACGGCCGGCGGGTCATCCTGCCCGACTACACCGGCAACCGCATGTTCCAGACGCTCGGCAACCTGACCGTCGACCCGCGGATCGGGATGCTCGTCGTCGACTGGGAGACCGGGCGCACGCTCCAGTTCGCGGGCACCGCAGAGGTTCTCTGGGACGGACCCGTGGTCCACCGCCGGCCGAAGGTCGACCGGGTCGTGATCATCGATGTCGAGGCGGTCGTCGAGCAGGCGTGCGCGCTCCCCATCCGCTTCGACCTGCGCGAGGCCCACCACCTCACCCCGCCGCTCCCCGGCGGCTAGGCCGGCCGGCGGGCTCGGTTCTGCGGAGGCCCACGGGCGTCCGGATCAGGCCGCCGGGACCTGCACCTCGCCCGCGGTCACCGCGCGGGCGTGTCAATCTGTAGGAGGCACGGGTTCAGCGTCCAGGTCGCACGGGCACGGAATGGACTCGCGCCCGCGCGCAGGTGGTTCGCAACGCGACTGTCTGCCCGATCTGCGGCCTGGCGCCTGGACCCAAATGCGCCGCCGAGAAGCTCGATGACGACCTCGGTGGATCACGTAGTGCCTTTGCAGGTTCTCAAGACGCTCTACACGGGCGCTGAGCTCACTCGGATGACCGCTGATCCCTCAAACCTGCGGGCCGTGCATCTTGGCTGCAACTCGGAACGCCGTAAGGGGACCGCTAAGCGCCAGAAGACACGGTTCCGGCGACCAAGAGGGTCAGCCAGCAGTTCGATGACTTCACCTTCAGCGGCTACATCACCCCGCTTGAAGAGGGGCTTTCGTCGTTCCCGGTCGTTACTACTACCTACTGCCAGCTCCAGAAGCCACCGCCTTCCTGAGCGGTGAACATGTAGGAATGGCTTCCCTCGCTGACGATCAGTCTCGTCAGAACCCTGTCGACCGGCCGCGAGAACGTCAATGTGACCGCTCCGTCGATGTGGAACGGATCCTGCGACAGAGAGTTCGGGCCGAACTTTACCCACTCGACGCCGGTCGCCCGAGCGCTCGATGACGTGTAGGAGGTCCACCGCAGGCGCCCAAGCTGTCGATTTGGATTGGCGTGAGCTGGCTCGACTCCGCGGTCAGTCCTGCCGCCGTAGAAGCCGGAGCCATCCCCTGTCGTGGTGATCACGTAGGGCTTGTACTGCGTGCCCTGGTTGTTCTGCGTGAAGCCGGTGGGGATCTTGGGCAACGTCGCGCCCTCAGCGCGCCCTGCGTAGACGATGAAGCACAGGCCGGCGAGGACAGCTGCGATGAAACGATCGCGGGTCATGAGTTCACCTGCGGTAGACCGAGATCGGAGCGCACAATGCTGCTCGCCGCCTTGGTCTTCTCACCGTCTTGAAGGAAGGACTGCACCCACGAAGACTGATCGAGCAGGGTCACAGAACTCAGACCTGCGAGATCGGCGATGACGCCAGAGTCTGCGTCGATCAACGCCTTGATGTCGACCGCAGCTTCCGGATAGTGCTGAGCGACCGTGAGCAGATGGATGTTGGTCTGACCGAATGCCGTGATGACAGGCTTGGCCAGCGGAGCCGCTTCGCTGGCGGTCGTGTTGTTGTTGATCTGGTTGTCGAAGGCATCGCCCGCGGCCTTGGCAGGCTGGACAGCCCGAAGATAAGCCAGTGCAGCCTGCGCTCGCGTAAAGGTGCTCGGCGCAGTTGATGCAGTTGATGCAGTTGTCGATGTATTGCTCGCATGAGCAGCAGTCGCTCGGGATGTCGCTGTGCTTGACGACCCGCAGCCGGCGGCAGCTGCTGAGAGGCAACCGGACAACCCGACTGCCAATAGCGCGTAGATAAGACGAGAGCTTCGCATTTCCAAGGAGGCCTCCTTTGATCGAGCCCCGTTGACCGGTTATCGGCCGTGGAGGCGAGTTCTGAAGCTCTCGCCTGTTTTTGGTCTACAGCGAGAGGAAGAAGAACATCGAGAACAGCGACATGCCGATCAGCAGGCCGACGAGGTTGGCGCCGCGCAGCGTGCGCAGGCGGAAGATCGTGAACGGCATCAGCGGGTCGCGCTCGCGCATCTCGATCAGGATGAAGCCGATCAGCAGGAGCGCCGCGACCACCAGGCAGACGATCGTCCGGGTCGCGCCCCAGCCGACGTTGACCGCCTCGACGACGGCGTAGACGAGCAGCGCCAGCCCCGCGGTGACCGACACCGCGCCCGGGATGTCGAAGCTGTCGCCGGCCTCCTCGCGACGGCTCTCGGGCAGCGTGCGCGGGGTCAGCGCGGTGACCGCGATCGCGATCGGGACGTTGACGAACAGCACCCAGCGCCAGCTCAGGCCGCTGGTCAGCACGCCCCCGAGCAGGACGCCGGCGGCTCCGCCGGCGCCGGCGACCGCGCCCCACACCCCGAGCGCACGGTTGCGCTCGGAGCCCTCGGCGAACGTCGTGGTGATGATCGACAGCGCCGCCGGGGAGACGATCGCCGCGCCCATCCCCTGAATCGCGCGGGCGGCGATCAGCCAGCCCTCGGACTGCGCGACGCCCCCGGCGAACGAGGCGAGCGCGAACAGGACGAGTCCGATCATGAACATCCGCCGGCGGCCGAGCAGGTCGGCGAGACGTCCGCCGAGCAGCAGGAAGCCGCCGACGGTCAGCGTGTAGGCATTGACCACCCAGGTCAGGTCGTCGCGCGAGAAGTGAAGCGCCCGCCCGATCGACGGCAGGGCGAGGTTGACGATCGAGGCGTCGATGACGATGACGAACTGCGTCATCGCGAGCAGGATGAGCGCGACGTTCTTGGCCCGCGTCGGGGCCGGCTGCGAGCTGGCGGGGGCGGCCGTGGCGTCAGACATCGGTCCGGTCCTCCGATCGATCTGGGGCTGCGTGCGCGACTATAGGCCGACCGCCCCGCAGCCGCCGACCGCGCCGCCCCGCGGATCGTCTCGCAGCCGCCGCCCGACCCCCCGGCGGAGCCTATAGTCGCGACGTGGCCGAGAACGCCGCACCCGAGCGATGCGCGTCGCGGCGCTGATCGACCGCGACGGCCCGACGTGCGTCTGGTGCGGCGCCACCCCGTGGCCCGGCGACCTGTCGGTCGAGCACCTGCTGCCCCGCTCGCGTCGGGGCCGCGGGCTCGGCGAGAACCTCGTCCTCGCCTGTCGCTCGTGCAACCGGCGGCGAGCCTCCCAGCCCGTCGTCGCCCACCTGCGCGCCGAGCGCGCCGCAGGGCGTGAGCCGGGCGTCGATCGGCTCGCGGCGGCGCTGGCGCGTCTCAGCCGCTCGCCGTCGCGCCGGCACGCCGAGTACGGACGTCGCCAGCTGGCTGCGCTCGAGGCCCTGCCGGCGTCCGGCGGGCCTCGCTGAGGTGCCCGACGCCCGTCCGCCTCGGCCGAGGCCTCGTGCCCGCGGGCCCGGGCTCGATCGGATGCTGGAGCGCGGCCGAGCTCGACTCCGCGGGCCCGGGCTCGATCGGATGCTGGAGCGCGCCCGAGCGCGACTCCAGCCCGATCTGCGGTTCCTAGCCCTGCGCGACGCCCTCGGCGACCGCCTCGCGCATGTAGGTCAGGAGGGGCCGATCAAGCTGTGACTGCTGTAGATCAACCGGAAGACCTCATCTGTGTCAGTATCCGACATTGTTTGCTTCTCTTACCTCGTATCAATAGTGTCATCAAATGGCCGGTGCCGACCCGCGGGCGTTCTTTATCAGAGATCGTCAGACGAGTCAAAGTCGCCGCCCGAGTTCCGGAATGGCCGCCGGTACAATCCCTCTGTGTGTCACTCCACGGTTGGTGATCAGATGTCACTCTCACATGACACGGTTGGCGATCCTTGGCGCAGGCCCACCGCGCCGGCGGCCGCGCGGTCATGACGCCCGCCCCGGCGCGGCGCCTCGCCGCCTGGCTGATGCTCGCGCTGGCCACGGTGGCACTCATCACGGGGACCTGCGCGGTCTGGGCCCGCCGGCAGGTGCTCGACCCCGACCGCTGGGCGGGCACGAGCTCACGGCTGCTCGCCGACCCGACGATCAGTCGCGCGCTCGGGACCTTCGCCGCGGACGAACTGTTCCGCGCCGCCGACGTCACGCCGCTGGTCGGCGACGGGCAGGTCACGGCGCAGCTGCGCCACGCGGCGATCCGGCTCGTCACCGAGCAGCTGCGCACGGGTCCGGTGCGCAACGCATGGCGCGAAGCCAATCGCGCGGCGGCGAGCCAGCTCGTCGCCCTGCTCGACGGCGGGGGCACGGTCCTGCGCGCGCGCAACGGCGAGGTGACGCTCGATCTCGGCCCCGTCGTCTCCGACCTGGACCGGACGCTCGTGGGGCAGCTCGCCGGCGCGCTGCTCCCCTCCGCCGAGCGCCAGCGGCTGGTCGACGCGGCCTCGCAGGACGCCGGCCGCTTCGTGATCCTGCGCTCCGATCAACTGCCGCGTATCCAGCACGCGGCCCGCGCGATTCGCGGCCTGGCGATCGCGCTCCCGGCGCTTGCGCTTGCGCTCGCTCTCCTGGCGCTGGCCATCGCGCCCGGGTGGCGGCGCAGCGTCATCGTGCGCATCGGCTGGTGCGCGCTGGCCGCCGGCGTCATCCTCCTGCTCGGCCGGTGGCTGCTGCGCGAGCCGATCGTCGATCAGCTCGTGAGCGATCGCGCCTTTCGCCCGGCCGGCGAGGCGGCGTGGTCGATCGCCACCGACGAGCTGCGGACGCTGGCGATCGCCATCGGCGCGGCCGGCGCGGTCACCGGCGCGGTGGCGTGGCTGGCCGGGCTGGGGCGACGGCTCACGGCCGTTCGTCGGCGCCGGGGTCGGCGGGGCCGGGGTCCGGCAGCGACGGCGCGCCGGCGATGAGATCCGAGAGGCGCAGGCGCCGGGCGTCGATGCGCTCCCAGCGACGCACCGCCCGCGCCATCTTGAGGCCGTCGGGGGCGTAGAACCGGCGCGCCCACAGTGAACGCGGCGAGGCGAGACGCAGGCAGGCGACGAGGGCGACCGGGGCGAACACGACGCCGATCAGCGCGAGCATCGGCTTGCCCTTCAGGATCGCGGCCCCGGAGAAGATGAGCGCGATCGCCACCGCCGTCGTCAGCGAGGTGACCGCCAGGGTCTGACCGAGAGCGGTGTCGCTGGTGATGGTCAGGATGAGCAGCCCGCCGATGACGACCGCGACGATGACCGCGCGAACCGACGCTCGACCCTCTTCGGTCCAGTACACGTCGCGGAGATGGATCCACAGCGCGAACTCGTCGAGCGTCAACCCCACCCCGATCCCGAACAGGCACGCGAGGATCTCGGTCTGCGGGCTGCCCGGGGT
The DNA here is from genome assembly GCA_019240115.1 of Solirubrobacterales bacterium. Taxonomy (GTDB): domain Bacteria; phylum Actinomycetota; class Thermoleophilia; order Solirubrobacterales; family Solirubrobacteraceae; genus Palsa-465. The sequence goes on along the minus strand of JAFAYV010000087.1, from coordinate 37,272 downwards.
CAGCACGAAGGCGAGGAACCCGGTCACCATCATCAGCACGATCCCGAACACGAGATGGTGCAGATGCAGGCCGCCCGAGGTCTGGATGTTGCCCGGCCACCAGCGCACCTGGCGGCGGATGAGGCGGGTGCTCATCCGGATGAACAGGAACGATCCGAGCAGGCCGATCAGCAGCAGGTAGCCGCTGCGCTCTCCCCGATCCGGGTGCAACGACGCGATCGGCAGGTGCATCGCGACGGCTGGCATGATCCCACGGTCAGCCTACCTGAGCGCACGCCGGCCGCGGCGGCCATCCGCGACTGAACCGCGCCCCGCAGCGGGCGCCCCTCCCGTGCGGGGTGGCCGCCAATAAGCCGCCCCGGCACGACGATCCGGCTGCCACCCCCGCGCGCCGGCGACTACTGTCGAATCCCCGCCCACCGAGCCCGGAGATGCCATGCCCGTTCGCGTCAGCGTCCAGATCCAACCCCAGCACTCGGACTTCGACAGGATGCGCGCCGCCTGGCGCGAGGCCGAGGAGCTGGGGGTCGACGTGATCTACACGTGGGACCACTTCTTCCCGCTCAACGGCGATCCCGCCGGCAACCATTGGGAGGGGACGGTCGCGCTGGCGGCGCTGGCGGCGAGCACCGAGCGCGTACGGATCGGAGCGCTCGTGTTCTGCAACTCGTACCGCAACCCGCAGCTGCTCGCCAACGTGCACTCGACGGTCGATCACCTCTCGGGCGGCCGGGTGATCCTCGGCATCGGCGCCGGGTGGTTCGAGCGCGACTACGACGAGTACGGCTACGAGTTCGGGACCGCGCCGGACCGGCTGCGCGCGCTGCGGCGCGACCTGCCGCTCATCCGCCGACGCCTGGACAGGCTGCAGCCGCCGCCGGCGGGCCCGATGCCGCTGCTCATCGGCGGCGCCGGCGAGAAGGTCACGCTGCGGCTGGTGGCCGAGCACGCCCAGCTGTGGCACAGCTTCGGGGACCGGGATCGCTACGAGGAGAAGGCGGCGATCCTGGCCGAGCACTGCGCGGCGGCGGGGCGCGATCCCGGCGAGATCGAGCGGGTGTTCGGCGCCGGCCCGCGCACGCTCGAGGCCGCCGACGGGCTCGCCGACGCCGGGGTGCAGGAGATCCAGATCGGGATCTCCGGCAACGGCAGCGGCTACGACCTCGGCCCGCTGCGCGAGCTGCTGCAGTGGCGCGACCGTCGCAACGCCGCGTGACCCGACCGCCGCGCCGTCGCAACGTCTCGAGACCCGGCCGCGCCGTCCGTCGCGCGCGGTCTGACCCGGCGTCAGCTCGTGCGCGCCCGCTGCACCCCGAGGAATGCGAGCCGGGCGACGAGACCCCAGAACGGCGAGCTGATCCCCAGGGCCGTGACCTGTGACGCGGTGACGACGAAGGTCCCCAGGGCGGCGTCCCGGCGATCGGGATCCGCGGTCGCGGCGGCGAGCGCGCTCGTCAACGCGCCCAGCAGGGCGACGCCCGCGACGGCGTCGATCAGCAGCGGCGGCGAGGTCGCGATGCAGGCGGTGGCGAGCCCGGCCGCAGGTCCCAGGACGAGGTAGCTGACGCCGCTCGCGACGCCCGCGAGCCAGCGCCGCTCCGGGCGCTCCCCGGCGTCGGGCCCGGCCATCATGGCGGCGGTGATCGCGGCCAGGTTGATGGCAGGCCGCCGAGCGGGGCGATGAGGGCCGAGATCCCGCCCGTGCCGGACAGCACGGAGCGCAGGCGAGGCCGATAGCCGTGGAGGTGGAGCACGCTCAGCCCCGCGAGGTTCTGCGAGGCCATCGTGACGAGGAAGAGCGGGATCCCGACGCTGATCCTCGTCGGCGGGGCGTCGACCACGCGATGGCGAGCGGGATCCGGCTGCGCCAGCACGACGCGATGCCGGTCAGCCCCATGGCGACGCTAAGGATGAGCAGCCCCGACGAAGCCTGGACGCGGTCGGCGCCGGCCGCCCGCAGGCCGGCGAGCACGACGGTGAACGAGCCGGCGAAGCCGACGACCGACGCGACCACGCCGGCGATCACCGGCTGGGCGTCGGACCGCGTCATGCGCGGGCGGGGCTGAGGATCCAGTTGAGCGCGCGGGCGGCCCGCAGGGCGAGGTAGCGATGCTCGCCGTCGGCCGCAAACCAGGCCGCATCGCCGCCGGCGAGCTCGACCTCCTCGCCCACCGGGCCCACCCGGAGCCGGCCGCGGAGGCAGAACACGAGCTCCTCGGTGCCGGGCAGGTGACCCGGGGTGCGCTGCTCGATGCCCGCGGCCAGTGACAGCTCGTAGACCTCGGCGTCGGCGCCGCGGCCGCGGGCGTGGACGAGCCAGGCCGTCATCCCCGAGTCCGCGTGCAGCTCGGACCCCGAGCGTGCCGGGATCCGTCGCGCGCGCGGCGGCTCGTCCTCGACGAGCAGCGCCGACAGCGGCAGCTCGAGCGCCCGCGCGAGCCGGAACAGGGTGTCGATCGACGGATTGCCGTGGCCGTTCTCGATCCGGCTGAGGATCGTCTTGGACAGGCCCGCGCGCGCCGCCACCTGGCTGAGGGTGTCCCCGGTCTGCCGGCGGCGCTCCCGGACGACGCGCGAGATCCGCGCGGTGAGCGAGTCGAACTCCACCTGCTGATCACTATAGTGAATCTGGCGGTCACTTCAGTGAACAGCAGGTAGCCTTGCCCGCGATGCTCGATCCCGCCTTAAACGACCGCGTCGCGCTCGTCACCGGCGCGAGCGGCGGCATCGGCCGCGCCATCGCCCGCGGCCTCGCCGCCGAGGGCGCCGCGGTGGCGTGCGGCTACGGGGCCAACGGGGAGCCGGCGCAGCGCCTCGCCGCCGAGATCGTGGACGGCGGCGGTCGCGCCGTTGCGCTCGGAGCCGATCTGCGCGACGCCGCGGCCGGCGAGGCGCTCGTGGCACGGACCCGGTCCGAGCTCGGCGAGATCGACGTGCTCGTCAATAACGCCGGGCTCGGCTCCCGGCGCACCTGGGAGGAGACGACCCTCGACGAGTTCGACGAGGCCTACGCGGTCAACGTCCGCGCCGCGTTCGCGCTCGCCCAGCTGACGCTGCCCGGGATGCGCGACCGGGGCTTCGGGCGGGTGCTGATGATGTCCTCGGTCGCCGGCCTGACCGGCGGCATCGTCGGGCCGCACTACGCCGCGGCCAAGTCGGCCCTTCACGGGCTCACGCATTTCCTCGCCGGCCGCCTCGCCGGCGCCGGGGTGACGGTCAACGCGCTCGCCCCGGCGCTGGTCAAGGACACCGGCATGCTGCCCGGTGACCCCGGCGAGCTCGCGCGGCGGATCCCGGTCGGCCGCCTCGGGCGCCCGGGGGAGGTCGCCGACCTCGCGCTCGCCGTGCTGCGCAACGGCTACATCACCAGCCAGGTGATCTCGGTCGACGGCGGGATGTACCCGCACTGATCGCAGCGCGATCTCCATTTCGGTCAGCCCCGCGGCGGCGCGCGACAATGCCGGTCGTGTCGCGGACCCGGACAGACGGCGTCGTCGGCCGGCTGCTCGCCGCCGCCGACGGACTGCTGATCGACGTCGACGGCACGCTGGTCGACTCCTCGGCGCCGGTGCGCCGCGTGTGGACGGCGTTCGCCGATCGTCACGGCGCCGATCCCGAGGCGGTCCTGCGGGCCGCCTCCGGCCGCCCGTCGCGCGAGACGGTCCGGCGCTTCGCACCGCCGGCCGAGCACGCCCGGGAGGCCGAGCTGCTCGAGCGGGGCGAGCTCGACGATCCCGCGGGCATCCGGGCGCTGCCCGGCGCCGCCGAGCTGCTGGCCAGCGGCTCCCCGCTCGTCGTGGTCACGTCGTGCTCGCGCGCACTGATGCGCGTGCGCCTGGGCGCCGCCGGCCTGCCGATCCCCAAGCTCGCGGTCACCGCCGACGACGTCGTCCACGGCAAGCCTGACCCCGAGTGCTTCCTCCGGGGCGCCGCGGCGCTGCGGCTCGCCCCGAAGCGCTGTCTCGTGATCGAGGACTCGCCGGCGGGCGTCGCCGCCGCTCGCGCGGCCGGCAGCCCCGTGGTCGCCGTGCGCACGACGCACCCCGACGTCCAGCTCGCCGATGCCGACGCGATCGTCGATACTCCCGCCGACCTGCTCGCGCGCTGAGCGAGCCCCGGCGTGCTGAGATCGAGTTTCGCGGCCGCGAGCGTCGCGGCTCGCCCGGACCGCGCGGTCAGCTCGCGCTGACGCGGATCGGGCCAACGACCTCGTGCTCCATCAGCCGCGCGATGTCCGCGGCGAGCTCCGGCCCCCACTCGCGCGCGACGACGTGAAGCGCGAGATCGAGGCCTGAGGTGATCCCGCCGCAGGTCACGAGGTCGCCGTCGTCGACGACCCGGGCCTCGCGATCGACGAGCGCGCCGTGGCGCGCCAGATCGTCGAGCGCCGCCCGGTGCGTCGTCGCCGGGCGGCGATCGGTCACCCCGGCCGCGGCGAGTAGCATCGCTCCAGTGCAGACCGAGGCCATGATCGTCCCGCCGGCCGCCAGCTCGCGCAAGCGCCCCGGGAGCCGGCCGGCCGCGTAGGCGTCGCGCGCTCCGCCGCCGCGCATCCAGCCGCCGCCGGGCACGAGCACGAGGTCGGGGGCGTCGCCGAGACCGCGCTCGCACTGCAGCCGAGCGCCATGCGAGGCCACGATCTCCCCGGGTCCGTCCGCGCCGACGAGCTCGACGTTCAACTCGTCGACCGCGCGCGCCGCGTTGGCCAGGACCTCGAAGGGCGCGATTGCGTCGACCTCGTCGAAGCCCGCGAAGAGGGGGATCTCGATCCGCACGCCCGTATCGTCGCCCACGCCGCGATCGCGCGCCAGTGGCGGGGATGCCGCCTTTCGCAAGGATACGGCCAGGCGCGGCGGTGGACGCCGCCGGGCACCGGGGCGGCGGATCGTACGGCGCGCGGCCTGAAGATGGACGAGCCTGGGAGGACCTCCGTCAGCCTCGCCGTCGCCGCTCATCACCGACATGGACAACCCGCTCGGCGTCGCCGTCGGCAACGCGCTCGATGAGCTCGTCCGCGCGCCGGGAGGGGACGCCGACGCGCTCGAAGATCTCCTGGTGTCCGACCACGTCGTGGAGATCTGCGCCCGCCGGAACGGCCACGTCGCCCGCCCCCACCGCCCGCCCCCACCGCCCGTGCTCGACCGCCACTGACCGAGCGCACCGGCCGCGCGCGTCACATACGAAACACGGGCTTGCGCCGCTCGCCGAGGGGAGCGTTGGCGCACGCTCCCAACGCCAGGCCGAGGACGTCGCGCGTGTCGCGCGGGTGGATGACCCCGTCGTCCCACAGCCGCGCCGAGGCGTAATAGGGATGGCCCTGGGTTTCGTACTGCGCACGGATCTCGCGCTTGCGGGCCTCGATCGCCTCGGGGTCGCGCTCGCGCCCGACGGCCGTCAGGACGTTGGCCGCCTGGTCTCCGCCCATCACCGAGATCCGCGCGTTCGGCCACATCCAGAGGAAGCGCGGGAAGTACGGCCGCCCGCTCATCCCGTAGTTGCCGGCGCCGAAGGATCCGCCGACGATGACGGTCAGGCGGGGGACGCGGGTGACCGACACGGCGGCAACCATCTTGGCCCCATCCTTGGCGATCCCGCCCGCCTCGGCGTCGGTGCCGACCATGAAGCCGGTGATGTTCTGCAGGAAGATGAGCGGGATCCCGCGCTGGTCGCAGAGCTCGACGAAGTGCGCGCCCTTCAGCGCGCTGTCGGAGAACAGCACCCCCTCGTTGCCGAGGATCCCCACCGCGTGCCCGTGCAGATGCGCGAAGCCGCAGACGAGCGTCGTCCCGTAGTTGGCCTTGAACTCGTGAAAGCGAGAGCCGTCGACGAGCCGGGCGATGATCTCCCGCGGGTCGTAGGGCGTGCGCAGGTCGGCGGGCACCGCGCCGGTCAGCGAAGCGACGTCGACTGCCGGCGGCTCCGGCGTCCTTGTCTCCCACGGCACCGGCGGCTTGGGCGGGAGCGTGGCCACGATCGAGCGCACGATCGCCAGGGCGTCGGCGTCGTCGACGGCGAGATGGTCGGCCACCCCCGAGCGCCGGGCGTGCAGATCGCCGCCGCCGAGCTCCTCGGCGGTAACGGTCTCGCCGGTCGCCGCCTGCACCAGCGGCGGGCCGCCGAGGAAGATCGTCCCCTGCTCACGGACGATCACGACCTCGTCGGACATCGCCGGGACGTAGGCGCCGCCGGCGGTGCAGGAGCCGAGTACCGCCGCGATCTGCGCGATGCCCTCCGCCGACATGTTCGCCTGGTTGTAGAACACCTGGCCGAAGCCGCGCACGTCGGGGAACAGCTCGTCCTGGAGCGGGAGGAAGGCGCCGCCGGAGTCGACGAGGTAGACGCACGGCAGGCGGTTCTGGCGGGCGATCTCCTGCGCCCGCGTGTGCTTGCGGGCGGTCATCGGGAAGTACGAGCCGCCCTTCACCGTGGCGTCGTTGCAGACGATCATCACTTCGCGCCCGGCGATCCGCCCGATCCCGGTGATGATCCCGGCGCCCGGCGCCTCGTCGTCATACATGCCGTGGGCGGCGAGCGTGGAGAGCTCGAGGAACGGCGAGCCGCGATCGAGCAGGCGGTCGACGCGGTCGCGGGGCAGCAGCTTGCCCCGCGAGAGGTGCCGCTCGGCGGCGCGCTCGCCACCGCCGGCGAGCACGCGCGCGAACTGACGGTCCAGATCGGCGCCGAGCTCGGTGTGCGCGGCCTGGTTGGCGGCGAACCCCTCACTGTTCGGGTCGGCGCTCGAGCGCAGGATGACGCTCATGACTCGGCCACATCGAGCTCGACGAGCGCCTGTCCGCGGGTCACGTGATCCCCGACCGAGACGATGACCGCGGTCACCTCGGCGTCGGCGGGGGCGGTGAGGGCCAGCTCCATCTTCATCGACTCGACGACGAGCAGGAGATCGCCCTCGGCCACCCGGTCGCCGGCGGCGACGTTGATCGACAGCACCGAGCCCGGCATCGGCGCGTCGATCTCGCCGCCGGCGACCGCTGCCGCGTCCTGGACGACCGGCTCGACCACGCGGTGGGCGAACGCGTCGGAGCCCGCCGACACCCACAGCTCCCCGTCGACCGACGCGTGGTCCCACACGCGCGCGCGCCCATCGAGGGCGATGCGGACCCGGCCGGGATCAATCGTGTCCACCTGCAGCGACGCCTCGTGCTCGCCGACGCGGACCCGATCGCCGGCGATCTCGACGACGACCGTATCTCCGTCACCGACCGGCGCCAGCTCGTAGGTGACCGGCACGTCGCCGGTCACTCGCCATCCCGGCAGCCCCTCCCAGGGGTCGGGGCCACCGAGGGTCAAGCTCCGCGTTGCGGCGGTGGCGATTGCCGCCTCCCGAGCCTGCGCCGCGTCGGGCGCGGCGGCGACGACACCTCGCTCGAGCAGCCCGGTGTCCATCTCCCCGGCGCTGACCTCGGAGCTGGCCACGAGCCGCGCGAGATACCCGGCGTTCGTCGTCAGCCCGAGCAGCCGCAGATCCCCGAGCGCCCGCCACAGGCGCTCGAGCGCCTCATGGCGATCGGCGCCGGTGGCGATCAGCTTGAGCAGCAGCGAGTCGTAGTCGGGGCCGACGCGGGATCCGAGCGCGACGCCGCTATCGACGCGAATCCCCGGCCCGGTTGGCTCGCGATAGGTCGTCAGGCGGCCGATCGTCGGGAGGAAGCGCGCCATCGGGTCCTCGGCGCAGACCCGGACCTCGACCGCGTGACCGCGGAGCTCGACGTCGTCCTGGGTCATCGGCAGCCGCTCGTCGGCGGCGATTCGCAGCTGGCATTCGACGAGGTCGAGCCCGGTGACGAACTCGGTGACCGGATGCTCGACCTGAAGCCGGGCGTTGACCTCGAGGAACGCGAACGCCGCCGGATCGTCGGCGGGCACGAGGAACTCGGCGGTGCCGGCGCCGACGTAGCCGGCGTGGCGCGCGAGCGCCACCGCAGCTTCCCCGAGGCGAGCGCGGACGACGGGCGAGATGACCGGCGAGGGGCTCTCCTCGAGCACCTTCTGATGGCGGCGCTGCAGGCTGCACTCGCGCTCGCCGAGATGCAGGACGGTCCCGTGCCGATCCGCGATCAGCTGCACCTCGACGTGACGCGCGCGCTCGACGTAGCGCTCGACGAGCAGCCCGTCGTCGCCGAACCCGGCCTTGGCTTCGCGGCGCGCCGCCGCCAGTGCGTCGGGCAGGTCGCGGTCGGCGCGCACGATCCGCATTCCGCGCCCGCCGCCCCCCGCCGCGGCCTTGACCATCAGGGGGAAGCGATCCTCGCCGTCACGCGCCCACTCGAGGATCTCGTCGTCGCTCAAGCCGGGGCGCTGCAGGCCGGGCAGCAGCGGGACGCCGACCGCCTCGGCGGCGAGCTTGGCCGCCACCTTGTCGCCGAGCAGCTCCATCGCCGACGGCGGCGGCCCGACGAACACGATCCCGTGCTCCTCACACGCGCGCGCGAAGCCCGGATTCTCCGACAGGAAGCCGTAGCCGGGATGGATCGCATCGGCGCCGCTGCGCCGCGCCGCCCGGAGCACGCGATCGACCGCCAGATAGGACTCGGACGGAGCCGCCGGGCCGAGGCGGATCGCCTCGTCGGCGAGGTCGACGTGGGGAGCGGCGGCGTCGGCGTCGGAGTACACGGCCACCGCGCGGATGCCGAGCGCGCGCAACGTCCGGATCACCCGAACCGCGATCTCGCCGCGGTTGGCGACGAGCACCGTGCCGAACATCAGGGGCGGGAACCGTGGGCCGATGGCACGGGCGGACATGATGGCGCACCGCTCATCACGGGATGGACGCCAGCGTGGACCCGGCCGCCGGCGCATGCGGTCGATGCGAACACGAACCCGAGCCACCGCGCCGCGCTCGCCGACCCGCACCGCGTCGACGACGACGCGCAGAAGGCGCCGTCGAGGCGTCGCGCGGGGCGCCACCGCGACGACCCGAGGCGGCGGCACGGCTGTCATCATGACCGTGATGACCACGCACGATCCCTACGAGCTGCCCGCCGACCTCCCGGTCCCCGAGGACGACGGGGCGGCCGATCACCTCGTCGGGATGCCGATCCCGGACGTCAGCCTGCCGTCGAGCGGCGGCGGCAACCTCCGGCTCGACGAGCTCGGCTCGCGCGCACGCGCCATCGTCTTCGCCTATCCGCGCATGAGCGTGCCGGGCTCCGATCCGCTGGTTCCCGACTGGGACGAGATCCCCGGCGCGCGGGGCTGCACCCCGGAGTCCTGCGGCTTCCGCGACCTGCACGCGGAGCTGGCGCAGGCCGGCGCCGACGTCGCCGGGGTGTCGACGCAGTCGACCGACTACCAGCGCGAGACCGTCGACCGGCTCGGGCTGCCGTACCCGATGCTGTCTGACCTCGCGGGCCGGTTGACCGAGGCGCTGCGCCTGCCGACGTTCGAGGCCGACGGGAACGTCCTGCTGCGGCGCCTGACGCTCGTCATCGCCGACGGCGGGATCGAGCACGTCTTCTACCCCGTGTTCCCGCCCGATCGGCACGCCGGCGAGGTGCTCGCCTGGCTGCGCGCCCACGCGGCCTCGAGTTAGTGGCCGCCCCCGCAAGTACGCTCGCATTCGAGCACTCCCCAGCGGCGCCTGCGCGAGCCTGCGGCCCGCTCGGCATCCAGCCTCGCCTCACGGGGCCGCGCTCGCGTCGTCCGGCTGTCCTCGAAGTCTCGTGTAGCGCTGCTACACGTCGACTTCTGCGTCCTCGCCAGGCATCCACTGGTGAGCGCTCTCGGTGCGACCGTACTCACGGGGCCAACCACTAGCGGCCGACGTACTCGAACACCGCTCCGTCGGGATGGCGCGCGACGAGCCGGCGGCCGTTCGGGGTCTCGGCGATCGGCGCGATGATCTGCGCTCCGAGGCTGCGCAGCAGTGCCTCGTGGGCGACGAGGTCGTCGACGGTCAGGGTCGCGGCGACGTTCTCGAGCCGGTCGCCGACGTGCTCGGGCGCGCTGAAGAGCAGGAACGGCCCGACCGTCGCCAGCTCGGCGCCACGCAGGCCGAACCGCCGCGCGGCACGGCCGCACAGGCGCTCGTAGAACGCGACGGCGGAGTCGAGATCGTCCACCCGTCTGCGGATCACGACGCCCGAGATCGCCATCGGACGCATTCTGGCGCGCCGGCGACCACCGGTGGCCGCTCCGGTGAGCGACTCCAGTGGTCGGTCCCCGTCAGTACGCGGCCAAGCACTAGCCTGGATCGCATGCGCCTCCCCATCACACTTGATCTCCACCTGCCCAACTTCACCTATCCGGGCGTCGAGCCCGACGCGCTGTTCGACAAGCTCGTCGAAATCGCGACGACCGCCGAGCGGTCGGGCTTCAGCTCGATCTCGGCCATGGACCACCTCCACCAGATCCCACCCGTCGGGCCGCCCGAGAACGACATGCTCGACGGCTCGACGATCCTCGCCGGTCTCGCCGCCCGGACCTCGTCGGTCACGCTCGGCCTGCTCGTCGGCAGCGTCACCTATCGCAACCCGGCGATCGCCGCCAAGACCACCACCACGATCGACATCATCTCGGGCGGCCGCGCGTGGCACGGGCTCGGCGCCGGCTGGTTTGAGGAGGAGCACGTCGCCTATGGCTTCGACTTCCCGCCGTTGCGCGAGCGCTTCGAGCGCCTTGAGGAGGCGCTGCGGATCAGCCGCTCGATGTTCACCGAAGCGGCGACGACCGTCGCCGGCACGCACTTCCGCGCGGAGGGCGCGTTCAACCACCCCAAGCCGATCCGCGGCGACATCCCGATCCTCGTCGGCGGCAGCGGCGAGCGCAAGACGCTGCGGCTCGTCGCCCAGTACGCCGACGGCTGCAACCTGTTCGGTGATCCCGAGCGGGCCAAGCACCTCATCGGCGTGCTCGAGGGCCACTGCGAGGCCGTCGGCCGCGATCCCGCCGAGATCACGAAGACCGGCATGGGCTCGGTCGTGATCGGCTCCACCCACGAGGCGGCCCAGGACAAGGCGGCGATGCTGCGCGACCGGGGGGTGCCCCAGAGCCGCCTCGACGCCTCGATCGTCGGCGACCCCGGCACGATCGCCGAGCGGGCACAGGCGATGGCCGACGTCGGCATCGAGGGGATGACGATCTCGTTGCCCGACGTCGACGACCTCGAGGCGGTGCAGCTCGCCGGCCAGGCGATCGGCCCGGTGTTCGCGGGCCAGCCGGCGTAGCCGGACCCGCAACCCGACCCGGACCCGCAACCCGACCCGGACCCGCAACCCGGCGCGGACCCGCAACCGACGCGGGACCCGCAACCCGACGCGGGACCCGCAACCCGACCCGGACTCGCCTCGGCGGCGAGCGCTCCCGCGTCGAACAGCTCAGACCCTCAGGCAGAGCCGGTAGCGGTCGCCCTGGAAGTGCAGCCGCGGACCAGTCGTGGACCCTTAACATCGGCGCCATGGCCACCGCCGCCGGCGTCACCCGGACGTTTCTCGGCCCGCTGGAGCGCAGCGTCAGCGTCGCCGCCGGCCGGACCGCGGTGGCGTGTGGCGAGGTCCGCCTCACCTACGCCGAGCTCGACGAGCGGGTGCGACGCCTGATCGGCGCGCTGCGGGCGATGGGGCTCTCTCGCGGCGATCGCGTGGGGGTCATCGGGCGCAATTGCCATCGCTATCTCGAGCTCTACCTCGCGGTGCCCGCCGGCGGCTTCGTGCTCGTCCCGCTGAACGCCCGGCACGCCGAGCCCGAGCTGCGGTACGCGCTTGCGGACTCCGGCACCCGGGTGCTGTTCGGCGACCCCGAGCACGCCGCGCTCGCCGCGTGCGTCGAGCGGTTCGTCGCCCTCGGCGCGGAGTCCGACGCGCTGCTCGCCGACGCCGCCCCGGAGCCCTGGCATCCGGCCGCCGAGGATGACCTCGCCGGCCTCTTCTACACGGGCGGGACGACCGGCGCGGCCAAGGGCGTCATGCTGACCCACGGCAACCTCGTCGCCAACGCGCTCGCGTTCATGACCTGCTGGCCGTTTACCCCGGCGACCCGCTGGCTCGTGGTGGCGCCGATGTTCCACGCCGGCGGGACGATCGGCGTCCTGGCGATCGTGTGGGCGGGTGGCCAGCACGTCATCCTGCCGGGCTTCGACGCGTCGGCGGCGCTCGACGCCGTCGCCCGCGAGGCGGTGACGACGATCTTCGCCGTGCCGACGATGCTCGACGCGCTCGTCGCCGAGCAGCTGCGCCGCCCGCGGGACATCAGCTCGGTGACCCACCTCAGCCACGGCGCCTCGCCGATCGCCGACGAGGTGCTGCACCGAACCCGCAAGGCGTTTCCGGGCGTCTCGATGCTCCACATCTACGGCACGACGGAGACCTCGCCGATCATCACGCTGCTCCCCGAGGAGCAGGAGCTGCTCGAGACCCCGCGGGCACGCTCCTGCGGCCAACCCGCGATCGGGGTGCAGCTGCAGGTCGTCGACCTCGCGCGCCGGCCCCTCGTGGCGGGCGAGGTCGGCGAGGTCCGCGTCCGCGGCGCCAACGTCACCGGCGGCTACTGGCGCAAGCCCGAGCAGACGCGGGAGGCGCTCAGCGACGGGTGGTATCTGACCGGCGACCTCGGCTACCTCGACGAGGCGGGGCACCTGTTCCTCGTGGACCGCGCCAAGGACATGATCATCACCGGCGGCGAGAATGTGTACAGCACCGAGGTCGAGGACGCTCTGCACCGCCACCCGGCGGTCGGCGAGGCGGCGGTGTTCGGGCTCCCCGACGTCCGCTGGGGCGAAGCGGTGCACGCCGTCGTCGTTCCCGCCCTCGAGGTCGGCGAGGACGAGCTCATCGCGCACTGCCGCACCCTCGTCGCCGGCTACAAGGTGCCCAAGGCGATCCACCTGCGCGCCGAGCCGCTGCCCAAGTCGGCCGCCGGCAAGGTTCTCAAGCGCGAGCTGCGCGAGACCTACGCCGGTTGATCCGACGGCGCCGTGCGATCAGGCGGTGCGGCGGTTGCGCGCGTCCCAGTTGCGCTCGAGGTTGTCGATCAGCGCCGGCGAGTACAGGCAGCGCGCCTGCTCGCGCGCGTATCCGGCCATGTAGGTGCGAAACGCCGCCAGCGGCTCCTGGCCGGCGCGCAGCAGGCGCCGGTTGGCGACGAGGCTGATCGTCCCGGCGCTCGTCAGCTCGGCCGCGGCCCGGGCGATCGCCTCGCTCATCTCGGCGTCGTCGTCGACGAGCTCGTCGGCGAGCTGGCGCCCCTCGGGGCTGTCGGCGGCGAACGCGTGGTTGAAGAAGATCGCGCGGCGCGTCGGGCGATTGCCGACGAAGCGCGGCAGGCGCAGGTTGGCAGCGCCGGGCACGATCCCCTCCTTGCGGGCGGGCAGGTTGAAGTAGGCGGCGCGCTCGGAGACGACGCGGTCCATGACGAGCAACCACTGGCAGGCGCCGCCGATGGCAAAGCTCTCCACCGCGGCGATCCAGGGCTTCTCGCGGCGCTCCTCCAGATCGCCGTCGGCGATCGCCCCGAGCGGGTGGCCGCGGTACAGCTTGTGCACCCCGCCGAGCTCGCGCTCGATCATGAACTCGACGAGCGCGATCCGGCCGTGGTAGAGGTGGGTGAGGTTGATGCCGGCCCCGAAGATGCGCCGGCCGACGTACTTGGCATGGACCGCCGGGGCGCCGCGCAGGACGCCGATCTCGATCGCGTCGTCGAGCAGCACGAGGTCGATCGCGACCTCCATCGCCGCGGTCGAGACGTCGTCCTCGGAGTTCAGATAGGCGTGGTTCTGGATCGTCACCGTCCCCACGGGGCCGTCGCGGTCGACGCGCATCGGACCGAGGTCCGCGCCCCCGGTCCGCCGGAACTCGGGGAGGGCGGCGAGCGCCGCCGCGGTCGGCTCGGCCATCGAACGCAGCAGGTGAGTCCCGCGCCGTTCGTCGGCGAGGACGCGGGCGACGAATTCGCCCTGCGCGATCTCGAGCCCGAGCTTGTCCTTCTGCAGCCGCTCGCGCTCGGCGTTGATCTCGGCTCGGGTGGGCAGCTCGCCCCCGGATCGCTCGGCGGCGGCGTAGACGAGCTCGGCGACGCGCACCGGACGCCGCAGGCCGTCGGTGACCTCGTCGTAGGCGGCGAGCGCGTCCATCGTGGGCGAGTATCCCAGCGCTCGCCGCTCCGCCGACGGCCGGCCCCTTGCCGGCCCTCAAGCTTTGCCGTGGCGATGCCGATCACGCAGACATGGGGATCCAGACGCTCGCCGACGTCGGCCGCCCGGCGTCGGGTGCAGCCACGCCGCGCCCGCGCGCGAGGTGGTCGCGATGCGGTGCGCGCGGCGCTGAGCGAGCGAGCCCCGCGTGCGCAGGACGTCGTCATCGTCTTCTGCGCCGCCGGCTACGACGTCGAGGAGTTGTTGGCCGCGGCCGGCGACGAGGCCGCGCCGGCGCGAGTCGTCGGTTGCACGAGCATGCGCAGCTTCACCGACACCGAGCAGGTGCCCAGCGGCTGCCTCGCGGCGCTGCTAACGGCCGAGGACTGCGCGTTCGGCATCTGCCACCTCGAGCGGGATGACGCCGACATCGCGGGCACCGCGCGCCGGGCCGCGGAGACCGCCCGGGAGCGCGCGGGTGCCCCCCTCGCCCATGCCGCGCTGCTGCTGCTCACCGACGGGCTGACCCCCGACCAGCGCGAGGTCGCCCACGGCGCCTACGAGGTCACGACCGCACTCATCCCCTTCGTCGGCGGGGCCGCCGCCGACGATCTGACCTGGAGTGAGACCCACACCTTCGGGGATGGGCGGGTGCTGCGCAACGGCATCGCCGCGGTGTGGATCAACTCCGCGCGGCCGATCGGCGTCAGCGTCGATCACGGCTGGAGCCCGGTGGGTCGGCCGATGCTCGTCACGCGCGCCCAGGGGACGATCGTCCACGAGCTCGACGGCATGCCCGCCTTCGCCGCCTACGCGGCCGAACGCGGCGGCGGCCTGGATCCCGACGACCCCGAGCTCTTCCTCAAGCTGATCGACGGGCCGGTCGGCTCGCCCAACGCGCACGGCCGCTACGACGTGCGCCAGCTGCACGCCTTCCTGCCCGGAGGCGGCGGCATCAACTTCAACGCCGGGGTGTCCGAGCAGAGCATCCTGCAGCTGATGTCGGCCGACGCGACGACGCTGCTCGAGGGCGCCCGTCGAGCGGCGCGCCAAGCGGTGGCCCAGCTCCGGGAACCCGCGCGGACGGTGCTCGTCTTCTCGTGCGGCTCGCGCGTCCCGCTCCTGGGCGATCGCGCCGCCGCGGAGGCCGAGGCGATCTCCGCCGAGCTGCACGGCGCCCCGGTGTGCGGCTTCTACACCTACGGTGAGTTCGCCCGGGTGACCGGC
Organism: Solirubrobacterales bacterium; assembly: GCA_019240115.1. Lineage (GTDB taxonomy): Bacteria > Actinomycetota > Thermoleophilia > Solirubrobacterales > Solirubrobacteraceae > Palsa-465. Next base: position 21,962 of record JAFAYV010000087.1, on the reverse strand, counting down.
TCCGGCGGCGTGCACAACTCGAGCGTGGCCGTGCTGGCCATGTGAGATGAGCGTCGCGTCGAGCATTCCGGCGCTGGCGACGATCACGCCCGATTACAAGCTCGCGGCCCTGCGTGAGCGCGTCGAGCGCTCCGAGGCGCACATGGCCCAGACGATGATGCGGGCCACGCGCCTGGCGCAGGTGATCTCGGTGCTCGGCAGCCAGACCGATCTCGCCTCGACCGTCGTGCAGGCGTGCGCCCGCGTCAGCGAGCTGTTCGTCGCCGACATGGCGGTGCTCATGCTCGAGTCCGACGCCGGTCTGACGATCGCCGGGCGCTGGGGCATCGCCGAGTGCGACACGCCCCCCCGGACCGTTCACCCTGCCCGCGGTCGAGCGCTTCATCGGGACGGAGACGGTGCGCACCGACTCGGCCGGCTGCGGGCCGCTCCCCCCGTGGCTGGCGCGCTATCGGCCTCGCCACATCGCGTGGGTCCGCCTCATGGTCGGCACCAAGCCGGTCGGGCTCATGGTCCTCGGGCGCCGGGGAGCCGAGCCGTTCGAGGCCTCCGACGCGACCGAGCTGCGCGCCGTCGCCTATCGGATCGCGCTGGCCATCGAGAACGGCGTGCTGCAGCAGCAGATGCGCGACCAGCTCGCGCTGCTGCACCGCCTCCAGCAGCTGAGCACCGTGCTCGCGGGCGCGATCGATATCCAGGAGGTCGCCCGGCAGATCGCCGAGATGCTCGTGACCGAGGCGGGGGTGTCGGCAAGCGCCGTGCGCGTCCGTCAGGGAGACCGGGACGTCCTGCTGGCGGCCGCCGGAGAGGCGGCCGACGCGCCGGCCCCCGACGACGACGGCAACGCGGCCGAGCCCGACGAGCCCTGGCGGCGGTTCGCGCTCGAGGTCGCGGGCACGCACGTGGGACAGGTCGCCGTCATCGATCCGCCGCCGATCGGCTCGGCCCAGCACGAGGTGCTGCTGCATCTCGTCAGCCTCGGCGGGCTGTCGCTCGGCCTTGCTGTACGCCGAGAGTCAGCGCCAGGCGCGCCACGACTCGCTGACCGGTCTGCTCGGGCATCGCGTCTTCCACGAGGCGCTCGAGGCCGAGATCGTCGGCGTGCGGCCGTTCAGCATCCTGCTCTTCGACATCGACGACTTCAAGCAGATCAACGACCTCCACGGCCACGAGATGGGCGACCGCGCCCTCCAGCTCGTCTCCGAGGCGCTGCGCGGCGGGACCCGCGGCGGCGACACGGTGTTCCGGATCGGCGGCGAGGAGTTCTGCGCGTTGCTTCCCGGCCTGCAGGCCGGCGACGCGCTCGGCGTCGCCGAGAAGCTGCGCCGTCGCGTCGCCGACATGATCTCCGAGCTGCCGGTGCCGATCACCGTGAGCGTCGGGGCGGCGAGCTTCCCGACGCACGGCGCTCAGCGCGGCGCGCTCGTCGCCGCCGCCGACGGAGCGATGTACTCGGCCAAGCGGGGCGGCAAGAACCGCACCAGCATCGCCGGCGGCGCGGGCGGGCAGGACGCTCGGGCCCGCCAACGCGACGCGGGGCTCGTCCTGCTGCACGGCAAGGATCCCGACACCGCCAGCCACAGCGTCCATGCGGCGATCCTCAGCGTCGAGCTCGGCGACGTGCTCTCGCTCGCCCCCGAGCAGCTCGAGCGGCTGCGGACCGCGGCGCGGCTGCACGACATCGGCAAGATCGCGGTGCCCGACGCGATCCTCAGCAAGCCCGGCCGGCTCGACGAGGAGGAGTTCCGGATCGTCAGGACCCATCCCCTCGTCGGCAGCGAGCTGCTCTGCAGCTGGGGCCTGCACGAAGCGGCGACGATCGTGCGCCAGCATCACGAGCGCGTCGATGGTCACGGCTACCCCGGCGGCCTGACCGGCGAGGAGATCCAGATCGAGGCCCGGATCATCCACGTGGCCGACGCCTACATGGCGATGACCAACGACCGCCCCTATCGGCGCGCGCTCCCGCGCGAGGAGGCGCTCGCCGAGCTCGAGCGCCACGCCGGCACCCAGTTCGACCCCGACGTCGTCTCCGCGCTCGTCGCCCGCGAGCGCGGGCGCGCCGCCCCCTGACGATCGCGCGTCGCCGGACGATCGCGCCGTCGCCGTCGCCGTCGGTCGCGCCGTCGCCGTGGGACGCGTCGCGCCCGCGTGCATCTGCGGCGTGACTGTGCTTACGTCCGCGCTGAGGCCCCCATGACCCAACCCCGGCGCCTGCTGACATCCTGGTTCGCCAACGCGATCGTCCTCGCCGTCGTCGCCGCGGCGCTGCACCGGGTCACGATCGCCTCCGCGGGCGATCTCATCCTCGCGGCCGCGCTGTTCGGGATCCTCAACACGGTGCTCAAGCCGTTCGCCAGGCTCGTCACCCTGCCGCTGGCGATCGTCACGCTCGGAATCGCCTGGTTCTTCGTCTCGATGCTGATGCTCTATCTGACCCAGGCGATCGTGTCCGGGTTCGCGATCCACGGGTTCTGGACGCTTGTGGCGGCGACCATCATCGTCTGGCTGGTCAACCTCGTGCTCGACGCCGCGATCGGCTCCTGGCGCGAGTCACGGCGACGCGGTCGGGGCCGTCCGCGTCCGGCGGGACGCCGCTACTAGCCCTCGTCGACGTGCTCATTCGCGACGCGCTGGCCCGAGAACCTGACGATCGTCAGCAAGGCGGGAGCCGCGCACGCCCCCGAGCGCCGGCCCGCCATCGTCGCGGCCCAGCGGCCCGAGGAGCGGCGCGCCGGCGTCGAGGCCGACCGGCGCGCGCTCGGGGTCGAGCGCGTCGACGTCGTCAACCTCCGCCGGCTCGACCGCGGCCCGGGATCGTCGCGAGAGCGATCAGCTCGTCGACCTCGTCGACCGCGCCGACGAGGAGCTGCTGCGGATCTGTCGCGAGCACGGCATCGCCTGGGTGCCGTTCTTCCCACTCGGCGGCGCGTTCCCCGGCGTCCCGAAGGTGACCGACCAGCCCGAGGTGATCGACGCCGCGACCGCGCTCGGGGTCACCGCGGCCCAGGTCGGCCTCGCCTGGATGCTCGCCCACGATCCCGGGACCCTGCTCATCCCGGGCACGACGAGCCCCGACCACCCGATCGCCAACCTCGCGGCGGGCGAGGTCGCGCTGCCGCCGGAGACGATCGCCGCCCTCGACGGGATCGCGGCGGAGCACGCGCGGAGGTGAGCCGGAGGCGAGCGTCGCCGTCGCGTGAGCCGGGAGGCGAGCGGGTCGCCGTCGCGTCAGCCGGGAGGCGAGCGTGTCGCCGTCGAGCCTACGGTGCCCGTAGTGCCACAGCCCGCCCGGACGACACGACCGCACATGGCGACCCCGGACGTTTGTCACCGAACCCCCCATCACCGCGACGAGCCTTGGCGCCTTGTCGTCGGTCACGGAGATCCTTTCGACCGAGCCCGCCGGGATCCGTCGAGGTTCGGTCGATTCGACGCGCCTGGCGTCTCGGAACGTGGCCATCGGGCCGGTTCGACCCTCGCGGCCACCCTCGCGCATGAGGGATCATCGCTACGTGCGGTGGCCTGGCCGCCCGCGGGCACCGGCTGGAGTCCCCGCGCGCGATCGCGATGCGACAGTTCTCGATTGCCCACCTCGCAGCGCTCGCGACGCTGATCGTCGCGGGCGGTCTGGCGATCCTCACCCCCCGCCGTCGACCGGGGCCGTGGATCACCTGGGTCTGCCGGGCCCTCGCCGCGGGAATCTTCGCGGGCTGGATCGGCGAGTACGTCGCCGACCTCGTGACCGGCACGTGGACGGTCCGCTCCGGCCTCCCGCTGCAGCTGACCGACGCCGTCTCGCTGACCGCGATCATCGCGCTGCTGACACGCCGCCTCCGGCTGGTCGAGCCACTGTACTTCTGGTCGCTGACGGCGTCGCTGCAGGCCGTGTTGACCCCTGACCTCGCCGGGACGTTCCCGAGCGTCTTCTACTTCACCTACTTCCTGTATCACGTGGGCGCGATCGTCGGCGCCTGCCTGCTCGTCTTCGGCTGCCGGCTGTACCCCCGCGCGGGCGCGATCTGGCGCGTCTACTCGCTGACGGCCGCCTGGGCCGTCCTCGCCGGCCTCGGCGACGTGATCACCGGCGGCAACTACATGTACCTGCGCAGCAAGCCGATCCACCACTCGCTGCTCGACGCGATGGGGCCCTGGCCGCTGTACATCGCCACCGGCGCCGGCCTGGGACTGATCATGTTCGCCGCCCTGCAGGGCATCGCCGGTGCCGTGGCCCGCCACGACGGCCTTGCGCCGGCGGACGAGACACGGCTGAGCGACGTGGCGTGATCGTCGCGGCGGGGCGATAACCTCTCTCCGGTCGGCGCAGATCTCGATGCTCGCCGTCGCCACAGGTCCGGCGACGATCCGGACCAGCCAGTCCGGTAAGATCTCGCCCGATGGCCGAAGCCACTCCCATCCCGGCGCCGACGGACGCGCTCGATCGCGAGACGCTCGTGGTCGCGGGCGTGGTGATGCTCGGGGCCATCATGTCGATCCTCGATACGACGGTGGTCAACGTGGCCATCGATCACCTGGCGCTCGCCTTCAAGTCGTCGCTGACGACGATCCAGTGGGTCGTAACCGGCTACACGCTCGCGCTGGCGGCCGTCATTCCGGCCAGCGGCTGGGCGGCCGACCGGTTCGGCACCAAGCGCCTGTACCTCGGCTCGCTCGTCCTGTTCACCCTGGGGTCGGCGCTCTCCGGACTCGCGTGGAGCGCCGAGTCGCTGATCGTGTTCCGCGTGCTGCAGGGCTTCGGCGGCGGGATGATCATGCCGGCGGTCATGACGATCGTGACCAAGAAGGCCGGCCCCCACCGGATGGGCCGGATCATGGGCGTGCTGGGCGTGCCGATGCTGATCGCGCCGATCATCGGTCCGATCCTCGGTGGCTGGCTCGTCGACGACGTCTCGTGGCGGTGGATCTTCTTCATCAACCTGCCGATCGGGGTTCTCGCCTTCGTGCTCGGGCAGATGGTGCTCGACCCCGACGAGTCACAGCCGGCGCATCGCCTGGACTGGCTGGGGATGGTGCTGCTGTCCCCGGGCCTGGCGCTGCTCATCTTCGGGCTGGCCGAGTCCTCCAGCTACGGCTTCGCCGCGACGCGTTCCTGGGCGCCGATCGTCGGCGGCGCGGGGCTCATCGCCTCGTTCTTCGCGCACAGCTGGCGCTCCAGCGAGCCGCTCATCGACATTCGCACGTTCGTGCAAACGCGCGCGGGCGCGGCCGCCGGCATATTCCTGCTGTTCGCGATCGCGTTCTTCGGCGCGCTGCTGCTGATCCCGCTCTACTACCAGTCCGTCCGCGGCGCGTCCGCGCTGGACGCGGGGCTGCTGCTCGTCCCGCAGGGACTGGGAGCGATGATCACGATGCCGATCGGCGGCCGGATCACCGACCGCCATGGCCCCTGGTGGCTGCCGGCCGTGGGCCTCCCCCTGCTCGTGATCGGGATGCTCCCGTTCGCCTTCGTCGGCGCCCACACCTCCTACGTGCTGCTGTGCGGCCTGAACTTCGTGCTCGGCCTCGGCATGGGCCTGTCGATGATGCCGACGATGACCGCCGCGATGCAGGCGGTCCCCCGCTCCGCGATCGCCCGGACCTCGACGGCGATGAACATCATCCGCCAGGGTGGAGCATCGATCGGCACCGCCATCCTCACCGTGATCCTGTCCAGCGAGATCAACCATCGTCTCGGCCTGCACGGCGGTCGCGGCGGCTTCGGGGCCGTGCAGCGGCTGTCGCCCAGCCAGCAGGCGCACGTCCGGGGACCTCTGGCCAGCGCGTTTGCCCACTCCTTCGTGTGGGCGCTCGTCATGCTCGCCGTCGCGTTCCTGCCGGCGTTGGCGATGGCGCTGCGGCAGCGTGGCCGGGCCGCAGCCCCCGCCGGGGCCGAGCCGCCGCTCGCGCTCGAGTAGCCGCCTGTCTCGGACGGGGACGTGCCGGCTTGACGAGATCGGCTTCGCCAGCTACCTTGTTTCGCATGGTACCGGACGGTGAGACGTCGATCACCCAGCTGCGCCGGGGCGTGCTGGAGTTCTGCGTGCTCGCGCTGTTGCGCGATGGCGAGCGCTATAGCTTCGACCTGGTCCGGGCGCTCGGCGAGGCGGAGGGCCTGGTCACCAGCGAGGGCACGCTGTACCCGCTGCTCGGACGCCTGCGCCGCGAGGGGATGGTGCAGAGCACGTGGCGCGAGTCCGCGACTGGACCGCCCCGCCGCTATTACCGCATCACGCAGGATGGAGACGCGGCGCTGCGGGCGTTCGCGAGCCAGTGGGCGCGGTTTCGCGACTCCGTGGACACGCTCATCGAGGTGGGAGCGACGGCATGACCCCCGACCACCTGCATCCGCTCGCCGAGGACTATCTGCGACGGTTGCGGCGAGTCTGCCGTCGGCTGCCCCCGGAGCGTCTGGGCGAGCTGTCGGCGGAGATCGAGGGACACCTGGCCGCCGCCATCCCACCCGGCGCCGGCGACGACGAGGCGCTCGAGGTGCTCGAGCGCCTGGGGCCGCCCGGCGACGTCATCGAGGCCGAGCGGTCTGCCGTCGGCGGATCGGCGGACCGACGCCGCTGGCGTGAGCGGGCCGCGGTGATCCTGCTCGTGCTCGGCGGCTTTGCCGCCGGCGTGGGATGGCTGGTCGGGCTCGTCCTGCTGTGGCGCTCGCGGCTGTGGACGACGCGCGACAAGGTGATCGGGACGCTGATCGTCCCCGGCGGGATCGCCACCGCGCTGCTCGTCGTCGTGCTGACAGGTACCAAGCGGCGCTGCGTTGGGTTCGCGGCGGTCGATCCGTCGACCGGAGCCCCGGTCGGACATGCCGCCATGCACTGCACCCCCAGTGCCGGGCCGAGCGCAGCGTCGACCGCGTTGCAGATCGCTCTCCTCCTGTTCTTCGTCCTCGGCCCACTCGTCTCGGCTGTTTATCTGGCCCGCCGAGCCCGCGACCGGTCGGGCTTCATCGGCCCGGGGCTCGGCGGCTACGGGCAGCTGTCGACGTGACCGAGGGGCAACCGGCGGCGCCCGCCGAGGAAGTCCCGGCGCCCGCGGTGAGCACCGCCGGCCGGGCGGCGCCGGTCACGCCGAGGCCCGCACGACGAGCTCGGGCTCGAACAGGAGCTGGCGCGGCGCGCTGAGGTCCGGGTCGGTCAGGCGTGCAATCAGCAGCTCGCCGGCGCTCTGTCCGATCCGAAACGGATGCTGGCGGATCGTGGTCAGCGCCGGGGAGAGCATCGCCGAGAAGTCAAGGTCGTCATAGCCGATCAGCGAGACGTCCTCGGGGACGCGAACTCCGCGCTCGGTCAGCCCGCGCAGGACGCCCAGCGCCAGCAGGTCGTTGGCGCACAGCACCGCGGTGGGCCGCGGATCGCGGCTGAGCAGGCGCTGCACCGCCGCCGCGCCCTCGCGGGCGTTCAGACCCGCCACCCGCACCTCGACGACCTCCTCACACTGGCGCTGTCGGCGGCGGAGCACCGAGCGCACGCCCGCACGCCGGTCACGGTACGCCGCGATGTCCAGCGGTCCGGTGACGAAGGCGATCCGCTCATGCCCGCGCCCGCGCAGGTACTCGGCGGCCATGACTCCGCCGAGCACGTCGTCGACGGTCACGGCCGGCAGCCGCCCGCGCTCGCTGCGGTGATCGAGCAGGACGACCGGGGTGCCCCGGGCATCGATCTCTCGCAGGCGACGCTCGTCGGTGGCCACGGGCGCGATCAGGAGTCCGTCGACGCGGTGCAGGCGCAGGAGATCGAGATTGCGCGCCTCGATCTCGGCCGACTCGCTCGAGCTGAAGACCATGATCACGTAGCCGGCCGCGCGCGCCGACTCCTCCACGCCGCGGACCACCTCGCCCCAGAACGGGTTGGCGATGTCGAGCACCTGGACACCGATGACCCGCCCCATGCCCAGACGCAGGCGACGGGCGCTGAGGTCGGGCACGAAGCCCAGCTCGAGCATGACCCGCTCGATGCGTTCACGGGTCCGCAGCGCGACCACCTCGGGACGGTTGAGCACGTGCGACACGGTGCCCACCGAAACCCCGGCGGCGGCCGCGACGTCGCTGATGCCCGGCTCGCGACGCGAGCGCGCCCGGCCGCCGCGTGCTGATTTGGGATCCGAGGCCATCTCTTGACGCTCCCAGGTGGTGGCTATAGAGTCTATTGAGACGTTTCAACTTTCGGGAGGAAGAGAAACGAGGATGCGCTCCAGGCGCGCGATCATGCGCACGGTCGCCGGGCTCTCGCTGTGGGTCGCCGTTGCCGGGCTGGCGACCGGCTGCGGGCAGGCGGGATCTCAGCGCCCGACGCATTTCCAGGCCCGCAAGCCGTTGAAGATCGGCTACTCGGTCTACGACCTCAAGGACCCCTACTGGCAGAGCTACGCCAATGGCATCCACGCCGAGGCGGCCAAGCTCGGCATCGGGGTCGTCCAGGCCGACCAGCAGAGCAGCGAGCTCGCCGAGGTGACCACCAGCCAGGATCTCATCAACCAGGGCATCAGCGCGCTGATCGTGTCCCCCGTCGAGCCCGCTGCCCTGACCGCGATCGAGGACGACGCGCACGCGCGCAAGATTCCGGTCATCATCGGCGACGTCGGCGCCGTCGGCAAGTACGACGCGTTCGTGCAGTCGGCCAATACCGGCGGCGGCGCGCTCGCCGCTCGCTACCTCATCGGACGGCTCGAGAACCGGCCGGGGACCAAGCAGATCGGCGTGATCTCGCTATCGCCCGGCAACGTCTCCGGTGTCCTGCGCGTCAACGGCTTCCGCGGCGAGCTGGCCGAGCATCACGACTTCCGGATCGTCAGCACGCTGAGCGGAAACGACGAGGTCGAGGGGGGTTTCACGGTCGCCCAGGACATGCTGATCTCGCATCCGGACCTGGCGGGGATCTTCGCCGCCAACGACTCCGAGGCCGAGGGCGCGGTGCAGGCGCTCGCGCAGCAGGGACGCAACGGCGCTCGGAACCCGATCGTCGTCGGCTTCAACGGGGATGCTCCCGCGCTCGCGCTGATCCAGCAGCACCAGATGGCGGCCACCGTGATCCAGAACCCGATCGGCCAGGGAAGAACCGCCGTGCGAGCGGCGATCGCGCTGTTGCACGGCCAGCGCGTCGCCTTCACCCAGCCCGCCAGTCGCACGATCGACTTCCCGGTCCGGCTCTATGTCGGCGGCTCCCCGCAGGGCGGCTGACCATGCCCGACCAGCAGCCCATCCTCGCCGCGCACGGGATCGTCAAGCGCTTCGGCGGCGTGCAGGCACTGCGCGGCGTCGACTTCGACCTGCACGCGAGCGAGGTGCACGCCCTGGTGGGCGAGAACGGAGCCGGCAAGAGCACGCTCATCCGCGTCCTCGCCGGCCTGCACCGCCCCGACGAGGGCACGCTCGAGGTGAACTCCCGCAGCATGCGGTTCGGCGGACCGTTGGCGGCACGACGGGCCGGGATCGGAACCGTGGCTCAGGAGTTCACCCTGGTGCCCAAGCTGTCGGTGGCCGAAAACGTCCTGCTCGGTCACGAGCCGCGGCGACCCTGGCGCCTCCTCGACTGGCCGGTCATGCGCCGGCGCACCTCGGAGCTCCTCGAGCAGCTCGGGCTCGAGATCGATCCCCAGGCTCGTGCCGGCTCACTGTCGATCGCCGACCAGCAGCTCGTGGAGATCGCCAAGGCGCTGTCGCTGGAACCGTCGGTGCTGATCATGGACGAGCCCACCGCCGCCCTCAATCCCGCCGAGGTCGACCGCCTGATCGACGTCGTCGGCGCGCTCCGCGACCGCGGCGTGGGCGTGCTCTACGTCACCCACCGGCTCGGCGAGGTGTTCCGTCTGGCCGACCGGATCACGGTGCTGCGCGACGGAGAGCAGGTCGCCACCCAAGCTGCCGCGGCGATCGACGAAGACGAGCTCATCACCCAGATGCTGGGCCGCGAGCTCACGGCGGTCGACCACGAGCCCCAGGAGGTCGCCGAGGATCGCCAGGCCCTGCTGAGGGTCAGCGAGCTGTCGCTCGAGGGTGACTTCTCGCAGGTCAGCTTCGAGGTCCGCGCCGGCGAGGTGCTCGGCATCGCCGGGCTCGTGGGGTCCGGACGATCGGAGTTGATGCGGGCGCTGTTCGGCCTTCTGCACCCGACGGCGGGCACCGCCGAGGTCGACGCAACCTCGCTGACCGCGACCCACCCCCGCGACGCCCTGGCCGCCGGAGTCTTCCTCCTGGCCGAGGATCGCAAGGCGGAGGGCCTGATCCCCGACCTGTCGGTGCGAGAGAACCTGTTCCTCACCGCCGCCCCCGACGACGGCGAGTCACCCTGGCTGCTGCGCCGCAGCGCCGAGACCAAGGAGTACGAGCAGGTCAAGAGCTTCCTCGACATCCGCGCCGATTCACCCGAGCAGCCGATCCCGACGCTGAGCGGCGGCAACCAACAGAAGGTGCTGCTCGGTCGGGCGATGGCCAGCCACGCTCGCGTCCTTCTGCTCTCAGAGCCCACGCGAGGGGTCGACGTCGGCGCCAAGTCCGACATCTACCGCGCGCTGCGCAAGCTCGCCGCCGACGATGCCGCAGTGGTCGTCAGCTCCTCGGACGCGCTGGAGCTCTCGCAGGTGTGCGACCGCTGCCTGGTGATGAGCAAGGGCCGAGCGGTGCGCGTGCTCGGTCCCGCAGAGCTCGACGAGGACAGCATCGTGGCCGCCGCCGTCCGCGGTCGCGACGACGACGAGGCTGTGGACGAGCACGTCGACGTGGACAAGGAGCAACCGGCATGAGCACGACCACCGTCCCGCGCTCGCCCCTCGGCCGCCTGAGCGTGCGACGCCTGCTCGACGTCCTGCAGAGCGCGGGCCTCCTGGCGGTGCTGATCGTGGTCTTCGTCGTCGTTTCGGTGCTCGAGCCGCATTTCATCTCGGGGGCCAGCCTCAAGACGATCCTCGTCAACTCCTCGCAGCTGGCCGTGTGCGGCGTGGGCATGACGATGGTGATCGCGCTGCGCGGCATCGACCTCTCGGTCGGGTCGGTCGAGGCGCTGGCGGCGGTCGTCGCGGCCAAGCTGTCTTCGACCGGCACCCCACTGGCGCTGGCCATCGCGATCGCCCTGCTCGCCGGGCTGGTGGCGGGCACGATCAACGGGCTGATCATCACCCAGCTGCGCGTGCCGGCCTTCGTGGCCACGCTCGGCATGCTCTCGATCGCGCAGGGCGTCGCCCTGCTCTACAGCAACGGCGGCTCGTTTCTTGTCAGCGACCGCGCGTTCACCGCGATTGGCCGCGACGTGGTGCTCGGAGTGCCGCTTCCCTTCGTGATCGCCCTGCTGGCGCTGATCGCCGGCTGGGTGCTCTTCAACCAAACTCGGTTCGGCCGCCACACCGCCGCCGCCGGCGACAACGAGGAGGCGGCGATCGCGTCCGGCATCCGCGTCCGGAGCCTGATCGTGGCGGTGTTCGCGATCGTCGGCCTCACCGCCGCGCTGGCCGGCGTGCTCGTGACCGCTCAGGTTGGAGACGTCGACGCCACGGTGGGCATGGGCTTCGAGCTCAACGTGATCGCGGTCGTCGTCCTGGGCGGGACCAGCCTGGCCGGGGGGCGCGGCAATCTCCCGGGAACGGTGCTGGCGTCGGTCCTGGTGGCGAGCATCAACGCGGCGCTGAACATCCTCGGGGTGCAGACCTTCTACCAGTATCTGGCCGTCGGTCTGCTGCTCATCCTCGCGTTGGCGCTCGAGGCCTTCCGCGACCGGCTGACGGGGTCCCGACCCTCCGCGCGACCGGGGGTCTGAGGCGATGGAGCGCGTTCGCAGCGGCCTGGCCACCATCGCCGCGCGGTACACGATCGAGGTCGTGCTCGTCGTCCTGGTCATCGTCCTCCTGCTCACCAGCTCGAGCTTCGGCACCTCGGACAACCTCAACGGGGTGCTGCGCCAGTCGGCCTTCGTCGGCATCGGCGCCGCTGGGATGACGCTGCTGATCGTCAGCGGCGCCTTCGACCTCTCGGTCGCCTCGCTGCTGGCGGTGTGCGGGATCGCCGCGGGCAAGCTGGTCGGCGACGTCGGCGTGGTGATCGCGGTCGTGGCCGCGCTGCTGCTCGGGGCAGGGCTGGGCTCGGTCAACGGGCTGATCGTCTCCCGGCTGCGCGTGCCGGCCTTCGTCGCGACGCTGGGCACCCAGTACGTGTACCTGGCCATCGCCTACATCTGGACCAACAACCAGGTGGTGGTCGTCTCCAACACCACCTTCCTAGCGCTCGGGGCGGGGTCGATCGCCGGCATTCCCACGCCGTTTCTGTTCATGATCGGGACCTACCTGGTGTGCTGGTACCTGTTCTGGCGCACCCGGTATGGCCGTCATGTGCGCGCCATGGGCAGCAATGAGCAGGCCAGCCTGATCGCCGGCGTCCCGCTCGAGCGCGTCCGGGTGGCCACCTTCGCTCTCGTGGGCGTCTGCACCGCGCTGGCCGGCGTCCTGCTGACGGGGCTGGTGTCCTCCGCCGACGGGACGGTGGCCACCGGCTACGAGCTCAACGTCATCGCCGCCGTCGTCGTCGGCGGTACGAGCCTCAACGGAGGTCGCGGGACGCTGGCCGGCTCGTTCGCCGGGGCGCTGTTCTTCACCCTCGTCAGCAATGCGCTCAATCTCTACGGCGTGGGCTCCTATTGGCAGTACGTCGTCACCGGCCTGGTGCTCGTCAGCGCGCTCGGGGTCGAAGGCCTTCGACGCCGCTTCTGGCTGGAGACGATCTGAGGCGGTTGGCCTCAGCGAGCATACGCCGCGGCGACTCCTCCATCGACGTTGAGCAGGTTGCCGGTGCTCTTGCCCGAGCGGCGCTCGGAGGCGAAGTGGATCACCGCTTGGGCGATGTCGCTCGGATAGATGCTGACCTTCAGCGCGTTGCGTTGACGGTAGAGCTCGTCGAGGTCATCCGGTGAGACGTCGTAGGCGGCGGCGCGCTGGCGACGCCACGATGAATCCCAGATCTTGGAGCCCTGCAGGACGGCATCCGGGTTGACCGTGTTCACGCGGATGCCGTCGGCGCCGCCCTCCTCGGCCAGGCAGCGTGCCAGATGCAGCTCGGCGGCCTTGGCGGCGCTGTAGGCGGCGGCATTCTTGCCCGCCGCGAGGGCGTTCTTGGACGCCACGACGATCACCGCGCCGCCGCGACCCTGCTCCTTGAGCAGGCGAAACGCCTCTCGCGCGGCGAGGAAACAGCCGGTCCCCAGGATGGAGAAGTTCCGGTTCCACTCGTCGAGCGTCGTGTCCTCGATCGCCGCCGACGAGGCGATACCGGCATTGGCGACCACGATGTCGACACCGCCGAAACACCGCACGGTCGCGCCGAACGCGTCGGCGATCGCCGCCTCAGAGGTGACGTCGGCGCCCACGGCCAGCCCGCGATCCCCGTACTTCTCGACCGCCTCCCGGGCACTCTCCTCGTCGAGGTCGAGAGCCACGACGCATGCGTCGGCGCCAGCCAGCTCGTCGATGATCGCTCGCCCGATGCCGCCACCGCCTCCGGTCACCAACGCCACCTTGCCCTGGAACTCTCCGGCCGGCGGCGCCTGCGCCAGCTTGTAGAGCTCCAGCGGCCAGTACTCGATCGCGAAGCTCTCGGCGGCGTCCAGCGAGACGAACTCGTCGAGCGCCTGGGCTCCGGCCATGACCTCGATGGCACGGTGGTAGAGATCGCGGGACGTGATAGCCGCCTTCGTGCTGGTGCCGGCGGCCACCAGACCGAGTCCTTGGACCAGCACGATGCGAGCGTCGGGGTCGGCGGGCGTCTGCTCCGCGGCGGCATGCTGTTCGAAGTAGGCGCGGTAGTCCGACCGGTAGCGCTCGGCGCGCTCTGCGATCCGCTCGCGCAGAGTGCGGACGTCGTCGAGGTCGGGGTCGTACGGGACCCACAGCGGCAGACGCTTGGTGTGCACGAGATGGTCAGGGCAGGGCGCCCCGACGGTGACCAGCTGCGGCGCCGCGGCCGACGAGACGAACTCGAGCGCGCGGGGCGACGTGTCGACGGTCAGGACCTTGGGGCGCTCCGAGGACAGCGCCCCGCGGATCGCCGGCAGCAGCTCGGACAACAGCGCTCGATTCTCCGCGGCCTGCTCGCCGCCTCCGAATCGTGACTGGCCGGCGGTACGCTCGTTGACGAAGTCCGCCGCACGGTTGATCGCCTCGACGGTCCGTCGGTAGCACTCCTCGGCGCTCTCGCCCCACACGATCAGCCCGTGCTTGGCGAGCACGATCAGCTCCAGCCGTGGGTCCGTCCGGACGGCGTCGGCGACCTGCTTGGACAGGGTGAAGCCCGGTCGAAGATACGGCACCCAAGCGGCGCTCGCGCCGAAGCACTCGCGCAGCAGCTGCTCTCCGTGCACGCTCCCGGCGAGCACGTTGATCGCGTCGGGATGCGTGTGATGCACGTGCGGAGCGGCGATGAAGGCGTGGAGCAGCGTCTCGATCGACGCGCGTGGCATCGTGGGGTCGAGCTGGCAGCGCGCCAGATGGGCGACCATGTCCTCGTCGCTCAGCGTTTGGCGGTCCATCAGCGGCAGGATCTCCTCGAGCCTGAGCGCGGTGAACTGATCGGATTCGATCGTGGCCAGATCCGAGCCCGAGCCCTTGACCCACATGGTGTGGACCTCACGCGCGACGTGATCGGTGGTGCTCCCCTTGGCCGAGGTATTGCCGCCGCCGAAGTTGGCGATCGCACGGTTGGCTGCGAGCAGGTGCGAGGCCAGCGTGAGCTCCTCGAGCAGCTCGCCGGGCGCGTCGCGCGCCGGCCAGAGATCCTCCACGGGGTCGACGATGGGGGTCTGGATCGTCATCAGCGGTTCAGCTCCTTGGCTTGGGCTTCGCGCGTTGCACGGCAGCCCGGGCGGCATAGCCGGAGGCCCGCAGCGCCTCGATGGGGTCCGGCGCGGCGCCGAGAGCGGCGCGCGCCGCCGCGCAGTCGCCGCGGACGTCGGCGTTGAACGCCTCGAGCAGCGCCTCGTGGCCGCCGAGGACATCGCCGCTTCGCTGCGCCGCCACGAGCGCCTTCCGATCAACGCGCAGCGCCTTGGCGTAGGCCTCCTGGATGTTGACGACGCTCAGCACCATCGCCTCGACCTTGGGCTCGACGTTGTGGCTCTGGTCGATCGTCAGCCGTGGCAGCCGGTCGGCCGCGACGAGCTCCACGAAGATGAGGAAGAGCTCGAACGGGTTGACCGAGCCGACGATGAGATCGTCGTCGGCGTACTTGCGGTTGTTGAAATGAAAGCCGCCCAACCGGCCCTCGTCGCTGAGGAGGGCGACGATCTGCTCGATGTTGGCCCCCTGCGCGTGGTGGCCGAGATCGACGAGCACCCTCGCCCGCTCCCCGAGGCGCACGCAGGCGAGCAGCGCGCTGCCCCAATCGGCGAGGTCGGTGGCATAGAACGCGGGCTCGAAGAACTTGTATTCGATCAGGAGCTCGTGGTCGAGCGGCAGCTCGGCGTAGACGCGGCTCAGGGCATCGAGGAGCCGCCGACGGCGCTCGCGGAGATCGTCCTGCCCGGGGTAGTTGGTTCCGTCGGCCAGCCACAGCGAGAGCGCGTCGCTGCCGATCTGCTCGGCGATCCGCACGCACTGCCGCAGATGGGCGATGGCTCTCTCGCGGACGCGGGCGTTGGGGTGGGCGACCGAACCCAGCTTGTACTCGGGGTCCTCGAACAGGTTGGGGTTGACCGCGCCCGCGCGCAGGCCCCGTGACGCGATCTCGGCGCCCAGCGCGCCGTAGTCATCGACGGCGTCCCAAGGGAAGTGCAAGGCGACCGCCCCCGCCGTGCCGGTCAGACGATGCACCTCGGCGGCATCGTCGAGCTTGTCGCCGAGGTCGCGGGGTCGCCCCGGCTGCGGGAACACCCCGAACCGGGTCCCCGAATCGCCATAACCCCAGGACGGAGTCTCGATCACCAGCTCGCGGAAAGCGACGGTGAGGTCAGGCATGGGCGCCGAGGGGTGTCGCCTGCGCCGTGGCAAAGCGGCCCAGCGCCTCCTGCACCTGCTCGGCGGCCCACGAGGGCTCGTGGACCGAAGGCCGGACCGAGGCCGCGCTCACCGCACGCATATCGTCCAGCGAAGCGAGCTCTCCGGCGGCGCGAGCCTGGACGAGCAGGTTGCCCACGGCTGCGGCCTCGGTGGGGCCCGCGCGCACTTCGCGCTCGCACAGATCGGCGGTGAGCTGGCAGAGCAACGCGTTGCGAGCCCCGCCGCCGATCACGTGGATGGCGCGCACGTCTCGGCCTGCGGCGCGCTCCAAGCGCTCGAGCACCGTGCGGTATCGGCAGGCCAACGACAGATAGATCGAGCGGATCATCTCGCCGTGACCGAGGTTGCGCTCCCCGCAGGCCGCGGCGACGCGGGCCGGCATGTCACCCGGCGCGAGGAGCTCCTTGCGATCGGGATCGAACAGCGGCACGTCGGCGCGGGCCGTCGCGGCCTCCGCCTGCAGATCCTCGGCGGACGCGCCCCAGGCACGGGCGCACTCCTGCTCGAGCCAGAGCCCCATCACGTTCTTGAGCAGCCGGATGGTTCCATCCACCCCCCGCTCGTTGGACAGTTCCGCATCTGAGAACACGGGCCCCGTGAGCTCGAGGCCGAGCAGCGACCAGGTGCCGGAAGAGAGGATCGCCGAGCGTCGATCGGTCAGCGGGGTGCCCACGAACGCCGACGCGGTGTCGTGTGACGCCACCGCGAAGACCGCTGCGTCGATCCCGTGATGGTCCCTGACGGTTCCGAGCGCGGTCCCGGGGTCGACCAGCGCTCCGAAGGGGCGGGCCGGCAATCCGAGGCGCGCGATCAGCTCCTGCGACCATTCGCCGGTGCGGGCGTCGAGCAGACCGGTCGTCGAGGCGTTGGTTCGCTCGTTGACCAGTTCGCCGCTCAGCCAGTGAGCGATCAGGTCCGGGATCAGCGCGATGCGATCGGCGGAGCGCAGCGCGGGCGAATCCCGCTCGGCAAGCAACTGGAAGACGGTGTTGATCGGCATCGTCTGGATCGCGGTGACCGCGTAGGCCTCCTCGCGCGGAAAGCCGGCCATCATGTCCCGCGTGCGGTCGTCGCGGTAGTGAAACGGCAGTCCGAGCAGCCGTCCCTGCTCGTCGAGCAGCGCGTAGTCGACCGCCCAGGAGTCGACGCCGACGCCGGCCAGCGTGCGCCCGCGCAGCGCCTCGACCGCCTCGCGGTACAGGTGCAGGAGATCCCAATGCAGGCCGTCGGGCAGACGCACCGGACGATTGGGAAAGCGATGAGCCTCCTCGAGCGTCAGCACGCCATCCGCGAGCCGGCCGAGATGGACCCGACCGCTGGAGGCGCCAAGGTCGATGGCCGCGAACTCCATCGGAGTCAGGCTTCCCGAAGCGAATCGTGCACAAACGACCACAAGCGATCATCGGCCGTCCGTATCATGACCCCGCACCTCACGATCCTCCGAGGCTCGGACAGATGCCGCGCAAGCAAGATGAAGGCGGGAACCCGCTCGCCGAGACCCGTCGTCAAGCGATCCTCGAGCAGCTCGGCGAGCGAGGCTCGATCACCGTCGCCGAGGTGCAGGCTCGCTTCGGGGTCTCGCCGATCACCGCGCGACGCGATCTCTCGCAGCTGGCCGAGCGTGGCGAAGCTCGCCGCACCCACGGCGGCGCCATCCGGCCCGGGGCCCACGCGCACGAGGACGCGTTCGCCCGCCGGCTGTCAGCCCACGTGCCGGAGAAGCGATGCCTCGCGGTGGCGGCGGTCACGGCGCTGGCGCCAAATCCGACGATCTTCCTGGACTCCTCCACGACCAGCTATTTCGTCGCGCGATGCCTGGCCGAGCGGGGACTCGCCGCCACCGTGCTGACCAACAGCCTGCCGATCGCGAATCTGCTGTTCGAACGGTCGCCGCCCTCGATCGGTGTGGTGATGGTCGGCGGCACCCTGCGCCGCGTCAATCGCTCCTTCGTGGGACCCCTGGCCGTGCAGTCGGTCCGCGAGCACTTCCCCGACCACCTGTTCTTCAGCGTCAAGGCCTTGACCGCCGACGGAACGCTCACCGAAGCTGACCCTCTCGAAGCCGAGGTCAAGCAGGCGATGATGGCGCAGGCGGGGGAAACCATCCTGCTGGTCGACCGATCCAAGCTCACGGCGCGCGGCTTGGTGGCGATTGCCCCGGTGCAGTCCGTGACCCGCGTCGAGACCGTCGACCTCACCGATGGCGAGCTGCGCCGGCTGCGCACGTTGGGCGCTCGAGTGCAGAACCGGCGACGTACCGACGTCAGCCTTGACTGATCGGTTCGGGGGAATATAGATCAGATTCGCGCATAAACGATCATCAGACCGGGTAGGACATGTACGTGAGAGTTGAGAGGCAAGCCGTCGGTGCAGCGCAATGGCGCAGGACGCTGTTGGCCGCGATGGCGAACTACATCGACTCGGGCTCAATCGTCGCCGGCGCGGTGTCGCTGCCGATCTGGACCAAGCAGTTCGGCTTCGGGTCGAGCTTCGTCTCGCTGCTCGGCGCGTTCAGCTCCAACGCGATCTCGGCCGGCCTCGGCGCGCTCGTCGGCGGGCGGATCTGCGACGTGCTCGGTCGCAAGAGGATCTACCAGTGGGACCTGCTGCTCTACGCCTTCGGCGTGCTGTGGATCATCTTTGCGCAGGCCTCGTGGATGCTGATCTTCGGCTACTTCGTGGTCGGGCTCACCGTGGGAGCCGACGTTCCCGCCTCCTGGACGCTCATCACGGAGACCGCGCCCACCGAGTCGCGCGGTCGCGTGGCCGGCCTGGCCCAGGTGCTCTGGTACGTCGGCACGCTCGTGCCGCTCATCCTGGGCATCGCGCTCCTGGGGCTCGGCCACACGATGCCGCGGATCCTCTTCGCGCAGCTGTTCGTCGTCGCGTTGCTGACCTGGGCGCTGCGCCAGCGGATGGTGGAGTCGGCGCTGTGGACGCGTGCGCAGGAGCAGGCCGCCGGCGCGGCCAGCGCCTTCCGCGAGCTGTTCACGCGTCGGCATGTGCGAGCGCTTACGTTTCTGATCCTCATGTACGGGGTGTGGAACCTCGTGGCCGGCACGTATGGATTCTTCTTCCCATCGATCCTCGATGCCGTGGGGTCCACGACGCCGCGAGCTACCTACGCGCTGCAGGCGATCTGGTTTGCCTCCACCGCCGTCTCCGTCGGTGCCCTCTACATGCCACTGGTCGATTCCGTCAGCCGCCGCAAGCTGCTGACCTGGGCCAGCGGTCTGCAGATCCTCGCCTTCATCCCGTTCATCTTCCTGCACGTGACGTTCGTGGTCGCGCTGTTCAACGTGCTGCTCTTCGGCGTCGGCGCCGGCATCGGCCAGCAGTCGCTGTTCCAGCTGTGGAGCGGGGAGCTGTTTCCCACCCTGCTGCGCTCCACCGCGCAGGGCTTCATGTTCGGCGTCGTGCGCGTGGGTCTCGGCGGCTGGATCCTGCTGTTGCCGACCGTCGAGAAGGCCGGCTTCAGCACGCTCGCCTTCGTGCTCGCCGCACTGCTGTTCGTCTCGGGACTGATCGGGATCGCGTTCGCGCCGAGCACCCGTGGGCGCGAGCTCGAGGAGACCGGCGCCGCCGACGTCCACGCTCGCCGGTCCGAGGGCCTGCAGACCGTCTGAGAAGAGGCGGGATGCGGTCCCCGACCACGGGCCGGGCGCCGCCCGTGCGCAAGCTGATGATCCATTCGGCGAGCCCGCGGTCTGTCGCCTCGAGCACCGATAGCATGCTGCCGGCATGCGGCGCGCGGGCCTGACATGAGGCGACGTCGGGCCACCGTCGCCGTGGTCGCCGTAGTCGCCGGGCTCGCCGTGTCGGCGTGCGGAGGATCGTCCTCCGCTGCGTCGGGCGGGTCGGCGGCGAGCTCGGGCCAGCGGATCTTTGCGAGCGCCGGATGCTCGCGATGCCATACGTTGGCGGCCGCCGGCGCGACGGGGAGCATCGGTCCGAATCTCGACGAGCTGAAGCCGTCGGTCGCTGCCGTCGCTCGCCAGGTCACGCAGGGTGGCGGGCCGATGCCCAGCTTCGCGGGGTCGTTGTCCAAGGCACAGATCGCCGCCGTGGCCCGGTTCGTCGCCTCATCCGCGCGCTAGCCGACACGCATGGACATCGCCCTTCGACGCTGGTAGGGTCCGCGCTGGCCTGAAGGGCGCGCCGGTCGCGACACGGGGTCGGGACGGGCGGTCAGCTCTGTCGGGGCCCAGAGCGGAGGATCGGAGATGACCGGGGCGTCCATAACCGTCGGACCCGCGCAAGCGCCGGAGCAGGCGGGCGCGCCGCCGGCTCGCATCGGGTTCGAGGTCGTCCCTCGCAAGGGACTGATCGGCGTCGCGGTCGTCTTCGTGGCGCTGATCGTCGCGATCGCGGTCAACAAGCTCTGGCCACTGATGTTCCTGCACGTCGTCGGCGGGGCCGCATGGACGATCATCGATCTGTTCGTGGGCTTGGTGCTCGGTCCGATCCTCGGCCGTCTGTCGATCCCCGCACGGATCGAGCTGACCACACGGCTGATGCCGAAGATGGTGCTGATCATGCCGACCGTGGTCACGGTGGCGCTCGCCGCCGGCTGGCAGCTCGGCAACAAGCTCGGCTTCGTGCTGACCTCCAGCCCCGACCACGGTTGGGTCGTCGCGAGCTACGTGGTCGTCGGCGTCATGGCGATCATCGCGCTGGGGCTGCTCGAGCCGGCGAACATCGCCGTCCTCATCGAGCTGAAGAAGCCCCATCCGCGACCCGAGGTGATCGAGCGGCTCATGAAGCGCTTCATCTACTCGGCCGGGATCACCGGCCTGATGCAGATCGCGACGCTCGTCATCATGACCAGATTGGCCTCCGGTTGAGCTCGGGATTGGCCTCCGGATGAGCTCGGGATTGGCCTCCGGATGAGCTCGGCGTCCACCGAGCGCCGGCTGCCGCCGGTCACCGAGGTCGGAATGGCGTCCCTGGCGCTGATCGTGGCCGGGGGCATCTACCTGTCCGCGCACCTGCCCGAGCACGTCCCGCTCGCGCCCGCGGTGGTGCTCCTGGCGCTCTCGGCCGCGCTGCTCACGGGCAACCTCCTCGCGCTGTCCCGCGTCGCGGGCTTCAACTGGAATCGCTTCTTCCAGATCGCCCGTTGGGCCGTTCTCGCCTACGCCGTCACCGCCGGCCTGATCCTGTACGCCTTTCTGTACGACGGCCTCTCGGGCGGGACGCTGGTCGTGCTGACCCTCTCGCTTGTCGTCTACGCCGTGCACGTGCCGGTGCTGATCGCGTTCACGGTGGCGCGCTTCGACATGCCGCACCAAGACGCATCGGTGGCCCCTGCCACGGCCCCGGACGCGCGGTAGCCGACGTGCGCTCCCGGTCGTCAGCGCTACCGCGCGGACGGCAGGTGATCCGCACAGACCAGCCACCGCGCTGGTGGCGCTCCTCACTGGAGGTAACTCGTTTGATGCCGCGTTCTATGGCGAGCCCGACCTCCTAGTCTGGGGGATCCCGACGCCGGTGGACTGGCTCAGACGCCACGCGGGGTCAAGACCGATCGCAAGCACGCCGAGCCGCTGGTTGGCTCTCTGAGGGCCGGCTCGCTGACGGCGGTGGTGGTGCCCTGGCCGGCGGTGGACTCCGCGCGGGAGCTGCTCCGCGCGCACGACGCCTGCCGTAGCGATCTGATGAACGCTCGCCACCGCGTCTCGAAGATGCTTTTGCGCCACGGGCGGGCGTATCCCAATTCGTCGACCACACCCGGGCGTCAGCGAGGAGGCCCCCGGTGCGACAAACCTACATCCGTCGCAGCGATATGTCGCATCGGGGGCGCTGAGCGCAGCGAAACGGGAAAACTCGGGGACGCTGTGCAGATTTCAGTGAGAGGCTGACCGGGCGCTTGCGTTTGAGCGGGCGTGTGGTGGATGGTCCTCAGCGGACGGCGGGCTGACTCACCGCGGATTGGTCGCCGTGGGCTGACCTGCGACAAAGCTGTCGCCCGTCGCCGCTGAGGA
>JAFAYV010000048.1 GCA_019240115.1 Solirubrobacterales bacterium | reverse complement strand
CGCCCGCGAGCTCTACACCAAGCTCCGTGCCGAGCTCGCCGACCACCAAGCCGCAGGCCCCCGTCGCCAACCGCCACGCCAGACGATCACGATCCTCTGCGGCAAACCCGGCACCGGCATCTCACGACATCGCCCTTTCACATCTCTAGGAACCTCCGGGGGCGTTCAACCGGCTGTGCCGCTTGATCATGCGACGGCAGTCTCAGGTCGGACCGGTTCGCGCCGCCGAGGGTTTCTCCGCGTCGAAGGGAGCACGTTGAGCTGACGCGCGGCTGAGGACTGGGAGCTAGATGATGCCGAGCAGGACAAGCGCACCGATGGCCATCAGCACGACCGCCGTGATCGCATTGCCCCACCGCTCGAGCCACTCGCCCGTGAGCTGGTATCCCCCGCCGCCAGCGAGAAGGGTCAGCGTGACGATGGTCCCGATCGTCGCCGCGGCGAACAGCACGATGGAGCTGATCGCGGTCGCGACCCCTGCAGCAGCGGCGGCCAAGAAGACGGGGAGGATCGTCAGGTCCGGCGACGCTGCGGCGCCGAGCGGGACCATCACCGTGCTCATCCGCGACCACCTGCGGCGACCGACAGCGCCAGGGGTCCTGGTGATGGGCTGCTCGTCGCCAGGATGCCCATGGACGTGCCGTGCGAGCGCGTGGCTGTGGGAAGCGCTCGGATCACCGGGGCGACCATGGCTGCGGGGGGTGTGGGTATGTTCAGCGCGATCGGGTAAGTCGTGGTCGTGGTCGTCGTGGGGGTGATGAGCATGAGTGCTCTCGCCGTGCGTGTGCCCGCCGGGGCCGTGACGATGGCCGTGGCCGACCAGCTCGAGAGCGACAAAGCCCAGACCGGTGAGGAGCAGCAGCCCGCCGACGATCGTGTCCTGGACCGACTGCACGCTGGAGCGGAACTGCAGGCCGACCGCGATGATCACCGCGCCGAGCACGATCGAGAGCAGCACGTGGGCCACCCCGGCCAACCCCGATAGCCGCGCGATCTTTGAGAGCGGGTAGCGTTGCGTGCGGCCGAACACCGCCAGCGGCACCCAATGGTCGGGAAGGATGGCGTGCCCGAGCCCGACCCCCACCGACGCGGACAGGACCGCCGCCGTGGTGCTCACCCTCCCGCCGCCTGACTCGGTGTCGCCGGCGCGAGTCTCACGCCGCCACTGGGTTTCGGTGCATCGTGCGGCTCGAGTTCATCTGGTCGGCTATGAGTTCGCGCTGGCGTGTTCGACCTGGGCGGGGTCGTGCCGCTGTCGGGCGGCGGCCTCCCAGCGTGCTTCGACGTCGCCAAAGCGCCAGACGGCCAGCGCGCCGCCCCAGATCACGACAAACAGTCCGACGACCATGAATCCGGCGGTGTTGAGATCGAAGTTGGCCATGGCGTCGCCGAACCAGCCGTGGAGGTGCAGCTCGCTGGAGAGCAGCCCGGTGATCTCGATCCCTCCGATCAAGAATGCCACCGCGACCGACAGCCCGGTGATCGTGAGGTTGTAATAGACCTTGCGGACGGGGCGGGCGAACGCCCAGCCATAGGCGGTGTTCATGAAGAACCCGTCGAAGCTGTCAAACAGTGTCATCCCCCCGGCGAACAGCAACGGGAGCGTGAGCACGGCGTACCAGGGCAGCCCCTGCGTCGCTGCCGCGGCGGTCCCGGCGAGCAGCAGCACCTCGGTCGCCGTGTCAAAGCCGATTCCGAACACGAAGCCGACGAAGAACATCTGCCACGTGTGGTTGATCGACCGCATCCACCTGCCGAAAAAGCGGTACATCAGCCCGCGCGACTCCAACTGTTTCTCCAGCTCGGCCTCTGAGAACTCGCCGCGGCGCATCCCGCGAAACACCCCGACGATCCCGGCGAACACCACCAGGTTCAGCCCGGCGATCAGCCACAGGAAAGACGCCGACATCGCCGTTCCCGCCACCCCGCCGGCGGTCTCGAACCCCGAGCTTGGAGTGACGACCGCATGAAACACCGACCTGGCGGCGATCGTGATTCCGGTGCCGACGACCAGCATGATGCTCGAATGCCCCAGCGCAAAGAAGAACCCGGTGCCCAACGGGCGCTTGCCGTCCGCGAGCAGCTTCCGGGTGGAGTTGTCGATCGCGGCAATGTGGTCGGCGTCAAACGCGTGTCGGCAGCCCAGGGTCCACGCGGTCACCGCGACGCCCATGCCGATGCCCAGGCCGCTGTATTTGAAGTGATGCGGCAGGATCGCGACGGCGAAAATGACCCAGCCAGCCGCGTTGAGCGCGACGATCACGGCCAGCATCCCGCCGGCCCGCTTGCGCTCGACGCGCGAGAACGAATGCCATCCGCTGAGGAACCGCCGAATGCTGCCGGTCATGTGCTCATCCTCCAGAACGATTCGGAGGATGAAGGAGCCAGTGCGCTGAGAGCGCACGAACCGCCCTTCATCCGAGGGTTGGTCGTCAGACGAGGGCCAAGGCGACCGGGCTAACCCCCGGCTGGGGGATCACCGTTGCGGGACAGCGCCGGAATCTCACCGGACTTCGCTTGGCACCACGCCACCCCGGATCTGCGGCCGAGGCTCGGGCAGCCTAGGACGCGCAGCCATTGATGTCAATAGTTCACAACTGCAGATATGTGAAACCGGCACCGGCCGCGGTAGAGTTCGGCCCATGCACCTCGTCCCCGCCGATCGCGCTCACCGTCGCACGATCGACGGTCACCGCGCCTGCCAGGCGATCGAAGCGCTCCGACGCCAACCCGTGTCCGCGTGGGCCAAACGCCTCTCGCTACTCGGGGAACCATCCCGACTCTCGCTGCTCGTCTGCATGCGCGACGGTCCAATCAGCGTCTCAGATCTCGCCATCGCCACCGACCTTGCTGACGCCAAGGTCTCCCAGATCCTGCGCCTCCTCCGAGCCGAAGGGATCGTCAACGCTCACCGCGACGGACGAATCGTCCGCTACACGCTCGGCGACCCAGCGATCGCCCATGTCCTCGACGAACTCATCACGGTGCCCCCCACCGCCCAGGCACGCGCAGCGACCTGAGCCCGGATCGCGGCGAGCTGGGCAGCGGCCTCGTCTGGTCCTCAGAGCAGCGGCTTGACGAGTGGCAGGAAGATCTGGTCGACGATCGCTTCAAGGGTCGCGCTGGACGGGGCCCGGTGCGTGAGGATCAGCTCGTGACGGATCAGGTCGAGGGGGAGCCGGGCGACGCGCTCGGGCACGTGCTCGCGCGCCTCGCCCCGGGCGGCGGCTCGGGCGAGGGCCCGGTTCATGACCTCAGCGCCGCCGCGGGCGAGCTGGTCGATGATCGCGTGCGATGCATCGTCGGCCATCAGGTCGTTCAACAGCCCGGTGACCGTCGCCGGGCCGATGTCCGAGATGCGCCGGGCCGCCCGTCGCATGATGGTGAGCACGTCCTCGCGCAGGCTGCCGGTGTCCGGGATCCGGCTCCCGCCGGTCGGCTGCTGGTGCAGCAGCGCCGCGATCACGAGCTCGTGCCGGCTTGGCCAGCGGCGGTAGATCACCGCGCGGCTCGTATTGGCTCGGTCGGCGACTCGCTCCATCGTCAGCTTGGCGTAGCCGACACTCCGAAGCTCGGTCCACGCGGCATCCAGCAGAGCGTTCTCGAGCGCCTCACCGCGGCGGCGGGTCGCGACCGGGCGGTCGGCGGAAGTCGATTGCGAAACGGTCATGGGAAATATCTAGGAGACGGCTTGCATCTTATCGGGCGGTGAGCGACCACTCGGCCAGCCTGATGAGCCTCCCGACAGCTGATTTCGGGTTTATGCGGATCCGGGGCTGCGGGGTTTGCACGGCTACAGCTCGCCGATCTCCGACCGATGACCGAGATATGCGGCCTCACGTGGCTATGGCGGGATGCTCGACTGTGGCGTGTGTCGCGTCCGCGTCCCTAGTGCTCGTCGTCGGCGGGGTCGGTAGCTGGGAGTGACGGTGGTGGAAGCAGCTCGTGGCAACGGGTGGGCGGCAGGGTCGAGCGGCGCCACGGAGGACGGCGCGGCGAGCGGTCGCGATCTTCCAACGGGTCCCGATGTCGCGTCGGCATGGGTGCGAGCGCCGGTCGGGGTGCTGTTTGTGGTGTTGGCCGGCTACGTGGTCTCGCTGCTCGCGAGGCCGGTGAGCGATTCCCACGTCTGGCTTGACGGCTGGGGGGTGGCGGGGTTTGAGCTGCTCGCGAGCTCGCTGATCTTTGCCCGCGGGCTGGTCGATCGACAGGCCCGCGGATTCGCGTTTCCCCTTGGCCTGGGAGGAGCCCTCTGGTCGCTGGGGGATTTCGTGAACACCTACATGAGCGCGCACGGCGAGCACGCGGGGAGCCCGGCGTTGTTCAACTACTTCTGGGCCGGCTACTTCCCGCTCGCGTTTGCGGGCCTCATGGCCTTGATGCACCGCGACGTGATCAAGACCACGGCTGCGAACTACCTCGATGGCCTGCTCGTGCTGCTGGTTTCCTCGGCCGCGTTGATCGCGTTCCTGTTCACGGCGATCCAGCATGCCGTCGGAGAGGACACAGCGACGGTCGCGACCAATCTCCTCTACCCGTCGCTGGACGTGCCGGTGTTCGGTCTGACGCTGATCGGGATTGCGCTGTTGTCCTCGGGCAGGCGCGCACGCTGGTACCTACTCGCCGGGGCCGGGATCGTGAACGTGGTCGGGGATTGCGTCGCGGTGTTCCCGGCGCTGGCTGGCGGGGTCGTGGGCAACGCCCTGAATGCGGCGGCTTGGCCGACCTCACTGCTGTTGATCGTGGCCGCGTCGTGGCTGGCTCCGGGGTCGGGTCGACCCGCGCGGGAGAACCAGTCCTCGGGGTTCCTGGTTCCTATGGTTGCCTCGCTGCTCGCGATGGCGATCCTGTTCGTCGGCATCGTCTCTGGGGTCAGCCGTGTGGGGATGGGCCTCGCGCTGCTCGCGCTGATGGTCTCGGGCCTGCGGTTCGGGCTTGCGCTGCGACACTCACGCGCGTTGACCGAGCAGCGTGAGCGGGAGCTGCACGCCGTGGCGCAGCGCGCACGTGACGCGCATGACGCGCTCGAGGCGGCGGCCGGCGAGCTTCGGGCCCAGAGTCAGCGCGACGTGTTCGGCACGCAGCTGAGCCAGGCGCTCGAGATGGTCGACGAGGAGGACGCCACTTACGAGGTCGTCGAGCGCGCGATCACGGAGATCTCGTCGACCAGTCCGGCCGAGCTGCTGTTGGCCGACTCCAGCCGAGCCCATCTGCGACGGGTTGCATCCAACCCGCTGGCCGGTGCCCCGGGTTGCTCGGTCGAGTCGCCGTTTGCGTGCGTGGCAGTCCGGCGCGGCCAGCCGGTCGCGTTCGATTCCAGTGAGGCGTTGAATGCCTGTCCCAAGCTGCGGGGCCGAGACACCGGTCCGTGCTCGGCGGTGTGCGTGCCCGTCGGCTTCATGGGAAGGGCGCTCGGGGTTCTGCACTCGACCGGACCGGTGGGGTCACCGCCGGCCGGGGAGCAGATGGCCCGGATGGCGACGCTCGCCACGCAGGCGGGCGCGAGGATCGGCACGGTGCGAGCATTCGAGAAGACGCAGCTTCAGGCCTCCACCGACAATCTCACCGGCCTGATCAACCGGCGGACGCTCGAGGTCGAGATCCGTGAGCTGCTCCGGGCGGGCACCCCGTTCGCGCTCGCCGTCGCCGATCTCGACAAGTTCAAAGCGATCAACGACACCTACGGTCACGAGGCGGGAGACCGAGCGCTGCGATTCTTCTCGCAGATTGCCGCCGGCGCTCTGCGCGACGGTGACGTGCTCGCACGCTGGGGCGGCGAGGAGTTCACAATCATCCTGCCCGAGCTCGACCGCCATCAAGCCCTACCGGTGCTCGACCGGATCCGGCACTCGCTCGAGGCGGCACACACCGGCGCGCACCCGCGATTCACGGTCAGCTTCGGAGTGACCGACAGCGCCGCCGCCGTTTCGATGGAGCAGCTGCTCCAGATCGCCGACGCCGGTCTGTACCGCTCCAAGCAGTGCGGCCGAAACCGAGTCACGGTGGTCGACGGTGTCTCCGAGGAGCCGACGCCCGATCACGCCCCAGCCGACGAGACGGCCGGCCAGGTCGTGGACGGGGACGGACACCTCCGCCACGAGGCCGCCCCGAGCGGCGCCCGAGCCGACCACGGCAAGGCGATCGATGCCAACGGCAGCGCCGAAGGTAAGTCGGCGATAGCCAGAAGGCGGACGAAGGCGCCGGCGTTGTACGACGCGGCAGACGAGCCGGACCCGCGCGCGACCGGCCTGGAGATCAGATGAAGGGGACGGACTTACACCACCCGGGGAGTCCGTCAACGACAGCGGCGACAGGCGAGAAGGGCACGGGTCTCGGCGACGACGCGGTCCTGGAACGCCGGGTCGCGGACCTGGGTCGACCCGACCATCGGTTGGCCGTTCTCGTCGTAGTACACGCCGGTCTGGCCTGACTGGCTCATGAGGATCGCGGTGATGATCTGAGCGGCGCGCGTCGGGGTGCTCCAGTGCGGGATGAGGGGCGCGAGAGGCGCGGCGACGTACTTGGCCAGGAAGCGAAGGGCGGGATTCGCGTCGCGCCCCAGGCCAGTCCCCGGGTTCAGGCCGGGCTCGATCGCGTTGAACCGCAGCCGCGGGGTCTCACGTGCGAAGGCGAGAGCGGTAGCGAGGTCGCACTGCTTCGCGGTCGCGTAGGCGTCGTAGCCCGCCTTGGAAGAGCCACCCGGTTGCCATTCGCCGTGCGCGCTGGCCTCGGCCGAGATGTAGCGGCCCCCCCGAAAGCCGGCGATCACGGCGGGCTTGCGCTCGGGATCCTCGACGGCGGAGACGACGAAGAGGACATCGGCGCCGTCAGGCAGGTGGGGGATGAGCGCCTCGGTGAACGCAAACGGGCCAAGGTGATTGGTCGCGAAGCACAGGTCCCAGCCCGCGTCGGTCTGGCCGGGGGCCAGCGGGAAGATGCCCGCGTTGTTGAGCAGCCCGCCGATGGGCAACTGGAGGGCGATGATCTGCTCCGCCGCTCGCCGGACGCTGGAGAGCTGGGAGAAGTCGCACACCACGGGGATAGCGCGGACGTCGGGGTGGGCCTGGATCTCGTTCTTGACCTCGTCGAGCTTGCGCGGATCGCGTCCGACAAGCACGACGGGGCCGTGCTCGGCGAGCGCGAGCGCGGCGCGATACCCGATCCCGGAGGTCGGTCCAGTGATGATCCACGCTTGTTGGGGTCGCGAGTTGTGGCCGGTGTCGGGCATGCGCCAATTATCCGACGCCGCGCGCGGAACGAAGACGGGTCATCCGAGCGCTTCATCCTGTCTCGGGCCGTCGGGCGACGCGCACGCTCATCTGCATGGTGAACACCGCCCGGTCCTCCTGGTCGCGCAGCGTGCCGAGCACCGTGAGGGTGCCCCGGTCGGGCCTGGACTCCGACGGCCGGGCCTCCAGGACCTCAAGCGACGCCCACAGCCGGTCGCCGGGTCGGACCGGCGCGAGGAAGCGGACCTCAGAGAAGCCCTGACCGCCCAGGTTGACGAACTCGTTCAGGAACCCGTCCACGCACAGTCGCGAGAACATCGCCCCGGTGTGCCACCCGCTGGCGATGACCCCCCCGAACGGGCTCTGCGCAGCCGCGTCGTCGTCGACGTGGAACAGCTGGGGGTCATAGCGCTGAGCGAACGCGATCAGCTCCTCGCGGTCCACAACGACGCTGCCAAGCTCGACGCTCTCCCCGACTCCGACGTCCTCGAGGTATCGCATCAGCGCCATCCAACCAGACGCCACCGTCGGCCGACGAAAGCCCCGTTGACACCGGGCGTTCGCAGTGGGCCGTGAAGGGATCGAACCTTCGACCTTGGGATTAAGAGTCCCCTGCTCTACCAGCTGAGCTAACGGCCCTGGTCGCGGCCCGATGTTACTCAGGCGGTGCGCATAGGCTCAGCAGCTCGCCTGGGCGGTGGAGGGGCTCGTCTTGGCGGCCTCGATCTCCTGGGCGGCCTTCTGGCGGCTGGCCTTCGGCACGAGGGTGAGGGCCTTGGCGAGGGCGAGGTCGCCCTTGCGGGTCTGCTTGGCGGCGTAGGCGGTGATCGCGAGGCAGGCGTAGCCCTTGAAGTCGGGGGTGGCACCGGCGACGACCTCCCAGGCGGCGGCGGCCTGAGACCATTGGGAGACGTAGACGGCGGCCTGGGCGGCGAGGATGGCGACGTCGGAGCTGGGGTTCTGGGTCAGCTGGGTGTAGCGCTGGTACGCCTGGCCGACCTCGGCGAGCTTGCGTTCGCCGGTGGGGTTGAAGGCGGGCACGCCGCTGGTCGTCTGCTGGCTGTCGGCCTCGGCGGCCGACCAGCGGGCGTCGACGAGGTCGGCCCAGGCGCCGGCGTCGTTGGGACTGGCCTGCGTCTGGCGCAGGGCGGCCTTCTCGGCGCTCGAGACCGAGGAGCTCTGGTCGTTGGAGCTCCCGCCGCCGAAGATGGCGCTCAAGGGATCGCCCCCGCCGATGCCGGTGCCGACGCCGAAGAGGACGAGGCCGGCGGCGAAGAGGACGGCGAGGCCGGAGTAGACGACCTGGACCGTGCGACGGCGGCCGCGGCTGCGGAGATCGAAGAGCACGGCGTCAGCCGTCCGATCCGCTCGCGGCGGAGTCCTCGACCGACGCGGCGAGCTGCTCGGCCGCGCGCTTGGCGGCGCGACGGTCGGCAAAGCGGAGCACGACGATGCTGATCAGGAGCAGCAGCACCAGGGGCGCGGTCTCGAGGCCCGTGGTCACCGGGTCGGCGCCCGGCATCGCGGCCGCGACGACCGCGACGATGATCGTCGCATAACGCCAGTTGCGGGTGATCGTGTGGCCGTCGATGAGGCCGAGCTGACGCAGGCCGAGCAGTCCGAGCGGCATCTGGAAGGCGAGGCCGATCGAGGCCATGGTCAGGACCTCGAACGAGTACAGGGGCTTGGCCTGGACGAGCGCGTTGAACTGGCCCGAGTTATAGCCCTGGAGGAACTTGATCGCCGCGGGTAAGACGACGATGTAGGTGAAGACCACGCCGATGATGAACAGCAGCGGCGCCGCGAGCATGATCGGGAGCGCCACCCGTCGCTCCTGCGAACTGAGCGCGGGGATAATGAAAGCGTAGGCCTGGTAGAGGATGACCGGCAGCGCGAGGATGAGCGCGAAGTAGAAGCAGACGGTCAGCGTCGTCGTGAACGGCTCGCCGACGCCGATCGTGATCGGGACGTTCTTCGGGGTTGACTGGGGCAGCGCCCTGCCGGCGGCCTGGATCTGCTGGGCGGCGGCGGCGATGAGGGCGCGATCCTGAACCGACAGGTTGCTGTTCGTCGCCAGCAGGTGGAACAGCGAGCCGGCGTCGGAGAGGTGGCGAGCGGCCGAGACCGAGTCGTTGGTGAGGCCGCCGAGATGGTTGGCCGCGGCCTTGGTGGCGGGCGGCAAGGGGCTGTTGAGCGCCTTCAGGAGCAGCCCGTTCTGCCAGAAGCAGACCGCGAAGGCCACGGCGAGCGCCGCCACGCAGATCATCAGCCGCGAGCGGAGCTCGTCGAGATGGTCGACGACGCTCAGCCGGTCTTCATGGGCGATCGGCCGGAGCTTCGGCATGTCCGGGAGGCGGGTGCGCTCGAGTCGGGGCTACGAGCGCTGCTCGGAGCTGTCCTGCGCGGGACGCGACGCGGCGGCCGGCTCGGCGGGCCGCTCCTGGGTGGTGGCCTGGCCCGCCGGGGTCGCTTCGTTGATCTCGGGCTTGGCGTCCTTCTGATCGCCGGTGATTCCGTCCTTGAACTCGCGCATCCCCTGGCCGAGGCCCTTGCCGAGTCCGGGCAGGCGCTTGGGGCCCATGATCAGCAGGACGATCACGAGGATGACGATGGCGTCGATGGCTGGATTGCGGAACATGCGGTGGCCTCCGGGTGGGGACCTCCAAGCGTAGCGACCCCGATCCGTCCAGGCGGCGTCCAGTCCGTCTCAAGCCGGACTCGCCGACGGCCGATAGAGCCGTCGAACAGCCATGAACCAGAACCACGATCATCATTCCATCCGCCGCATCGTGCTACCGAGCGGCCGCTGTATCGAGGTGGTCCACTTCCACCTCGGCGAAGCCACCACGCGGGGCCTGCACGAGTGCCCCGACTGCGCCTGCAAGCTGGTGCAACCCCTGCAGTGGAACGAGGCGCCGCACGGGTGCTGGGAGCTCTTGCTCCACTGCCCCAACTGCGACTGGCTCGAGGAGGGCGTCTTCGACCAGGACCAGGTCGACGACCTCGAGGAGCAGATGGATCAGGGCCTGGCCGAGATGCTCTGCGACCTGCGCCGGCTGACCCAGGGCAACATGGCCGAGGAGATCGAGCGGTTCACGGCCGCCCTGCGAGGCGACCTCATCCTCCCCGAGGACTTCTAGGCGTAGCGCTCGACGACGCCGTCGGCGACGAGCTCGAGCGCCGCGCGCTGCTCGTCGCCGAGACGCGGCAGGCCCGCCTTGGCCGCCGCGACCATGCGCAGCGCGGTCTCCCGCGCCCGGTGCAGCGCGCCGGTGCGCTCGATCCGCTCGCAGACCTCGGCGGCCGCCTCCGGCGTCGCGATCGAGCGAAGGTCAAGATCGGCAAGCGCCCGATCGTCGCGGGCGGCCAGCACGAGCGGGAGGGTGACCGTGCCGTCGAGCAGGTCCGCGCCGCGCGGCTTGCCGGTGCGCTCCGGCGGCCCCGAGACGTCCAGCACGTCATCGAGCAGCTGGAAGGCGAGGCCGATGCGCTCCCCGAAGTCGCCGAGCGGACCGGGCTCGCCGCCGATCGCGAGCACGCCGAGCTCGCAGGCCGCGCGGAACAGGACGCCGGTCTTGCACCGGCAGCGCTCGAGGTAGCGATCGACCTCGACGACGCGGAAGGCGTCGGCGCGCTGCATCAGCTCGCCGACGGCCAGGCCCGAGCTGGCCCGCGACAGAACCCGGACCGACGCCACCGAGCCGGTCGCCCGCAGCTCGGCGAACGCGCGCGAGAACAGGAGGTCGCCGGTCGCGGTCGCCATCCGGCGCCCGGCGACGGCGACGACCGTCGGGCGACCGCGGCGCAGGTCGGAGCCGTCGAGAACGTCGTCGTGGACGAGCGTCGCCGAGTGGACGAGCTCGACCGCGACTCCGGCGCGCAGCAGGTGGTCGGTCTCAGGCGGCGGCGCCCCCGCGGCGAGGAACGTCAGCAGCGGGCGCAGGCGCTTGCCGCCGGCGGTGATGGTCGCGCCGGCGTAGCGGGCGAGAAGCTCGCCATGCCCGGTGCAGAGCTCGGTGAGGCGCTCCTCGAGCGCGCCGAGCAGCCGCGCGCCGGACTCGCCGCCGGCGTCGACGACCGCCTGGACCGAGGCGCCCGCCTCGGTCACCGGTCCTGCTCCGGGACGCTCGCTGAGTGCAGGGCGATGATCCCGCCCGCGGTCAGGCGATAGCTGACCTCGACGAGCCCGCAGGCGGTCATGATCGCCGCCAGCCGCTCGGGATCCGGGAACCGGCGCACCGAGCTCGGGAGATAGCGGTAGGCGTCGGAGTCGCCGGCAAGGCGACCGAGCGCGGGGACGACGCGATCGAACCACGCGCCGAGCATCGTCGACAGCGGCGGGCGGGTCGGGGTCGTGATCTCGAGCACGACGACCCGCCCGCCGGGCGTGACGACGCGCGCCATCTCGCGCAGGCCGGCCTCCAGGTCGGAGAAGTTGCGCGCGCCAAAGCCAACCGTCGCCGCCTGAAAGCCGTCGTCGCCGAAGGGCAGCGCGAGCGCGTTGGCGCTCTGAAAGCGCGGGACGACCACGTCGTCGCGATCGACCGCCTTGCCGCGCGCGAGCTCGAGCATCGGCTCGGAGAAGTCGATCCCGACGACCTCGCCGCCGGGGCTGACCCGGCGGGCGAGCGCGTAGGCGAGGTCACCCGTTCCGGTGGCGACGTCGAGCACCCGCGCGCCGGCGCCGACCGCGGCGAGGTCGGCGGCCCGCTCGCGCCACCGCCTGTCCAGGCCGGCCGTCATCACGCCGTTCATCCGGTCATAGACCCCCGAGATGCGGTCGAACATCGCGCGGACCTGCGGCTCGGCGAGCGTGCCGGGCGCCTCCGGGCCTCCCGGCTGCGGCGGGGTGGCGGTCATCGATGCGTCCTCGGAGCCCCTCGGGCTACTGGAGCATCGAGAGGAAGTTCACGAGGTTGTTGAACTTCTCTGGGTTGTCCTTCGCCAGATCGGCGAACGACGGCATCGGCGCCGTCGGATTGCGCAGGGTCGAGGCGATCGCCTGGGGGCGCAGGATCGTCCCGATCGCGGTCAGCGGTGGCCCCGGCCCGTTGTTGCCGTTGTGGCCGATGACGTGGCAGGCGAGGCAGCCCGACTGGCCGACGACGGCCTCGCCCGCGCGGAAGGTGGCCCGCTGCGAGGAGGTGAGCGACGACGGCGGGTTGAGGTCGACCGAGTTCGGCGAACCGGTGTTCGCGCCCGAGTAGGTCAGGTACGCCATCGCGAAGATCGTCGTCAGGCCGGCGGCGAGCGCCACCGGCCGCCGGCCGATCCACCGCTCCGGGCTGCGGTCGTAGAACGGCAGCAGGAAGAGCAGGATCATGCAGATCGTCGGCACCCCGATCGTCGCCATGTCGGTGAACTTGGGGACGTTCTTCATCACCCGGAGCACCTCGAAGAGGAAGAAGAAGTACCAGTCCGGCCGGGGCACGTAGGTGGTCGTCGTCGGATCGGCCTTGGGCCCCAGCTCGGCCCCGAACATGGCGGCGAGGAAGATGATCACCACCATCACGACCACCGCCATGACGCTGTCCTTGGCGACGGCGTAGGGGAAGAACGGCTTGCCGGCGTTCTTCAGGATCGAATATTCGCGGAGGTATTCCTCCTTCTCAGCCTGGTTCATCGGCTCAGGTGGCCTGGGCGTGGGTGGGCGGGAATCTCATACCTGGCTCTCGCGCAGCCCGGGATCCTCCTGGGCCTTGATCCAGGGCGGCGCCGAGATGCCGAGCTTGGTGATCAGGTACAGGTGCGCGCCGATGAGCGCCGCGATCAGCCCGGGGATGAGCATCATGTGGATCGCGTAGAACCGAGACAGCGTCGTCGCCCCGAACTCCGGACCGGCCCTCAGGAAGTCCGACAGGTAGGGACCGATGAACGGACCGGTGCCGTTGATGTTGACGCCGACGATCGTCGCCCAGTAGGACCGCTGGTCGAACGGGAGCAGGTACCCGGTGAAGCCCATCGCAAGCGTCAGGATGAGCAGCACGACGCCGATGATCCACGTCAGCTCGCGCGGGTACTTGTAGGCGCCGAAGAAGAACACGCGCGCCATGTGCAGGAAGATGAGGATGATCATCACCGACGCGCCCCACTTGTGCATCGCGCGCACGAGCTGGCCGAGGAACGCGTCGTCGGTGATGTAGCGCACCGACTCATAGGCGCCGCCCGCAGCGTCCGGACGGTAGAACATGGCGAGGAAGACGCCCGTCACCGCCTGGTTGAGGAAGGCGAACATCGTCGCCGAGCCGAGCGTGTAGAACCAGTTGATCCCCTTGGGGACCTTGCGGAACAGCAGCCAGCGGATTCCGCCCGACAGCGAGGTGCGCTCGTCGATCCAGTCGACGACGGTGATCCCGGCCTCCTGGGCCGCCTCCACCGGCCTGACTGCGCCGTTGCCGTTCTCGCCGGGGCGCTTGGGCCTGGGCTGCAGGCTCTTGGGAAGCGGCGGGGCGGGCAGCTTGGGCATGCGTCAGCTCTGGGGAAGGATCGAGGTGTCGAAGCGCTTGGGATACAGGTACTGCCCGACGCCGTCCAACGGCTGCCCGGGATCGCGCGGCGAGAAGCGATGCAACTCGGAGTTGACCGAGTACCGGGGGCCGAGCTCGACCATGCCGGCCGAGGTCACGCGGGTGTAGAAGCGATCGAGGGGACGGACCGGGGGCCCGCCGGCAACCATCCCGCGGAAGTCGTAGACGCCACCGTGGCACGGGCAGATGAAGCGCTGCGCGGCCGAGACGAAGCGGACCGGGCAGCCGAGGTGCATGCAGCGCGAGGAGAGCGCGACGAAGTGGTTGTACTGATCCTCGGGCTCGGTGTCGATCGCGGGATCGCGCTTGCGCACGTAGGCGATCGAGTTCCCGGCCTCGCCGATCCCCTGCACGATGGTCAGCACCCTGGTGACGTAGGTCTGCTCGGTGAAGTCGCTCGTGGGACCGATCGGCTGCCAGTCGAACGGCTCGCGACTGAACAGCGGCCCGATCGCGAAGCCGAGCGCGGGGAGCGTGAACGCCATCGCGGCGACCCCACCCGCGCTGTGGGTGACCGCCGTCATGAACCGGCGGCGGGTGACCGTCTCGCCGTCGAACGTCCCCGGCATGTGCCGATCGGCGGTGTACTTGGACTTCGCTCCTTCTTGATGCCTATCTGCCACGCGGTGTCTCGCAAATCTCAACGGCGACTGAGCGGTATTCAACGCTCAGCGAAGCGTACAGTCAACTAAGAGGCGACCGTCACATGGCCCGTGGTCATTGGGTTTTCGGGCCCTGCAGGCGGGCCGCGGCGCGCAGCGCCCCGGCCGCCGCCGGGTCCGCGGCCCGCGCCAGCGCCTTGGCCGCCGCGTGCTCGGGGCTCGGACCCCACCCGATCGCCACCGCGCCCGCGACCCAGACCGCGTCGGCGAGCGCGTCGTCGCCGTCTGCGCGGGCCTGCGCGACGAGCGAGATGACGTCGGCCAGCTCGGCGACGGCGTCGAGATCACCGAGCTCGGCGAGCCGCGAGAGGCCGAGCGCGTAGAGCTGATCGCCGAGCAGCAGCGCGAGGTCGGGATCCTCGACCCGGACGGCGCGCGCGCTCCCGTAGTGCAGCAGCGACCCTTCGAAGATCATCTCGAGCAGCAATTCGTAGTCGGCGCCTCGCGACGCGACGCGGGGGCCGCGCGCGGCGAGCGCGGGCGGCACGCTGCGCCCGGGATCGCCGCCGTCGACGGCATCCTGCACGACGAGTCCGGATATCGTGCCCCCGTGAGCGCGCAGCGCCTCCCGCAGCGCCGGCACGCTCATGCGTCGATCGCCGCAAACGCGTCGGCGGCCGCCTCGACGGTGCGCCGGATCTCGTCCCCGCCGTGGGCGAGCGACGGAAACCAGGCCTCGAACTGGGACGGCGGCGGGTAGACTCCGCGGTCGAGCAGCGCCCGGCACCAGGCGGCGTGGGCGGCGAGGTCACAGGCCGCCGCCCCGGCATAGTCGGTGACCGGCCGGGCCGAGAAGAACACGGTCACAAGGCCGGTCATCGCCTGCACCTGCACCGGACGGCCAGCGCGCGTCGCCGCCTCCCGCAGCCCGGCGGCGAGCGTCTCGGTGGTCCGGTCCAGGCGCTCGTAGGCGGCGACGTCGAGCCGGCGCAGCGTCGCCAGCGCGGCGGCGACCGCGAGAGGGTTGCCCGACAGCGTGCCCGCCTGGTACGTGTCGCCGGCGGGGGCGACGTGCTCCATCAGCTCCCGCGACCCGCCGTAGGCGGCGGCGGGCAATCCGCCCCCGACGACCTTGCCCATGATCGTCAGGTCGGGCCGGACGCCGAATCGCTCCTGGGCGCCCCCGGGGGCGACCCGGAAGCCGGAGATGACCTCGTCGAAGACGAGCAGCGCCTCCTGGCGATCGGCCTCGGCGCGCAGCAGCTCGAGGAACCCGGGCTGCGGCGGCACCAGGCCCATGTTCGCCGGCACGGGCTCGGCGAGGATGGCGGCAAAGCGATGGCCGGACGTCGCGCGCGTCAGGGCCTGCGCATCGTTCCAGGGCACGACCACCGTCGCCGCGGCGGCGCCCTCCGGGACCCCCGGGCTCGCCGGGATGCCCTGAGTGGCCAGGCCCGAGCCCGCCTGCGCGAGCAGCCCGTCGACGTGGCCGTGGTAGGCGCCGGAGAACTTCAGCAGCTCCTCGCGCCCGGTGACCGCGCGGGCGAGGCGGATCGCGCTCATCGACGCCTCGGTTCCCGACGAGGTCATCCGCAGCATCTGCACCGACGGCATCAGCTCGGCGACGAGCTCGGCGAGCGCCACCTCGCCCTCGGTGGGGGCGCCGAAGGTCGTGCCCCGCTGCGCGGCCTCGGTGACCGCCTCGACGACGCCGGGGTCGGCGTGGCCGAGGATCAGCGGCCCCCAGGAGCAGACCCAGTCGACGTACTCGTTGCCGTCGACGTCGTAGACGAACGGCCCCTGGCCGCCGACGACGAAGATCGGGGCGTCGCGGCCGATCGAGCGCATCGCGCGGACGGGGGAGTTGACGCCGCCCGGGAGGACGCGCACGGCGCGGTCGTAGAGCTCGGCCGACCGCGTCGTATCAGGTGTCCGGGTGCTCACACCCCGGCGTGCTCGCGCTCCCAGTCGCGGTGCTCCGAGGTGAAGTACAGCAGCCGGATCTTCTTGAACTCGGTCGAGGAGTACAGCGTCGCGCGCTCCTCGATTCCGGTGTCGGCGGCAATCGAGTCAAGGATCGCGTCGCACTCCTCCTTGGAGCGGCCGTGGGCCATCGTGAACACCGAGTAGGGCCAGTCCTCGTAGGTGGGGCGCTGGTAGCAGTGCGAGATGCCGCGGAACGCCGCCATACGCTTGCCGAGCTCGAGCACCCGGTCGTCGGGGACCTTCCACACCCCCATCCCGTTGGCCGAGAAGCCGGCGCGGCGGTGATAGAGGATCGCCGCCACGCGCCGCAGCAGCCGCCGCTCCTGCATCCGGGCCAGGTGCGCGAGCAGCTGCTCCTGGGTCAGCTGCAGCTGGCGGGCGGCGAGCGCGTAGGGCTCGGAGGTCACCGGCATGTCGCCCTGGAGCGCCCGCACGACCGCGCGGTCGAACTCGTCGTAGGGCTGGGCCTCGGTCTCGGCGGGCTCGACCGCCTGCGCGGCCTGGGCGAGCGCCTCGGTCCCTCCCTCCATCTCGAGATCCATGCGGATCTTGAACAGCTTCAGCGTCGGCAGCTGGCGCACCGACTCGGCGCCGGCCTCCCTGGCGAGCACCTCGAGGGTGCCCTGGAGGCCGAGCGGCGACTCGGGCTCGGTGGCGATCGTGAACCAGATGTTGAACTCGTGGTTGCGCAGGTAGTTGTGCGACACGCCGGGGTGGGCGTTGATCACCTCGGCGGCGCGCCAGGGATGCTCGGGGTCGACCTTGGCGGCGACGAGCATCGAGGAGTAGCCGAACGCCCGGGTGTCGAAGATCGGCGTGACCTGGCGGATGATCCGGTCCGCGAGCAGGCGCTCGACGCGCGCCAGGGTCTCCTTCTCGCTGATCCCGGCCTCGCCGGCGACGTGCTGGTACGGGCGCTGGGCGATCGGGAACTGGCCCTGCATCAGGTTGAGCAGGCGGCGGTCGAGGTCGTCGAGCGCGACCGCCGCCCCCCCGCTGCGGCTGCGCAGCTTG
The DNA here is from genome assembly GCA_019240115.1 of Solirubrobacterales bacterium. Lineage (GTDB taxonomy): Bacteria > Actinomycetota > Thermoleophilia > Solirubrobacterales > Solirubrobacteraceae > Palsa-465. Next base: position 10,278 of record JAFAYV010000048.1, on the reverse strand, counting down.
GAGCCGTGACGGGAGCTGGAGGTGTCTAGCGAAGCCACTGGGCGACGTCCTTGGCGTGGTAGGTGATGACGATGTCGGCGCCCGCGCGGCGGATCCCGGTCAGCGCCTCGAGCACCGTGGCGCGTTCGTCGAGCAGGCCGGCGGCGGCGGCCGCCTTGAGCATCGCGTACTCGCCCGAGACGTTGTAGGCGGCGAGCGGCATGTCGGTCTCGTCCTTGATCCGCCGGATGACGTCGAGGTAGGGGAGCGCGGGCTTGACCATGAGGATGTCGGCGCCCTCCTCGACGTCGAGCCGGGCCTCGCGGACCGCTTCGGCGCCGTTGGCGGCGTCCATCTGATAGCCGCGGCGGTCGCCGAACGCGGGCGCAGAGTCGGCGGCCTCGCGGAAGGGGCCGTAGAACGCCGAGGCGAACTTGGCGGAATAGGCGAGGATCGGGGTGTCGGTCAGGCCGTCCTCGTCCAGCGCGGTGCGGATCGCCCCGACGCGGCCGTCCATCATGTCGCTCGGGGCGATGATGTCGGCGCCGGCGCGTGCCTGGGAGATCGCCGTGCGCGAGAGCAGCTCGAGCGTCGCGTCGTTGTCGACCGAGCCCTCGCGCAGCAGGCCGCAGTGCCCGTGGCTCGTGTACTCGCACAGGCACAGGTCGCAGATGACGAGCAGGTCGGGATGGTCGTCCTTGATCGCGCGGGTGGCGAGCTGCACGACGCCCTCGTCGTCCCAGGCGCCCGAGCCCGCCTCGTCCTTGGCGGCCGGCAGCCCGAACAGGAGCACGGCGGGAATGCCGAGCGCCGCCGCCTCCCCGGCCTCCTGCACGGCGTGGGCGATCGACAGATGGTCGATGCCGGGCATCGACGGGATCGGCTCGCGCCGGTCGACGCCGTGGGCGACGAACATCGGATAGACGAGGTCGGAGGCCTGCAGGCGCGTCTCGCGCACCAGACCCCGCAGCGCGCGGCTGGCCCGAAGTCGGCGCAGGCGAGTCTCGGGGAACGACATGGCTCACCGTCGAGCATACCGTCGGGGACCGGCCGCTCCGGTCAGCGCGCGGGCACGCGGTTCCAGCGCTCGACGCGGTACTCGGTGACCAGCCCGTTGATCCGGTAGGGATCGGCGGCCACGAACTCCTCGATGTGGCCGACGTCGACGCCCTCGAACACGATCAGCCCGCCGGTCGGGGGATCGAAGCCTCCGGCATCGGTGACGCGGCCGGCGTCGACCTCGTCGGCGATGCGCTCCAGGTGGGCCCCGCGGTACGCGTCGCGGCGGTCGATCATGTCGGGCACGTAGGTGTAGATGAGGACGTGTCGGGCGTCGGGATCGGGCATGAGGGCGCACGGTAGTACGATTCACCTCGGATGAGCAACCTCGATCGACGCGGCGGCTACACCCCCCGGCGGGTGCGCGAGCAGCGCGCCTACCGGCTCGCGGTGGTCGGCGCCGGCGCGGGCGGCCTCGGCGTCATCGGGCTCGTGCTCGCCGTCGTTGGCGTGGTGGGCGCCGGGATCCCGATCCTGCTGCTCATCGTCGCCGCCCTGTGCGCGTTCGGGTTCATGCGCACGACCGGACAGCGCTAGGGCTAGCCGCTCTCACGCCGGCCGACGCCGACCCGCGGCGCCAACGACGCTCCGCAGCGCCGGCAGAAGCCGTCGCCCGCCGGCGCGGGCTCGTCGCACTCCGGACACGGTCGCGTCGCGCCCAGGGCCCCGACGCCCATGTCCGTGCCCGTGCCCATGCCCACCGCCGTCGTGCCCCAGCTTTCCAGGACGAGATGCCGGCGCAGGTAGAGCACCGTCTGGCGGATGACCGCGATGACCGGCAGGGCGACGAGGGCGCCGATGATGCCGTAGAGCTGATCGCCGATGAGCAGCGCCACGATGATGAGGATCGGATTGATGCGCAGTGAGATCCGGAACACCTGCGGCGCGACGACGTGGCCCTCGAGCTGCTGGAGGCCGAGGAAGGCGAGGATCAGCCACGCCGCGCTGATCGGGTGGTCGAAGAGCGCGAGCGCGACCGCCGGGACCGGCCCGACGATCGGCCCGATGTAGGGGATGAACTCCATCAGGCCGTAGAAGGCGCCGAGGAACACCGCGTAGCGTCCGCCGTCGGGGAAGATGCCCAGCCAGCCGAAGATCGACAGCAGCAGCCACGCGCTCGCTCCCATGATGAGGCTGAACATGAGCTGGCCGCGGACGTAGCCCGAGACCGCGTGCTGGATGAGTCGCGGGAAGTCGTCCTCGGGCGTGCCGTCGCCTTCGGGCATGACGCGACGGACGAGCGCGCCAATCTGGTGGCCGTAGATGAGCATGTAGATCGACAGCACGAGGATGAGGACGAGGTCGAAGCCGATCGTGACCACGCTCGAGAGCAGGTCGCGCGAGAAGGAGACGATCGCCCCCGACCGCTTGGCGACGTTGTGCTGCAGCGTCTGCAGCGCGCTCTGGCCCTGCTTGCGGATGTGGACGTTGACCCCGTGGCGGTCCAGGTAGCGCTGGACGTCGACGAGATCGCGGTTGGCCCTGTCGGTCAGATCGGGCAGGTTGCGCTCGAAGTGCGTGATCTGGCTGGCGACGGGACTGGCGAGGAGGATCGCGACGACGACGAGCACGGCGAGGCCCCCGAGGTAGACGGCGAGGATCGCCAGGCCCCGCGGCATGCGGCGCTCGAGCAGACGCACCGACGGCGCGAGCACCAGCCCGGTCAGCGAGGCCACGATCAGGACGAGCAGGATCGTCCCGGCCGCCCGGGCCAGCGCCCACAGCGCGAGCAGCGCGATCGGCAGGAGCACGACCTGCACCCAGCGGGGCACGACGGTCGGCGGCACCGGCCACGGCGGACCTCCCTGGCGCACCGATTCGGGCGCCGGCTCGCTGTCCGGCAGTTCGGGCCCGGCGTCCTCGCGCCCGCGCCAACGGTCCCAGAAGCGCATAGCCTGAGGGTAATGAGCGAGATCCGCCGATGAGCACGCCGCCGCGGATCCTGTTCGTCGGCGACGTCGTCGGCGGCCTGGGCAAGCGCACGCTGTTCGATCTGCTGCCCCGGCTGCGCGAGCGCCTGGATCCGACGTTCCTCGTCGTCAACGGCGAGAACGTCGCGGGCGGGCTCGGGATCACCCCGAGGCTCGCCGAGCAGCTGTTCGGGGGCGGCGTCGACGTCATCACGCTCGGCAACCACACCTATCGCCAGCGCGAGATCTACGCCTATCTCGACGAGCGCGACGAGATCCTGCGCCCGTCGAACTTCCTGCGCAGCCAGCCCGGACACGGCTGGTGCGTGGTGGAGCGCGACGGGGTGCGCCTCGGCGTCGTCTCGCTGAGCGGCAACCTGTTCATGGACGCGGGCCGGCCGGTCTTCGCCGAGGCCGACGCCGTGCTGCACGCGCTCGACGGCCGGGTCGACCACCTGCTCGTCGACATGCACGCCGAGGCCACGAGCGAGAAGGTCGGCATGGGCTGGTATCTCGATGGCCGGGTGACTGCGGTCGTCGGGACCCACACCCACGTCCCGACCGCCGACGCCCGGGTGCTGCCCGGCGGGACCGCCTACATCACCGACGTCGGCATGACCGGCCCTCGGGGCGGCGTGATCGGGGTCAAGCGCGAGCTCGCGATCGAGTCGATGGCGACGAAGATGCCGATCCGGTTCGAGACCTCGACCGAGGATCCCTGGCTCAACGGCGTGATCATCACCGCCGCCGAGCAGCCGCTGCGGGCGACGGCGATCGAGCCGGTGCTCGAGCCCGGGAAGGTCCGCTGAGCGGGCCGGGTCCGAGGTCCGAGCGGGCCGGGTCCGAGGTCCGCTAGCCGGTCTCGATCGAGACCGGGATCGGATCGCCGTGGGCCGGCAGGCGGCGATCGTGCGGGCGCAGCGGCGCATCGCGGCGCGTCGCCGGATGGCTGGCGAAGACGGCGACGATGACCATCGGAGCAAACCAGACGAGGTACGGATACAGCCAGTAGGTGACCGTCAGCTGCAGGGCGATGATGAGCGCCCCCGCCAGCGCGGCGACCTGGACGGGGCCGCGGCGCCGCGGGAGGAAGTAGACGGCGAGCGCGAGCGCCACGACGACGCCCTGCAGCGCATGCTGCACGATCGCGAGCCCGCCCCACAGGCCCCAGATCGAGAACGGCGCCGGACGATCGGCCTGGTAGACGATCGAGTCGTGCCAGAAGGCGGCCGTGTCGCCGCCCGCGAGGACGGGGAGCGCGCACAGGACGAGGGCGATCGCAAAGCCGGCGGTGAAGCGCAGCCGATGCGCGCGGGCCGGCCGGGCGGCCGGGCGGAGTGAGCGGGGCGGGCGGGCATCATCGCCGCGGAGCATGAGCGGGGCGAGCACGAACGGCGCGAACTTCGTCAGTCCCGCGAGCGCGGTCATGACCCCCCGCGTCGCCGGCGCCTGCAGCGACAGCAGGGCGAGCACGACGAGGGCGGCGACGAGGCTGTCGTTCGTGTTGGAGTTCATCGCGTAGAGCGAGAACGGGTAGGCGAGCCAGACATAGGCGAGGACGATCCCTAGCCTGCCGTCGCGAATCCGACGGCCGAGCGCGAACAGCCCGGCGCAGGTGACCAGGTCGAAGAAGATCGATGCGGCGTGCGCCGCCGGCAGGCCGTCCCAGCGGCCGCTCCAGCCGAAGATGAGCCGGAACGGGACGTACAGGTAGTAGGCGACCGGCCCGTAGGTGTCGCCGTACAGGTTGTCCTTCGGCCAATGGCCGTAGAGGGCGACGCCGTGGATGAGCTTGTCAGCCCCGATCACCCCCGCGTAGCCAACGTCGATGACGTTGGAGTTCAGGACGTTGAGCCCGATCCGGAACGCGAGCAGGAAGATGATCCCCACCCCCAGCCACCGCGCGGAGACGATCGTGTGCAGCGGCTCGCGGGGGATCCCGCGGCCGAACGCGAGCAGCGTCAGGCGCACGAGCAGGTAGACGAGGAACGGGTAGAGGAGCGGCACCGAGAGCCCGATCTCGCCGTGGTTGAACAACGCCAGCGAGATCGAGAACCCGAGCAGCATCAGCAGGTCGAGGTGCAGCAGCGTCGGGCGCCGCTTGAACGAGACGAAGGGCGCGACGAACACGATGCAGAGCGCCAGCCACAGGTACCAGGCGTTGACCCGGCGCCCGAACGCCCCCGCGTAGCCGCGCGCCATCGACCAGGCGACCTGGTAGCCGGTCCACGCCTCGCTGACCTGGCCGGTGGCGTCCGCGACGTAGACCTGGAGGAGCTCCTTCTCGGGCTTGGTGTCCGCGAACCAGCTGACCTGCCACTGCCCGGGGCCCTTCGTGTACTCGTAGGGGATCGCCCGCGGATGGCGATCCAGCTCGGCGCGGGCACGGGGGTCGCCGGCGGCGATCCGGCGGACCTCGGTCGCGGTCAGACGGTAGCCGGCGGGCGGGCGGTCCAGGTCGGTGACGAGCACCGGCGTCGACGACGCCGCCGCGGTCACGGTCCGGGTCACCGCGGGGCGGGTGACCGTGCGATAGGTGGTGGCACCGGAGACCCGGAGGCTCGTGACCGTGCCGCTCGTGCCGGTGATCGTCTCTGCCGCGCGCGCCGGCGCGGCGACCAACAGGATCCCCACCAGCGCGACGGCCAGCGTCGCCCCCGCAGACCGGATCAGTACCGGAAGCTCCAGAGCTTCTGCCCGAGGAAGTTGATCGGCGTCGCCAGCGCGTTGGCGATCGCCTGCGCGAGGACCTTCTCCATGCCGGTGGCCCTGACCAGCGACACGAGAATCGCGTAGTTGACCACGAACGAGACGACCGAGACCGCGTAGAACTTCCACGCCTGTTGGGCCGGATGGGCGTCGCGGGCGTGACCGAAGGTCCACCGGCGGTTCCAGATGAAGTTGTTCGTCGTCGCGATCACATAGGCGATCGGCGAGGCGAGGTGGTAGTCGATCCCGAGCACGTGGACGCAGACCGCGAACGCGATCAGGTTGACCGCGTAGCCGCTGGCGCCGACGCCGGCGAAGCGCATCAGCTGCAGCCAGTTCTGGCCCTTGCGAACGCCGATGCGGACGCGGTGGTGGAACGGGAGCTCGACGACCGCCGTGCTGAGCTCTTCGGACATCTCGGTCAAATGTATTAGCGAAGTGTCGGCGGACCGTCGGCGGGTTGACCTGCTAACCCCACGCTAATCGGCGCGCCGCGGCGAGTCCGGGCCCCCGCCGGATGCTAGCCCGAAGTGCTCGCGGACGAGCGGGGCGATGTCGCGCAGCGTCCACTGGTCGTGCGCCGCGCGGCTGTCGGGCCCGGTCCCGCACCACAGCAGCGCGCCGAGCGAGTCGGACCGATGCAGGGATCCGTGCGAGCCGCCGCCGACGTGGTCGACGCCGCCCCAGTCGACGAACTCATAGCCCGGTGCCGCCGACAGCAGCACCTCCCCCGCATTCGGGCAGTGCAGCGCCGACCATGCGCGGCCCAGCGCGTCGGGGTACTCGGTGCAGAGGATGCGCCCGTCCTGGATCTCGGCCCGCAGCACGCCGAGGTCACCCTCGACGCTCCAGGTCTCGCCGCGGGCGTCGGCGAGGTCGCCCCCGGCGGCGAAACGCAGCTCGCCGCGCCGGCCGCGGATGACCGCCTCGCCATCCTTGAGCCACATCGCGAGGTCGATCCCGTCGACGCCGGCGACGGCGTCGAGTGCCCGCGCGACGGTCCCCGCGCGCCCATCGGGATCCAGCGCATAGATCATCGCCGAGCGCTGGGCGGGGCTGAGCGCGATCTCGGCGTCCGCCGAGCGCTGCGGGCTCGGCCGCGCGACGCTGAAGTCGCCCAACGCCTCGTCGAGTCGGATCCGCTCCTCGACGGGCGCCTGGGAGTGGTCGGAGCAGACGACGACCGCGTAGTTGGAGAAGAACTCCTCAGGACCGCCCGCCGAGTGCATGAGCCGCTCGAGCTGCCGATCGGCTGCCGCGAGCGAGGTCACCTGGGCGTGCGGACCGTTGCGGTGCGAGTAGGCGTCGTTGTCGGGCAGCGAGTAGAGCAGGAAGTCGAACAGGTCGCGCTCGATCAGGTAGCTGCCGACGCAGCCGGTGTGCTGGTCGCGAGCGCCCGGCAGGCCGAGCTGGCCGCGGCAGCCCGTGCGCCGCGACGCGTACAGGTCGGCGTAGAAGAGCTCCTGCGGGCCCTCGATCGTGCGGCGGAAGAGCGTCGAGGTGACGATCCGGGCGAGCGCGGACTCCTGCGCGACCTCGTGCTCATGGCGGCCGCGGTAGATGAGATAGGTCGTGCCCGCGGTCCGCAGCTCGGCGTCGTCGAGCGACTCAAACACCGTCTCCACGTCGTGGGAGAGGTGCTCGGCGTTCATCCGGTACACGGTGTCGGTCAGCGAGCGCAGGACGCCGAACTGGCGCGACGCCGAGAAGCTCGAGCCGTACTCGACGTAGCGCCCCTCCTCGCGGTGGTACCAGTTCATGCTCGGGATGAGGTGCTGGTCGGAGCCGACGCCGGTGGTGATCGTCGCCGCGCACACCGGCGTCACCGACGGGAACGCGGCCACGCAGTCGCCGACGTAGACGCCGCGCTCCTGGATCTGCGCGAGCACGGGCGCCTGGCCCGAGGCGATCGCCCGCTCGAGCATCGACGGCTTCATCGCGTCGATGACGACGAGAACGAGCTTGCTCGGCTCGCTCATCGGGTCGTGCTCAGCGGAGGATGCGCAGGCCGGCGTACTTCTGCTCGCCGCGGCCCCGGCCCGCGATCAGCAGCCACAGCAGCGCCGCCAGGATGATGATCCCGACCGGCGGGGCGAGCACCGCGAGCACCGCGCCGATCGTGGCGGTGCCGTCGGCGATCAGCGGCAGCATGCCGACCGCGTCGCCTTCGAGCCGCGATCGGACCCGGCGCAGCAGCGGCTGGGTGGCGGCGATACCGACGCCGGCGCACACGATGCCGCCGACGATCCCCGGCCAGATGGCGTAGTGGCCCCGACACAGGGCGGCGGCGAACAGGAGCGCGCCGAGGACGAGCGCGCACCCGGCGAGCGCGGACGCGATCGCGCGACGCGTGCCGTCGCCCTGGACCGTCGTGCGGCGCTCCAGCGTCGCGAACAGGACGACGCCGAGCATCATGGCGAGCAGGAAGATCGGGCTGTCCACGAAAGAGAAGTCGCAGTGCGAGAGATTGAGCTCGACGTCGCCGGCCGCGAGCGCGCCGACCGCGAGGGCGGGCAGGAACGGCCGGACCCCAACCGCCGCGGCGACGCCGATCCCCTGGAAGATGTCGAAGACGAGGTGCACCGTGCTGTACCGTGAGTCGGCGTGACGATAGACGAGACCGTGGAGGGCGGGAGGACTCCAGGGCTCGGGGCGGAGCCGTCGGCGCAGGCTCCGCGCCGCCGTCCCCGGGCGCGTGACATCGAGCGCTACTCGGGCCTGTTCGCCCAGCGGACGGCGCTGATGCGCTCGTCGGCGATGCGCGACCTGATGGCGCTCACCGAGCGCGAGGAGGTCATCTCGCTCGCCGGGGGGCTGCCCGACACCTCGACCTTCCCGTCGGATTCCTACGCCGCGCTGATGGGCACGGTGGCGAGCGACTCGTGCGCACGTGCGCTGCAGTACGGCCCCACCGAGGGCTTCCAGCGGATCAAGGCGTGCATCGCCGAGGTCATGTCCGCCGAGGGGATGACGATCGACACCGAGGAGCTGCTCGTCACCACCGGCGGCCAGCAGGTGATCGACCTCGTCTGCAAGACCCTGCTCGACCCCGGGGACGTCGTCGTCGCCGAGGCGCCGACCTACCCGGGGGCGATCCCGACCTTCTGCTCCTATCAGGCCGACGTCGTCCAGGTGGCGATGGACCGCGACGGCATGCGTGTGCACGAGCTCGAGGTGCTGCTCGACGACCTCGAGCGCCAGGGACGCCGCCCCAAGTTCGTCTACACCGTCCCCAACTTCCACAACCCCGCGGGCGTGACGATGTCCCTGGCCCGGCGCCGCGAGCTCGTGCGCATCGCCGGTGAACGCCAGCTGCTCGTGCTCGAGGACAACCCCTACGGGCTGTTGCGCTACGAGGGCGACGCCCTGCCGACGCTGCACTCGCTCGACGACGAGTTCGTCATCTACGCGAGCACGTTCTCGAAGATCCTCTCCCCCGGCGTCCGTCTCGGCTGGGCCGCGGCGCCCTCGCCGATCCTGCAGAAGATGCAGATCGGCAAGCAGGGCTCGGACCTCTGCTCCTCCTCGATATCGCAGTACTTCGTCAGCGCCTATTTCGACGCCGGGCCCTGGGAGAACTACATCCGCTCGCTGCGCGAGATCTACCGCCGCCGGCGCGACGTGATGCTCGACGCGCTCGCCGAGCACTTCCCCCGCGAGGCGCGCTGGACCCATCCTCAGGGCGGGCTGTTCATCTGGGCGACGATGCCCGACTACATCGACACCACCGACCTCCTCGCCCGCGCGCTGCAGGAGCACGTCGCCTTCGTGCCTGGCCGCGCCGCCTATCTCGACGGCCGTGGCGGCAACGAGATGCGCCTGAACTTCTCGGGGGTCAACGAGGACCACATCCGCGAGGGCATCCGCCGCATCGGCGAGGTCGTCCGCGAGCAGGTCGCGATGTACGGCACGCTCACCGGGGCGCTCCCGGCGCCCGCGGCCGCTCCGGCCCCCGCCGCTCGGGAGCAGCCGGCGACCGGCCCCGGGAACGTGTTGCCGCTGCGCGCCCAGCGTCGCCGCGCCGGGTAGCGGACGTCGGCTCCAAATGTGGCGCGTCCGGTCGGCCGTCGAACCAGGTCAGGCTCGCCGCCGGCCGCCGTGCCAGCTGACGGGCGCGAGCGGCCTCGGCGACCGTCGGCACGCAGAACCTGGCGTGCCGCACGAAGGCGCTGATCGGAGCCACCCGGGGCTCGTCACGCGCGGTCACCGTGGCCAGCGCCACCGTTAGCATCCCCGCCAGCCGCCCCACGAGCCGCCGCGCCGACGGCGACCGCTCGGGCATCTCGAACGACCGGTCCAGGAACCCCCGGCGCGTTGACACGCTCGCGTCCAGCCATTCCAGATCCGCCACGGTGTCGCGCACGCGCCACGGTTTCCGGCACGCGGTCACCTTCGCGCCAAATCCGTACACCGCTTTCCGATTTGTCGCATCAGCGCCGTTATATGGTCCCGATGCGCCAAATCCAATGGCGGGGTGCAGATTTCAGTGAGAGGCTGACCGGGCGCTTGCGTTTGAGCGGGCGTGTGGTGGATGGTCCTCAGCGGACGGCGGGCTGACTCACCGCGGATTGGTCGCCGTGGGCTGACCTGCGACAAAGCTGTCGCCCGTCGCCGCTGAGGA
>JAFAYV010000025.1 GCA_019240115.1 Solirubrobacterales bacterium | reverse complement strand
CGCTGATCGCGCTGCCGATCATCTACGGCATCCAAGATCTCACGAGCGGCTATCCCGGATTCGCCCACGGACACGCCACGACCAGCCACGATCTCACCCTCCTGGGCAACAACCTCGTGCAGGGGATCTCCAACGGGACGATCTGGGCGCTGATCGCCATCGGCTACACGCTGGTCTACGGAATCATCGAGCTGATCAATTTCGCCCACGGCGACGTGTTCATGATCGGGTCCTTCACCGGAGCTGGTTTCTGGGCCTCGATCGGGCTCGGTCTGGCCACCGGCCCGGTTGGCCTGGTGCTCGGCCTGCTGCTGACGCTGATCGTCTCCATGCTCGTCTGCGGCAGCCTCCGCCTCCGGGCTCCGTGCCCGCCCCGGACGGTCGGCCAGGATCATCACTTGGAAGCCGGTTCACTCGCCCCCCGTGCCCCCGCGCTCGCGCGCCTGAACGACGCGCTGGCGCCGGTCCGGCGGGCATTCGGACGGTGGGGCCTCCTGGTGGCGCTGCTCGCGCTGCCGGTCGTGTACGCCATCCACGACCTGACGACGGGCTACGGCGGCTACGCCCACGGGCACGCCACCGTGAGTCACGACCTCACCTACCTCGGCAACAACCTCGTCCAGGGGATCTCGAACGGGACGATCTGGGCGCTGATCGCGATCGGGTACACGCTCGTGTACGGGATCATCGAGCTGATCAACTTCGCCCACGGCGACGTGTTCATGATCGGCTCGTTCACCGCCGCGGGCTTCTGGGGGACGCTCGGCCTTGGGCTGGCGACCGGCCCGCTCGGGCTCGTCGTCGGGCTGATCGCGACGCTCATCGTCTCGATGCTCGTCTGCGGCTCGCTGAACGTGCTCATCGAGCGCGTCGCCTACCGCCCGCTGCGCGGGGCGCCGAAGCTCGCCCCGCTCATCACCGCCGTCGGCTTCTCGTTCATCCTGCAGAACGTGGGGCTGCTGTGGCTCGGCGGCTCGCCCCAGGGCGTCAACGACCTCGTCCACCAGAGCCAGACGGTGTTCACCATCTCCGGAGTGCCGATCCAGCGCGGGTATCTGCTGGCGCTCCTCGTCATGATCCCGCTCGTCCTCGGGCTCGCCTGGTTCATCACGAACACCCGTCCGGGCCGGGCGATGCGCGCGACCGCGCAGGACCCCGAGGCGGCGCGGCTGATGGGCATCGACGTCAACCGGACGATCTCGCTGACCTTCCTGCTCGGCGGGATGCTCGCCGGCGCGGCCGGCCTCGTCTACGCCCTCTACGAGACGAACATCTGGTACTTCCAGGGCTTCGAGGCGGGACTGATCGCGTTCACGGCGGCCGTCATGGGCGGTATCGGCAACGTCCGCGGCGCCGTCCTCGGCGGGCTGATCATCGGTGTCATCCAGTCGCTGTCGGACTCGCGCATGGGCCCGCAGTGGACCGAGGCGGTCGTGTTCGGCTACCTCATCGTGATCATGATCCTGCGCCCCCGCGGGCTGCTCGGCGAGGAGACGCGCGAGGCCGGATGAGCGAGCTGGCGGCGCAGCTGCGGGAGTGGCGCGAGGCGATCGGCGCCCGGCTGCCGCCCTGGTGGTCGCGGGGCCTGGCGGCCACGGCGATCTTCATCGGGATCGTGCTGCCGTTCTTCTTCTCGCAGAACAGCGGGTTCATGAACGCGACGATCATCGCCGTGGCCTTCGCGGTGATGTCGCTGGGGCTCAACGTCGTCGTCGGCTTCGCCGGCCTGCTCGACCTCGGCTACGTCGCGTTCTACGCGCTCGGCGCCTACGCGCTCGGCTGGTTTGGCTCGAGCTTCTTCTTCCAGGCGCACGTCCACGTCGGGGTCTCGGGGGTCGCCGCCACCGAGATCGGCGTCCATCTGAACTTCGTGCTCATCCTCATCGCCGCCGCCGCCATCTGCGCGATCGCCGGCATGCTGATCGGGCTCCCGACGCTGCGCCTGCGCGGCGACTACATCGCCATCGTCACCCTCGCCTTCGGGGAGATCATCGACCGGGTCGCGGTCAACGGACAGAGCGTCCACGTCGGCGGGGGGATGACGCTGACCGCGGGCAACCTCGGCATCAGCGCCGTCGACTCACCCTCCTTCCCGGGCATCGGGCAGTTCAACCTGCTCGATCTCAGACCCTGGTACTGGCTCATCCTGGCGATCCTGTTCGTCGTGCTGTTCGTCAACCTGCGCCTGCGCGACTCGCGACTCGGGCGCGCCTGGGTGGCGCTGCGCGAGGACGAGGTCGCCGCCGTCTCGATGGGCATCCCGTCGGTGCGCACCAAGCTCTCCGCCTACGCGATCGGCGCGATGTTCGGCGGCATGTCGGGCGCCTTTCTGGGGACCTACTACACCGAGGTCAACGCCGGGCAGTTCCAGTTCGGCTTCTCGATCTTCATCCTCGCCATGGTCATCATCGGCGGACTGGGCTCGATCTGGGGGGCGGTCGTCGGCGGGCTGCTGCTCGGCTACATCAACAACTACCTGATCCCCGACGTGCTCAACGACCTGCCCTCCAAGCTCGGCCTGAACTTCTCGACGACGACGATCGAGTACGGGATCTTCGGGTTCCTGCTCGTGCTCGTGATGGTGCTGCGCCCGCAGGGGCTCATCCCCGAGCGACGGCGCCGGATGGAGATGACCGCCGAGATCGCCGCCGAGGACGCGCAGCTCGTGGAGAGCACGGTGCCGTGAGCGTCGGGGCCTCGGCGCAGGCGGCCCCGGCGGGGTGGGCGGGACCGGCTCCCGCGATGGCGGTCGACCACGTGACCAAGGAGTTCGGCGGCCTGGTCGCCGTCGACGACGTCTCGCTGCGGGTGCCCAGCCGCGCGATCGTGTCGCTGATCGGGCCCAACGGCGCCGGCAAGACGACGCTGTTCAACATGCTGACCGGCCTCTACAAGCCCACCGCGGGCCGCATCCTGCTCGGCGAGCGGGATATCAGCCGGGCCCGGCCTGATCGCATCACCGGGATGGGGGTGGCGCGCACCTTTCAGAACATCCGCTTGTTCGGCGCGATGACCGCCCTGGAGAACGTGCTCATCGGCCGTCACGCGCGGATGCGCGCCGGACTGTTCGGATCGATCTTCAGGCCGCCGTGGATCGCTCGCGAGGAGCGCGACGCTCGCGAGCGCGCCCGGGAGCTCTTGACCTACGTCGGGCTGGCCCCCGGCGCCGTCGACCAGCTGTCGACGCAGCTGTCCTACGGCGACCAGCGCCGGGTCGAGATCGCCCGGGCGCTCGCCTCGGACCCGACGATGCTCCTCCTCGACGAGCCGACCGCCGGTATGAACCCCCAGGAGTCCGCGCAGCTGACCGCCTTCATGCGCAAGCTCCGCGACGACCTCGGCCTGACCATCCTGCTCATCGAGCACGACATGAGGGTCGTGATGGGGGTCTCCGAGCACGTCTGGGTCCTCGACCACGGCGAGAAGATCGCCGAGGGCTCGGCCGCCGCGGTGCGCGAGAACCCGCGGGTGATCGAGGCCTACCTGGGAAAGCAGGACTAGGTGGCCCTCCTCGAGGTCGACGGGATCCACTCCCACTACGGCTCGATCGAGGCGCTGAAGGGGGTCTCGCTCGAGGTGCAGGAGGGGGAGGTGGTGACCCTGATCGGCTCCAACGGCGCCGGGAAGTCGACGACCCTGCGCTCGATCTCGGGCCTGACGCCGGCCAGCAGCGGCCGGATCCGCTTCGCCGGGGCCGACATCACCCGCGTCCCCGCCCACCGGATCCCCGGCCATGGGATCGCGCTCGCCCCCGAGGGCCGCCACTGCTTCCCGCGCATGACCGTGCGCGAGAACCTCGACCTCGGCGCGCATCACCGCCGCGGCGCCGAGGTGAGCGCCGACATGGAGCGGGTGTTCACGCTCTTCCCGCGCCTGCGCGAGCGCGAGAAGCAGAAGGCGGGGACGATGTCCGGCGGCGAGCAGCAGATGCTCGCGATCGGCCGTGCGCTCATGGCCCGGCCGCGGCTGCTCATGCTCGACGAGCCCTCGATGGGGATCGCACCGATCCTCGTCCAGCGGATCTACGAGACGATCGGCGAGATCAACCGCGCCGGGGTGACGATCCTCCTCGTCGAGCAGAACGCCAACTACGCGCTCGAGGTCTCCCGTCGCGGCTATGTGCTCGAGACCGGCCGCGTCGTGCTCGCCGACACCTCCGCCCAGCTGCGCGACGACCCTGAGGTCCAGCGCGCCTACCTTGGGACCTGACGCCGCGTGCTCGTCGTCGCCACCCTCGGCGCCACCGCCCTCTACCTCCTGTTCGTGTGGCTGCTCGCCGCCGCCGGGGCCGCCTGGATGTCGGACCGCAAGGGCTACGGCGAGCGCGTCGGGCTGACCTTCGGGCTGATCCTCAGCCTCGTCGGGTTTCTTCTCGTCTGCCTGCTCCCGGGACGGCCGGGGTCGGCATGGAGGGAGGAGGGGGTGCTGCCGCGCCGGCGCGCCGGCGGCGAGGCGGACTCCGAGGGCCCGCCCGCGGGGGCGGCCAGCGAGGGCCGGCCCGCGGGGGCGGCCAGCGAGGGCCCGCCCGCGGGCGCGGACTCCGAGGGCCCGCCCGCGGGGGCGGCCAGCGAGGGCCCGCCCGCCGAGGCGGGGTCGACGCCGGCCGACTGAGGCATCTCAGCGGCGGGTGGGGGCGGCGGCGAGGCCGGACGTGGCCCAGGCCAGCGCGGCGGCGAGCTGGGCGACGACGACCATCGGTCGCTCCTTCAGCTGCCGCCAGGTGATCCGGATGACGGTCAGGCCGGCAGCGCGCAGCGCGGCGTCCTTGCGCCGGTCGCGCTCGTAGGCCCAGCGGTCGGTGTGGAAGGCGACGCTGTCGACCTCGACGACGAGCCGATGCTCGGGCCAGTGGAAGTCGACCTCGAACCCCTCGAGGGGCACGTTGAGCCGGGGCGGCGGGAGCTCGGCGGCGCGGACGAGCTCGAGCATCCGGATCTCGCCGTCGGACCGGGTCAGCGCCGGGGCGGCGTCGTCGGCGAGCGCCGCGCGCACGCGTGCGGCCCCCCGGAGGCCGGGCGCCCGGGAGGCGACCTCGGCAAGCTCGGTCTCGCCGACGAGGCGTGAGCGCAGCGCGTCGCTGATCACGCGCTCGAGCGGCGCGTCGGCGATCGACTCCGCCAGGTGGATCAGCGTCCACGCGACCGAGGTCACCGGCAGGCTCTGACGCGTGCGCAGGTCGCGGTCGGGCACGAGCCGGCTGCGATGCGCGCACAGGCCGGGGCGGCTGACCGGGGCGTCGCCGTCGAGCAGGAGGTGAATGCGCCGGTCGCGCGAGCCGGGGAGGTGCAGGCCCCAGATCCCTGCGGCCGAGGCGTGGCTGATCGCCCGGGCGCGGGGGACCGCGAGCAGGGCCACGGTCTCGTCGCGCAGCGGCGCGCGGGCGCGGTGGCCGACGGCGTAGACGCCGCGGCGGAGCCGATGCAGGCTTCCGCGCTCGATGAGGCGGGTGATCGTGGCGGCCCCGATCCCGAGCCCGAGGAGCTGGTGACGAGCGATGCAGCCGCGCTGCATCGAGGCCACCGACGCGATCCGCTGGTGCAGCGTGCCCTGCACGCGGACAAGCCGCCGAACCCCGAGCACCCTGACGAGGTGGGGTGGTTCGCATCCGGCGTCCGGATGCTCGCCGCCGAGGCGGGGTGCGGCGCCCGAGGGTCGGTCGATTGGTTGCGTCATCTCCCAGCAGAGCTCTCGGCCGCCCCCGTCGCACCCCCCTCGTTGCACTTTCGCCACACGGGTCCCGACGCCCCGCCGGCGCGAGATACGCTCAGCGGACGATGGCCGACGAGCTCTTCCTGATCGACGGCAACAGCCTCGCCTACCGGGCGTTCTTCGCGCTCCCGGAGTCGATCGCGACCTCGACCGGGGTGCCGACGAATGCGATCTTCGGCTTCGCCTCGATGCTCGTCAAGATCCTCACCGACTACGGGCCCAAGGCGACCGTCGTGGTCTGGGACGCGGGGTCGAGCGGGCGCAAGGAGGTCTACTCCGAGTACAAGGCCCAGCGCTCCACCCGCCCCGACCTGCTGCGGGAGCAGTGGCCGCATCTCGAGCCGCTCGTCGACGCCTTCGGCTACCGCAACCTGCAGGTCGACGGCTACGAGGCCGACGACGTCATCGCCTCGATCGCCGAGCAGGCCAAGGCGCAGGACCCGCCGATCGAAGTCATGGTGGTCACCGGCGACCGCGACGCCTACCAGCTCGTCGACGAGCAGGTCTCGATCATGACGACCTCGCGCGGGATCACCGACACCCGCGTCTACGACCGCGACGGCGTCATCGACCGCTACGGCATCCCGCCCGAGCTCGTGCCCGACTTCATCGGCTTGAAGGGCGACACGTCGGACAACATCCCCGGGGTCCCCGGGATCGGCGACAAGACCGCCGCCGACCTGCTGCAGCGGTTCGGCTCGCTCGAGGCGGTGCTCGACCACATCGACGACATCTCGGGCGCCAAGCGCAAGCAGAACCTGACCGAGCACGCCGACGACGCGCGCGTCTCCAAGCACCTGGCGACCGCCAAGCGCGACATCCCACTCGACGGGCTCGACGTCGCGCGGTTCGCCTCCGTCGAGCCCGACCGCTCGCGGCTGCGCGAGGTCTTCCGCGAGTTCGAGCTGCGCGAGCCGCTGCGCCGCCTCGAGGAGGCGCTCGGGTCCGCCGACGCCGCGGCGCCGGCCCCCGCCGCCGAGCAGGCGCTGGCCGCCACCGTCCGCCGGGCGCGGCTCGCCGATCTGCAGGCGGCATCGGGTGACGCCGAGCTGTCGGTGGCCGTCCGCGTCCCCGAGGCGCCCGAGGGCGCGCTGTTCGCCGAGGGCGAGCAGCAGTGGCGCTTCGGCGTCTACGGCGCGCGCGACGGTGAGGTGCTCGTCGGCGAGTGCGAGCGTCCGGAGGCGCTCGTGCAGGCCGTCGGGACGCGTCCCGTCATCGCCCACGACGCCAAGTCCCTGGGCGAGGTGCCGCCGGGCCTCGCCCACGACACCGAGGTCGCCGCCTACCTGCTCGAGCCCGCCCGGCGCGCCTACCCGTTCCGCGAGCTGTGCGAGGAGCGCGGGCTGGCGACCGACGTCGACGATCCCGCCGGCGCCGACGCGCGGCTCGCGCAGGCGCTCGCCGCCTGGCAGCGCGAGGAGATCCGCGGCCGGGGCCTGACCGAGCTGCTGATGGGAGTCGAGCTGCCGATCGTGCGCATCCTGCGCGAGATGGAGCTCGCCGGAGTCCGGCTCGACACCCGGCGGCTGCGGGCCATCTCGGAGCGGGTCAAGCTCGAGGCCGACGGGCTGGAGTCCGAGATCTACGAGCTCGCCGGCGAGCAGTTCACGCTCGGCTCCCCGCGGCAGCTCGAGGAGGTCCTG
The DNA here is from genome assembly GCA_019240115.1 of Solirubrobacterales bacterium. GTDB lineage: Bacteria > Actinomycetota > Thermoleophilia > Solirubrobacterales > Solirubrobacteraceae > Palsa-465. The sequence continues at coordinate 56,839 of JAFAYV010000025.1, read as the reverse complement.
TTCGGCAAGCTCGGCCTGTCGCGCAAGCGCCGCGGCAAGACCGGCTACTCGACCGACGCCCGCGTGCTGCAGGCGATCCGCTCCGAGCACGAGATCGTGCCCAAGATCGAGCGCTGGCGCGAGCTGACCAAGCTCGCCCAGACCTACCTCGACGCCTTCCCGCTGCTCGTCGACGCGCGCAGCCGCTTGCACACGACGTTCAACCAGACCGCGGCGACGACCGGCCGGCTGTCCTCGAACAACCCGAACCTCCAGAACATCCCGATCCGCACCGAGCTCGGGCGCGAGATCCGCGCCTGCTTCGTCGCCGAGCCCGGCCACCTGCTCGTCTCCGCCGACTACTCGCAGGTCGAGCTGCGGATCCTCGCCCACATCGCCGGCGAGGAGGTGCTCAAGGAGATCTTCCGCCGCGGCGAGGACGTGCACACCGCGACCGCCTGCCGCGTGTTCGAGGTCACCCCCGGCGAGATCGACCCCGGCATGCGCTCGAAGTCGAAGATGATCAACTACGGGATCGTCTACGGCCTGTCGGCCTACGGCATGGCCGACCGCCTCGACATCCCGCAGTCCGAGGCCGACGAGTTCATCCAGCGCTACATGGAGGGCTTTCCGGCGGTTCGGCGTTTCATCGAGGAGACGATCCAGCAGGGGACCGAGCACGGGTACGTCTCGACGCTGTTCGGCCGCCGACGCCAGGTGCCCGAGCTGCGCGCGCGACGCTGGGAGCTGCGCAAGCAGGGCGAGCGCTTCGCGGTCAACATGGTCATCCAGGGCACCGCGGCCGACATCATGAAGGTGGCGATGGTCCGCTGCGACCAGGCGCTGCGCGACGCCGGCCTGCAAGCGCGGCTCGTGCTCCAGATCCACGACGAGCTGCTGTTCGAATCCTCGCCCCAGGAGGCCGAGACGGTCAAGGAGATCGCCATCCGCGAGATGGCGGCCGCCCACGAGCTCGACCCGGTCCTCGCCGTCGAGGCGGGGATCGGGGCCGACTGGCTGGCGGCGAAATGACGGCGCCCGCGCACCGATCCGATGCACGGGCGCCCGCGTGGTACAGGCCGGCGGCTCGGGCCGGACCGGTCGTCCAGCCGAGCCGCGGCCAGACCGGTCGCCCGGCGAGCCGCGGTGGTCGGCCCCGTACGTGCCGGAACGGCCACTAGCGCTTCGGCACTCGGCTAGTAGTTCTCACCACCCTGACCGCCGCCACCTCCGGGGTCGTCGCCGCCGCCGCCGCCACCACCGCCGCCGGGGTCGTCGTCGTAGCCGCCGCCGCTACCGCCGCCGCCGCGTCCGGGGTCGTCCTCATAGCCGCCACCGCCGCCGCCACCGCCGCCGCCGCCGGGGTCGTCCTCGTAGCCGCCGCCCTGGCCGCCCTGATCTTCGTACTCGTCCCGTCCGGTCATGTGACCCCTCCCATGTTGGTTGGCCGGCCGGCGCCGAGCCCGACCGGTGGGTGTGTGCGTGTACTACCCGTTATCCGTTGACGATCAGAGGTTCGGTTGACGATCAGAGGTTCGACTGACCATCTCCGCTGATCGGCTGTCCGGCGCCGCCAGCCATCCCGTCGAGATCGGCGCGACGCGGGGGCGGAACGCTGCTCAGCCGACTTCGAAACGGACCGCTGCCCGGCGGCCGCGACCGTCAGCCACCGAGCATCACCAGCGCGCCGACGCGCGAATCGGCTACGCCGCCCGTGTGACGGCACGTGCCGCCGTGCCGCTGGTGCCCCCGTCCGCAAGTCCTGCGGCATTCGAGCACTCCCTGGCGGCGCCGGGCTTTGTCCTCGAAGTCTCGTGTAGCGCTGCTACACGTCGACTTCTGCGTCCGCGCCCGGCATCCACCAGTGAGCGCTCTCGGTGCCGCACGACTTACGGACGCGGACACCTGCCGCTGCGGGCACGAAGCGCGGGTGCGCGATCGCCAGGTAGTGACCGAACGACCAGTCGACGAACCGCTTGGCGCCCATGGCCCGCAGCGCGGGGCCGAGTAGTCGCGGCGCGATCCGCGGGACGAGCCGCTGCGTCCGCAGCATCCAGGCGAACGCGACGCGGTGGTCGGCCGAGAACTCGTGGTAGCGCGCGAGCGCCTGCGCCCGGCTCTGCTCGCCGGCGATCACGCGGCGCAGCTCGCGTCCGCACGCCAGGCCGAAGTACAGCGCGGTGCGGATCCCCTCGGCGGTCAGCGGCAGGCAGTGCCCGGCCGAGTCGCCCGCGAAGAACACGCCGTCCTCGGTCGCCGGGCGCAGCGCGTGCGGGATCCAGTTGCCCTGGTAGCGCACGGTCTCGGCGGCGAGGTCCGACGCGAGGCGCATCGTCGGCTCGCGGACGTGGAAGCGCGGGTGAAACGAGCCGACGCCGATCCGCAGCTCCTCGCCGGCGGGAAAGCTCCAGCCGTAGCCCGCGGGCACGTAGCCGCGGTCGATCCACACCTCGAGGTCGCGGCCGCCGCCGAAGGGATGCACCTCGAGCCCGCGCGAGAGCAGCGCGTCGGGCGGCTGGACGTTGGCACCCGGGCTCAGCACCCGCCGCCAACCGAGCGCGTCGACGATCAGCGGCGCCCGGAGCGGGCCGCGGTCGGTCTCGACGACATCCCCGTCGCGCCCGCGCACGGTCGCGGTCTCGAACGTGAACGTGCCCTGGGCGGCGAGCAGGCGGCACAGCGTGCGGTAGTCGAAGGTCGAGAACGTCCACGGCAGGTCGTAGCGGACGGTGACGTGCGGGGTGTGGATGACGAGCTCGTCGAAGCTCTGCTGCTCGGCCCCGCGCAGATCCATCGCCTGCAGCCACGCGGTCGGGATCCCGCACGCCGACGTCTGGCGCTCGCCGATCGCGTAACGGTCGACGACCATCACGTCGGCACCGCTGCCGGCGAGCTCGCGCGCGACCGCCAGTCCGGCGAAGCTCGCGCCGCAGATGAGGACGTCGCAGTCGCGCTGCAGCGGCGTGCGATCGGCGCCGCGCTTGGTGGCTCGGCTGGGCATCCGCCGGTCGATGATAGGCGCGAGCCCCGGCGCGACCGGTCCGCCCCCACCGCCGTGATCAGCGACCCGTCCGCCCGCACCGCCGCGATCAGGCGGCTATGCTCCCAAGACTCATGTCTACCTCAACCTTGACGCCGCCCGCCGAGCTCTCCAACGCCAGGATCGTCGAAGGCTCCGACGGCCTGCTGCTGGAGATTGACGGTCAGATCGTCCCCAACTACGACGCGACGCTGCACCCCTTCACCGAGGGTGACGTCGTGACCGGCCACGTCGTCCGGATCGACAACGACGAAGTCCTGGTCGACATCGGCTACAAATCCGAAGGGGTCATCCCGTCCGGGGAGCTGTCGATCCGCAAGTCCGTCGACCCCTCCGATGAGGTCTCGCTCGGAGAAGAGGTCGACGCGCTGGTCCTGACCAAGGAGGACCAGGACGGACGGCTGATCCTGTCCAAGAAGCGGGCCCGGTTCGAGAAGGCGTGGCGGCGCATCGAGGCGGCGGCCGAGTCCGGGGAGCCGGTCGAGGGCGGGGTCATCGAGGTCGTCAAGGGCGGCCTGATCATCGACCTCGGCGTCCGCGGCTTCCTGCCGGCGTCGCTCGTCGACATCCGCCGGGTGCCCAACCTCGACGAGTACATGGGCCAGGCGATCGAGTGCAAGGTGATCGAGCTGAACCGCAGCCGCAACAACGTCGTGCTCTCGCGCCGCGCGGTGCTCGAGGAGCAGCGCAAGGAGGATCGCGAGCGGATCCTCGATCGCCTGCAGCCCGGCCAGGTCGTCGAGGGCACGATCTCGAACATCGTCGACTTCGGCGCGTTCGTCGACCTCGACGGAATCGACGGCCTCATCCACATCTCCGAGCTGTCGTGGTCGCACGTCAACCACCCGTCGGAGATCCTCAGCATCGGCGACACGGTCAGCGTCAAGGTCCTCGACATCGACCGCCAGCGCCAGCGCATCTCGCTGGGTCTCAAGCAGACCCAGGAGGACCCGTGGCAGCGCGTCGTCGACACCTACAACATCGGCGACGAGCTCGAGGGCAACGTCACGAAGGTCGTGACCTTCGGCGCGTTCGTGGAGATCCTCGACGGCGTCGAGGGCCTCGTCCACATCTCCGAGCTCGCCCAGCACCACGTCGAGAACCCCCGCGAGATCATCCAGCCGGGCGACCCCGTCCGGGTGAAGATCCTCGAGATCGACTCCGATCGCCGCCGCCTGTCGCTGTCGATCAAGCGCGTCGAGGGCCAGGTCCTGCCGGTGCGTCCGATCGAGCCGCCGATCGATAGCGGCCCCGCCGCTCTGGACGACGTGCCCGAGCTGGGGCTGTCCGAGGAGGTCTTCGCGGTCGACGACGAGGCTCCGGTGCAGTCGACGGTGGCCGACGAGCCGGTCCCACCGCCGGCCGACTCGCCCACGGCCTGAGCTCCTCCCGCCCACCCTTCATCGGTCTGACCGGCGGCATCGGCGCCGGAAAGTCGACTGCGCTCGCGGCGCTGCGACGCCTCGGTGCGGCGACGCTGTCGACCGACGAGGTCGTGCACGAGCTCTACTGCAGCCCCGAGGTTCGCGAGGCGGTCGTCGAGCGATTCGGGGTCGAGGTCTTGACCGGGGGCACTCCCCCCGAGATCGACCGGGCTCGGCTGGCCACCCGGGCGTTCGCCACCGAGGCGGACCGCGGGTGGCTCGAGCAGCTCCTGTGGCCGCGCGTGGGGGAGCGCGTGCTCGGCTGGCGCGGAGAGCAGGCGGCCCGGCAGCCGGCGCCGCGGGCGCTCGTCGTCGAGGTGCCGCTGCTGTTCGAGTCGGGCCTGGACCGCGGCTACGACGCGACGATCGCGGTCATCGCGGATGAGTCGGTGCGCGCGCGACGCGCCGCTGATCGCGGTCATCGGGCGCTCGACGAGCGCCTGGCGCGTCAGCTGACCCAGGTGCAGAAGTCGCAGCGAGCGGACTACACCGTCGTCAACGACGGCACCGAGGCCGAGCTTGCGGCGGCACTGTCGGCCATTCTTGACACACTGTCGGAGTGAGCCCGTCGACCGCCTCGGCGACTCGTCGCCCGGCCGCTCGGCGTCGACCGGGCGTCCGAGGTCGTGCCGCGGCCCGACGTCGCCGCGTCCTCGCCGGGGCGCTCGCGCTGACGGTGGCGATCGTCGTCGTGATCGCGGTCGTGGTCGCGATGCCGCTGGCTGAGCGCGCCGTGTCCGAGCTCGGGCTCCCGCTGCGCTACTCCGATGTCATTCGCCGGCAGGCACAGGAGAAGCGCCTCGACCCCGCGCTCGTCGCCGCGGTCATCTACGCCGAGACGAAGTTCGATCCCCGCACCTCGTCGGCGGGCGCCGTCGGGCTGATGCAGATCCTGCCCGCAACCGCGGACTTCCTCGCCCGGCGCTCGGGCGCGACGACGTTCCAGACCGCCGACCTCGCCAAGCCCCGGGTCAACATCGCCTATGGCAGCTACTACCTGCGGTACCTGCTCGACGAGTACCACGGCTCGCTTGTCCTCGCCCTCGCCGCCTATAACGGCGGCGAGGCCAACGTCGACCGCTGGGAGGCCGCGGCGCGCGCCCACGGCGAGCGGATGCGGATCGCGCAGATCCCGTTCCCCGAGACGCGCGACTACGTTGCCCGGGTCCTGGCGGAGCGGCGCGACTACCGACGCACGTACCCGTCCCAGCTCGGCCTCTGACGGCCGCCGTCTACCCTCGGGATCGTGCCGACGTTCGAGCTCGACAGCGCCTTCGTCCCCACCGCCGACCAGCCCGCGGCGGTGCAGGCGCTCGCCGCCGGCGTGCGGGACGGGGAGCGCTTCCAGACGCTGCTCGGCGCCACCGGCACCGGCAAGACGATGACGATGGCGGCGACGATCGAGGCGGTTCAGCGCCCGGCGCTCGTCATCGCGCACAACAAGACGCTCGCCGCCCAGCTATGCAACGAGTTCCGCACGTACTTCCCGAACAACTCGGTCGAGTACTTCGTCTCCTACTACGACTACTACCAGCCCGAGGCCTACGTCCCGTCCAAGGACCTCTACATCGAGAAGGACTCGGCGATCAACCAGGAGATCGACCGCCTGCGCCACGCCGCCACCGCGGGCCTGTTCGCCCGGCGCGACGTCGTCATCGTCGCGAGCGTCTCGTGCATCTTCGGCCTCGGCTCGCCCGAGGTCTACGACGAGAACCTGCAGACGCTGAACCGCGGGGAGATGATCGACCGCGACCGGCTGCTGCGAAAGCTCGTCTCGATCCAGTACACGCGCAACGACACGGCGCTCGCCCGCGGCACCTTCCGAGTCCGCGGGGAGACGCTTGAGATCTTCCCCGCCTACGCCGAGACCGCGTACCGGGTGGTCATGTTCGGCGACGAGGTCGAGCACCTGCAGCACTTCGATCCGGTCACCGGCGAGCTGCTCGAGGACGACATGGAGCACATCGCGATCTGGCCCGCCTCGCACTACAACGTGCGCGAGGGGATGATCGAGGACGCGGTCGCCGAGATCGGCTCCGAGCTGAACGCCCGCTGCGCCGAGCTTGAACGCCAGGGCAAGCTGCTCGAGTCCCACCGCCTGCGCCAGCGCACCCAGTACGACATGGAGATGCTCCGCGAGCTCGGCTTCTGCTCGGGGATCGAGAACTACTCGCGGATCCTCGACGGCCGCAACCCCGGCGATCGGCCCTACTGCCTGCTCGACTACTTCCCCGAGGACTTCGTCTGCTTCATCGACGAGTCCCATCAGACCGTGCCCCAGATCGGGGGCATGTACGAGGGCGACCGCTCGCGCAAGCAGACCCTCGTCGACTACGGCTTCCGCCTGCCCTCGGCGCTCGACAACCGCCCGCAGACGTTCGCCGAGTTCCTGTCGATCACGCCGCAGATGGTCTTTGTCTCGGCCACCCCGGGCGAGTACGAGCGCTCGCACTCGCCGCGGATCGTCGAGCAGATCGTCCGGCCGACGGGGATCGTCGACCCCGAAGTCGAGGTCCGTGAGACCCGCAACCAGATCGACGACCTGATGAACGAGATCCGCGAGCGGACCGACCGCGACGAGCGGACGCTCGTCACCACGCTGACCAAGAAGATGTCCGAGGACCTGACCGACTACCTGCTCGAGATGGGGTTCAAGGTCCGCTACCTGCACTCCGAGATCGACACGCTGGAGCGCATCCAGATCATCCGCGAGCTGCGCCTTGGCGAGTACGACGTGCTCGTCGGCGTCAACCTCCTGCGCGAGGGTCTCGATCTGCCCGAGGTGTCGCTCGTCGGGATCCTCGACGCCGACAAGGAGGGCTTCCTCCGCGGTGAGACCTCGCTGATCCAGACGATCGGCCGCGCGGCGCGCAACGTCGACGGCAAGGTCCTCATGTACGCCGACAAGGAGACGGCCGCGATGCGCGCGGCGATCGAGGAGACCGACCGCCGGCGAGCCATCCAGCGGGCCTACAACGAGGAGCACGCGATCACCCCCGAGACGATCGTCAAGGGCATCTCCGACATCGCCGAGTTCCTGATGTCGGACTCGAAGGTGCCCAAGTCCCGGCGCCGCCGCCAGCGCGCTGCGAGCTCGATGCCGCCGGCCGAGATCGAGAAGGCGATCGTCGAGCTCGAGGAGGAGATGCTGGCCGCCGCCGAGGACCTGCGCTTCGAGTACGCCGCCAAGCTGCGCGACGAGATCCGCGACCTCAAGCGCGAACTCGATCAGGTCATCGCCGCCGGCTGATCGCACGTCCCCGCCGCAAGCTGCGCCGGCGCGGGGATTTTGGGTTACGCTGGCCGCGGCTCACACCGACTTTTCAAGTGGAGGTACCACCGTGGCGCTGGACAGGCAGAGCATCGAGAAGAAGGACTTTCCCGTCGGCCGCCGGGGGTACGACCCCGAGGCGGTCGATGCCCACCTCAGCGCGCTAGCCGACGAGGTCTCAGACCTCAAGCGCAGCGCGCGGCGGCGGACCGACTCGCTCGCGTCCGCGGCCTCCGATCACGTGCGCTCGATCGTCGAGGCGGCCGAGTCAAGCGCCGCCGAGATCCAGCGCAACGCCGAGGACGACGCGCGCGAGATCCGGGACGAGGCCAACAGCGAGGCGCAGGCGACCCGGGAGCAGGCGACCCAGCAGGCGCGCGAATACGTCGGCAAGGTGTCGGAGTCGACCGACGGCATGCTCAAGCGCCTCGACGCGATGGAGTCCGAGCTCGGCCAGCTGATCGAGTCGCTGCGTTCAAGCTCGACGCGCCTGGGCGACGACCTGCGCCAGCTCGAGGGCGGGCTGAGCGAGGTCTCGGGCGCCGTCGCGCCGCGGCCCCGCTTCGAGCCCGAGGCCGCCGGCGCGGAGACCGCCGTCGCGGACCCGACCGCTCCGCCACCCGCCCCGGATGCGCCCGCCTTCGGGAGGCCCGGTGACGCCCCACTCGCCGAGGAGCCGCTCGTGGAGCCCGCGGGCGAGGCCGGGTGGCCCGTTGCGCCCGCGGGCGAGGCCGATCCGCTCGCCGGCCACGACGCGCCGACGATCGTCAACGGTGAGGTGCCGGCCGATCACGTCACCGAGGGTGGCGTCTCCGGCGGGACCGAGTTCGGGTCGAGCGGCGAGGACACCGAGGGCGCGCGGCTGATCGCGCTGAACATGGCGCTGAACGGAACGCCCCGGGAGGAGACCGCCAAGTACCTGCGCGAGAACTTCTCGCTCACGGACGCGGGTGGGCTCCTCGACGAGGTGTACGCCAGCGTCGAGGGCTGAGCCCTCGTCAGTCGCCGCGGCGCTCGGAGTGGCGGCGATCGATCTCGGCCCGCCGGGCGTCGCGGCGCGCCTGATGCGCATCGTGGCGCGCCCGGTGGCTGCCGTGGCGGTCGCGGCGCGCGTCGAGCTGAGCCTCGACGGCGTCGAGGTCCGCGGCCGGGCCGAAGAGCAGCCAGCCGTTGCGCACGAGGCTGAGCACGAACAGGGCGAGGATCCAGATCGGCCAGAAGGCGCCGGTCACGCCCGCGGCGAGCCAGATCCCGGCGCAGACGACGAACGCGCCCAGCGATCCGCCGGTCTCCTGGATGACCCGCCGGCCGAGGTGGCGGCGCCGCGCGCGCTGGGTCAGCGCCGCCAGCGCCCGGGACTGCGGGAGGTCGCGGCTCAGCTCGTCGAGCTCCTGCGTCGTCCGGGCCGCATAGGCGCGCTCGATGCGATCCTCGAGCTCGTCGGTGTCGATCCGGCCCTCGGCGGCGTGCTCCTCGAGTTCGGAGACGACGCGCTCGCGGTCGGCGTCAGAGGCGCGCATGCCGCCCCCCGGGGCCGGCGCCCGCGCCGCACCGGTCGGCGCCGGAGGCTGCAGCGGCGGCTGGTCCTCGCTCATTGCGCGAAACTCTAGTCCAGGGGCGCGAAGCGGCAACCGGAACGTCTGTTCGGCCCACTAGACTCGCGCCGAGTGGACAAGATCGTCGTCTCGGGCGCCCGGGAGCACAACCTGAAAGACGTGACCCTGGCGATTCCCCGCGACTCGCTGACGGTCATCACGGGGCTGTCGGGCTCGGGGAAGTCCTCGCTCGCGTTCGACACGATCTACGCCGAGGGGCAGCGGCGCTACGTCGAGTCGCTGTCGGCCTACGCGCGCCAGTTCCTGGGGCAGATGGACAAGCCCGACGTCGACTCGATCGACGGTCTGTCGCCGGCGATCTCGATCGACCAGAAGACGACGTCGCGCAACCCGCGCTCGACGGTGGGCACCGTCACCGAGATCTACGACTACCTCCGGCTCCTGTGGGCCCGGATCGGCCATCCGCACTGCCACATCTGCGGCCGGCCGATCAGCGGCCAGTCCGCCGAGCAGATCATCGACCAGGTGATGCAGCTGCCCGAGTCGACGCGATTCATGGTCCTGGCGCCGATCGTCCGCGGGCGCAAGGGGGAGTACGGCAAGCAGTTCGAGGAGCTGCGGGCGGAGGGGTTCGGCCGGGTCAAGGTCGACGGCGAGCTGCGTCGTCTCGACGAGGACATCGTGCTCGACAAGAAGTACAAGCACGACATCGCGGTCGTCATCGACCGGCTGGTGATGCGATCCGACCTGCGCAAGCGCCTCGCGGACTCGATCGAGACCGCGGTGACGCTCGCCGCCGGCCTCGTCGAGATCGAGCTCGTCGATCGGTCCCCGTCCGATCCGCCCGGTGGCGCCGAGCGTCTGTTGACCTTCTCCGAGCGCTTCGCCTGCCCGGTCCACGGCCCGAGCCTCGTCGAGCTCGAGCCGCGGATCTTCTCCTTCAACGCGCCCCACGGGGCGTGTCCGCGCTGCACCGGTCTCGGCTCGCAGATGGAGATCGACCCCGAGCTGGTCGTCCCCGACCCGACGCTGTCGATCGGCGAGGGCGCGATCGCCCCGTGGACGGCGAGCGCCTCCAACTACTACGACCAGCTGACCGAGGCGATCGCCGAGCGCTACGACGTCGACCTGGACACGCCCTGGCAGGACCTGCCGCCGGATTCTCGCGACTTCTTCCTGTTCGGGACCAACGGCGAACGGGTCCAGATCTCCTATCGCAACCGCTTCGGCCGCCGCCGCTCGTACGCGACGCGCTTCGAGGGGATCGTCCCCAGCCTCGAGCGGCGCTATCGCGAGACCGACTCCGACGGCGCGCGCGAGAAGATCGAGGAGTTCATGACGTTGCGGCCGTGCCCCGACTGTCGCGGCGCCCGGCTGCGGCCCGAGTCGCGCGCGGTGCTCGTGCACGGGACCGCGATCCATGACTTCACCGCGCTGTCGGCCCGGCGGGCGCTCGAGTGGATCCGCGAACGGGAGTTCTCTGACCACGACCGGCGGATCGCGCGGCTCGTCCTGCGCGAGATAGAGGAGCGGCTGCAGTTCCTTCAGAACGTCGGGATCGGCTACCTGTCGATGGACCGCGCGTCGGCGACGCTGTCGGGCGGCGAGGCGCAGCGCATCCGCCTGGCGACGCAGATCGGCTCGTCGCTCGTCGGCGTGCTCTACATCCTCGACGAGCCGTCGATCGGCCTGCACCAGCGCGACAACGCGAAGCTCATCGGCACCTTGGAGCGGTTGCGCAACCTCGGCAACACCGTGCTCGTCGTCGAGCACGACGAAGGAACGATGCGGGCTGCCGATCACATCGTCGACATGGGGCCGGAGGCCGGCGAGCACGGCGGCCACGTCGTCGCCGAGGGGACCGCGGCCCAGATCGCCGAGGTGCCCGACTCGCTGACCGGGCAGTTCCTCGCCGGCACGCGCCGGATCGAGGTGCCCGACCGCCGCCGCACGCCGTCGGGATACGTGACGATCCAGGGCGCCGCGGAGAACAACCTGCGCCGGATCGACGTCAAGGTCCCGCTCGGCGTGCTGTGCAGCGTCACCGGGGTGTCGGGCTCGGGCAAGTCGACGCTCGTCAACGAGGTGCTGCTCAAGGCGGTCGCCAACCACCTGCACCGCAGCCGTCAGCGCGCCGGGACGCACAGGCGCATCACCGGCCTGGACCAGCTCGACAAGATCATCTCCGTCGACCAGTCGCCGATTGGACGCACGCCGCGCTCGAACCCGGCGACGTACATCGGGCTGTTTGACCAGATCCGCGAGCTGTTCTCCAAGACCCAGGAGGCGCGCGCCCGCGGCTACCGTCCGGGCCGGTTCTCGTTCAACGTCAAGGGGGGGCGCTGCGAGGTGTGCCGGGGCGACGGCCAGATCAAGATCGAGATGCACTTCCTCCCCGACGTCTACGTGCCGTGCGAGCAGTGCGACGGCAAGCGCTACAACCGCGAGACGCTCGAGGTCCGCTTCAAGGGCAAGACGATCGCCGATGTGCTCGAGATGCCGATCGAGGAGGCGCTTGAGTTCTTCGCCCACATCCCGAAGATCCGCCGCCGCGTCGACGCGCTCGTCGAGGTCGGCCTCGGCTACATGCGCCTCGGCCAGCCGGCGACGACGCTCTCGGGCGGGGAGGCCCAGCGCGTCAAGCTCGCCGCCGAGCTGAGCAAGGTCGCCACCGGACGCACCATGTACATCCTCGACGAGCCCACGACCGGCCTGCACTTCGCCGACATCCAGCGCCTGCTCGCGGTGCTCGACCGCCTCGTGCAGGCGGGCAACTCGGTCGTCGTCATCGAGCACAACCTCGACGTGATCAAGGTCTCCGACCATCTCATCGACCTCGGTCCCGAGGGTGGCGACGAGGGGGGGCAGCTCATCGCCACCGGCACGCCCGAGGAGGTCGCCGCCGTGCCCGTCTCCTACACGGGCCAGTTCCTCGTCCCGCTGCTGCCGGTCGCGGCCAAGCGCCCCCGACGCCGGGCGGCGACTCCGAACGGCAACGGGCGTGCCACCGGGTCCAAGACCGCGGCTCGGCGTCGGTCGGCGAGCGGCAGCGCGCATCGGTAGTCGCCGGGCGCTCCTCAGGGGGTGGCGGGCGGCGGCGCGCATCGGTAGTCGCCGGGCGCCGCCCGCGTTACCAGAGGGCGCGTTGCGTGGTCGGGGCGCCGACGAACACAAGGGCGGCGTCGGCGACTACCGAGCGCCCCGCCGCACCGACCGCCTCGCGGTGCAAGGGCGCGGCGGCCCCACAGCCTCGCGGGTCAGCCAGCGACGCCCGGCCGCCGCGAGCGACCGATCGCGCGCGAGGTCCCGCGGGCCCGCGCGAGGCTCCGCGCCCGGGTGCTCCGGCGCCAGGCGGGGGCGGGTGGACGGGCCCCGCTCCGGCGCAGCTTGTGTTCGTCGGTGCCCCGGTGCCGCCGCGCACCACCGGTGACGCGCTGCGCCGCGCGGGCGCCCGTCTTACCCGCCCCCGGACGACGCCAGTCTCAGCCGGAGCCCAACGTGGGAGAATCCGAAGGTGACCGAGCCGACCGCCTCGCGAGCCCTCCTATGGGCGCAGAAGTGGCGCTGGTATGAGCGCAACACGCTGCCGTGGAACCGAGCCCGGATCCACTGGGAGCTGATGCGCCGCGGCGCGTTCGCGCGCTGGCCGATCAACGGCAACGTGCTCGAAGCGCTGCTCGAGGGACGACTCGAGGTGGGGGAGGGGACGCTGTTCGAGCCCGGGGTGTGGATCACCGCGCCTGACCGGGCGCGGGTGCGGATCGGGGCCGGGACCTTCCTGAACCTCGGCGTCACCGTGGCGTCGCTGCACCTCGTCGAGATCGGCGATCACTGCATGTTCGCCAACGGCTGCTTCATCACCGATGCCGACCATCGGGTCGACGACCCCGAGCTGCCGATCACCTGGCAGGGGTTTCGCTCCAAGGGCCCGACGCGGGTCGCCGACAACGTGTGGTGCGGCGCCAACGTCGTGGTCACGAGCGGGGTGACGGTCGGCGAGCGGTGCGTGATCGGCGCCAACTCGGTGATCACCGCGGACGTTCCGGCATTCTCGGTCGCGGCGGGCGCGCCGGCGCGGGTGCTGCGCTCCGTGCGCGGCTGAGCCGTCAGGAGTTCTTGATGACGATGCCCTCGAGGATGTGCGCCGCCGTTTCGGTGGCGTCGATCGCAGCCTCGAGGCGCTCGAACAGGTCCTTCCAGCGGATGACGACCATCGGATCGATGCCACCGTCAAACAGCGAGGCGACCGCCTCGCGGGTGATGCGGTCGCCCTCGTTCTCGAGGCGGTTGACCTCGACGGTGTGGCGGGAGATGTCGCGGAAGGCGTGCAGCTGGGAGATTGCCTCGGCGACCTCGGTGCAGGCGTGCTTGAGCACGCGCGCGAGCTGGATCGACTGGTCCATCGGAGCCTCGATCTTGTACAGCCCGAGGTAGTCGGCGACCTCCTCGGTGTAGTCGACGATGTCGTCGAGCGCCGAGGCGAGGGCGAGGATGTCCTCGCGGTCGATCGGGGCCGCGGACGTGTGGTTGAGCCGGCTGATGATCTCGTGCGTGATCCGGTCCCCCTCGTGCTCGAGGTCGAGGATCTCGCCGGCGAGGTGCTTGTCGTCGGGATAGTTGAGCAGCAGGTCGTAGAGCAGGCTCGACGCCTCGAGCATGTTCTGGCCCGCCTCCTCGAAGAGCTCGAAGTACGTCCGGTCCCGGGGGGTGAACACCTGGGTGAAGCGCGGCATCTCCACCGCGGATCCTACTGGCCCGCAAGGTCGGTCCGGAAGCCCTCGAGCCCCCGGTTCCCACTGGCCCGCAAGCTCTGTCCGGAAGCCCTCGAGCCCGCGGTTCCTACTGACCCGCGAGCTTTGACCGGAAGCCCTCGAGCTGCGCTTCGTCGATCGAATAGCAGTGCTCGGACGCGGGGAACGCACGGGCTCGGACGTCGTCCGCATAGCGCATCACCGCAGCGAGCATCTCGCCTCCCAGGTCGGCATAACGCTTGGCAAATCGCGCTTGGCGGCCGTCGTAGAGCCCGAGCAGATCGTGGAAGACGAGCACCTGGCCGTCGGTGTCGGGGCCGGCGCCGATCCCGATCACCGGCACCCGCATCCGGGGCATGAGCTCGGCGGTCACCGCGGCCGGGATCGCCTCCAGCACGATCGAGAAGCATCCCGCCTGTTGGAGGTCGAGCGCCTCTCGGGCGACCGCGAGCGCCGCCGCCGCGGTTCGCGCCTGCGCCCGATAGCCGCCGAGCGCGGTCGCCGTCTGGGGAGTCAGTCCCACGTGGCCCATGACCGGGATCCCGGCGGCGACGACCGCCTGCGCGCGCTGAGCGCTCGTGCCGCCGCGCTCGAGCTTGACGGCATCGCACCCCGCCTCCTTGACGAACCGCTGGGCGGTGGCCACGGCCTGCTCGTCGGAGCCCTCGTAGGACCCGAACGGCAGGTCGCCGACAAGCAGCGGGGCACGCAGGCCCCGGCGCGCGGCGGCCGCCAGCATGAGCATCTCCTCGGTCGACACCGGGACCGTGGAGGGATAGCCGAGCACCGTCATCGCACCCGAGTCGCCGACGAGCACGACATCGACGCCCGCGCCCTCGGCGACCCGCGCCGACGGGTAGTCGTAGGCGGTGACCATGACGATCGGCTCGCCGAGCGCCTTCTTCTCGGCCAGCCGCGGCAGCGTCATCGGGAGCGGCGCATCGAGGCTCGCGGGCATCGTGATCGGCGGGGTGGCGGACATGGGTGCGCGCCGCTGCTCTCAGTGGACTCCGGCGACGACCGGGGCGGGCATCACCGGCAGGTTGTCGATGAGCCGCACCGCCCCGAGGCGGGCGGCGACGACGACGAGCGCCTCGCCGTCGACCCGCTGCAGGGGGACCATCGTCGCCGGGTCGACGACCAGCAGGTACTCCGCCACAAGGCCCGCGGCCCACAGCTCGGCCTGCCCGGCGGCGACGGCGCGCTCGGGGTCGCGCTCTCCGGCGAGCAGCCGGTCCGCGACGGCGCGGAGCGCGCGGTGCAGCGCCGGCGCCCGCTCCCGCTCCTCGGCGCCGAGCAGGACGTTGCGGCTCGAGAGCGCGAGCCCGTCGGCGCCGCGCACCGTCGGGCAGACGTCGACCCGCACCGGCATGTCGAGGTCGCGCACCATCCGCTTGACCGTCGCCGCCTGCTGCGCGTCCTTCTGGCCGAAGTAGACGACGTCGGGCGCGACGATGTTCAGCAGCTTGGCGACGACCGTGGCGACCCCCCGGAAGTGCTCGGGCCCGCGGTGCGCGGTCTCCAGGCCCGCGGTGACCCCATCGACGACGACGGTGGTGGCGAAGCCGGGCGGATAGATCGCCTCGGGCGCCGGCACGAACAGGTAGTCGATCCCCAGCGCGGCGGCGAGCGCGCGATCGCGCGCCTCGTCGCGCGGATAGGCGGCGAGGTCGGAGGCGTCGTTGAACTGCGAGGGGTTGACGAACAGCGACACGACGACGACGTCGCAGGCCGCGCGGGCGCGGCGCATGAGCGACAGGTGGCCCTCGTGGAACGCGCCCATCGTCGGCACGAGCCCCACCGAGGGCTCCGAGGAACGGCGCCGGCCCGGCCCGAGCTCGGCGCGCAGCTCGGCGATCGTGCGGACGACCTTCAGCGTGACGGCGTGCGCGGAGGGAATGTCGGGTGCCGTTCCAGTTCCCACGTCAGAGATACCGGTCGGTGGTGGTGATTATTTCCTGCTGTTTGCGGGGGTCCGTACCGCTGAGCGGTCACGGCCGGCGACGGACAGGATAACGGGTCGTAGGATCGCGCCGTGGCAACCGCTCACGAGCGCCGCGAGATGCTCAAGTCGGTCTACGAGGAGGCGCAGGGCTGCGTCGCCTGTCCGCTGCACCGGACGCGGACGACGGTCGTCTTCGGCTCGGGCAACGCCGACGCCGACCTCATGTTCATCGGGGAGGCGCCCGGCGCCAACGAGGACAGGCAGGGGCTGCCCTTCGTCGGCCAGGCCGGGAAGCTGCTCGAGAAGCTCCTCGGCGAGATCGGCCTCGATCGCGGCGACGTGTTCATCGCCAACACGGTCAAGTGCCGTCCACCGAACAACCGCGATCCCCATCCGCACGAGATCGAGTCCTGCCACGGGTATCTGCGCCGCCAGGTGGCGCTGATCGAGCCGACGGTCATCTGCACGCTGGGCAACTTCTCGACCAAGCTGCTGCGCGAGGACACGACCGGCATCTCGCGCCTGCACGGACGGGAGGAGGTCCGCACCATCGGGCCGCGGGCGGTCCGTCTGTACCCCCTTTATCATCCGGCCGCCGCGCTCTACACGCCGTCGACGCTCGAGACGCTGCGCGCCGACTTCCACCGCATCCCGGAGCTGCTGAGCCTCGGCGCCCCGCCCCAGCCCGAGCCGATCGAGCCGGTGCCCGAGCCCGCCGAGCCCGAGCCCCCGCCGCGCTCCGCCGAGGCGGCCGGCGCGGCGGCGGCGGACGCGGCGGACGCGATGGACCTTCCCGAGGCCGTCGCGCCCCCGGTCGCCGACGCCCAGCTCGGTCTCTTCTGACGCCCGGCTCGGTCTCTTCTGACGCCGTCCTTCTCTCAGCTGACGGGCTCGGGCACCTGCGGCGCCTGCGCGGCGAGCGGCTCCGCCGGCGGGCCGCTGGCATCGGGCGTCGGACCCTGGGGGCGCAGCGCGAACGCGAAGGCGACGAGCGCGCCGATGAGCTGCACCGCGAGCGCGACGGCGACGAAGCCCGCCGGTCGGCGCGAAGCGTTGAGCAGCAGGATCGGCTCGGCGACGGCGACGAGCGCCATCGCCGCCAAGAACCGGGTGCGGCGCAGCGCGAGCAGATACTGGATCGCCAGATAGGTGCAGGAGAGCGCGGTGAAGGCGAGGCCGAGCACGAACAGCGACCCCGACGCGCCGGTGCGCTTGGCGCCGAACGCGGCCTCGATCAGCGGATGCGATCCGAAGGCGAAGATGAGCAGCACCGGGACCGCGCACACAGCGATGATCGCGAGCGCGCGGCCGAGGATCGGTCGTGTGCTCTCGCCGGCGGCGCGGCGTCGCGACACCTCGGGCACGAGATAGAAGCCCGCTCCCATCGCCACCCAGATGAGGACCTTGGCGGCGACCGCGGTTGCCCCGTAGGAGCTTGCCAGCGAGGTGGAGAAGCGGTGCTTGGCGGCGATGATGTCGATGTTCTGCAGCACCGC
This sequence comes from Solirubrobacterales bacterium, assembly GCA_019240115.1. Lineage (GTDB taxonomy): Bacteria > Actinomycetota > Thermoleophilia > Solirubrobacterales > Solirubrobacteraceae > Palsa-465. The sequence goes on along the minus strand of JAFAYV010000025.1, from coordinate 39,377 downwards.
GATGACGATCAGGCCCGCGATCGGGGCCCACGCCCGGGCGACGTGCCGGGGCAGCGACAGCGCGGCTCTGGGAGCCTCGCCGGGCGCGCGCGGCACGCGACCGCGCAGGCGCCAGGCGCAGAACGCGCCCATGGCGATGAACGACAGCGGCGTGCCGAGATAGGCCCCGGTCACGCCGAGGCCGGACGCGGCGAGGATCGCGCCGAGCACCAGCCGCGAGCCCTGCTCGCCGACGAGGCTCAGCCCGACGCCGGCGTAGTCGCCGACGCCCTGCAGCACCCCGCGGAGGATCGAGAGCTCGAGCCACAGGGCGCCGGCCGGAAGCCCGAGCGCGGCGGCCCAGCGATCGTGCGGGACGCCGACGGCGTCGGCGATCGGCGCCCGCAGGAGCACCGAGACGACCGCGATCGCCAGCGTGAACCAAGCGAGGGCGCGCGACCAGTCGCGCACGGTCGCCTCGAGGCCGGCGCCGACGCCGAGATGCCCGAGCACCGCCTCGCGGGCGGTCGCCACCTGCAGCGCCTGCCCGACGACTGACAGGATGAGGAAGTAGCTGACGAGCGCGGCGAGCGAGCCGTAGTCGCCGAGAAGCCGCGCGAAAACGACCGTCGAACCGAGCGCGATGACGTTGTTGGCGATCATCGCTCCGGCGAGCCCGGCCGCCTTGGCCGTCTCGGAGCCACGCAGCTGCGCCACCGATGTGGGCATGCCCTCGCGCCCGCCGGTGATCCGGGCGATGAGCGCGGCCATCGGTCCCCGGCCCTCGTCGGTCGCGGGAGTCATGACCCGCCCGACGGTAGCGAAACCGCAGGTCGGCCCGCGAAACGCCGGCGCGGGTCACTCTAGAGTGACCGGGGTGCGGGGCGTGTTCACATCGCTCGACGCGGCGCAGACCGAGGAGCTCGGCGCGCGCCTGGCGGCGCGCCTGCGCCCCGGGGACGTCGTGCTCGTCGCCGGCGAGCTCGGCGCGGGCAAGACGACGTTCGTGCGCGGTGCCTGCCGCCGCCTCGGGGTGCCCGGCCCGGTCACGAGCCCGACGTTCACGATCGGGCAGCGCTATCCGGCGGCGGTGCCGGTTGGCCACGTCGACCTCTACCGAGTCGCCTCGCTCGCCGATGAGGACCCCGACCTGCTCGCCGACTACCTCGGCCCGGACGCGATCGGCTTCGTCGAGTGGCCGCTGGGGGAGGAGCCGACGCTCGCCGGCCTCGGCCGGATCGTGGCCCGGGTCAGCCTCGAGCACGCCGGGGGCGGCCGGCGGCGCGTGGAGGTCCGATGACGCGCCTCGCTCCCAACGGCTGATCCGCGATGAGAATCCTCGGGCTCGACACGGCGACGCGCGCGACGACGGTCGCCTGGCTGGACACCGAGACCGGCGCGGCGGTGGGGCGGCGCGATGATCCGCCGCGGGGCGCGCGTCCCCGTCACACGCCGCGCCTGATGGGGCTCGTCGTCGAGACGCTCCAAGAGGCCGGCGTCGACTGGGACGGCGTCGACCGGATCGCGGTCGGCGTCGGCCCCGGGACGTTCACCGGCCTGCGGATCGGCATCGCCACCGCCCGCGCGCTCGCCATCGCGCGCGCGATCCCGATCGTCGGGGTCTGCACCCTGCGCGCGCTCGCGGGCGGCGCGGCGCTCGCCGCCTGCGAGCACGGCCGGGCGGCGCTCGCCGTGCTCGACGCGCGCCGCGGCGAGGCGTTCGCCGCGGGCTGGTCGACCCCCTCGCACGATCCCGAGGTCATGGCGGCGGCGTCGCCGTCGCTGCGCCCCGCGGCGCTCGCGCCCGACGAGTTCGCCGCCGCCCTGCGCGCGGGCGGCGGACGCTGGCTGGCGGTGGGCGAGGGGGCGGTCGCGTTCCGAACGACGCTGGAGCGGGCGGGCGTCCTCGTCGCGTCCGACGGGTCGGCGCTGCACCGGGTCGGCGCGCTGTCGCACTGCCGGCTGGCGAGCGCGCTGGAGCCGGAGGCTCCCCACGCGGTGCGGCCGGCCTACCTGCGCCGGCCCGATGCCGAAATCGCCCTGCGCGCACGGGAACGCGACTCCCCGATGCCTTCGACCGCCACCCCCGACGATCGCCACCCCCGATGACCGCCACCCTCCGATGACCTCCGACTCGTTCACGATCCGGTCGCTCGGCTATTCGGATCTGCCGCAGGTGATCGCGATCGAGCGCCGCGCGTTCTCGACGCCCTGGTCGCTGGCGATGTTCGTGCTCGAGCTCTCCAAGCCCTCGGGGATCTGCCTCGCAGCGGCCGACGTCGACACCGGGCGCCTCGTCGGGTACCTCGTCTGCTCGCGTTACGACACCGTCTGGCATCTGATGAACGTCGCCGTCGAGCCCCTCCGGCGCCGCCGCGGGATCGGCCAGGCGCTGCTTCAGGCGATGATCGAGCGCGCCGGGACCGAGCAGCAGTACACGCTCGAGGTGCGCGTCTCCAACGCGCCCGCGATCGCGCTGTACGAACGGCTGCACTTCCGCTGCGCCGGCACGCGTCCGCGCTATTACCGCGACAACGGCGAGGACGCGCTGATCATGTGGCGCACCGTGGAGACCATCTCGGACGCCGCGGTGCCCGATGTCTGACCGCCGACTCATCCTCGCCGTGGAGACCAGCTGCGACGACACCTGCGCCGCGGTCCTCACCCGCGACGGCGAGATCCGCGCCAACGTCATCTCCTCCCAGGGCATCCACGATCGCTACGGCGGGGTGGTGCCCGAGATCGCCTCGCGCCATCACCTCGAGCTGATCGACGCCGCGGTCGCCGATGCGCTGCGCCAGGCGGAGACCTCCCTGCCCGAGCTCGATCTCGTCGCGGTGACGCGCGGTCCCGGACTCGTCGCGGCGCTGCTCGTCGGCCTCTCGAGCGCCAAGGCGCTCGCGGCCGCGCACCGCCTCCCACTGGCCGCCGTCGATCACCTCCACGGCCACGTCGCCGCGAGCTTCATCGGGGACGCGCCGCTGCCACCGCCGTTCGTCAGCCTGGTCGCGAGCGGAGGCCACACCTTCGTCGCCCGCGTCGAGGATCACGGCCCCGGCTACGCCGTTCTCGGACAGACGCTCGACGACGCCGCCGGCGAGGCGTTCGACAAGGGCGCGCGACTGCTCGGGCTGGGCTACCCCGGCGGCCCCGCGCTCGAACGGCTGGCCGCCGACGGGGACCCCGAAGCGTTCGCGTTCCCGACCGCGGCTCGGGTGCGCGGGCTGGACTTCTCCTTCGCGGGCGTCAAGACGGCGCTGCTCTACGCGGTCCGCGACCTCGGCTCCGAGGCGCCGGCGCGGCGCGCCGATCTCGCGGCCTCATATCAGCGCGCGATCGTCGAGTCGCTCGCGACGCGGGCCGCGCGAGCGCTGGAGCACACCGGCCTGCACCGGCTGGCGATCGGCGGCGGCGTCGCCGCCAACGGTGCGCTGCGCGCCCGCTTGGGCGAGCTCGGCGCGCAGCTCGACGTCCCGCCGCGCGCGCTGTGCACCGACAACGCGGCGATGATCGCCTCCGCCGCACGCTTCACGCCGGCGCTCGAGTACCCCCGCTACCTCGATCTGGACGTCTACGCCAGCGGCGAGCTGCCGAGATGCGCCAGCCCTCGGTGATCCTCTACGGCCGTCCCGGCTGCCATCTGTGCGACGACGCTCGCCGGGTGCTGCTGCGCGTGCGCGAGCAGCGCCCGTTCGCCTTCTGCGAGCGCAGCATCGAGGACGATGACGGGCTCCTGCGGGCGTATCTGGAGCGCATACCGGTCGTGACGATCGACGGCGTGGAGACGTTCGAGCTCTTCGTCGACGAGGCCGACCTCGTGCGGGCGCTGGGCTAGGAGCTAAGGTTGGGCGCCGGATGAGCTACACCGTCGGTCGCGGGACCGAGTCCGCAGGCACGGGACTGGAGAAACCGGGGGAGAAGCTGTCGCTCGGCGTCGCCGCGCGCCTGTCGCGCTATCTGCAGGTGCTCACGCAGGCGCGCAAGATCGGCAAGGAGACGATCTCCAGCCAGGAGCTCGCCGACTACACGCACGTCAACTCGACCCAGATCCGACGCGACTTGTCGGGGTTCGGGAAGTTCGGCAAACGGGGCGTCGGCTACAACGTCGACTCGCTCGTCAGCCAGATCCGCAAGATCCTGCGCACCGCCGGGCAGCACAACATCGCCCTGTTCGGCGCCGGCCACCTCGGGACCGCGATCGCCACCTCGGACATCTTCGCCGACCACGGGTTCCGGGTCGTCGCCGTCTTCGACGTCGATCGCGACCGCGTCGGCACGCGCATCGGCACCCTCGAGGTGCGCCACAACTCCGAGCTGCAGATTGTCGTGGACGAGCAGGAGATCGTGGTCGCGGTGCTCGCAGTCCCCTCCGCCGCCGCTCAGACGCTCGCCGACGAGCTCGTGACCGCGGGCGTGAAGATCATCTTCAACTACTCGGACGCGCTCCTCCAGGTGCCGCCCGAGGTCACCGTCCACACGTCGAGCCCGGCCGTCGATCTGCTCTACGCGCTGTACTTCTACCTGACCTAGTGGTCGCCCACACTCCGTGGAGCTCGATCTTGACACCGCCCGAGCGGCCTTCGACGCCTCGACCGACTTCACCGTCGGCCTGGAGGAGGAGTTCGGGCTGCTCGATCCCGAGACGCTCGAGCTCGTGCCGCAGTTCGAAGCGCTGCGCGATGCCGCCGCAGCGGATCCCCCGCTCGCCGCGTCGATCTCGGGCGAGCTCATCTCCTCGGAGATCGAGATCCGCTCCGGCCGCGGCGCCGACCTGGCCGCCGCCCACGCCGCTCAGCAGGACCTGCGCCGGCGGCTGTTTGCGCTGGCCGCCGCCGAGGGGGTCGAGCTCTCGTCCACCGGAACGCACCCCTTCTCGGACTACCGCGATCAGTCGATCATCCAGACCGAGCACTATCGCCGCGTCGAGGAGGGCCTGCGGTACGTCGCCTGGCGCAACAACACGTTCTCGCTGCACGTCCACGTCGGCGTCCGTGGCGCCGACCGCGCGGTCGCGGTCTGCGACCGGCTGCGTCCGGTGCTGCCGATCCTGCTCGCCATCTCGGCCGACTCGCCGTTTCTCGACGGGCGCGATACCGGGCTGCACAGCGCGCGCACCCAGATCTTCACGAAGAGCTTCCCCCGGTGCGGCGTTCCCGACCCGTTCGGCGACTGGGCGACGTTCGGCGACTACATCGCGCTGCTGGTCGCGACCCGGTCGATCGTCGAATACACGCAGGTATGGTGGTCGATCCGCCCGCACTTCGCGTTCGGGACGGTCGAGGTGCGGATCTGCGACGCCCAGTTCACCGCCGCCGAGTCCGACGCCCTGGCGGCGCTCATCGTCGCCTGCGTCGCCCAGGCGGCCCGTGACGTCGACGAGAGGGTGCCGGCCGCCGAGCTCCCCAACCGGCTGATCGAGGAGAACATGTGGCGCGCGCTGCGCTACGGCCTCGACGGCGAGCTGCTCGATCTCGAGCACGGGCGGACCTATCCGGCCACCGAGGCGCTGCCGCGCCTGCTGCAGTGGACGGCGCCGATGCGCGCCGAGCTCGGGATCGACGTCGCGCTGCCCATCCGCAACGGCGCCCAGCGCCAGCGCGCCCTGCTCGAGGCCGACATGAGCCTCGCCGAGGCGTTCGCGACCGTCCAGGCGCAGACGAGCGAGACATACTCGGGCGCGCTGGGCGGCCCGGCGGCGACGGCCGTGGGATCGAGAACCAGAGAGGAGACGCTATGAGTGCGACCGGTCAACCCTCCGAGGAAGAGCTGCGCGCCGCCTACGAGGCGGAGCTCAAGAAGATCCGCGTCGAGCAGATCCTGCTCGAGCAGGTCGTCTCGCTCGTCAACCTCGGGATGCGCCGGACCGGCCTGTCGGCGGGCACCGAGGACGAGCGCGACATCGGCCAGGTGCAGATGGCGATCGAGGCGGTGCGCGCGCTGCTCCCGCTGATCGAGCGCTGCGCCCCCGAGCAGGGCGGGCCGATCCGCGACGCCCTCTCCCAGCTGCAGATGGCCTACGTGCGGCTCGGCGGCTCGCCGGGAGCGCCGCGCCCCGCCGCGGAGTCCGCCGCGACGGCCGCCCCGGGCGCGACGGCCGACCCGGGCGCGACGGCCGACCCCGGCGCGCCCGCCGACCCCGCCGCCCCGGTCGCCGACCGGCCCGACGCCGACCGGCCCGACGCCGACCGGCCCGACGCCGAGCCGCCGACGCCCACGGCGCCCGAGCACTCGACCCCCGACGAACCGGGTCCGGCTCAGCGCAGCGGGCGGCTCTGGGTTCCGGGGCAGTGAGCCCCGCAACGGCGACGCGGCGCCGACCCGCCCGCTAGACTCGCGCGCGGCTTCATGCCGGGGCCCCCGCGTCGTGCGGAGGCCCCTTTTGCCGTTGTGACGCGCTCGGGCGCGCCCCTGATCTGAGACTCATCCGGAGGCCCCTTCTTGTCTAGCTTTCTGACGAACCATGGCGTCCTCGTCGCGCTGGTGTGTGCCGGAGCCGCCATCGTCTATGGCGCCGCGACGTCCCGGGCGCTGCTCGCCCTCTCGGCCGGCAACGAGCGCATGCGGACCATCTCCGCGGCCGTGCAGGAGGGCGCCTCCGCGTACCTGAACCGCCAGTACACGACGATCGCGGGCGTCGGCGTCGTCGTCTTCATCGTGCTCATCCCGCTGCAGAACATCCGCGTCGCGATCGGCTTCTTGATCGGCGCGGTGCTGTCGGCGTCGGCCGGCTACGTCGGCATGAACGTGTCGGTGCGCGCCAACGCGCGGGTCGCCGAGGCCGCCCGCGGGGGCATCGGCAAGGCGCTCGACGTCGCCTTCCGCGGCGGGGCAGTCACCGGCATGCTCGTCGTCGGCCTCGCGCTCATCGGCGTCTCCGCGTACTACGGGATCCTCACCTGGATCGCCGGCGAGTCCACGCGGCACGCCGTCGACGCGCTCATAGGCCTCGGCTTCGGCGGCTCGCTCATCTCGGTGTTCGCCCGCCTCGGCGGCGGCATCTTCACCAAGGGCGCCGACGTCGGCGCCGACCTCGTCGGCAAGATCGAGGCCGGGATCCCCGAGGACGACCCGCGCAACCCGGCGGTGATCGCCGACAACGTCGGCGACAACGTCGGCGACTGCGCCGGCATGGCCGCCGATCTGTTCGAGACCTATGCGGTCACCGCGGTCGCGGTGATGCTGCTCGGCATCCTGAGCTTCACCCAGCACAGCGCCCTGGCGATCTACCCGCTGATCCTCGGCGCCGTCTCGATCATCGCCTCGATCATCGGCACGTTCGCGGTCAAGTCCCGCACGGGCAACGTCGAGCGCGCGCTGTACCAGGGGCTGATCCTGTCCGGGGGGCTGGCGGCGCTCATCTTCATCCCGGTCACCTATTGGCTCATGCACGGGATCACCTACACGGGCGGCCACGCCGCCTCGCCCTGGTGGCACTACTACCTGTGCGCGCTCATCGGCCTGGTCGTCACCGCGTGCCTGTTCGTGATCACCGACTACTACACCTCGACGCGGTTCTCGCCGGTCAAGTCGACCGCGCGCGCGTCGCAGACCGGTCACGCGACGAACATCATCCAGGGCCTGGCGCAGGGATACCAGGCCACGGCGCTGCCGGCGATCGTCATCGCGCTGGGGATCTTCGGCTCCTGGAAGCTCGCCGGCGGCAGCGGTCACGGCGTCTACGGCATCGGCGTCGCGGTCATGGCCCAGCTCTCGCTCACCGGCCTCATCGTGGCGCTCGACGCGTTCGGTCCGATCACCGACAATGCCGGCGGCATCGCCGAGATGGCCGAGCTGCCCGAGGAGGTCCGCAACATCACCGACCCGCTCGACGCGGTCGGCAACACCACGAAGGCCGTCACCAAGGGCTACGCGATCGGCTCGGCGGCATTGGCGGCCCTGGTGCTGTTCAACGCGTTCGAACGCGAGCTCGCCGCCACCAGCAAGGGCAACTCGTTCAACTTCGCGATCGGCAACCCGCCGGTGCTGATCGGCCTGCTCGTCGGCGGGCTCATGGTCTACCTGTTCGCCGCTCTCTCGATGGAGGCGGTGGGCCGGGCCGGCGGCGCCGTGGTCGAGGAGGTGCGCCGCCAGTTCCGCGACAAGCCGGGGATCATGGAGGGCACCGACGAACCCGAGTACGGCACCTGCGTCGACATCGTCACCCGGTCCGCGCAGCGCGAGATGATCGTCCCGGCGCTGATCCCGATCGTCGTCCCGGTGATCGTCGGCGTCATCAGCATCGAGGCCCTGGGCGGGCTGCTGATCGGCGTGATCGTCGTCGGCATCTTCATGGCGGTCTCGATGACCGCCGGCGGCGGGGCCTGGGACAACGCCAAGAAGCTGATCGAGGACGGCGAGTTCGGGGGGAAGGGCTCCGAGGCTCACGCGGCCGCGGTCACCGGCGACACCGTCGGCGACCCGTACAAGGACACGGCGGGGCCGGCGATCAACCCGATGATCAAGGTGGCCAACATCGTTGCACTGCTCATCATTCCGCTGATCACCTGAGGGGCAGCCGGCCGGGGGCGGGACGGTCATCCGAAGCAGCCCGCCCGTCCGTCGGCACGCCTGAGGCAGCCCCCTCCCCGCCGGCCGGCACCGCTGCGCTGGTCGGGGCGCGGGTCGCCGCGGAGGTTCACGCAAGTGCCGCCGGACGGGGACGGTCGGCCTCAGTCGCCGTCGGTCTCCCGGTGGGGCTGTGGCCTGCGCCGCGTTCTGTGGTGGTGCTGGCGCGGATGTTCTGAGAGTCCGGGGGGCGCGTGGGCGCGCGGATCCCTACGATTCGCGCCATGTTCATCGTCATCGTGGGCGCCGGGCGCGTGGGATCGGCGGTCGCCAAGCGGGCGCTGTCGGCCGGACATGACGTCTCGGTGCTCGATTCGGACCCGTTGTCGCACGAGCGGCTCGACAAGGACCAGTCGACGAGCTGGGAGGACGCCGGGGGCCGGTTCACGGTCGCGGCGGCGCTGGAGATCGACGGCCTGATCGCCGCCGGAATAGAGGCGGCCGACGTGTTTATGGCCGCGACGAGCGGGGACAACACAAATCTGGTGATCGCTCAGCTGGCGCAGCGCCGCTTCAACGTGCCGCGTGTGGTGGTGCGCGTCGCCGATCCGGCGCGGGCGGCGTGGTACGGCGAGCAGGGGCTGCTGACGATCTGCCCGACCCAGTCGGCGATCGACGAGGCCGAGCAGGTGGTGCTCGCGCCGTGAGCCGGCGGGGCCGCTACGGTCAACCCGAGGAGAAGGGAAGCGACTCGTGTACGTGATCATCGCCGGCGCCGGCAAGGTGGGGTGGAACCTCGCTCGAGAGCTGATCGCCCGCGACCAGGAGGTGACGCTGATCGAGTCCGATCACCGCCGCTACCGGATCGTCGAGGAGGAGCTCGAGCACGCGGTCCAGTACGGCGACGCGACCGAGCTGTGGATCCTCGAGCGGGCCGGGATCCAGCGCGCCGACCTCGTGATCGCGGTCACCGGCGACGACGAGGACAACATCCTCATCTGCCAGGTCGCCAAGGAGAAGTACAACGTCGAGCGCATCGTCGCTCGCGTCAACAACCCGCGCAACTTCGACCACTTCAAGCTGCTCGGCGTGCAGCCCGCCGTCTCGGCCACCGACCTCATCCTGCGCCTGATCGAGCACGAGGTCCCCGAGTACGGCCTCGTCCAGCTCCTCGCGCTCGAGGAGGAGCACCTCGAGATCATCGAGCTCGAGGTCGGCGAGGGCTCGCCGGCGGCCGGCCGCGCGGTCCGCGACGTCATGCTGCCCGAGGGCGCGCTCATCATCTCCGTCCTGCGCGGCGGTAGCGGCTTCGTCCCCAAGGCCGACACGGTGATGCAGGCCGGCGACCAGGTGATGCTCATCCTCGACCCGGGGCTCGAGGGGGAGATCACGCCGTACTTCGCCGCCGCTCGGGTGTCGGCGGGCAGCTGAGGCCATGGCCGACCGTGACATCGACTACCTCCTCGTCGGCGGCGGCATCGCCGGCGGCAACTGCGCCCGTTGGCTGCGCCGCGAGGGTGCCGAGGGATCGATCCTGCTCGTCGGGCGCGAACCGGACCTGCCCTATGACCGTCCGCCGTTGTCCAAGGGCTACCTGCAGGGCCAGGAGTCGCGGGAGGACGCGCTGATGCAGGACGCCGACTTCTACGCCGACCAGAGCATCGAGACGCTGACCCGGACGTCGGCGATGAAGCTCGACCTGCAGGCCCGCACCGTGCGCCTGTCGGACAAGCAGGAGATCGCCTTCGGCCAGCTCCTGCTCGCCACCGGGGCCAACGTGCGCCGCCTGGCCGTCGACGGCGCGGACCTCGAGGGCCTGCACTACCTGCGCACGTTCGCCAACAGCGACGAGATCCGCGCGAACGCCGCCGGCAAGCGCGTCGTGCTCATCGGCGGCTCCTACATCGCCTCCGAGGTCGCCGCCACGCTGACCGAGCTCGGCAGCCGCTGCACGATGGTGATGATGGAGCCGATCGCGCTCAGCCGGACCTTCGGCCCCGCGGCCGCGCGCTTCTTCCACGACATCCTCGTCGACCACGGGATCGAGGTGCACGCCGAGGATGAGCTCGAGCGCTTCGAGGGCGCCGACGGCCACGTCACCCGCGTCGTGACGAAGAAGGGCCGCGAGATCGAGGCCGACGCGGTCGTCATCGGCACGGGGGTCAACCCCGACGTCATGCTGGCGCGCTCCGCCGGCCTCGAGCTCGGCGACTCGGGGGGGATCCTCGTCGACTCCCAGCTGCAGACGGCCACCCGGGGCGTGTTCGCCGCCGGCGACGTCGCCGAGTACACGAGCGTCGTCAACGGCGGCCGCCGGATCCGCGTCGAGCACTGGGACGTCGCCTTCGGCCACGGCAAGACGGCGGCGCTGAACATGCTCGGCCGGGACGTCGATCACGAAGCCGTGCCCTACTTCTTCTCCGACCTCTCCGACTGGGCCGCGCTCGAGTACGTCGGCCCCGCCTACGATTGGGACCGCGAGGTCGTGCGCGGCAACCCGGACGAGGGCGAGTTCACCGTCTTCTACCTGCACGAGGGGCGGGTCGCCGGCGCCCTGACCGTCGGACGCTCCGATGATCTCCAGGCTGCCCGGCGGCTCGTCGCCGCCGGCACCGATCTCGGCGACCGCGCCGAGGGGCTCGGCGACCTCGGCACCGATCTGGAGACCGTCGAGTAGCCGCCGCTCCGACCACCACCTATACTGCGGTGGTCGATCCCAGATCGCTGCCCCTGGGGAATGGTGTAATCGGCAACACGCGACACTCTGGATGTCGAATTTGGGGTTCGAGTCCCTGTTCCCCAGCTTGAGTCTCGGTGGCCGGCCGGCGGCTGGCGCACCCGCGATCAGCGATCGACGAACTCGGCGGGCTCGCGCTTGAGCCCGGCGGCCACGGCCGCCAGTTGATTCGGCGAGCCGAGCAGGCCGAGCTGGAGCTCGGCCTCGAGCGCGAGCGTCTCGGCGGCGGAGCCCCTCCAGGCGGAGTCGTAGAGCCGCTTGGCGGCGCGGACCGCATCCGGCGAGCGCTGCGCGATCTCGGCGGCGAGCGCGCGGGCGGCGGCGAGCGGGTCCCCGGCGAGGTGGGTGACGAGCCCGAGGCGGTGCGCTTCCACGGCGTCGAGCGCGCGCGCGGTGTAGGTCAGCTCCTTGGCGACGTCGATCGCGACGAGCCGGGTGAGCGTCCGGGTGATCGCCATGTCGGGCACCAGGCCCCACTTGACCTCCATCACCGACAGGCGGGCGTCGGGCGCCGCGACCCGGATGTCGGCGCCGAGTGCGATCTGCAGGCCGCCGCCGAGGCAGTTGCCGTGCAGCGCCGCGATGACCGGCATCGGCAGCATCATCCAGTCGTGGGCGGCGCGCTGGAAGAGGTTCGGCGGGGTCTCGCCGACCGCGTCGGCGATCCTCTCAAGGCCGTCGTCGGAGCCCATCATCGACGCCAGGTCGATGCCCGAGCAAAAGCTCGGCCCGTCGCCGTGCAGGACGACCGCGCGGATGCCGGGGGCGGCGCCCACGCGAGCGGCGGCGTCGACGACGGCCTCGAACATCGGCAGGTCGAGCGCGTTGTGCTTGTCGGCGCGCGTCAGCGTGACCACGGCGACGTGGTCGGCGATCTCGGTGCGGACCCGCTCTGACTCGGCCATCGACGCCCGATCCTAGTCGCCCCGGCGCGGGGGTTCAGCCGGCGAGCGCGACCCGATCGCCGAGGCGGACCGTCCCGCCCTGGAGCACGCCGCCGTAGATCCCGAAAGCCAGCGGCTCGGTGCTGTCCACCTCGCGGCGGTAGGTGGCCAGGAGCCGCAGCGTGGGAAAGCCGACGATGCCGGTGTCGGGATCGCGGGTGGTGACCACGCAGCGTCCGACGTGGCCGTTGACGGCGACGAGCGACGGGCCGATGGCGATCCGCCGTCCGACCCAGTCGTCCTCCCCGTGCGCGGCGACGCCGTCGATCTCGATCAGCATCCGGAAGCGCCGCGCGTCGACCGCGTCGGTCTGCGCAGCCTCCGCGAGCCGGCGCAGCGATCCCCTCGAGATGATCGAGACCGTCCCGCCCGGCCCGCGGTCGATCGCCGTCTCGGACGCGACCAGGCGCAGCGGACGGCCCGCGAACGTCGACAGCGCGTCCGACCAGGGGCCGTGCACCTCGCGCGCCGGCAGGGCTCGCGAGTGAAACCGCGTCACCAGCATGTTCCCGTAGCGCAGCGCTGCGCTCGCGCTCTCGCCTCCGGGAAAGCGCAGCGCCAGCACGTTCGCCGCGGGTTGGAACTCGGGGACGATCGCCTGCAGGTCGCCGAGCCGCTTGCCGTTGACGAGCCGGCCGTCGGCGTCGATGATGAAGAACGCGCGATCGCCGCGCGCGCCGCGCTCGTCGAGTTCGATCGACTCGACGGCGCTGACCCGCATCCCCTTGACCGGGGCGGTGGACAGGCCGGTGACCGAGGCGGGCATCGCCGGCGGAGACTACGCCGCCTGGCTCGGGCGCTCCCAGTCCCGGTAGAGCTCCCAGTAGCGCCCGCCGGCGTCGAGCAGCTCCTCGTGGCTGCCCTGCTCGACGATCCGGCCGTGCTCCATGACGAGGATCCGCGACGCGTTGCGGATCGTCGAGAGCCGGTGGGCGATGATGATCGCGGTGCGACCGGCCACCAGCCGGCGCATCCCCTGCTCGATGACGGCCTCGGTGTGGACGTCGACGTTCGCGGTCGCCTCGTCGAGGATGAGGATCCGGGGATCGGCGACCAGCGCGCGCGCGAAGGCCACGAGCTGGCGCTGGCCGGCCGACAGCTGGACGCCGCGTTCGCCGACCTCGGTGTCGTAGCCGCGCTCGAGCTCGCGGATGAAGTCCTGCGCTCCGACGGCCCGGGCCGCCGCGGCGATCTCGTCGTCGGTCGCCCCGGGGCGGCCGAAGACGATGTTGTCGCGCACGGTGCCGCTGAACAAAAAGCCCTCCTGGGGCACCATCCCCATCTGCGAGCGCAGCGACTCGGCGGTCACCGTCCGCAGGTCGTGTCCGTCGACGAGCACCGCGCCGAGCGTGGGGTCGTAGAAGCGGGCGACGAGCTTGGCGAAGGTCGACTTGCCCGCGCCGGTCTCGCCGACGAGCGCGAGCGTCTGCCCGGGCGCGACCCGCAGGTCGACGTCGCGCAGCGCCCAGGCGCCGTCGTCGTGCGACCCGTAGCGAAACGAGACGTCGCGGAACTCGAGCTCGCCGCGGAGGCGGGGGAGGGGGACGGCATCGTCCGCGTCGACGAGCTCGGGCGGCTCGTCGAGCAGGTTGAAGATCTTGTCCAGCGCGGCCATGCCCGACTGATAGGTCGCGTAGAGCTGGGAGAGCTGCTGGATGGGATCGAAGAAGTTGTTCAGCGCGGCGATGAACGCGAACACGACGCCGGTCGAGGTGTGGCCGTTGATCGCCTCGAGGCCGCCGATGACGAGGATCTCGACGGTGACGAGCGCCGAGAGGAGCTCGACCGCGGGAAAGTAGGCGGCGTTGAGCTTGACCGTGGTCATGTTCGCCGCCCGGTTGGCCTCGTTGAGCTCGCGGAACTCCTCGATGTGGCGGGGCTCCTGGCCGAACGAGCGCACGACCCGGATCCCCGACAGCGATTCGGCGAGATAGCCGGTGATGGCGGCGATCCGCTCGCGGGTCAGCCGGTAGGCGTCGGCGGAGGCGATGCGGAACGCGAGCGCGCCGGCGAACAGGATCGGCAGCGCGATGAAGGTCAGCAGCGCGAGGTGCAGGTCGAGCACGAGCAGGATGACGACGACGCCGATGAGGGTCAGGCTCGACTGGATGAGGGTGGCCAGTCCGTCCTCGACGAGCTGGTCGAGCGCCTCCATGTCGTTGGTCATGCGGCTGATCACGACGCCGGCGCGGTTGCGCGAGTAGAAGCCGATCGACAGCGACTGCAGGTGCACGAAGAGCCGCAGGCGCAGGTCGCGGAGCGCCCGCTGGCCGACCCAGCCGACGAGATAGGTCTGCAGATACGTCGCGACGCCGTAGACGATCGCCGAGATGAGGAACACGACGACGACGACGTCGAGGGCGCCGACGTCGTGGTGGCGGATGCCCCGGTCGATCGCGAACTTTGCGAGCGGCGCGGGGGCGAGCGAGGCGGCGGTGGCCGCCATCAGCGACAGGAACATCGCGAGCACCCGCCAGCGGTACGGCGCGAGGATCTCGCCGAGCCCGCGCAGCTTGCGCGCGCGCCCGCCGGTCTCGCGCAGCCGGCGCGCCAGCTCGGTGTAGGACAGGACGCTCACAGCCCCGCCACCTCGACGTCCTGCGCTGGCCGGGCGAGCCGACCCTGCTCGACGATCTCGCGGTACAGGTCGGAGGCCTCGAGCAGCTCGTCGTGGGTGCCGTCGGCGACGACGCGGCCGTGGTCGAGCACGACGATCCGCTCGGCGAGCGAGATCGTCGACAGGCGGTGGGCGATGACGAAGGTCGTGCGGTCGGCCATCACCTGCTCGAGCGCGCGCTTGATCTCGGCCTCGGTCGAGGCGTCGACCGACGAGGTGGCGTCATCGAGCACGAGGATCCGCGGCTGCGCGAGGATCGCCCGGGCGATCGCGATGCGCTGGCGCTGGCCGCCCGACAGGGTCAGCCCCCGCTCGCCGATCATCGTGTCGTAGCCGTGGGGCAGGCGCTCGATGAAGCCGTCGGCCTGGGCCGCCGCCGCGGCGCGGGCGACCTCCTCGCGGCTGGCGTCGGCACGCGCATAGGCGATGTTGTCGTGCACGGTGGCCGAGAACAGGAACGGGTCGTCGGTGACGATGGCCAGCTGCGCGCGCAGTCGGTGAAGGTCGACCGAGCGCACGTCGGCGCCGTCGATCGACACCGATCCGGTGGTGACGTCGTACAGGCGCGCCAGCAGCGATACGAGCGCCGACTTGCCCGATCCCATCGCGCCGACGAGCGCGATCGTCTGGCCGCCGGGCACGTCGAGATCGACGTGCGACAGCGCGGGCCCGGCCGCGCCCCCGAAGGTCAGCCCGGCGTCGCGCAGGACGACGTGACCGTTGCCGGCGGGCAGTGGTGGCGCGTCCGCGGCGCTGACGATCCGCGGGGCGCGATCGAGGATCTGGAAGATCCGCGCCCCCGACGCCGTCGAGCGCTGCGCGGCGCCGAGCATGTACCCGAGCGTGCGCATCGGCGAGATGAGCATCAGCAGATACGCGTAGAAGGCGGTGAAGGCCCCGACCGACAGCGACCCGTCGATGACCTCGCGGCCGCCGACGAGCAGGATCGCCGCCAGGCCGAGGTTCGGCAGAAAGCTGATCAGCGGGGTGTAGAACGCCTGGATGCGGGTCGCGTACACCTGCTGTTCGAACACGCGCTGGGTCGCGTGCGCGAAGCGCGCGAGCTGGCGCGCCTCCTGGGCGAACGCCTTGACGACGCGCACGCCGGACACGTTCTCCTCGGTGTCGGCGGTCAGTTCGGCGATCCGCTGCTGGGCCTCCTGCATCGCCGGGCGCGACCGGTGCCCGTAGCGGTCGGCGATCACGACGACGAACGGCACCGGCGCGAGCGAGATCGCCGCGAGCGCCGGCTGCAGCAGGAACATCGCCACCGCCGCGAGCAGGATCGTGACCACCGACTGGGCGATGAAGATCAGCCCGTAGCCGAGGAAGAAGCGCACCGACTGCAGGTCGACGGTCGCCCGCGACATCAGCTGCCCGGTCTGCTGGTGATCGAAGAAGCCGAGCTCGAGCTCCTGCAGATGGCCGTAGAGCGCCGTGCGCAGGTCCATCTCGACGCCGAGCGAGACCTGGCCGGCGATGAGCCGCCGCAGCACGCTCAGCACGAGGCGCACGAGACCCGCCGCGGTGATCACCGTCGCCAGCAGGGTCAGCGCGTGGTGGTGGTGGCCGCGGATGGCGTTGATCGCCAGCCCGGTCAGGTACGGGATCAGCACGGTCCCCGAGAGGGCTCCCCCGGCGAGCAGGAACGACCAGACGACCCCCCGCCGATACGGGCGCAGGAAGCCGAGCAGTCTCCAGAAGGTGTTCATGACTTCAAAAAGTGTAGGAAGGGTCTCGCGCGTGCGGGGTAGGCTGTGGCCGCCGGGTGCGGGGTAGGCTGTGGCCGCCGGCCCGCAACCAGGAGCCGATCTCATGACGAGCGTGCGCGACGCCACCTTCGAGCTGTTCCGCGCCCGGGGGATGACGACGATCTTCGGCAATCCCGGCTCGACCGAGCTGCCGATGCTCGCCGAGTTCCCGCCCGACTTCCGCTACGTCCTCGGGCTCCAGGAGCTCGTGGTCGTCGGGATGGCCGACGGCTTCGCCCAGGCGAGCGGCCGCCCCACGCACGTCAACCTGCACACCGCTCCCGGCGTCGGCAACGCGGTCGGGGGGATCCTCAACGCCCACGCGAACAAGGCGCCGCTCGTCATCACCGCGGGTCAGCAGGTCCGCGCGCAGATGACGATGGAGTCGCTGCTGACCAACCGCGACGCGATCGTCGGCCCGGCGCCGTACGTCAAGTACGCGATCGAGCCCCCGCGGGCGCAGGACGTGCCCGGGGCGCTGGCCCGCGCGATCGCCGAGGCGTCGCTCCCGCCGCGCGGCCCGACGTTCGTCTCGATCCCGATGGACGATTGGGAGCAGGAGGCCGACCTCGAGCTGTCGACCCAGGCGATCGCGCGGCGTATCGGCCCGCCGCCGGGACCCGATCCGGACGCGCTCGCCGACCTCGCCCGGCGCCTCCAGGACGCGCGCGCCCCGGCGCTCGTCGCCGGTCCGGGGATCGACGCCGCCGGCGGCTGGGAGGCTGCCATCGCGCTCGCCGGCAAGCAGCGCCTGTCGGTGTTCGCGCCGCCGACGACCGGCGGCTCGCGGATCGGCTTCCCCGAATCCCATCCCCGGTTCGCCGGGATCCTGCCCCCGGCGATCGGGCCGCTCGGGCAGGCCCTCGCCGCCCACGACCTCGTCGTCGTCGTCGGCTCGGCGGTGTTCCCCTACTACCCCTACGTGCCCGGTCCGCTGCTCGCCGCCGGCACGGCGCTGACGGCGATCACCGACGATCCGCGCGAGGCCGCCCGGGCGCCGATGGGCGACGCGATCCTCGGCGACGTCGCCCTCGCCCTGCGTGCGCTCGTCGAGCTCGTCCCCGAGTCAGAGCGGCCCGCGCCGCCGGCCCGTGCGGCGCCCGGCGAGCCGCCGCCGGCCGACCCGCCGGATCGGCTCAGCGGCTCGGAGGCGATGGCGGCTCTCGCCGACGCCTGGCCGCAGGACGGCATCGCGGCGGTCGAGCCGCCCTCGAGCCTCGGCGCGCTGCGCAACCGGCTGCGTCTCTCGGAACCGGGGAGCCTCTACTTCACCGCCAGCGGCGGACTCGGCTTCGCGATCGCGGCGAGCGTCGGTATCGCGCTCGCCCAGGCGGCGCGGCCGGTGGTGTGCGTCGTCGGCGAGGGGTCGGCGCAGTACGGGATCACGGCGCTGTGGACGGCGGCGGCGCACCGGGTGCCGGTCACCTTCCTGGTGCTGCGCAACGACGACTACTCGATTCTCCGGTGGTTCGCGCAGTCGGGCCGGCTCACCGGGATTCCGGGCCTCGAGCTGCCGGGGCTCGACGTCGCCGCGGTCGCGCGCGCCTACGGCGTTCCGGCGCGCGAGGTCGCCACGCGCGAGGAGCTCACCGCCGCCCTGCGCGAGGCGATCGCCGATCGCGACGGACCGAGCCTCGTCCAGGTGCCCGTCGCGCCGGGGATGTGGACCGAGTAGCCCGCGACCCGTCGGCGGGGCTGTGCGCGCAGTGCCGTCACCGCCAGGAGGTGCGCAACACGCGCGGCTCGACGTTCCTGCTCTGCCGGCGCTCTCGAGCCCAGCCCGAGCGCTACCCGAAGTATCCGCGGCTGCCGGTGACCCGCTGCGAGGGCTTCGTGCCCGAACCCGCCGCGACCGACCACCCCTGAGCGCGGTCAGCCGGGCAGGAGGTGGCGGACGGGGATCCCGAACCGCTGCGCCAGGCGCGCGGCGATGAGCGAGCGGTGGCAGGCCTCGGGCAGGGCCTCGACGCACAGCAGCGCCGAGATCCCGTCGGCCGGCAGCTCGCGCACGAGCGCGGACAGCGGCGCCGGATCGAGGACCTCGGCGGTGTAGCGCGCCACGTACTCGGGCGACAGGCGCTGCCGCGTGCGCTTGCCGACCCCCTGCAGGTCGTCGTCGCGGTACTGCAGGTGGCGCAGCTCGGTGCTCGGTGCCAGCTCGCGATGGTGGGCGTAGGCGATCCCGGCGTCCGCGAGCAGGCCCTGGAGCCGGCGTGCGTTGGCCCACGCGTAGCGCGGTCCGCGCACGCCGCGCCGCTGGCGGACGTCGACGACGAGCGTGACCTCGGCGTCGCGCAGCGTCGCCAGGAACGAGTCGGCGTCGAACTCGTAGACGCCGATGGTGGTCAGCGCGGGCACTGCCGGGCATGCTGGCGCACGGGGCGGCGCGTGTTTCGGCAGCGAACGGAAAATGCTGGCCCCCGGCGGGACCCGGGTAGCGCGTGCTTCACGAGTCCGCACCGAGAAGGAGCCGTGATGCCCACCACCTCTGAGCTGATCGTCGACCGCCTGCTGGAGTGGGGGATCGACACGTACTTCGGTCTCGCCGGCGACGGGATCAACGGGTTCTTCGAGGCGCTGCGCACGCGCTCGGATCGGATCCGCTTCATCCACGTCCGCCACGAGGAGGAGGCCGCGCTCGCGGCCGTTGGGCACGCGAAGCTCTCCGGCCGTCCGGCGGCATGCGTCACCACCTCCGGCCCCGGCGCGATCCACCTGCTCAACGGGCTGTACGACGCCAGGATCGAGGGCGCGCCGCTGATCGCGATCACCGGCACGACCTACCACGACATGGTCGGCACCCACTTCCTGCAGGACCTCAACCAGGACTACGTCTTCAACGACGCGTGCGCGTTCAACCAGCGCGTCAACGGCCCCGCGCACGCGGTCAACGCGGCCGATCTCGCGGTTCGTGCGGCGCTCGCGCACCGCGCGGCCTCGCATCTGGCGATCGCCATCGACGTGCAGAGCTGGGAGCTGGACGAGGGCATGATCTCCGACAAGAACGTCCCCGGCCACACTTCGGTGACCCGCGACCCGCGCGTCACCGTGCCGCCACGCGCCGAGCTTGCGCGCGCCGCGGCGGCGCTGCGCGGACGCACGAAGGTGGCGATCATCGCGGGGGCCGGCGCCCGGGGCGCCGGCGAGGAGCTCGAGCGGGTCGCCGAGCGGCTGGCCGCGCCGATCACCAAGCCCGCGCTCGGCAAGGACTGCGTGCCCGACGACTCGCCCTACACGACCGGCGGGATCGCGTTCGCGGGCACCCGCCCGAGCCAGGAGGCGCTCGAGACGTGCGACGGGCTGCTGATCGTCGGGTCCTCGTCGAACTACTACGACTTCTGGCCGGCGCCCGGCCAGGCGGTCGGGGTCCAGATCGACGATCGCGAGGAGCGCATCGGGCTGCGCTATCCGGTGCAGGTCGGGCTGGTCGGGGATGCCCGGGCGACGCTGGCCGAGCTGTTCGAGCAACTGGAGCCCAACTCGGATCGATCGTTCCTCGAGCGCGCCCAGGAGGGCATGCGCGACTGGTGGGCCCTGATGGACCGGCAGGGCACCGACCCCTCGACGCCGATGAAGCCCCAGGTCGTCACCCACCACCTGCAGCGGCTGCTCGCCGACGACGCGATCGTGTGCGGGGACGCGGGGACGACGACGATCTGGCAGGGCCGGATGAGGCTGCGCCGGGGCCAGAGCTTCACCTTCTCGGGCACCAACTGCTCGATGGCGGCATCGATCCCGTATGCGATGGGCGCGCAGGTCGCCTTCCCGGACCGCCAGGTCGTCGCCTTCACCGGCGACGGCGCGCTCAGCATGCTGATGGGCGATCTCGCGACGCTGGCCCAGCACCGCCTGCCGATCACCGTCGTCGTCATCAACAACTCGTCGATCAACCTCATCCTGTGGGAGCAGATGGCGTTCCTGGGCAATCCGGAGTTCGCGTGCGATCTGTCGCCGGTCGACTTCGCGAAGGTGGCCGAGGGCTGCGGCCTGAGGGCGACCCGGGTCACCGATCCCGGCGACTGCGAGGCGGCGCTGCGCGACGCGCTGGCGCACGACGGGCCGGCGCTGGTCGACTGCGTCGTGGATCCCGAGGAGTCGCCCCTCGGGGAGACGCTGAAGCCCGCGCAGGCCAAGCACCTGGCCCAGGCGCTGGCCGACGGCAGCCCCGGCGCCGTGCCCAAGGCGCGACGTCTGCTCCAGGAGGAGCGCGTCGCCGTCTCGCCGGGCCTGCAGGCCGCGCGCTCCGAGCTTGCCCAGCTCCTGCAGGACGGCGAGTGATGGCCGTCGCGGAGCAGGCGATGACCTCGGGTGCGAGCGACGGCGCCGCCCCCGCCGCCCACTCGCACGACGCGCCGATCGTCGCCCGCGGGCGCGGCACCGGCCTGGCCGGCCAGACGGTCAACGCCGCGCTGCACCTCGTGCAGGTCGTCGCGCAGGCCCAGGGCGGCGGGCACGCGTAGCGGGCGCGCCCGCCCGGGCGGTCACAGGTTGACGGCGACGTACTTGGTCTCGAGATACTCCTCGATGCCCTCGTAGCCGCCCTCGCGGCCGAAGCCCGAGGCTTTGACCCCGCCGAACGGGGCCCCGGCGTTGGACACCATGCCCTGGTTGAGTCCGATCATGCCCGTCTCGAGCTTCTCGCAGACGCGCAGGGCGCGCTTGAGGTTGGAGGTGTAGACGTAGGCGACGAGGCCGTACTCGGTGTCGTTGGCGGCGGCGATCGCCTCGTCCTCGTCGGCGAAGCCAAACACCGGGGCGACCGGGCCGAAGATCTCCTCCTGACGCAGCTCGGCGTCGCCGGGGACGTCGGTCAGCACGGTCGGGTTGTAGAAGTAGCCGGCGCCCTCGCGGGCCTGGCCGCCGACGACGGCGTGGGCGCCGCGGCCGATCGCGTCGGAGACGAGGTCGGTGACCTTGGTGCGCTGGGCGTCGTCGATCAGGGGGCCGACGTCGACGCCGTCCTGCACGCCGCGGCCGAGCGTCAGCGCGCCCATCTTGTCGGCGAGCTTGGCCGCGAACTCGTCGGCGACCGCGCCGGCGATGTGGAAGCGGTTCGCCGCGGTGCAGGCCTCGCCGATGTTGCGCATCTTGGCGAGCATGGCGCCCTCGACGGCGGCGTCGACGTCGGCGTCCTCGAACACGAGGAAGGGCGCGTTGCCCCCGAGCTCCATCGACAGGCGCAACAGCCCGTCGGAGGACTGGGCCATCAGCTGGCGCCCGACCTCGGTGGAGCCGGTGAAGGACAGCTTGCGCAGGCGCCGGTCGGAGATGAGCGGCCTGGTCGTCTCGCCGGCCGACGACGCGGTGACGAGGTTGAGCACCCCGCCCGGCAGGCCCGCCTCCTCGAGGATGCTCGCGAGCGCGAGCATCGACAGGGGCGTCTGCTTCGCGGGCTTGACGACCATCGTGCAGCCGGCGGCGACCGCGGGGCCGATCTTCCGGGTGCCCATCGCCAGCGGGAAGTTCCAGGGGGTGATCATCAGGCAGGGCCCGACCGGCTGCTTCATCGTCAGCACCCGGCTCGCGCCGTTGGCGGCGACGCCGTAGCGGCCGTCGATCCGCACCGCCTCCTCGGAGAACCAGCGGAAGAACTCGGCGGCATAGCTGATCTCGGCGCTCGACTCGGCGATCGTCTTGCCCATCTCGAGAGTCATCAGCACCGCCAGCTCGTCCTGACGCTCGGTGATCGCCTCGAATGCGCGGCGGAGGATCTCGCCGCGATCCCGCGGCGCCATGGCGGCGAACTCGGGACCCGCGTCGACCGCCGCGTCGAGCGCGGCCCGGGCCTCGTCGACCGAGGCGTCGGCGACCTCGCACAGCGGCTCGCCGGTCGAGGGATCCTCGACGACGAGCGTGCCCTTCGCGCCATCGCGCCACTGCCCGCCGATGTACAGCTGCTTGGGGACGCGGTCGACGACGTCCTGCTCTTGGGATGCGGTGATCGTGCTCATACCCCCAACCTACCCCGCCAGGGCCGCAGAGGACGTATCGGACGCCAGCGCGCGTGTACGGCAGCGCGCGTGGCGAGGGCGCCGCCGCGCCTGGGCAGGTCACCGCGGCCGCCCGCGGGGCGAGGGCGCCGCGCTCCGGACGGCAGCGCGCGTGGCGAGGGCGCCGCGCTCCGGACGGCAGCGCACGTCGTCGGTCACCGGGCAGCGCCCGCGTTCAGGGCGCGGCACCGAGCCAGGGAGCCAGCGAAACAAGGGCGCTGCCGGCGACCGCCACGCGCCCCGCCGCCCCCCAGCGCCGGTGCCCCGGATGTCCCGGGCCCGGGCGGGGGCGGGCTGGACGCGTCCCGAACGGCGCAGCTTGTGTCGCCGATACCCCGGTGCCGCGCCGCGCCCCAGCGAACGCGCTGCGCCGGGCGGGATCGCGTCTCAGCCCGCCGCCCGGCCGTCCGCCGCCCGGCCGTCCGCCGCCGGGCCGCCCGCCGCCCGGCCACCATCCGGACGGCCGGGCGGGAACCGAGACGCAGCGTCAGGCGGCGGCGCGGACCGGAGACGGCTCCAGCGCCACGGAGAGCACCTCGTCGATGGTCATCGCGAAGTGGAAGGCCATCTGGTCGCGGACCTCCTCGGGAACGTCGTCGAGGTCGCCGCGGTTGCGCTCGGGCAGGATCACGTCGGTCAGGCCCGCGGCATGGGCGGCGAGCACCTTCTGCTTGACGCCGCCGATCGGCAGCACGCGTCCCTGGAGGGTCACCTCGCCGGTCATGCCGACGGTGTGCCTGACCGGGCGCTGCGAGAGCAGCGAGGTCAGCGCGGTCGCCATCGTCACGCCGGCGCTCGGGCCGTCCTTCGGGATCGCCCCGGCGGGGACGTGCACGTGGAAGGCGCGGTCCTCGAAGCGGTCGGGCTCGATGCCGAGCTCGCCGGCGTGGCCCCGAACATAGGAGAGGGCGATCTGCGCGGACTCCTTCATCACATCGCCGAGCTGGCCGGTGAGGGTCAGGCCGGGGGTGCCCGTCATCGCCGTGGCCTCGACGAACAGGACGTCGCCGCCCGCGCCGGTGACCGCCAGCCCCGTCGCGACGCCCGGCACCGCGGTCCGGATCGCCGACTCCTGGAAGTGGCGCTGGCGCCCGAGGGCGTCGCGGATCGCGTCGAGGTCGATCGTCACCGGGGCGGTGGCCCGATCGGAGGCGATCCGCGTCGCGGTCTTGCGCAGCAGGGTGCCGAGATCGCGCTCGAGCTGGCGGACGCCGGCCTCGCGCGTGTACTCGGTCGTCACCGTCTGCAGCAGGACGTCGGAGAGCGCGACCTCCTCGTCGCGCAGGCCGTTGCGCTCGAGCTGGCGCGGCCACAGGTAGCCGCGGGCGATCGCGACCTTCTCCGAGGTCGTGTAGCCGTCGAAGCGAATGACCTCCATGCGGTCGAGCAACGGGCCGGGGATCGTGTCGGCGACGTTGGCGGTCGCGATGAACATGACGCCCGACAGATCGAGCTCGAGGTCGAGGTAGTGGTCGCGGAACGAGTGGTTCTGCGCCGGGTCGAGCACCTCGAGCAGGGCCGCGGATGGGTCGCCGCGCCAGTCCGCGCCGACCTTGTCGACCTCGTCGAGCATGATCACCGGGTTCATCGTCCCGGCGTCGCGCAACGCGCGGACGAGACGCCCTGGCATCGCGCCGATGTAGGTGCGCCGGTGGCCGCGGATCTCGGCCTCGTCGCGGACGCCGCCGAGCGACATGCGCACGAACTCGCGCCCCGTCGCCCGGGCGATCGACTCGCCGATCGAGGTCTTGCCCGTTCCCGGCGGTCCGATCAGGGTGAGGATCGCGCCGGAACGCTTGTCCTCCTGGATGTTGCGGTCGACCCGCAGCTTCTTGACCGCGATGTACTCGACGATTCGGTCCTTCACGTCCTCGAGGCCGGCGTGGTCCTCGTCGAGGATCTCGCGGGCGTGGGTCGGGTCGAGCTTCTCCTCGGAGCGCTCGTTCCACGGCACGTCGATCAGCGTGTCGAGGTAGGTGCGGATCATCGAGGCCTCGGCGGACTGCTCGCCCATCCGCTCGAGGCGCCCGAGCTCCTTGAAGGCCTGCTCGCGCGCATGCTCGGGCATCCCCGCCGCCTCGATCTTCGTCCGGTACTCCTCGACGATCGAGGCGTCGTCCTCGGAGAGCTCCTTGCGGATCGACTCCATCTGCTTGCGCAGGAAGTACTCGCGCTGCTGCTTCTCGGCGCCCGACTCGACGTCCTCGCGGATCCGCTTGCGGACCTGGAGCTCGGCGAGCCGATCGCGCTGGTAGCCGAGGGCGCGCTCGAGGCGCTCGGTGACGTCGAGGGTCTGCAGGAGCGTGACCTTCTGCTCGTAGCTGAGGTCGGGGCTGTAGCCGCTCGTGTCGGCCAGCGTCCCGGGCTCGGAGATCGAGCGCAGGAAGCCGGCGACGCGACCGTCGTCGCCGCGGACTTCGAGGATCTCCTCGACGACGGCGCGGTACTCGCGATCGAGATTGCGGGTCCTGCCGTCGACGGGAACCGAGTCGGGGTGCTCCTGCACCTCGACGAACAGCCGGCCGTCGGGCATCGTCTGGGCGGCGCCGGCGATCCCGCGGTGCAGGCCCTGCAGCGCGACGGCGCGGCCGCCGCCGGGCAGGCGGACCTTGTCGGTGATCTCGGCGACCGTGCCCACGGCCGCGAACTCCGACTCGTGCCGCGGCACGAGCAGGACGCGTTCCTCGTCACCAGCCTCGATGGCCAGCGTGAGCGACATGCCCGGGAAGACGACGACGTCCTCCAACGGGACGAGAAGTAGGCGAACCATCAAGGCTTCACTTTCACTAGGTGCTTACCAGCAATAAGTGAAGGATACCATCGCCCACCCGGGCGGTGGGCGACGATCTCAGTCGAACAGACTAAGATTATCAGTCCACGCGCGAAAGGCTCGTGTTTGCGGGCCATTTCTGGGAACATTCACCGTGATGCTGAACTGGCTGTCCGGGCTATCGAACTGGCTCGTCCGCACCGACGAGGAGGCGCACGACGTGCTCGCCGCCGAGGAGTTCGCCGTGCCCGCGCCCGACCCCGGGCTGCACGTCGAGGAAGCGCACGACGTGCTCGCCGCCGAGGAGTTCGCCGTGCCCGCCGAGGATCCGACGCTCTCGCACGAGCACGGCCCGGTGGCGCTCCCCGACGATCCCGGCGAGCCCAGCGGCATCGGCGAGGCCCACGACGGGCATGCCGCCGAGGAGTTCACGATGCCGTCGGTCCCGCTGACGGCGGGCGAGGCGAACGCGGGCGGGCCGTCGTGGAAGACCTGGGCGGCGGGTGCCGTGGGGGTGGCCGCGGTGGCCACCCTGGCGGTGGTCATCGTCCGCCGGCTGCGCCGCGACTGACCCCGGCGCGCTGATCGCGCCGGCCTTCGGGTCACCCCTTGGCGGGCTGGCGCGGCGGCATCAGGTCGGTGATCGACCCATCGGCGAGCTCGCCCGAGAACGCGAACGTCTCCGACAGCGTCGGGTGGGGGTGCACCGTGAGCGCGATGTCCTCGGCGTCCGCTCCCATCTCGAGCGCGAGCACGGCCTCGGAGATGAGGTCGCCGGCGTCGACGCCGACGATCCCGCAGCCGAGCACGCGTCGCGACTCGGGCTCGACGAGGAGCTTGGTCATTCCCTCGCCGCGGCCGAGGCCGAGCGCGCGTCCGGATGCCGCCCACGGGAAGCTCTGCTTCTCAAACTCGATTCCGTCGGCCTTGGCGGCGGTCTCGGTCAGGCCCATCCACGCGATCTCGGGGTCGGTGTAGGCGACCGCCGGGATCGTGCGCGCGTCGAAGGCGACGTCGTGGCCGGCGATCACCTCGGCGGCGACCTTGGCCTCGTGCGTCGCCTTGTGGGCGAGCAGCGGCGGCCCGACGATGTCGCCGATCGCGTAGATGTGGGACACGTTCGTGCGCTGGCGCTCGTCGACGGCGATGAATCCGCGCTCGTCGACTTTCACGCCGGCGGCGGTGGCGGCGATCGCCTGGCCGTTGGGCACCCGGCCGACGGCGATCAGCACGTTGTCGTACAGCTTGGCGCCGACGCCGCTGATCTCGACCTTCAGCCCATTCTTCTGGGCCTTCATCGACTCGACGCGGGTGTCGAGCAGCACGTCGTCGTAGCGGGCGCCGATCCGCTTGGCCAGCGGGCGCACGAGGTCGGGGTCGGCGCCGTCCATGAGGTGGTCGAGCATCTCGACGACGGTCACTCTGGAGCCGAGCGCGTCGTAGACGCACGCCATCTCCAGACCGATGATCCCGCCGCCGACGACGAGCATCCGGCCGGGGATCGAGGTCGGCGACAGCGCGCCGGTCGAGTCGACGATGCGAGGGTCGTCGGGCAGGTCGGGGATCATCGCCGCCTGCGAGCCGGCGGCGATGATGCAGTTCTCGAAGCTGATCTCGCGGTCTGCGACCTGCAGGCTATGGGCGCCGGTGAACCGAGCTTCGCCGTGGACGACCTCGACCTGGCGCTGCTTGGCGAGGCCGTCGAGGCCGCCGGTCAGTCTGTCGACGACCGAGTCCTTGAACTCGATCAGCTTGCCGATGTCGATCTTCGGCGGCCCGAAGCTGACCCCGTGCTCGGACAGTGCGTCGGCCTCGGCGATCACCTTCGCGGCGTGCAGCAGCGCCTTGGAGGGGATGCAGCCGACGTTGAGGCACACCCCGCCGAGACGCTCGTAGCGCTCGATCAGGATCGTCTTCAGTCCCAGATCGGCGGCGCGGAACGCGGCCGTGTAGCCGCCGGGACCGGAGCCGAGCACGACCACCTGGGCGTCGCGCTCTCCGCCGTCGTCGTCGTCGGTCGGCGGTGGCTCGGACGTGACGGCCGTGGTCTCGGCGGGCTCGTCGGACGTCTCCTGCTCGTCAGACGTCTTCTGCTCGTCGGCGGTCTTCTGCTCGTCGGCGGTCTTCTGCGCGTCGGCGGTCTTCTGCGCGTCGGAGGTCTCCTCCTCGTCGGCGGTCTTCTGCTCGTCGGAGGTCTTCTGCGCGTCGGAGGTCTCCTCCTCGTCGGCGTCCGACGACGGGCCGGCGCCGTCGGTATCCAGCGTGAGCAGCACGCTGCCCTCCGAAACCCGGTCGCCGATCGACACCCGCAGCTGACTGATCGTGCCGGCCATCGGCGCGGGGACGTCCATCGTGGCCTTGTCGGACTCGAGCGTGACGAGCGGATCCTCCTCGGAGACCTCGTCGCCCACCGACACGAGGATCTCGATGATCGGGACGTCGTCGAAGTCGCCGATGTCGGGGACGCGGATCTCCTCGCTCATAGCAACGCTCGCTTCAGGTCAGACAGGACGGAGCCCAGGTAGCCGGTGAACCGGGCGGCGGCAGCGCCGTCGATCACCCGATGGTCGTAGGACAGTGACAGCGGCACCATCAGGCGCGGGACGAACTCCGAGCCGTCCCACACGGGCTTGAACGCCGAGCGGGTGACGCCGAGGATCGCCACCTCGGGCGCGTTGATGATCGGCGTGAACGAGGTTCCGCCGATCCCGCCCAGCGACGAGATCGTGAACGTCGCCCCGCTCATGTCCTCGCGGGAGAGCTTGCCGTCGCGGGCCTTGCCCGACAGCTCGGTCAGGTCCTGTGCGATCTCCTTCAGGCCCTTGCGGTCGGCCTCCTTGATCACCGGGACGACGAGCCCGCCGGGGGTGTCGGCGGCGAAGCCGATGTTGTAGTAGTGCTTGACGACGAGCTCCTCGCCATCGAGCGAGGCGTTGACGAACGGAAACCGCCGCAGCGCGGCCACGGAGGCGGCGACGAGGAATGTGACCATCGTGAACTTGACCCCCTCGCGCTCGTGCTCGCCGTTCAGGCGCTTGCGCCAGGCCTCCAGATCGGTGATGTCGGCCTCGTCGTTGTGGGTGACGTGGGGGATCATCACCCAGTTGCGCGCGAGGTTCGGCGCTGAGATCTTCTGGATCCGGCTGCGCGGCTGGCGCTCGACCTCGCCGAAGCGCTCGAAGTCGACCTGCGGCCACGCCAGCAGGTTCAGGCCCCCGCCGTCGTCCGTGGTCGGAGCGGCCGCGGGCGCCGCCTCAGCGCTCGTGCCGTCGCCGTCGCCGTCGCCGTCCGCCGGTCGGTCGCCCTCGGCCATTGCACGGACGTCGTCGGGCGTGATCCGGCCCTTGCGTCCGCTGCCCCGCGCGCCCTCCAGGGCGACGTGCAGCTCGCGGGCCAGCCGCCGGGCCGAGGGGCTGGCGTAGATCGGACCCTCGGCGGCGCGGGGCTCGCTCGATGTCTCCGAGGTCGCGCCGTTGGCGTCCTGGGGAGGTTGCGATGGCGGGGGCGCCGGTGGCTCTGCCGACGATGGCGCGGACGTCGAAGGAGCCTCCTGCTCCTGATCCTTCTGCTTCTGCTCCTGCTCCTCCTCGTCCTGGTCCTGATCCTCCGGCTTCTGCTCCTGCTCCTTCTGCTCCTTCTGCTCCTGCTCCTCGCCCGACTCTCCGGAGCCCTCGGCGCCATCGTCGCCGCCGGCCTGCTCGATCGTCATCAGCGGGCTGCCCTCGGAGACGGTGTCGCCGATTGAGACCCCGATCTCCTTCACCTCGCCGGCGAACGGCGCGGGGACGTCCATCGTCGCCTTATCGGACTCGAGCGTGACGAGCGGGTCCTCCTCGGCGACGGTGTCGCCCACCGAGACGAGGATCTCGATGATGGGGACGTCGGAGAAGTCCCCGATGTCGGGCACCGGGACGGTGCTGGCGCTCACGCTTGACATCCGCTCGCCCTGGGCGGGCTGGCGTTCGCGGCTGGCGCGCGCTCGGCCGCGACCGGGCCGCCCGCTCGCCATCCAGGCTCGCTCGATCGGGCGGCCGTCGCGTCGCCCGGCTGCCTCGCCAGATTGCGCATCCCGCAAATCGTCCAGCTATCGGCATCCTGTCTTGCCGGATCGGGCAGGGTGGGCGGGGTCTGACTCCGGCTGGCTCGCCGAGCCGATGTCGCGTGAGTCGTCCGGCTGCTCATACCGTCGTCGGCATCGGCGCGTCGGCGTCGATCTCGTACGAGGCGATCGCCTCGGCGACCACGTCGGCGTCGATCGTGCCCGCGGCCGCCAGCTCCGACAGCGCGGCCACCGTCACGTAGTAGCGGTCGACCTCGAAGAAGCGCCTCAGCGCCTTACGCGAGTCGCTGCGCCCGTAGCCGTCGGTGCCCAGCGTGCGATAGCGGCCCGGGACCCACTGGCGGATCTGGTCGGGCACCGCGCGCAGATAGTCTGTCGACGCCACCACCGGACCGCGCCGTTCCGAGAGCTGCTCGGAGACGTACGCCTGCCGCGGCTTGTCCTTCGGATGCAGCATGTTGTGGCGCTCGACCGCGAGCCCGTCACGCCGCAGCTCCGAGAACGAGGTCACGCTCCACACGTCGCTGAGCACGCCGAAGTCGTCGGCGAGCAGGTCGGCGGCGGCGATCACCTCGTTGAGGATCGTGCCCGAGCCCAGCAGCTGGACGACCGGCTTACGCGTGCGCTTCGGCGCCTCGCGCAGCTGATACATGCCGCGCAGGATGCCCTCCTGCGCGCCCTTGGGCATCGGGGGATGGTGATAGTTCTCGTTCATCAGGGTGACGTAGTAGAAGACGTCCTCCTGCTCGTCGAGCATCCGGTGCAGGCCGTCCTGGACGACGACCGCGAGCTCGTAGCCGAACGCCGGGTCGTACGCCCGGCAGTTGGGCACGACCGAGAACAGGAGGTGGCTGTGGCCGTCCTCGTGCTGCAGCCCCTCGCCGTTCAGCGTCGTGCGCCCCGCGGTGCCGCCGAGCATGAAGCCGCGGGTGCGGGTGTCGCCGGCGGCCCAGACGAGGTCGCCGACGCGCTGATAGCCGAACATCGAGTAGTAGATGTAGAACGGGACCATCGGGACCGCGTGGGTGCTGTACGACGTGCCCGCGGCGACGAACGAGGAGATCGAGCCCGCCTCGGTGATCCCCTCCTCGAGGATCTGCCCGTGCTCGTCCTCCTTGTAGAACATCAGCTGCTCGGAGTCCTGGGGCTGGTAGAGCTGGCCGACCGGGGAATAGATCCCGACCTGGCGGAACAGGCCCTCCATGCCGAACGTCCGCGACTCGTCGGGGATGATCGGGACGATGTGACGGCCGAGCTGCTTGTCGCGCAGCAGCGCCGCCAAGACCCGGACGAACGCCATCGTGGTCGAGTTCTCACGCTCCCCGGTGCCCTGCAGCTGGGGGTCGAACAGCGAGAGGTCGGGGGCCTTCAGCGCGTCCGCGCGGCGGCGGCGGACCGGCATCGAGCCGCCCAGGGCTTCGCGCCGCTCGCGCAGCAGCTGCATCTCCGGCGAGTCGTCGGAGGGCTTGTAGTACTCGGCGGCGCGGACCTGGTCGTCGCTCAGCGGCAGCTCGAAGCGATCGCGGAAGGCGAGCAGCGCCTCCTCGGTCATCTTCTTGGCCTGGTGGGTGATCATCTGGCCCTCGCCCGAGACCCCCATGCCGTAGCCCTTGATCGTCTTGGCGAGGATGACCGTCGGCGAGCCGGTGTGCTGGATCGCCGCGTCGTAGGCGGCGTAGACCTTCTGCTGGTCGTGGCCGCCGCGGTTGAGCAGCCAGATCTCGTCGTCGGTCATGTCCTGCACCCGCTCCAGGCAGCGCGAATCACGCCCGAAGAAGTGCTCGCGCACGAAGGCGCCGTCGCGGGACTTGAACGTCTGATAGTCGCCGTCGATGCATTCCTCCATGACCTGCTCGAGCGCGCCGTCGACGTCGTCGGCGAGCAGCGGATCCCAGCGACTGCCCCAGATCACCTTGATGACGTTCCAGCCGGCGCCGCGGAAGTCGGACTCGAGCTCCTGGATGATCTTGCCGTTGCCGCGGACGGGGCCGTCGAGGCGCTGCAGGTTGCAGTTGACCACCCAGATGAGGTTGTCCAGACGCTCGCGCCCAGCGAGCCCGATCGAGCCCATCGACTCGGGCTCGTCCATCTCGCCGTCACCGAGGAACGCCCACACCTTGCGCTGCGCGGTGTCGGCCATCCCGCGAGCCTGCAGGTACTTCATGAATCGCGCCTGGTAGAGCGAGGTGATCGCACCGATCCCCAGCGACACCGTCGGGAACTGCCAGAAGTCGGGCATCAGCCACGGGTGCGGATACGAGGAGAGCCCGTCGCCGTCCACCTCCTGGCGGAAGTTGTCCAGTTGCTCCTCGGTCAAGCGGCCCTCGAGGTACGCGCGCGCGTAGTTGCCCGGCGAAGAGTGGCCCTGGAAGTAGACGAGGTCGCCGCCGTGGTCCTGCGACGGCGCGTGCCAGAAGTGGTTGTAGCCAACCTCGTACAGCGTGGCCAGCGACTGGAAGCTCGCGATGTGGCCGCCGAGCTCGGACGAGAGCCTGTTGGCGCGCACGACGATCGCGATCGCGTTCCAGCGCACGATCGAGCGCAGCCGGCGCTCGACTGCCGGATCGCCCGGGAACTCGGGCTCACGGTCGGCGGGAATGGTGTTGACGTACGGCGTGTTCAGGCTCGCGACGGGCCCGGTGCCCTTGTGCTGCGCGCGCTCGATGATGCGCGTCAGCAGATCGCGGGCGCGGTCGGCGCCGTCGTTGGCCACGACGGCATCGAGCGCCTCGAGCCACTCGCTGGTCTCGACCGCGTCGGCGTCGGTCTCGGAGGGCGGGGCGCCGTCGCCGGTCGCGTCGACGGCCGCCTCCGGGCGCCGATCCTCGTCGCCTCGCGCGCCGTTGCCGCGCGTCGACGATTTCTGGGTTTCCGTCGCGTCTGCCATGTCGATCTGTGACCTCCCGGTGGCTCGCGCCCGATCATACCCGCGCCGACGCTCCCCGGATTGGCGGGAGGTGTAGGTTGCGGCGATGGCGCTGCGCGAGCACTCGGGGCTGCCGGGACCGCCCTGGGACCGTCGGCTGGACGGGACGCTCGATCGACTCACCGTGCGCTCGGAGCTGCTCGTGGACAACCCTCTCGGCGACCCCGCGGTGCGTCCCCTGTACGTCTACCGGCCACCGGGCGCGCAGGCCGGCTCGGAGCCGGTGCCCAGCGTCTACGTGATCCAGGGCTTCACCGGCCAGGTCGACGGCTGGCTCGCGCGCCCGACGTTCGAGGCGACATTCGTCGAGCGTCTCGACCTGCTGTTCGGGGCCGGCGGCTGCCCGCCGGCGATCGTCGTCATGGTCGACGCGTGGACCTCGCGCGGCGGCTCGCAGTTTCTGAACTCCAGCAGCACCGGCCGCTACCAGGACTACCTCTGCGACGAGGTCGTCCCGTTCATCGACGAGCGCTATCCGACGCTCGCCGGGCGCGACCACCGCGGGCTGACCGGCAAGTCCTCGGGTGGCTACGGGGCGATGGTCGTGCCGATGATGCGTCCCGACGTCTTCGGCGCCCTCGCGTCGCACGCGGGCGACGCGCTCTTCGAATGCTGCTACCTGCCGGGCTTCCCCGAGGTCGTGCGCCAGCTGCGCGATCGCTTCGAAGGGTCCTGGGAGGTCTTCCAAGAGCGTCTGGCCGCGGCGCCGACGTTCGACTTCGGCCGTTTCGGCCGGCCGCTCGAGGTCTACGGCTACGCGTGCGCCTACACCCCCGACCCCGACCGCCCGGGCGAGGCGCTGCTGCCGTTGGACGTCGCGACCGGCCGGCTGGACGAGGACGTCTGGGGGCGATGGCTCGCGCTCGACCCGGTCCGCATGGCCGAGGGGCACGCCGACGCGCTGCGCTCGATGCGCCGCATCTATCTCGACGCCGGCCGCGGTGACGAGTACTACCTCGACCTCGGCGCGAGCGCGTTCTCGGCCGAGCTGACGCGGCTCGGGGTGCAGCACTCGCTCGAGCTGTTCGAGGGGCGCCACGGGGGCATCGCGCACCGCTACCCCGGCGCGATCCGGGAGCTGGTGACGGCGCTGCGGTGATCGCGCGCCGTTCGCGGGTCGCCGTCGACGGGCGCGCGGCCTTCATCTCGGGAGCCGCCTCGGGCATCGGGGCGGCGATGGCCCGACGGCTCTCGGCGCACGGCTGCCCGTTGGCGGTCGTCGACCAGGACGGCGACGGCCTGCGGCAAACGGCGGCGGCCATCGGCGGCCCCGTGCTCGCCCGCGAGCTCGACGTCCGCGACGCCGCGGCGCAGGCCGCGTTCGCGGCCGAGGTGGCCGACTGGGCAGCAGGCCCGATCGGCTTGGTGTTCAACAACGCGGGCGTGACGACGGTTCAGCCGGTGGCCGGCGCCGACGTGCGCGACGACCGCTGGGTCATCGATGTGAACTTCGGCGGCGTCGTCCACGGGGTGCGGGCGTTCCTGCCGATCCTCCGGCGGCAGGGCTCGGGAGTGATCGTCAACACCTCGAGCGTCTTCGGCCTGCTCGGCTATCCCGCCCAGAGCGCGTACTGCGCATCGAAGTTCGCGGTGCGCGGGTTCACCGAGGCGCTGCGCCACGAGCTGCGCGGCAGCGGCGTGAGCGCGGTCACCGTCCTGCCGGGCGGGGTGCGGACGTCGATCCTGCGCAACGCGCGCTATCACGGCGACCCGGCGCGCCGCGACAGCCACGCCGGCGCCTGCGCGCAGTTCGACGCGATCGTCCAGACCACGCCCGAGCGCGCCGCGCAGATCATCCACGAGGGCGTCCGCGCCGGGCGCAGCCGCATCCTCGTCGGCCCGGACGCGGCCGCGCTCGACGTGCTGACACGGCTGGCGCCGAACGCGTACATGGACCTGCTGCGCCTCGGCGAGCGGCTGCAGGCGGTCCGGCGCCGCTGAGCGCGGCGCTCAGCTGCGCGCCGGGTTGGGGGCCCGCAGCTCGGACTCGCCGCTGTGGTTGACCGCCCCGCGCGGCTGCAGCGAGATGTCGATGAAGCGAAAGCGGGCGGCGTCGGCGGGCAGCGAGACGTTCATCGGCTGCCCGTCGCGCGGCCAGCCGAGCGCCTGGGAATCGAGCACCGAGTTGTACAGCCAGGCCTCGTAGTGGCCGCCGGCGGGCACCGGGGGCAGGCCGCTCAGCCTCAAGGAGAGCTTGAGGCTCGAGGGCCGGCCGGCGACGGTGACCGATCCGCTCGCGCCCGCCAGCCCGCCCGGGAGCGACGCGAACGGGTCGGGACCGTGCGTCACCGGGGGCGCCGCGGCCGCGGTCGTCGTCGCCGTGGGGCTCGGCGCGGCGGGGTGGGCCGCGGATCGGGGCTTGGAGGAGCCGCCGTTCGTGGCGATCAGGATGGCGATGACGACGATCGCGAGGAGCGCGAGGGCGGCGAGCGTCCCGCGGCCGCGGTGGCGGCGGGGGGCGTCGATGGGCGCGGCGGCGGGCTCGGCGGCGACGGGGTCGGCGGGTGGGGGCGTGGGGGGTTCCGGGGTGGCCGGCGCGGGGTCGGCGGGTGGGGGCGTGGGGGGTTCCGGGGCGGCCGGCGCGGGGTCGGCGGGGGGGGGCGTGGGGGGTTCCGGGGCGGCCGGCGCGGGCTCGGCCGCGAGGGCTGCGGGCTCTGTGGCCTCTGTGGCCTCTGCGGGCTCGGCCGCGGCGGCGTCGGGCTCTGCGGGCTGTGTGGCCTCGGCGGGCTGTGTGGCCTCGGCCGCGGCGGCGTCGGGCACTGCGGGCTGTGTGGCCTCTGCGGGCTCGCCAGCGGCGGCGTCGGGCGCTGCGGGCTGTGTGGCCTCTGCGGGCTCGGCCGCGGCAGCGTCGGGCTTGGCGGCGGCGGCGTCGGGCTCTGCGGGCTGTGTCGCCTCTGCGGGCTCCGTGGCCTGTGCGGACTCGGCCGCCGGACCGTTGGGCTCGATCTGCCTCAGCGCCTCGCGGATGGTCGACGCGGGCAACCCGAGGTCGCCCGACAGGCTGTCGACGATGGTCTCGCGCCGGGCCGCCACCGCCTCGGGCGAGAGACCGGTCAGTTCGACGAGCCGCTCCTCACCGAGCCCCCGGTTCACCCATAGGTTGAGAAACGCGCGGTTTGCCGGGTCCAGACGCGCGCACGCATCGATCAGGCGTCTGGTGGCTAACCCGGACAAAATGGGTAAGAATGATCTGTCATCGCCGGTGACGCGTATCCGTTAAGTCCGCAAGAGCTCTTCTGACCCACTGACGAAAGCATGGAGGCTTATACGGTGCGATTCCTGTACGTGCGCAGACGCAGTCTGGCACCTTTGGTGTTGGGCGTGTGCATGTGGCTGGTCTGGCCCGCGCAGTCGCTTGCCAGAGCCCTGGTCCGCTTCGTGCACGGCGTGCCGGGCGTGGGGCGGGCGACGGTGCAGGTCGACGACGGAACCGGGCTGACGGATGTCGGGTCCATCGCGTTCGCGCAGTCGACGCGGTGGCACAGCATCCGGTCGGGACGGTTTCGCTGGACGCTCGAGAACGGGGGCAAGACGCTCGCCTCCGGAGATGTGACGGTCGGCAACGGCGCGTACGACATCCTCGTGCTCGAGCGCAACATGAAGGTCTGGCTTGGCGTCTATAAGGCGCAGGGCGGCAAGCCGGGGACAAGTCTGGTGCGCGTGATCCACGGGGCGCCCGAACTCGGGTCGCCCTCGCTGAGCGTCGACGGCAAATCGGTCGTCAAGAGCCTCGCCTACCGTCAGGCGACGCCCTATCTGCCGCTGCCCGCCGGGTCGCACTCGCTGAGCGCGATGCGCCCGGGGGACGCCGCGCCGCTGGTCTCGGTCGTGCACATGACGGTGATGCCGGGCAAGGCGTACTCGGCGGTCGTGCTGGGCACCCGCGGGCAGGAGGTGCGGGTGGTCACGCTCGTCGACCGGGGCGCGCCGCTCGTGCGCACTCCGGCGCGCAAGGCCGGACCGTCCACCCAGACGTCGCCGGGCAGCGTGATGGTCAAGCCCGGCGATTCGCTGTGGTCGATCGCCGCCCGGCTCCTCGGGCCGGAGGCGACCGATGCCGCGATCGAGACCAAGCTCGTCGCGATCTGGGACATGAACGCCGCGCGGATCGGGACCGGGGATCCGAACCTGATCTTCCCCGGCACCCGGCTCAGGCTCGCCTAGGCAAGCGCGGGCGCAGAACGAAGCGAGGCGCGGACCCCACTCGGTCCGCGCCCCGCAACCTGCGCCGGGCACTAGGCTGGGTGAGGTGGCAGAGCCGACCAAGCCCGACGTGGAGGTCCCCGCCGACGAGGCCCCGTCCTACCAGCTCGAGCTCGACGACATCACCGTCGGCGACGGCGAGGAGGCGGTCCCGGGCCGGGTCGTGGAGGTGCACTACGTCGGCGTCTCCTGGCAGACCGGACGTCAGTTCGACGCCTCCTGGGACCGCGGCCAGACGTTCCGCTTCGGCCTCGGCCGGGGCCAGGTGATCGCCGGCTGGGATCAGGGGGTCGCGGGGATGCGGGTCGGCGGACGCCGGCGGATCACGATCCCGCCGATGCTCGCCTACGGCAAGCGCGGCGCCGGAGGGGTCATCGGACCCGACGAGACGCTCGTCTTCGTCGCCGACCTCGTCGGCGTCCACTGACCTTCGCTACGCGTCGCGGCGGCGGATCTCGTCGGCGTCCACTGACATTCGGCTACGCGTCGCGGCGGCGGATCTCGTCGGCGACGCGATCGACGTCGAGCCGCTCCTGGAGCTGGGTCTCGCCGAGCTGGCGCAGGACGCGGACCGCCCAGTCGAGATGCGAACCGGGCTCCTCGTCGGGCTTGGGATGCGCGGCCATCCACTCGGCGACCTCGCCGGCGTCGAGCTCGGGGGCGTGGTGGCCGAGGTACTCCGCGATGTCGGGCTCGTTCATGCTCCGATTGTGACGGCGGCGGATAATCGGGCCGCGATGGCAGCGAGCGACCGCGACCGCGACGGGCTGACGCGTCCGCCGACGCGCGGCCGGGCATGGACCTCGTTCGTCGCCGGCGAGGATGCCGACGGTCGGACGTTGCGATCCCTGCACGAGGCTGGTGCCCCGTCGCATCGCCTCCGCGTCGAGCACGACGCGCACACGCTGCTCATCCACCTCAGCCACGAGAACGGCGCCGGGTGGACGACGATCGCCGTCGACCGGGCGACGCGCCAGGTCGCGGTGGTCGCCGACCGGCGCCAGAGCGACAGCGCGCGCGAGGCCTTCGAACAGCTCTACGACTCCTTCTCGACCATGCCGCCGGCAGGGGCCGTGCCGGACGGGCACCGGGTGCAGGCACATCACCCCGAGGAGCCGGCCGCCGGTCGTCCACTGGATGATTGATCGCGGGCGCTCGATCACGGGGTGGCCGCCGAAGTGCCGCGCCGGGTCGGTCGGGTTGAGGATCGGCTTGCGTGACCGTCTGAGGATCCCTGCGGATTCATCCGGCGCCGTGAGCGCCGCCGCCGTCCCCACTGATCGATGGCCACTGGCTCGGGGCGGCCTGATCGCCGGAGCGTCGGCCGCTCGCGGCGGGCCGCATCCGCACCTCGGTGGGGCCGCTACGACTCTGGTCGGCGCGCTCGCAGGCCGGCGTCGTCTGACCCCCGGTGGACGGGGGTTCTACGACGCCGGGCGGCAGCGCCGCCGCCGGATGTCGCGTTACCCCCTCCCTCCGAAGCTTCAGGCCGGCCCCGGGGAGGGTCGCGCGGTGTGGGTTCTTCATCTCATCCCGATGGGCGCGCCAGCGGCCATCCCCAATGACTGGCGACCACCCCCTGAGGAGCGGCCACTTTGGCCGTCCCGCAAGTACGCTCGCATTCGAGCACCCCCCAGCGGCGCCTGCGCGAGCCTGCATTCGCGCCTGGCGCGCGCTCGGCATCCCGCCTCGCCAGATCGCGCGCCGCGCATCATCCGGCTCTCGGCATCCGGCTTCGCGACCCGGACCCGCCCGCCCCGCGCTCGCGTCGTCCGGCTGTCCTCGAAGTCTCGTGTAGCGCTGTTACACGTCGACTTCTGCGTCCTCGCCAGGCATCCACTGGTGAGCGCTCTCGGTCGACCGTACTCGCGGGGACGACCACTAGCATCGCGCCGGTGAGCGACGCCGCCGCGATCGTCCTGGCCGGCGGGCGATCGTCGCGGATGGGATCGCCGAAGGCCGCGCTCGAGTGGCACGGCTCGACGTTGCTGCGGCGGGTCACGGGGCTGCTGGCGCGCGCGGTCGACGGACCGGTCGTGGTCGTGCGCGCGCCCGGTCAGGTCCTGCCCGAGCTGGCGCCCACGGTCGAGATCGTCGCCGACCCCGTGCAGGGGCGAGGGCCGCTGCAGGGACTGGCGGCCGGTCTGGCCGCGCTGACCGATTGGGCGACCGCCGCCTACGTCTGCTCGACCGACGTGCCGCTGCTGCACCCGGCGTTCGTCCGGCGGGTCCTTAGCGCCCTCGGGCCGACGGTCGACGTCGCCCTGCCCGAGCTCGGCGGCTTCGCTCAGCCGCTGTCGGCGGCCTATCGGGTCGCGCTCGCGCCCGAGGTGCAGGCGCTCGTCGCCGCCGGCCGGCGTCGTCCCGGAGACCTGTTCGAGCGCTGCCGCGTGCGGCGCCTCGACGCGGCGTCGATGCTCGCCGATCCGTGGCTGGCGCGCGTCGATCCGCAGCTCGCGTCGATCAGCAACCTGAACGCGCCCGAGGACTACGCGCGCGCCCGGGCGCTCCCGGCGCCGGAGATCGAGGTCGCGCTCGGCCCCGGCGCGCCGGAACCGCCCCGGCACATCGGCGCCTGGACCCTCGGTGAGCTCGCCGCCGCGCTCGGGGTCGCGCTGCACCCCGGCGGGACCCGGATCGCGCTCCACGGCGAGCCGATCGAGCTTGATCCCGAGCTCCCGCTCGTCGCCGGGGATGCGCTCGCGGTCAGCGTCTAGTGTCCTGACTCGTTAATTCGGTTGCAGTAGGCGGCGATTGATTGGAGGATCTGGTCTGCGGTCTTGGTCCAGACGTAGGGCCGGGGGTGATCGTTCCAGGTCTGGATCCAGGCGCGGATGTCGGTGTTGAGCTGACGGACTGAGCGGTGGGAGCCGCGCGTGAGCAGCTTGCTGGTCA
>JAFAYV010000029.1 GCA_019240115.1 Solirubrobacterales bacterium | reverse complement strand
AGGAGGCGTTCGTCTATGCCTGCGTTCACCACGCCGATCAGCGCAGGCGCTCGGGCGAGGACTTCATCGTCCATCCCGTCGGCGTCGCCAAGATCTGCGCCGGCATGCGGCTCGACACCGAGACGCTGTGCGC
Organism: Solirubrobacterales bacterium; assembly: GCA_019240115.1. Taxonomy (GTDB): domain Bacteria; phylum Actinomycetota; class Thermoleophilia; order Solirubrobacterales; family Solirubrobacteraceae; genus Palsa-465. The sequence continues at coordinate 10,823 of JAFAYV010000029.1, read as the reverse complement.
CGCGCTGCTGCACGACACCGTCGAGGACACCTCTGCGTCGCTCGAGGAGGTGCGCGAGGCGTTCGGAGAGGAGATCGCCGGCCTGGTCGACGGGGTGACCAAGCTGACCGGCTTGACCTTCCAGTCGCGCGACGAGGCGCAGGCCGAGAACTACCGCAAGATGATGGTGGCGATGGCCACGGACATCCGGGTCATCCTGATCAAGCTGGCCGATCGGCTGCACAACATGCGCACGATCGGCGCGATGGTCAAGCAGAAGCAGATCGAGAAGGCGCGCGAGACGCTCGACATCTACGCGCCGATCGCCCATCGGCTCGGCATCCACGCGATCAAGTGGGAGCTGGAGGATCTGGCCTTCCAGACGCTGCACCCCCGCAAGTACAACGAGATCAAGGGCCTGGTCGCCCAGCAGCGTGCCGAGCGCGAGCGCTACGTCAACCAGGCCGCCGGCTACCTGACCAAGGAGCTCGACGAGATCGGCATCCACGCCGAGATCTCCGGCCGCGCCAAGCACTTCTACTCGATCTACGCGAAGATGACCAAGAAGGGGCGCGAGTTCAACGAGATCTACGACCTCACCGCGATGCGGGTGATCGTCTCCTCGGTGAAGGACTGCTACGGCGCGGTCGGCGTCATCCACTCGCTGTGGAAGCCGCTGCCGGGTCGCTTCAAGGATTTCGTCGCCATGCCCAAATTCAACATGTACTCCTCGCTGCACACGACGGTCATCGGACCCGAGGGCAGGCCGCTCGAGATCCAGATCCGCACCCGCGAGATGCACGACCTGGCCGAGTACGGCATCGCCGCGCACTGGATGTACAAGGAGACCGGTCCCCGCGATGGCGGCGCGCCGGTCGGGCCGCAGGGCTCCGACGGCAAGCTCAAGTGGCTGCGCTCGCTGCTCGACTGGCAGCAGGAGGAGGCCGACCCACGCGAGTTCATGGAGACCTTGAAGGTCGACCTGTTCGAGGACGAGGTGTTCGTGTTCACGCCCAAGGGCGAGGTCAAGTCGCTCGCCGCCGGCGCCACCCCACTCGACTTCGCCTACGAGATCCACACCGACGTCGGCCATCGCTGCGTCGGCGCCAAGGTCAACGGCAAGATCGTCCCGCTCTCCTATCAGCTGCGCTCGGGCGACATCGTCGAGGTGCTGACCTCCAAGCGCGAGCGCGGCCCGTCGCGCGACTGGCTCGCGCTCGTCAAGACGACCCGCGCGCGCAACAAGATCAAGGCGTGGTTCAAGGCTGAGTCGCGCCGCGACACCGAGCACCGCGGCCGCGAGCTGCTCCAGGAGCACCTGCGTAAGCAGGGCCTGCCCGCGCAGAAGCTCGTCGGCTCCCCGCTGCTCGCCGACGTGATCCGCGAGCTCGGCTTCCAGAAGGGCGACGACTTCTACATCGCGCTCGGCGGGGCCAAGATCTCGCCGAAGGTCGTCGTCAACAAGGTCATGCAGCGCCTCAAGCAGGGCGAGGCCGCCGAGTCCGAGCCCACCGCCGCCGACGACCTGCTGGCGACCACGCGCCGGCGCGCGCGCCCGACGACCTCCTCGTCGCGCTTCGGGATCGCGGTCGAGGGCATCGACGAGGTCATGCTGCGCCTGGCCAAGTGCTGCCGGCCGGTCCCGGGCGACCCGATCGTCGGCTACATCTCGCTCGGTCGCGGGATCACCATCCACCGCGACGACTGCCCGAACGTCGCGGTGCTCAAGAAGGACCCCGAGCGCTTCACGCCGGTCTCCTGGGACGGCGATGCCGAGACCGCCTTCCGGGTCGAGATCCAAGTCGACGGCTGGGACCGCCACCGCCTGCTCGAGGACATGACCCGGACCTTCGCCGAGGCGGGGATCAACATCCTCGACGCGCACTGCACGGTCAACCACCCGATGGTCAAGAACCGGTTCGTCGTCGAGGTCGGCGATACGCGCACGCTCGATCAGGCGATCAACCGGCTGCGCAACATCGACGCGGTGTTCGACGCCTACCGCGTCACCCCCGGCGCGGGCTGAGCGCGCTCGCCGCGTACGACCGTCGCGGTGCTCCGCACCGATCCGCTCCAGGTGGCGGGCGGCGCCACGCGCACCCGCTCGGCCTGCGAGCGCGGCGTCTTGACCACGACGACCGCCTCTCCCGGAGCGAGCGTCTGGATCTCGGTCGGGTGAACGATGAGGCGGTCGACCTGACGCCGCGTGCCCAGGCTCTGACCCCGTCGCGCGAACGCCGGCCGGATCGTCCGCGTCACCTCCCAGACCCGCTCGGTCCCCGCGAGCTGTGCGAACATGACCGCCGAGCCGTGGACGTCCTGGCGGTGGGCGAGCTTGGTGCCGACGATGCCGAGCACCTGATCGCGGAAGCCCGGCCCGGCGCGCTCGAGGTCGGTCAGCTCCTGCGTGGCCACGAGCACCGCCACCCCGGCCTCGCGGCCCCGGGCCAGCAGCGCGAGCACGTTGTCGGCCCCGAGGGCCGAGAACTCGTCGATCGCGACCGTCGCCGGCGGCGGCCGACCGGGGCCGCCGAGGCGGTATCCCGCGGCGGCGGTCAGGTCCTGGATCGCGAGCGCGCCGAGCTGGGCGCCGAGCTTGCCGTAGACGCTCGAGTTGACGCTCATGAGCACGACGTCGCCGCCGCGCAGCGCCTCGGCGAGGTCGACGGTCCGGTCGGCGGGCCCGCGCCCGAGGTAGGGCCCGGCGCTCGACTCGCTGACCAGCGCCAGCCGCGTGCCGAGGCCGCGCACCGCGCTCTGCTGGTCGGGGGTCAGCGACTGCAGGTAATCGCCGACCCGGAGGGCGAGCTCGGGCGGCGCCCGACGCAGCGCGCGGGCCAGGCGCGGGGGCTCCATGACCGCGACGAGCTCCGACAGGTCGGTCGATCGGTTCGGCTCGACGGCCGCGAGCACGGTGAAGGCGAGCTGGAGATAGCGCTCGGCGGCGCGTTGGTAGTGCGGCTCGGAGAACCGCTCGGTGGAGATGAGCTTGTCCTTGAGCGCGGTCGGGTTGCCGTGGGCGAGCGGGTTCCAGAACGAGGGCCCGTCGGGGGTCCACACGCGCAGCTCTCGACCCGCCGCCGCGGCGGCGCGCCCGAGCTCGGCGGCGAAGCCGGGGGAGCCCTTCATGTCGATCGCCACCACCGGGCGACCGCGGCGGACGTGGTCGGCGAGGATCGCCAGCAGCGTCGTCGACTTGCCCGATCCGCTCGCGCCGACGATCAGCGCGTGGGCGGCCAGCTGCTCGTCGGCGCAGCGCACCGGTCGGCCCGCGCGGTCGCGTCCGAGCACGACGCCGCCGTCGCGGGCGCCGACCGCGCGGCGTCGGCGCCACCGCCGCCGGACGGCGAGCCCGAGCCGGAGCACGCCCGCGCCGGCGAGCAGCGCGATCGCGGCGGAGAGCGGCACGAGCAGCGCCGCGACGATCACCGCGGCCCACAGGCCCCACCGCCACCGGGCCGCCGGATCGGGGGCGCTCATCGCTGCGCCGCCGCCGCGGTTTCCCGCTCGGTCCGACGCTGGACGACGCGGTCCGCCGGCGAGGAGCGTCGGCCCGCGCCGTCGAAGCGCACGTTCTCGACGCGGACGCGATCGGCGATGTGCAGCCGCCGGATCGACTCCTCAAGCGCCCGGCCCACCGCGGGCCTGTCGACGAGGTAGACGACGGCGTCGATGCTGCGATCCGCTGCGTAGGCGGAGAGGATGCGCTCGCGCCGGTGCCGCGACTTCGTGGTCAGCTCGAGCTCGAAGGCGACCCGGTGCCCGCTGGCCGTCCGCAGTACGAGGTCGGGACGGTGCCACTGTGGCACGGAGCCGATGCCCGGCGACAGCGACACGGCGAGCGGTCGCTCGTGGGGCTCGCGCCGGCGGTCGAGCGACTGCATCCGGCGGTCGCCGAGGATCTCGGTCACGGGGCCGAACAGGCCGCGCCGCGCTCCGGCGGCGAGCCAGGCGACGCCGGCGTCGTGTCGATACTCGCCGAGGTCGACCCTCGGCGGCGGCGGCAGGTCGCTCTCGATCGCTCCGAGCCCGGCGCGCGTGACCTGGAAGAGCGGGGGCTCGCCGGCCAGCCGCTGGTCGCGCTGCAGGTAGCCGCCGGCCGCCAGCCGTGACAGCCGTCGTCCCGCGGCGCTTGCGCTCGTCTGCAGCGCGGCGGCGATGTGGCCGGCAAGGACGAAGCGGTGCTCGGCCGCGAACGTGAGCAGCGCCCGATCGAGCGTGGTCAGCCGCATCGCCCGCACGTCGCTCACATCGGTGAGAGCCTGCGGCCGGGTCGGGTTCACCCCCCGGCCACGGCGCCCTCAGATCTGGATACGACGTTCCCCGGCCTGGATGCGCGCGATCGTCTTGCCCTCGGGCGTGTCCAGGAGCGGACCCGTGAACGATCACGATCCGCTTGCCGGCGATGCCCCGAGCCACATCGGTCGGATACACCCAGGGGGCGAGTGCCACGATGCTGCGGACCTCCCGCCGGCCGGCCGCGAGCAACGCCGCGCGGCCACCCAGCGAATGTCCGACCAGACAGGCCGGCAGCGGCCGTCCCAGACGCTCGCTGACGCGCTCCAGCGCCCACTCGACGTCCTGGACGGGCGTGTGGTGGGCGTCCCAGCCGCGCCGGGAGTTCAACACCCGGAACACCGCGAGCCGATGGCGGGACAGACGCGCGATCCGCCGGGCCACCGGCACCATCCGCAGGACCGACAGCTGAGCCGGGCTGACCATCATGTTCGCTCGCCGGCTCGCGCCGCCGTGCAGGACGAGCACTGCCCCGGCGGGATCGGCGGGAACGACGACCTCAAGCAGTCTCGGCTCGAGCTTCATGCTCGATCGCTACCCCGCTCGTTCCCGGGGTTGACCCGATGTAGCGCTCGAGGCTGACCCGACCGGGCTGCGGATACGCACTTCGGTTGACCTGAGACCGTACTGGCGGCCGACGACGAGCGGGGCGGCGGCTGCGACCTTCCTCAGGTCGATTGTCAACGCATCGGAGGGGTGATGGAAACTCGATGGACTCGTTTGGCTCCGTTGCTCGGAGTCGTCTTCGTCGTCCTGCTGGGGATTGATTTCGCGGTCGGGGGCAACGAGCCCGGCCCGGGCGCCTCGGCGGCGAAGGTGATCTCGTGGTACGGCGCTCACCGCAGCCGCGTACGCATCTCGGAGTACCTGTTCGCGGTGGTGTTGGTGCTGGGCCTTCTGTTCTACGGCTACCTGCGTGACAGGCTGGCCGAAGGCTCGCGGGGCCTCGCGGCGACTGCGTTCGGGGGCGCGATCCTGTTCGCGGTCAGCGGCGCGGTCGGCTCGGGGGTCGAGCTCGCACTGGCCGACGATCCGGCCCGTCTGAGCCTCGCGACGGCGCACGCGTTGAACCTGGTCAACGATTACGTGGCCACGATCGCTGTCGCCGCCGGAGCGGCGGCCCTCCTGATCGCCGCGAGCCTCGCGATCTTGCGCGGCCGGCAGCTGCCCGAGTGGATCGCGTGGCTCGGCTTGGTGTTCGGCGTGGCGGCGCTGGTGCCGGTCAGGAACGTCGGGCCGATCCCGGCCGGGATCTGGACCTTGATCGTCAGCATCGTGCTGTTCATCCGCGGGCGCCAGACTTCGCCCGTCTCCCGGACGGCCACGGCTCCAGGGGTGCCGAGCGGCGCGCGGTGAACGGCGCTAGCGTTGGCCACGCCGTGAAGCGTGCGTGGGACCTGCGGCGATCCGTGCGCGATCTCGATCGCGCCCGGATCGATGCCGTGGTGGCCGCGGTGCTGGTGCTCGCGACCGAGCTTCAGGTGTGGCTCGGTCGCGGGGTGCACGACCGCCCGGCGGCGGCCGTCGCGGGCGCGGTCCTGTGCGGCGCGGTCGCCGTCCGCCGCCGCTGGCCGCTGGCGGCGCTGCTCGCCGGGTGCGGCGCCGTGTCGGTCGAGGCCGCGTTCGGGGGCGCGCTCGTGCGCGTGGTGCTGGCGTCGCTGCCAGCCGGCGTCCTCTGTTTCTACGGCGCCGGCGCATTCCTGGCCCGGCGTCGCGCGCGGCTTGCCCTGGGCGCCGGCATCGCCGTGCTGGTGGCGCAGATCGTGCTGACCCCGCACGTCGTCTCGGACCTGTTCTTCGAGCCCGCGATCCTCGCGTTCGTGCCGTGGTTGGTCGGACGCTGGTTGCGGGATCGCGCGCAGCGCGCTCACCGCTTCCGTGAGCTGTCCGAGCAGCTCGACGCCGAGCGCGAGCTGCGGTCGAGCACTGCCGCTGATCGCGAGCGGATGCGGATCGCGCGCGAGCTGCACGACGTGATCGGTCACTGCCTGTCGGTGATCGTGCTCCAGGCCGGCGGCGCACGCATGGTTGTCGAGACCGATCCCGGGCGGGCTCGTGAAGCGCTGCGCGTGGTCGAGCGGGCAGGTCACGACGCGCTTGCCGAGATGCGCCACCTCCTCGGCGTGCTCGCCCCCGAGCACGACGAGCGCGATCGACACCCCCAGCCGGGTCTGGCGAGCATCGAGGAGCTCGTGGAGCGCACGCGGGCGGCCGGACTCCAGATCGACCTCACGGTCCACGGCGAACCCCGCGAGGTCTCACCGGCGCTGGCGCTGTGCGTCTACCGGATCGTCCAGGAGGGGCTGACCAACACGATCAAGCACGCTGGCCCCGCCCGAGCCAGCGTCCGGATGTCGTGGGACGACGGCCTGCTCGAGCTCGAGATCGCCGATGACGGCGGCGGCCCACGCGCGGACTCCAACGGGCGCGGGCACGGTCTGGTCGGTATGCGCGAGCGCGCGGCGCTTCATCACGGCTCCGTTGACGCCGGCTGTGGTCGTGACGGCGGCTACCGCGTGCGGGCGTTGCTGCCCCTGGTCAGGAGGGGCGGCGGATGAGCTCGCTGCCGGCACGGGTCCGCCGGATGCGGCCCGAGCTGATCGACGGGCTGATCGCGCTCGTGCTGCTCGTCGAGCTCGAGCTCGAGGCGTGGCTCGACACGGTCGTGCCCGGACCTCACCGCCTCGGCGCCGCACTCGGCTCGGTGCTGCTGGTCGCCCCCGTCGCGGTCATGCGCCGCTGGCCAGGTGGCGCGCTGGTGGCGTGCGCCGTCGTGGCCGGGGTGCTCCAGGGGCCGCCGCTGGGCGATGTGTTCAACGGCATGACGGGCTCGATCCTGCCGCTGCTGGTGGTGGCCTTCGTCGCCGGCGCACATCTCGACGCGCGCCACGGACTGGCGGCCGCGGTCGCCGCGGCCACGCTGCTCGCCGCCGGCGCGGCATGGTCGACGACCGGCGCGCCGACCGGCTTCAGCCTCGGCTCGGAGCTGATCTCGGCGATGGGACTGCCGCTGCTCCTCTGGGCGTTCGGCTGGATGTGGCGCGAACGCAGCCGACGGGTCGTCGCCTTCGTGGAACTTGCGTCCCGCCTGAAGAGCGAGCGCGAGCGCCACGAGCAGGCGGCGGTCGTGCAGGAGCGGATCAGGATCGGGCGTGAGCTGCACGACATCATCGCCCAGAACGTCAGCGCGGTCATCATCCAGGCGGGCGGCGCGCGGCAGCTGGTACACGCCGATCCCGCGGGTGCTTCGCAGGCGATCCTGGCGGTCGAGCAGGCCGGACGAGAAGCCCTCGCGGACCTACGGCGAACGCTCGGGCTGCTCCGGTCCGATGACGATCCACGCGAGCTCAAGCCGCAGCCCTGCCTCGACCAGCTCGGCAGCTTGCTGGACACGGCCCGCGGGCGCGGCGTTGACTGCCACCTGCGTACGCTGGGCGACCCGCGCGGGCTGCCCGCAGGCCTCGATCTGCTCGGCTACCGCGTGATCGAGGCTGCCCTGGACGCGTGCAACGGTGACCGGCGGCCGACCGACGTGACGGTGAGATACGGTCGCGCGCGGCTGGCGATCGAGATCCGCGGCCACGGGTCGGTCGCCGGTCTCGATCGCCAGCTTCAGGGCATCTCGCAGCGAATCGCGCTCTACAACGGGACGCTCACAGTGACACCCCTGGACGTGAAGGACTTCGCCATCTCCGCACGGCTGCCGCGACGATGACGATCACGATCGCGATCGCCGATGACCAACCGCTCGTCCGCGCCGGACTTCGGATGATCATCGACGCCGCCGCCGACATGCGACTCGTGGCCGAGGCTCCAGATGGCCGCCAAGCGGTCGACGTCGCCCGCCGCGTGCGTCCGGACCTGATGCTCATGGACATTCGCATGCCCGTGCTCGACGGGATCGAGGCAACGCGACAGATCAGCGCCGGCCTCACGCGGGCCCCACGCATCGTGATGCTGACCACCTTCGACCTCGACGAGTACGTCTACGGGGCGCTCCAGGCCGGGGCCAGCGGCTTCCTGCTCAAGGACGTCGGGCCCGAGCAGCTCATCGACGGCATCCGCACGGTCGCGCGCGGCGACTCCCTGCTCGCCCCGTCGATCACGACCAGACTGATCCAGACCGTGGTGCAGGCCAAGGACCACGCCCCGATCCCGCCGGCGATCGATGAGCTCACGCCGCGCGAGCTCGAGATATTCGGGCTGGTCGCGCGCGGGCTCTCCAACGCCGAGATCGCCGACCAGCTCGTGCTCTCAAGCGCGACGGTCAAGACCCACGTCACGCGCATCCTCACGAAGCTCGGCCTGCGCGACCGCGTGCAGGCCGTCGTCCTCGCCTACGAAACCGCCCTCGTCAAACCCGGACGGATTCCCATGACCCCCGGTTGACCGCACGCGGAAGGCCGATCCGGGCGCTCGTGCCGGCGGCGGTCGTCGGACTACCCCGCCGCTGCAGCGCGGTCAGGCGACGACCATCAGGCCGCCGGCGACGACCGCGACCTCGGCCTCGGCGACGTCGCCGACGTGGTCCCCGTCGACCTGCAGCGGCAGCGCCCGCTCGTCGGCCGAGCGCACGCGCATCGACCGAACGCCGTCGAACCCGTGCACGCGCCGGTGCCCGGCGACCCGCGCGCGGCGCGAGAGCGCGCGCCAGGTGATCGTCGGCACGTCGAGCGGACTCGCCCGTTGCAGGATGACGCCGGCGAGGTCGCCGCTGGTCAGGCTCGCCCCCTCGCCCAGGTGCACCGGCCGGTCCCCGAAGTAGGTGTAGAGGGCGGCGTTCTGGACGATCACGGTCACGCCGGCGACGGTCTCGCCGTCGAGCTCGACGCGTAGCCGCGGGGGTCGGCGCAGGTAGTTGCGAGTCAGCGTCCGCGCCGCCGTCCACGCGTAGTAGTACTCGCCGACCCGCGCCTTGAGCCGCGGGTGCGCGTCGACGCGCTGGACCACCGAGGCGTCGAGGCCGAGCCCGGCAGAGAAGAGGAAATGGCGGTCGTTGACGCGTCCGAGGTCGACGCGCTGTGGCCTGAAGTCGTGGGCGAGACCGAGCAGGTGCTCGGTGGCGTCGACGACGTCGACCGGCATGCCGAGGATCCGGCAGTAGACGTTGGTGCGGCCGCCCGGCAGGCAGCACAGCGGGGTGTCGGAGCCGACGAGCCCGTTGGCGGCCTCGTTGACGGTGCCGTCGCCGCCGAAGGCGACGACCACGTCATAGCCCTCCTGGGCGGCCTCGCGGCAGAGCACGGTCGCGTGGTTGGGACGCTCGGTGTCGACGGCGTGGACCTCGTAGCGTCCCCGCAGCGCGTAGAGGACGAGGTTCTTCAGTCGATCGGAGACGGTCGTCGCGTACGGATTGACGATGACGAGCATCCGCCGGCTGGGCGGAGCGGCGTCCTGAAGCTCGAGCAGCGTCCGTAGACGGTCGAGCGGATCGGTCGAGCCGGTCGCCATCGCCACAGGTCAAACACCGCCCCCACGGGCTCGTTACGCCGGCCGACTGGCCATCGCGAGGGGCAGCCGATATAGTGCCCGCCCACATAGCAGTACGCATCCAGAGGGGTGGAGGGATATGGCCCTATGAAACCCCGGCAACCTCCCGCAAGGGCACGGTGCCAAATCCATCAGGCTCCAACGACAAGGCCTGGGAGATGTGGCAAGGCGGTTTCACAGGACCTCCGACCACAGACCCCGGCGGAGGTTTTTCACATATGCCGCCAGAGTCTCTTCGCTGCAAGGAATGCCAGACCAGCTACGCGCTCGACGCCAGCTACGTGTGCGAGCGCTGCTTCGGTCCGCTCGAGGTCGCCTACGCGGCCCGCGAGGACCCCGATCCCGCGAGCCTGCAGCGGCGGATCCAGGCGGGTCCGCACTCGCTGTGGCGCTACGGCGACTTCCTGCCCGTCGCGACCCCGCCGAAGGGCGCGCTGCCCGCCGGCTTCACGCCGCTGCTGCGTGCCGACCGCCTCGCCGCCGAGCTTGGGCTGCGCGAGGTCTGGATCAAGAACGACGCCGCCAACCCGACGCACTCGTTCAAGGACCGGGTCGTCTCGATGGCGCTCGCCCGCGCTCGTGAGCTCGGCTTTGCGACGATCGCGTGCGCCTCGACCGGTAACCTCGCCAACGCGGTCGCCGCCCACTCGGCGGCCGCGGGGCTGCAGTCCTACGTCTTCATCCCGCACGACCTCGAGGAGCAGAAGGTGCTCGCCACCGGCGTCTACGGGGCCAACGTCGTCGCCGTGCGCGGCAACTACGACGACGTCAACCGGCTGTGTACCGAGCTGTCGGGGGAGCACGAGTGGGCGTTCGTGAACATCAACATGCGCCCCTACTACGCCGAGGGGTCCAAGACGCTGGCGTTCGAGACCGCCGAGCAGCTCGGCTTCCAGCTGCCCGACCGCGTGGTCGCCCCGATCGCCTCGGGATCGCTGTTCACGAAGATCGCGCTCGGCTTCGAGGAGTGGCTCGAAGCGGGGCTGATCGAGGGGTCGCTGCCGACCTTCAACGGCGCACAGGCCGCCGGCTGCTCACCGGTCGCGAGCGCCTACGAG
>JAFAYV010000053.1 GCA_019240115.1 Solirubrobacterales bacterium | reverse complement strand
GGCCGGCGGCGCGGTGGCCGCCCCTGCGGGCGCGGCCAGCGTCGCGCTCGCCGCGGGGCCGATCCGCGTCAGCGACGGCTCGGAGCGCTCCGAGCGCGCCTTGGTCGCCCCGCCGGCGGCGTCGGTCTGGACGACCGCGTCGGTGACCGGCTTGGCGATGTGCACGGCGGTCGGCTGATCCTCGATTCCCGCGCCGTGGCCGACGTCCTGCACGCGGAACAGCAGCACCGTGATGTTGTCGCGCCCACCGGCGGCGTTGGCCTCGGCGATGAGCCGCTCGCCGGCGCGATCGAGGTCTGACTCGGACTGCAGCACGACGGCGATCTCGTCCTCGCCGATCATCGAGGTCAGGCCGTCGGAGCACAGCAGGACGAGGTCGTCGGCGCGCACCGGGATCGTCCACGTGTCGACCGCGACCTCGGACTCGATCCCGAGCGCGCGGGTGATGATCGAGCGCTGCGGGTGGTCGGCCGCCTGCTCCTCGGTCAGCTTGCCGCGGCGGACGAGTTCCTCGACGAGCGAGTGGTCCTGGGTCAACCGCGACAGCTCGCCGTCGCGGTAGACGTAGGCGCGGCTGTCGCCGACGTGGGCGACGACGAGGTCGTCGTCGTCGAGGTAGGCCGCGGTCAGCGTCGTGCCCATCCCGGCGTGCTCGTGGGCGGACTGGGCGGTCTCGTAGATCCGGCGATTCGCGGTCCGGACCCGGTCGACGAGGCGCCGCTCGATCGGGCCCTCGTCGCTCAGCCCGAGGCGGAACTCCTCGACCGCGAGCGCGGAGGCGACCTCGCCGGCCTGAGCGCCGCCCATGCCGTCAGCGACGACGAACAGGGGCGCGCGGGCGTACGCGTTGTCCTCGTTGTCGCGGCGCTGGCGCCCGGTGTCGGTCTTGACGACGATGTCGACGGCGCGGAGCATCTACTCGAGGTAGGAGAACTCGCTCTCGCCGATCCGGATCCGGTCGCCGTCGTGCAGCGGCGAGGGCCCCGAGAGCGGTTCCTCGTTGAGATAGGTGCCGTTCGTCGAGCCGAGGTCCTCGAGCACGAGCAACGCTCCCTCGCGCGAGATGCGGGCGTGGCGCGAGGACGCGAACGGGTCCTCGAGGCGGATCTCGACGTCCCCGCGGCCGAGCGTCGCCCCGTCGGCGAGGTCGTAGGCGACGCCCGACTCGTGGCCCGACGCGCGTTCGACGAGCAGGCGGGGCTCGATGTCCTCGCCGGCTCCGTCGAGCTCGGCCGCCTGGTACATGCCGGTCGCATCGTTCTCCCGCCAGCGCTCGGCGCGCATCGCGTCCCCCCGTCCCCGTCGCAGGTCGCGCAGGGCGCCGACCGCGACGAACATCAAGAACAGATAGAGCACGGCGAGGAAGCCGAACTTCAGGCCTACGGAGACGGGCTGGAGCATGGCACAGGACGAAAGGCGGCTACTCGAGCTCGAAGGTCAGCACGGTGGTGCCGAGCTCGATCTCGTCGCCGGGCTTGAGCACCTCGGGCTCCTCGACGGGTTGGCCGTTCAGGCGCGAGCCGTTCGTCGAGCCTACGTCGGAGAGGACCCAGGAGCCTCCCCGGGGTCGGATCTCGGCGTGGGCGCGCGAGACGTTGGCATCGTCGACCATGACGTCGCATCGCCGGCTGCGGCCCAGGGTGACGCCCGCGGGGCCGACGACGAGCCGCTTGCCGTCCATCAGCAGCAGCGCCGAGTGGTGGGCCGACCGGGCACGCTCCTCGAGCGGCTCGGCGACCCGGCCGGCGGTGCTGTAGACCATCGTGCGGCCCGAGTGCGGCGCCGGCTCGGGCTCGTCGTCGCGGGCGGGCGGGGGCGCCGCGACCCGGGTCTGGATGCCGAACTCGCCGAGGCGCAGACGATCGTCGGTGGCGAACTGAACGACCGGCCGGGAGGTGAGCGTGAGCTGCTCGCGCCGGGCGTGCTCGAGCAGGTAGCCGACGAGCTCGGAGCGCAGCGCCTCCTCGAACTCGGCGAAGCGCTCCCGGTCGCGCGGGGAGAGGTAGATCCGGTACTCGTTGGGCACGTAGGTCCGCGACAGCGACAGCGACGTGTGCTCGTCCATCTCGCGGGCGAGCTTGCGCGCGATCTCGACCGGGCGCACCTCGGACTTGAAGGCACGACTGAACGTGCCCTCCACGAGGCCGGCGATCTTGCTCTCTAGGCTGCGCAGCACGCTCATAGCACGCCCCCGGGGGCCGATCCATGCTACGAGAGTCCGCCGCCGAGGGCGGACGATCGCCGTGTGGGACGCCATCGCGCCATCGCCAGCGGCCCCAGCGCCAGGAGCCCCGCGCCGAGCGCTCCGACGAGCGCCGAGGAAGCCGGGGCGCCGGCGGCCGAGCCGCGCACGGCGACGATCGCCGCGCTGACGGCGACGACGGTCGCGAGTGCCCACACGGTCACGCGCACGATATCCAGCGCCGGGTGGCGAGCGCGCACCAGAGCGGGCAGGATCGCCGCCGCGGCGGCCCAGACGACCGCGGGCGCGAGCACCCCGCTGGACCAGAGCGCCGGCAGCAGGTGCTGCGCGGTCGCGCCGACCGAGCGCGCCCAGGCGCCGGGTTCGCCCGCGACGCGCGGCAGATACAGAACCGGCCTGACGACGGCGCCCGCCAGCACCAGCCACACCCAGCCGACCGCCCCGAGCGCCGCCCGGGTCGCGATGCCGCGAGCCCGGCCGGCGAGCGCCGGCCAGGCACCCGCGAGACCGATCACCCCGAGGGCGGGCGCGATCGCGGCCAGCGGCCACGCCGTCGGCCGCGCGGGCGCGAGGAGCATCGGCGCCAGCATCCCGACCGCGACGAGGATCGCCCCGCCGGGCAGGCCCCGCGAGATGGCCGTGACACAGAGCGCGCCGGCGAGCGCGACCCATCCGAGCCGGGGGAGGATCAGCACGGCGGCCGCGGCGAGCAGCGCGAGCAGCGCCGGGGCGAGCAGCGGGCGTCCCGAGGGCAGCTCGGTGACCAGCCACGCCGCGAGCGCGGCGGCACACGCGGCGGCCAGGCCGCGCGCCGGCCAGACGCGTTCGGGATCTGATCGCGGCAGCTCGTGCGCCGCGGTGGCCGGCGCCGAGAACGGCTGCGCCTCGTCGAGGTCGTCGGGCTCGCGGGACCAGCCGCCGGTGACGATCCCGGGGTTGTCCCCGACGCGGTCCCGGGCGGCGAGGAGCGCGTCGCGCAGCTCGGCGATCGTTCCGCGCTGCGCCGGTCGCGGACGCAGCGCGCGATCGATCGCCTGGCCGAGCGACGCGGGCAGGTCGCGGCGCTGGCGACGCAGCGGAGGGAGATAGGCGGCGATCCGCCGTCCCCGCCGCGTCGCCAGCGACGCGGCGGGGTTGACGCCGGTCAGCGCCTCGTAGGTGACCAGGGCCACCGAGTACAGGTCGGCGGCCGCTCCCGCCCGCAGCCCGTCGGCCTGCTCGGGGGGCATATAGGCGGCGGTACCGAGCACGTCGCCAGTCGCGGTCAGCGACTCCGAGTCCAACAGCCGGGCGACGCCGAAGTCGGTGAGCTTGGCGACCTGGGCCGGGCTGGCCGGCGCCTCGGGGACGAGCACGTTCGAGGGCTTGACGTCGCGGTGGACCACGCCCTGGGCGTGGGCGTGGTGCAGCGCCTCGCACAGGGCGGCGGCGACCCCGACGATGTCGCGGTCCGAGAGCTGCCCGGAGGTGAGCAGGTCGTCGAGCGTGTGCCCGCGGACGAGCTCGGACACGAGATAGGCGCCTTCGTCGTCGACCGCGGCCTCGTACAGGGTGACGATCCCGGGATGGCTGAGGCGGGCCGCGGCCCGTGCCTCGCGTTCGAAACGGCCCCCGGCGATCCGCTCGCGCGCGAGCAGCTTGACCGCGACGTCGCGGTCAAGGCGCTCGTCGTGAGCGTGCCACACGGTGCCGAAGGCGCCGGCCCCGAGCCGGCGGCGCAGGCGGTAGCGCTCGAGCACGAGCGGCGCCTCGGTCCCGCCCGCGGCGGCCGCCCCGCCCGGCCGCGGAGCGGCGGCGACGGCCGTCTCGGCGGTCGGCGCGGGGGCGGTCGGCGCGGGGGCGGTCGGCGCGGGAGCGGTCGGCGCGGGAGCGGTCGCCTCGTCGCTGGAGCTCACGGGCGCTTCTTCGCTGTCGCGGCGGCCGACCCTCCAGCCGACGGGCCGCGCCAGCGGGCTTTCACGAATGCCCATCCGGCCGTCGCCGCAGTCATACTGGGCGCTGCACCGGTACCGGCAGGGAGTGAATCCAGCTTGTCGTTCTTCGACGAGGTCGACGAACCTCGGACCGAGCCTCGCAGGGCCCCTCGTACGACGACCCGCGTCGCCCCCTCTCGCCGCCGCTCCTCTTCCTCCGGCGGTGGCCGCCGCCCGCCTCCGCAGGAGCAGTCGATCCAGATCCGACGCGCGGTCGCGGCGGCGGCGCTCGTCATCGTCATCGTGCTCATCGCCGTCGGCGTGCACAGCTGCCAGGTCAGCTCGCGCAACAGCGCCCTGCGCGACTACACCAACAGCGTCTCCTCGCTGATCACGCGCTCTGACGACACCGGCCGTCGCCTGTTCGACATCCTCTCCAGCGGCGGCGGCTCGTCGAACGCGATCAACCTGCGCAACCAGATCAACGAGACGCGCCAGACCGCGGCTCAGGTGCTCCAGAGCGCCCGCCACCTCGACGCGCCCGACTCGGTCAAGACCGCCGACTCCAACCTGCGGCTTGCCCTGCAGATGCGCGTCGACGGGATGACGAACATCGCCAACCGGATCGAGTCCGCCGTCGGCGGCGCCACCAGCAGCGACGCCGTCGACGCGATCGCGGCCGAGACGGCGCGCTTCTACGCCTCCGACGTCGTCTATAAGGACTACACCACCACCGCGCTGGCCTCCGCCCTGCACGCCGCGGACATCGACGTCGGCGGCTCGATCAACCCCGGCCAGTTCGTCACCGACGTGCAGTGGCTCACCCCGAGCTTCATCGCCTCCAAGCTCGGCGTCTCGACGCCCGGCTCGGGTAAGTCGGGCAAGCCGACCCCGGGCGTCCACGGCCACTCGCTCAACTCGGTCAGCGTCAACGGCACGACGCTGCAGACCGGCTCGACGAACACCGTGTCGATCAAGCCCGCCCCGGTGTTCAAGCTCTCGCTGACCAACGGCGGCACGAGCAACGAGTTCAACGTCACCTGCAGCGTGTCGGTCACCGGCACCGGCGCCAGCGGTCAGACCGTCATCCCCGAGACCCACGCCGGACAGCAGGCGACGTGCTCGGTCACGCTGAAGTCCCCGCCGGCGGCGGGGACGTACACGGTCGTGGCCAAGGTGGGCAAGGTGCCCGGCGAGAAGAACCTCGCGAACAACTCGCTGTCGTTCCCGGTCACGTTCCAGTAGCCCGTTGGTCGGGCGGGGCGCCTTGGCGGGCCGCCGGCGCTGCCCGCCGAGTGGGGGCGCGGGACGGGGGTGGGGGGCGCTGGCGACTCAAGGGCAGCGGCGGCGGCCGCCAAGGCGCCTCGCCGGATCCATCGGCGCCCGGGGTGCGGCACGCCGGGGACGCCGGCGGGTTGGCGAGTCCTCCGGGCGCCGGGGGGGCGCGGAGGGCCGCCGGGGGTTCGCATGGCCCGTGCAGACCCGGGCGCCGCCGGAACTCGTCGCCCCAGCATCGCCCCGCCCGACCGTCATTGACCGCGGGCGTGACCCGTATGCTGGGCGCGTGCATGACCTGACGAGCACGGTCGGCCTCGTTGCTCTGGGTGCCGGAGCGGTGGCGGTCGTAGCGCTGGTGGCAACGCTGAGCGTGACGCTGGCGCTGCGACGGGTGCGCTCGGAGCAGCGGGCGGTGCTCGGGGAGCGGCGCGAGGACCTCGTCAGCCACGCGGTGTCGCTGCAGGACCAGTTCGTAGCGTTGCACGACTACGTCCAGGACGTCGCCGAGGGGTTGCATGGGCGGATGGGCAAGGCCGAGCAGCGGCTCGACGGGGCGATCTCTCACAGCTCGCTCGTCCGCTATGACGCCTACGGCGAGATGTCGGGCCGCCAGTCGATCACGATCGCGCTGCTCGACGCGACGCACACGGGGATCGTGCTCTCCTCGATCCACCACCGCGACCAGGCGCGCCTGTACGCCAAGCAGGTGCAGGCGGGCCACAGCGAGATCGAGCTGTCGCCCGAGGAGGCCGAGGCGGTGCAGCTCGCCCTGCAGCACAGCTCCGGCGAGCAGCCGGCGACGCGCTGAGCCGCGTGCGGGTCGGGTACTTCGGTCCCGAGGGGACGTTCACGCAGGAGGCGCTGATCGCCGACACGGCCGGACGCGAGATCGAGATGGTCCCGCTGCCGACGATCTACGACACGATCATGGCGGTCGACGCGGGGCAGGTGCAGCGGGCGCTCGTGCCGATCGAGAACTCGCTCGAGGGTTCGGTCAACGCGACCCTCGACGCACTGGCGATGGAGACCGAGGACGTGGCGATCGTCGGCGAGGTCGTGCAGCCGATCCGCCACTGCCTGATCGCCCGCGCGCCGCTCGCCCTCGACGAGATCGAGGCCGTCGTCTCGCACCCGCAGGCGACCGCGCAGTGCGCGCGCTTCATCCGCACGCGGCTGCCGCGGGCGCAGGTGCTGCCGGGCACCTCGACCGCCGACGCGGTGCGTATGGTCGCCGAGCACGCTGGCGCGTGGGCGGCGCTCGGCAACCGGGTGGCGGCGGAGCGCTACGGCTGCGAGGTCCTGCTCGCCGGGGTCGAGGACGTCGCCGGCAACGAGACCCGCTTCGTGTGGCTGGCGCGGGCGGGCGAGGATGCCGGCCACCGGGGCGCCGGGCCGTTCAAGACCGCGATCGTGTTCTGGGGCGTCGGCGCCGAGGCTCCCGGCTGGCTCGTCGCCTGCCTGTCGGCGTTCGCGGAGCGCGGGGTCAACCTGACGCGGATCGAGTCGCGGCCGCGCAAGCAGGGCCTCGGGCGCTACATGTTCTTCGTCGACCTCGAGGGCCGCAGCGACGAGGCCCACGTGGCGGCGGGCCTCGCCGCGCTCGGCGCGCACGTCGAGCGCCTGCGCGTGCTCGGCACGTTTCCGGTGGCGTAATCGGTGGGCCCGGCCTCCGTCGGGTCGCCTGTAGAATCCGGCCCGCGTAGCCATGGCCACCATCGTCCCACCTGCGCCACTGGGGTCCGCGCCGCCTGATGAGCACCAGCGGCGCGGGCGTGAGGTTGGCCGGGTGCTCGTCTTGAACGCGACGTATGAGCCGATCAACGTCTGCACGGTCCGGCGCGCGGTCGTCCTCCTGCTCAAGGACAAGGCCGAGATGATCGAGCGCTGCGACTGGGAGCTGCACTCGGCGACGAGCACGATGGCGCGGCCGGCCGTCATCCGGCTCGTCGCCTACGTCCGCGTTCCCCGGGACACGCACCGGCGGCGGATCACCCGGCGCGCGGTGTTCGCCCGCGACGACTGGACCTGCCAGTACTGCGGCGCGCGCTCGAACCTGACCGTCGACCACGTCGTCCCCCGCTCCAAGGGTGGCTCCTCGACCTGGGAGAACATCGTCGCCTCCTGCGCCCCCTGCAACCGCCGCAAGGGCTCGGCGCTCCCCCGCCAGGCGGGCATGCGACTGAGCCGCATGCCGCGGACGCCGAGTCCGCACGTGTTCATCCAGGTGGCGAGCCCGACGATCCCCGCCGCCTGGCGCGCCTACCTCGTGGCGTGATCCTCTCCGTCCCCCGACGCGCGCGCTGATTGCGGCCCTGGCCGCCCGTCACGCTGCGGAGCGCTGGGCGGCGCGGGCTCGCGCCTTGGCCGCCTCCACCTCGCGGCTTTTGGGCGGCGCGGCCGTGGTCAGCTCCCCGAGCAGCCGTCGCGATGCGTCGGCGACGGCCCGCACGGCGGCGTTGAACGCCGCCTCGTTGGCCTGCGACGGCCTGCTGTAGCCGCTGATCTTGCGCACGTATTGCAGCGCCGCGGCGTCGACCTCGGAGTCGGTGGCCGGCGGCTCGAAGTTGTGAAGGGTCCTGATGTTTCGGCACATGGCCCCGAGCCTACCCCGGCGCCGGTCGGTCCGCTCGGTCGACGGGGGTGGCAGCGTCGGGGGTCGTCTCGGCGGACCGCCGGCGTGCCCGCGAGTTGGGGTGCGCTCCGTGGTCGGGGGCGCCGGCGACTCAAGGGCACGTCCAGCGGCCACCGAGACGCCCCCGCCGCCTCCAGCCGCTCTGAGACCGGCACGACCGCAGCGCCTGCGCGGCCGGTCATGCTCGCCGAAACGGGGGGTATGAAGCCAGGGGGCGCGAGCGCCGAAGAGCCACGGGGTGAGCGCCGCGGGGAACCGGGGCTTCGGGGTGCGACGGCCCCGTCTCGGCGCAGCTTGTGTCGTCTGCGCCCCAGCACGGCGCCGCACCCCCAAGGAACGCGCTGCGCCGAACGGGTGCGGTTGCACCCCGAAGTCTGCGCACCAGCAGCCGCGCACTTCAGGCGCGCTCGTACACGACGAAGGGCGCCCTCGACAACGGGGGCGCCCCTCGCAACTTCTTTGGCTGCGTGACCGCCATGAGCTTGGCTGCCGGTGGGACTACTCCCAGCACCCATGGACGGCGGTGTCGCGGGTTGGACTCCGCTGAGCGGGGTCAGCCTCCGACCTAGCGGCCGGACACCTCCAGGGTCCCGCAAGAACTGTCAGACAAGGTTAGGACCACCTCCTTTCTCTGGTATCCGGAAGGGTATCGGATCCGCCACGCGGATTCGACAGCGGACGTGCCCGCGCGCAGCCATCGGTCACGGCCTCGGCCTCCCTCATCCAAGAGACCAGGGCCTCAGCGGCCCTCGGCCCGCAGCAGCGTCGTACGCGCGCCGGGCAGGCCGCACTCGCCGAGCAGGGCGATGCTGCCGTTGACCACCCCGCCGATGCTCTCGCCCTGGTAGATCCAGGCGTGGCTGCGCGCGTACACGCCGGCCAGCTTGCTCGCGCCCTGGGCGGCCATCGCCTCCTCGCTGGAGAGGCTGACGTGGTGATCGCCGAAGGCGGTCAGCTCGTCGGCGTAGCCGCAGGCGGTGGCGATGTCGCTCGTGGCTACCGAGAGCTTGGCCGCTTGGGACGAGGGCGCCGGCGTCCCCGGCGAGGCACAGCCGGTCGCCGCGACGATCACCACCAGCGCCGCCGTGGCCCGAGCCAGAGCGCCGCGAGCTTGGCCGTGGACCCTCAGTGCAGTGCGATCAGGCATATGCCCCCGATCAGGCTCACCCCCGCGCTCCACCAGGCGATGTAGTCGCCGATGTGGCCGTTGTGCAGGCCGCGCACCACGCCCACCGCGTTCTGTCCGGACCGGCGCAGGCGGGCGGGCAGCGATTCGCGCAGCGGTCGTCCGAACAGTCCCAGGCCGGCGGCCAGCACCGCGCCGACGGCGGAGATGGCGCCGTAGGCGTAGTCCTCGGCGCTGATGTGGCTGGGCGCCACGTGCGGTAGCGCCACTCGCGCGCCGTGCAGGACCCAGGCCGGATAGTTGCCGTGGGCGACGAACTGATGGACGTAGCGCTCGGTGCCCGGCACGGCGCCGGGGATCAGGCCGAGCACGAGGACCCCGACCAGCAGCAGGGCGGGCACCAGGACCATCAGCACCGGCGTGTGCCCGCGCGGTCCGCGCTCCTCGTCCACTCGCTCCTGCGCCGCCCGGGCCTGCTCGGGGTGCGGCCCCTCGGCAGGCCCCCAGCCCAGGAACACCCGGCCGGCGACGCGCAGCACGGCGCCCCCGGTCATCGCCGAGACCACGATGTAGACGGCGATCAGCCATCCGTAGCCGGGCAGCGCCGAGGAGGCCGCTTCGAGCAGCGATTTGCCCATGAAGGTGGTGAAGGGTGGGATCCCGGCCAGCAGCAGCGCCCCGACCGCCATCAGCCCGCCCACGACGGGTACCTCGCGGCCGCGCCCGTGCAGCTCGTATTCGTCGATGGTGGCGAAGCGGTGCAGGAGCACGCCGGCGCACATGAACAGGGCCGCCTTGGTCAGGCCGTGGCCGACCACGTACACGGCCACGCCGGACAGCCCCTGTCCCGACAGCAGCGCGACCCCGCACAGGAGCATCCCCACGTGGCTGATGGTCGAGAAGGCCAGCAGCCGCTTGATGTGGCGCTGCAGGAAGCACATAGCGGCGCCGAGCAGCGCGGTCACCACCCCCAGGCCGACGAAGATCGCGCGCACGGCGGCCGCGTGGGGGGCCAGCGGGCCGGCGAAGACGACCCAGTAGAGCCGAGCCACGGCATACACGCCCAGCTCCACCATCACGCCCGAGAAGAGCACGCAGACGGGGACCGGCGCCACGGCGTGGGCGTCGGCCAGCCAGAAGTGCAGCGGCACCGCGGCGGCCTTGGTCAGGAAGCCCAGGAAGAGCAGCGTCATGGCTACGATGACCAGGGGGTCGGCGTGGTGGCTCGACAGCGCTGCGCCGATCTGGGCCATGTTCAGCGCCCCGGTGCGGGCGTAGAGCAGGCCCACGGCGATGAACATGGCGTAGCCGGCGATGCTGTTGGTGATGGCGAAGTTGAGCGCGCCCTGGATCGGCGCCCGCTCCTCGATCCGGTAGGCGGTCAGCGCGAAGGCGGCCGCGCTCATGACCTCGAAGAAGACGACGAGGTTGAACAGGTCCCCGGTGAGCGCGAAGCCGACCATCCCGGCCATGAACAGCAGCATCAGGCCGTGGAACAGCCCCTCGATGGCGTCGAAGTAGCGCAGCGAGTAGACCAGCGCCGCGGTGACCAGAACTCCCGCGAAGGCGGCCAGGCCGGCGCCGGTCACGTCGATCGAAAGCGAGATGCCGATCGCCACCCCGTGCTGGGGCCTCCAGCCGCCCATCCAGTAGGCATACGGGTGCGGCGCGGCGTGAACGGCCAGGAGCACGCACAGCGTGGTGACCGCCAGCGCCGCCAGCGTCGCCAGGCTGTCGTCGAACCACCGGGGCGCGAAGAAGCCGACCGCCACCAGCAGGGGGCCGGCCAGGAACGGCACCAGCACGGGCAGCGCGGAGAGGTGGCTCATGCCCTAGTCCCGCAGCGGGCGCAGATCCTCGGGATCGATGCTGCCGAAGCGCTTGTGCGCCTGCACGACGAGGGCCAGGAGCAGCGCGGTGATGGTCGCCTCGATGACGACATCGGTGAGCACGAGCACCTGCACGATCGGATCGACGAGCTTGGAGGTGCTCGGGATGTCGGCCACGATCGGCGCCATGGCACCGGTGCGATAGCCGACGCCCAGCAGGACCAGGTAGGTGGAGGACTGCACCACGGTCAGGCACAGCACGGTGCGCACGAGGTTGCGGCTCGACACCACCCCCCACAGGCCGATCACGAACAGCCACACCGCCACCGCGAACGGAAGAAAGCCCATCAGCTGCCGCTGGGGGGGCCGACCAGCGTCTGGTCGAAGAACTGGGTCCACGTGAGCAGGAAGGCGCCGGTCACCTCGAGGCCGACGGCGATCGAGTTCAGCGGCATCATGCCCGCCGAGAGCAGCTGTCCGCTCACGCCGAGCGGCAGGGGATCCTCCAGGTAGACGCCGGTGAAGATGAGGCCGCCGAGGCCGATCAGGCCGTAGGCGGCGGCGCCGAGGGCGTCGGAGACCTCCAGCAGTCGCTTGGGCGCGATGCGCTTCATCGACAGGTAGCGCCCGGCGAGCAGGACCGCGATCGGCCCCGCGGCCAGCACCACGCCACCCTGGAAGCCGCCTCCGGGGGTGAGCTGGCCGTGAAAGACCAGGTAGGCGCCAAAGGCGATCAGCAGCGGGATCAGCAGCAGCGAGGTCAGCTTGACGCCGTCACTGGCGCCGGCGAAGCGGTGATCCTCGATCCCGGGCGTGATCTCCTGGTCCTCTTCCTCCTCCTGGCGCAGGGTGCGCAGCAGCAGAGCCACGCCGGTGACCGAGGCGAAGAGGATGAACTCCTCCCCGAGGGTGTCGAAGGCGCGCAGGTCGAAGTTGAGCGCCGTGACCACGTCGGTGGCGTGGCGCAGGGTGGGCTCGTCGAGGTTGACCACCGCGCCGTCGAGCTCGTGGGCGTGACCGAACGAGGGCAGCCCGCCGAAGCCGAGCAGCAAAACCACGGCCAGGCCGGCGCCCGCGACCAGGAACAGCCCCAGGCGCACGCGGCGGGTCACTCCTCCGCCTCCTCGCGAGCGTGTGACTGGCGTGCCTGCTGCTGGCGGATCTTGCGCAGCGCGGCCAGGATGATCAGGGGCAGGCCGATGCCGGTGACGACGATCTCCGACAGCGCCACGTCGGGGGCCTGGAAGACGAAGAACAGCAGCGTGAGGGCGATCCCGTAGATGCCCAGGACCATCGTCTGGCGCAGCGCCTCCGGGGTGAGCACGACGGCGCCGCCGGCGACGGCGACCAGCACGAGGGCGATGATCTGCAGCACCGTCACGGCTGCTCGAGCTCCTGCTCGATGCCGTCGGCCCAGTCCCCCCGCTCGCGCGTGCGGAAGCTGCGCGTGGTCGTGTGCACGAGCACGGGTCCGATCAGCGCCAGCACGGCGCCCGTGGCCAGGGTCTTGTCGCCGATCAGCGACCAGGACTCGCGCACGAGGATCGAGATGCCGATCAGCAGGGCGCCGTAGCCGGCCAGGCCGACGTAGTGCAGGCGGTCGTAGACGTCGCGCATGACCACGAGGCCGAGCACGGCGAACAGCTCGAGCACCACGCCGGTCACGAGCAGGATCGTGGCCGCGACGTGGCTGAAGCTCACAGGTCGCGCTCCATCAGGCGAGCGAAGGCGAATGCTCCCATCATGGAGAGAAAGGCGAACGCCAGGGCCAGGTCCACGAACGGCTGGCGGTGAAAGCCCTCGCTCAGGAGCATCAGCGCGGTGGAGGCCAGCGTCCCGGTCACCTCCAGCGCGACCAGGGCGCTGAGCACCGAGCTGAACAGGCAGACGCCCAGACAGGGCAGGATCGCCGCGGCGATCACGGCCGCGGCGATCTCCCACTCGTTCATCCGAGCCTCGTCACGTCGAGGCTCTCCGGTCCGCCCTGGCGGCGCAATTGGTGGACGAGCAGCAGGCCGCGCCGCGCGTCCACCCCGACCACGATCGTGTTCGGGGACACCGAGCCCACCGTCTCGGCCAGGGCGCGACGGCCGGCGGCCTGCGCGGTCGACTCGGCGGCGGCGAAGCGGGCGGCCCGGAACTCGCCCCGAACCGGCCGTGGACGCGCCAGTTGGGCCAGCGCCTCCCAGCACACGGTGGCGACGTCGGCGGGAATCTTTCCCATCAGCCGCCAGCTGCGCGCCAGCCACCAGGGCAGGATCCGCGCCTCGACGAAGCCCTGCTCGCGCGCGAGGGTCACCGCCACGCCGCAGCCCACGGCGGTGCCGGCGAGGCCGTAGAGCTCGGGCGGGCTGGCGATGTCGATGAGCAGGAGGTAGAAGCCGCCGCCGAGCAGCCCGCCGAGCAGCCCGCCCAGCAGCAGCACGCAGCAGCGGCGCATCAGCGCCCGCACGGCAGCACCCGCTCGCGTGACCGCCACTCCTCATACGACAGGAAGTAGCCGATCTTCATCCTCACCTCGGTTCGGTCGCCTCCGCCGCTCTGGGCTGCACACCCTACTGCCCGGGACCCTGCGGTTGGAACCCGGACCGCGCGGCCGGCACGACCCGCACCGTCGCCGGACGCCGGCGGCCGGTCCGGCCGGCGACTCCTCGTTGCGCCGGCTACTTCTCGCTGCCGCCGAGCTCCTCGGGCGCGTCGGGCGAGGCGAGGTCCACCGGCTGATGCAGCGCGCCGTCGTCGAGCACCGGCGATGCGGTCTCGGAGTCGGACTCGACGACGAGAGCGACCGCCGAGACCTGGTCGTCGTCGCGGATGTTCATGAGCCGCACGCCCTGGGAGGCGCGCCCGTAGCGATTGATCCCACGTACCGAGGTCCGCTGGACCATCCCGTTCTGGGAGATGAACACGAGCTCCTGGTGCTCGCGGACGACGAGGGCGCCGGCGAGCGCCCCCTTGTTCTCGGTCAGGCTGATCGTCTTGACGCCCATCGTGCCGCGGCCCTTGACCGGGTACTCGGAGATCGGGGTGCGCTTGCCGAAGCCGGCCTCGGTGACGACGAGCAGCTCCTGGTCGTCGCGCGCGACGTCCATCGAGAGGACGGCGTTGCCGGGCTGGCCGACGTTCATGCCGCGGACGCCGCTCGTGTCACGGCCCATCGAGCGGAGCGCGTCCTCGGAGAACCGCGACGCCTGACCCGAGCGCGAGACCATGATGATGTCGTCCTCGCCGCTCGTCCGGCGCACCGCGATCAGCTCGTCGTCGTCGCGGATGTTGACCGCGATGATGCCGTCAGCCCTGATCGGGGTGTTGTAGGCCTCGAACTCGGTCTTCTTGATCACGCCCGCGCGGGTCGCGAACACGAGGTAGCGGCCCTCGGTGAAGTCGCGCGTGGACAGGACCGACTGCACGCGCTCGCCCTGGCGCAGCGGCAAGAGGTTGACGAGTGCCCGCCCCTTCGCGGTCCGCGAGGCCTCGGGCAGCTCGTAGACCTTGAGCCGGTACACCTTGCCGCGGTTGGTGAAGAAGAGCAGGTAGTCGTGCGTCGAGGTCACGAACAGGTGCTCGATGTAGTCGTCGTCCTTCATCTCCATGCCGGTGACGCCGACTCCACCGCGACGCTGCTGGCGGTACGTCGACAGCGGCAGCGACTTGATGTAGCCCGAATGGGTGATCGAGATGACCATCTGCTGGTCGGCGATCAGGTCCTCGATGTCGAGCTCGCCGTCGGCGTGGGTGATCTCGGTGCGCCGCTCGTCGCCGTAGCTGTCGGCGATCTCGCGCAGCTCGTCCGTGATCAGCCCCATGACCCGCGCCTCGTCGCCGAGGATCTCGCGCAGCTCGGCGATGCGCTCGACGAGGTCGGCGTGCTCGGAGCGGATCTTGTCGGCCTCGAGCGCGGTCAGGCGGCTGAGCGTCAGCTGCAGGATCGCCTGCGCCTGCACGACGGTCAGCTCGAAGCGCTCGATCAACCCGGCGCGTGCCGTCTCGGGGTCGCGCGAGCCTCGGATCAGAGCGATCACCTCGTCGAGGTGCGACAGCGCGACCAGCAGCCCCTCGAGCACGTGGGCGCGCTCCTCGGCGCGCCGCAGCTCGTACTTCGTGCGCCGAACGACGACCTCACGCTGGTGGTCGACGTAATGGCCGATGACCTCGCGCAGCGACAGCGTCCGCGGGACGTTGTCGACCAGCGCGACCATGTTGACCCCGAACGTCGTCTGCAGTGGCGTGTGCTTGTAGAGCTTGTTCAGCACCACCTTGGGGATCGCGTCGCGCTTGAGCTCGATCACGATCCGCATGCCGCGCCGGTCGGACTCGTTGCGCAGGTCGGAGATCTCGGAGAGCTTCTTCTGCTCGTGCAGCTCCTTGATCTTCAGGATCACGCCGCCCTCGCCGTCGCGCCGGACCTGGTAGGGCAGCTCGGTGATGATGATCGCTTCCTTGCCCTGGCCGATGGGCTCGACGTGGGCCTTGGCCTGGACGCGCACCCGGCCGCGACCGGTGCGATACGCCTCGCGGATCCCGTCGCGGCCGAGGATGAGACCCGCGGTCGGGAAGTCGGGGCCCTTGATGTGCTTCATCAGCCCGTCGACGTCGATCGTCGGATCGTCGATGTAGGCGAGGGTGGCGCCGATCACCTCGCGGAGGTTGTGGGGCGGGATGTTCGTCGCAATTCCGACCGCGATCCCGGTGCCGCCGTTGACGAGCAGGTTCGGGAAGCGCGCCGGGAGCACCAGCGGCTCGGAGCGACCGCCGTCGTAGGTCGGGACGAAATCGACCGTCTCGGCGTCGATGTCGCGCAGCATCTCGGTGGCGAGCCGGTCCAGGCGTGCCTCCGTGTAGCGCATCGCCGCCGCCGAGTAGCCGTCGATGTTGCCGAAGTTGCCGTGCCCGTCGACGAGGGGATAGCGCATCGAGAAGTCCTGGGCGAGGCGCACGAGCGTGTCGTAGATCGGCGCGTCGCCGTGCGGGTGGTACTTGCCCATGACCTCGCCGACGATCTGGGCGCACTTGACGTGCTTGCGCCCGGGGCCGAGGCCCATCTCGTTCATGACGTACAGGACGCGACGGTGGACGGGCTTCAGGCCGTCGCGCACGTCGGGGAGCGCGCGGCCGATGATGACCGACATGGCGTAGTCGAGGTACGCCGAGCGCATCTCCTCCTCGAGCCCGCGCGGCTCGATGTTGCCGCCGCCGATGGTGTCGATCGCTGACATCGCGGCGTCCTAGATGTCCAGGTTTGACACGAGGCGGGCGTTCTCCTCGATGAACGCCCGGCGGGGCTCGACCTGATCGCCCATCAGCATCGAGAACACCAGATCGGCGGAGGCGGCGTCCTCCATCGTGACCTTGACGAGGGTCCGCGTCGCCGGGTCCATCGTCGTCTCGCGCAGCTCCTCGGCGTCCATCTCGCCGAGGCCCTTGAACCGGTAGTACTCGATCCCCCTCTGGGCGACCGAGAGCACGGTCTCGTGCAGCTCCTCGAAGCCGCCGGCCGGCTGCGCGTTGTCGTTGAGTGAGACCGTGAACGGCGGGGTGCCGATCAGCGCCGCGAGCTCGCGGTGGACGTCGGCGAGCCGGTGGTACTCGGTCGCGTCGAGGGTGGCCCGGCGGACGTGGTGGGTCGTCGCCAGCCCGGTCTTGGCCTCGGTCGTGCGGATCACGAGCTCGTCGGCCGCCTCGCCGATCAGCTGCATCCGATACGGGTGCCCGACCCCGTTGCCGTCGTCGGCGGCGACGTGGCGCAGCAGCGAGGGCACGTCGGTGATCTGCTCCTCGAGCAGGCGCGCCTGCTGCATGAACGCCACCACGCCGTGCCCGTGAGCGGCGCGCAGCGCCGACGCCCACCCCTCGTACTGCTTGAGCAGGCGCGAGAAGCGCCGCCAGCGCGCCTCGGTCAGCTTGAACGACCGGCCATCGTGGTCGAGGATCTCGAGCTTGTCGAACTTGTCGCCGAGCAGGATGTCCTCGAGGTCTGACTCGCGCTCGATGTAGCGGTGCTTCTGACCGCGGGTCATGCGATACAGCGGCGGCTTGGCGATGTAGACGAAACCGGCCTCGATCAGCGGCTGCATCTCGCGGAACAGCAGCGTCAGCGCCAGGGTCCGGATGTGGGCGCCGTCGACGTCGGCGTCGGTCAGCAGCACGACCTTGTGGTAGCGCGCGCGGCCGATGTCGAACTCGTCGCGCACGCCGGTTCCGATCGCGGTGATGAGCGCCTGGATCTCGGCGTTGCCGAGGACCTTGTCGATCCGGCTCTTCTCGACGTTGAGGATCTTGCCGCGGAGCGGGAGGATCGCCTGCGTGTTGCGGTCGCGAGCCGACACCGCCGAGCCGCCGGCGGAGTCGCCCTCGACGACGAACAGCTCGGCGAGCGAGGGATCCTTGACCGAGCAGTCGGCGAGCTTGCCCGGCAGCGTCGAGTTCTCCAGTGCCGACTTGCGGCGGGTCAGGTCGCGCGCCTTGCGCGCGGCCGCGCGCGCCTGCGCGGCGGACACCGCCTTGCGGATGACCGCGCGCGCGTCCTGTGGGTTCTCCTCGAGGAACTCCGACAGCTGCGAGTAGACGACCGACTGCACGAAGCTCTGCATCCCGGGATTGCCGAGCTTGGTCTTCGTCTGGCCCTCGAACTGCGGGTCGGTCAGCTTGGCCGAGATGACCGCGGTCAGGCCCTCGCGG
The DNA here is from genome assembly GCA_019240115.1 of Solirubrobacterales bacterium. Taxonomy (GTDB): domain Bacteria; phylum Actinomycetota; class Thermoleophilia; order Solirubrobacterales; family Solirubrobacteraceae; genus Palsa-465. The sequence goes on along the minus strand of JAFAYV010000053.1, from coordinate 69,296 downwards.
ACATCCTCCCCGGTGAGGTTGTCGTCGCGCTCGCGCAGCTCGCCGTGCTCGCGCGCGTAGCGGTTGAGCGCGCTCGTCAGCGCGGAGCGAAAGCCCGAGAGGTGCGAGCCGCCCTCGAGCGTGTTGATGTTGTTGGCGAAGGAGAACACCGACTCCTGGTAGGAGGAGTTCCACTGCATCGCCACCTCGACGGCGCCCTCCGGCGAGTCGCCCTCGAAGGAGATGATCTGCTTCTGGATCGGGTCCTTGTTCTCGTTCAGGAAGGCGACGAAGTCGGTGATGCCGCCTTCGTACTGGAACTCGACCCGGTTGCCCTCCCCGCGCTCGTCGACGATCGTGATCCGCAGCCCGCGGGTGAGGAACGCCGTGTCGCGCATCCGCTCCTCGATCGTCTTGAAGTTCAGCTCGAGGGTCTCGAACACCTCCGCGTCGGGCAGGAAGGTGATCCGCGTCCCGGTCTCCGCCGTCGCTGGGCCCTGCGCCAGGTCGGCGATCGGCTTGCCGCGCTCATAGCTCTGGGTGTACACATGACCGTCGCGGCGCACCTCGACGTCGAGGCGCTCGGACAGCGCGTTGACGACCGAAACACCCACGCCGTGCAGGCCGCCCGAGACCTTGTAGCCGCCCCCGCCGAACTTGCCGCCGGCGTGCAGGACGGTGAGGACGACCTCGACCGCGGGCCGCCCCTCCTTGGCCATGACCGCGACCGGGATGCCACGACCGTCGTCGACGACGGTGACTGAGTCGTCGGGATGGATCGTGACCTGCACCGCGGTGCAGTGACCCGCGAGCGCCTCGTCGACCGAGTTGTCGACCACCTCATAGACGAGGTGATGCAGACCGCGTTCGCCGGTCGATCCGATGTACATGCCGGGACGCTTGCGGACCGCTTCGAGTCCTTCGAGCACGGTGATGTCCTGTGCGTCATAGCTGGATGGGCTGCCCGCGCCCGGGCGCGCGCCGTCGTCGTTCGCCAACGATCCTCCGATGACGTTGGGACGGCCGGGTGACCGCGCCGAGCTGGGCGCGCCCGTCCGTCAAGAAATTGTCATCTGGACGATAGCACAGGGCCCGGTCGGCACCCATTGCCGCGGTCGAGTGTTTCTCCTGCAAATGATGGCAAACGATGGAACGCTCGGGGGCCCGTCAGCGGCCATGGCCGACCGCCACGCACCGCAGCTTGCGCACCCGCGGCACCGGACCCAGCGAGGCGTTGAGCCGGGAGATGATCTGGGGCGCCAGGAGGTCGAGCTCCTGGGCCCAGACCGATGCCGCGCAGGACACCGTCAGCACCCCCGAGCGCTCCGCGGTCAGCTGCGCCGCGGCGGCGATCGCCGGCCCCACGACCCCCGGCCAGACCCGCTGCGCGTCAGCGAGCAGCGTCTGCGGAGCGACCTGGACCGACAGGGCTCCCAGCGCCCCGGCGAGCGAGCGGGGGGCGCTGCGGCGGCGCGTCATCGCGCCCCCGCGGGTGCGAGCAGCCGCCCCGACACGACCTCGATCCGCTGCACGTCGCCCTCGCCGGCAGGGATCTGCTCGAGCTCGGTGGCGGTGATGAGCGACTGTCCCCCGCTCGCGCGCAGGATGTCGACGAGCGCCCGGCGGCGGCGGGCGTCGAGCTCGGACATGACGTCGTCGAGGAGCATGACCGGCGGGGCGTTCCGGCGCTCGGACAGCGCCCGGCGCTCGGCGAGCAGCAGCGCCAGCAGGCTCAGGCGCTGCTGGCCCTGCGAGCCGTAGGCGCGTAGCTCGCGCCCGTTGCGGACGGCGACGACGTCGTCGCGGTGCGGTCCGTGCCCGGTGAAGCCGCGCTCGAGATCGCCCGGGGTGCGCTCGGCGAGCTCGGCGCAGAGCTGCTCGATGTCGTCGCCCCGGCAGCGGGGGCGATACGCGATCGCGACGTCCCCGTCGAGCCCGAGCTCGGCGCAGCAGCGCACGAAGGGCTCGGCGATCGTGGCGACCGCCGCGCTCCGGTCGGCCATCAGCGCGATCGCGTGCCGGGCGAGCTGCACGTCCCAGCTGCGCAGCGAGTCGACGCCCGCCGACCCCGCGCGAATGCGGGCGATGAGCGCGTTGCGCTGGGCGAGTGCCTGCGCGTAGGCGCGTCGCGTCCCGGCTCGCGCCGGCCACAGGGCGGCGACGAACTGGTCGAGGTGCGCCCGACGCAGTGAAGGTGCCCCCTTGACGAGCTCGAGGCGGTCGGGGAGGAAGACGCTGAGCAGCGGCCGCTGCGCCACGTCGAGCATCCGCTCGACGGCCGCCCCGTCGACGCGCATCCGCTTGGGTTGCCCGGGCTGGAAGCCGACCGACAGCTCGTGCTCGCCGTCCTCGCCGATCGCGTGGACGACGACCCGCGTCGCCGACTGGCCGAAGCGCACGACCTCGCGCTCGTTCGTCGTCCGGCACGACCGACCGGTGCAGCCGAAGTACAGGCCCTCGAGCAGGTTCGTCTTCCCGGCGCCGTTGGGCCCGGTGATGATCGTCAGGCCGTCGCCGAGCTCGGCGGCCGCGCTCTCGTAGCCGCGGAAGTCACGCAGGCTGACGCTGACCAGGCGCATCGGCCACGACGCGCGATCAGACGTTGAGCCGGATCGGCATGATCAGATAGCGGAAGCGGGTCTCATCGCCGGACTCGATCAGACCCGGGCGCAAGGGGCTGATCAGCTTCAGGACGACGTCGCCCTCCTCGATCGCCTCGACCCCGGCGCGCAGGAACTCCGGGTTGAAGCCGATCTCGAGCGGCTCGCCGCTGAAGGCCACCGGCAGCGACTCGCGCGCCTCGCCGACGTCGGGGGTCTGGGCCGAGACGGTCAGCTCGCCCTCGGCGAACGCCAGGCGCAGGGGCGCGTTCTTCTGGGCGAGCAGGCTGATCCGCCGCACCACCTCGGTCAGCTCCGAGCCCGCGATCCGCAGCTCGTGCTCGAAGCTGTCGGGCAGCAGCTGGCGGTAGTTCGGGAACTGGCCGTCGATCAGGCGCGAGGACAGCACGACGCGCCCGATCGTGAACAGGACCTGGTTCTGGCGCACGCTGACGCCGAGCGGCTCCTCCTCGGCCTGGTTGACGAGCCGGGCGAGCTCCTGCAGCGCCCGCGCGGGCACGTTGACCTCGAAGCCCGCAGACAGCGCCGTCTCGAGCGCGGTCTCCTTGACGCTCAACCGATACGAGTCGGTGGCGACCATGCGCAGCTCGCGGTCGGAGGCCGAGACGAGGATCCCGGTCAGCACCGGCCGGGTCTCGTCGCGCGAGGCCGAGCCGGCGACCTTCAGCGCGGTGGAGACGAACGCCTCGGCGGGCACCTGCACCGCCGACTCCGGGTCGGGCTCGGGGAACGGCGGGAAGTCGTCGCCGCGCAGGGTCCGGATGTGGAAGGTCGCGTTGCCGGCCACCACCTCGACGTCCTGCTCGGCCGAGCGCAGCTCCATCGTGACCGTCTGCCCCGGCAGCGAGCGGACGACGTCGAGCATCAGCCGCGCCGGGAGCACGACGGTCCCTTCGCGCGTCACCTCGGCGTCGAGCGGCACCCGCAGTCCGACGTCCATGTCGGTGGCGCGCAGCTCGCAGCCCGTCGACTCGGCGGCGAGCTGGACGCCGGCGAGGGCCTGGATCGCGCTGCGCGTCGACGCCACTCTGCCGGCGGTCTGCAGCTGCGTGAACAGAGCGTCGCGCTCGAGGGAGATCTTCACGATGGATACCTCAGAGGCAGATTAGAAGTCATAGAGCCAATGCAAGCTGTGGAGAAGTCGTCGATCGCCCGGTGGGATCGGGGGAGTCGCGGTGTCGGCCAAGCCGTCAAGTCTGTCAACTGTCGCGGTCGGCGAGGCGGTCGGCCAGGCGTGTCGACAGGGCGCCGAGGAGGTCGACGACATGTTGATCGGAGCGCAGGCGGTCCGCGACCCGGTTGCACGCGTGCAGGACGGTCGCGTGGTTGCGGTTGCCGAACGCCCTGCCGATGGTCGGCAGGGACTCGGCGGTCGTCTGACGGGCGAGATGGATTGCCACCTGACGCGGCCAGGCGACCTTGGCGGCGCGGCTCGCCGAGGTCAGCTGCTCGACGGTCAGTCCGAAGTGCTCGGCGACGAGGGCCTGCACGTCGTCGATCGTCGGCGCCCGCGTGCCGCGGCGCGGGTACATGGCGTCGAGCACCTCGTCGGTGAGCTCGCGGTCGATCGGCCGCCCAGTCAGCGAGTGGAAGGCGACGACGCGGATGAGCGCCCCCTCGAGCGCGCGGATGTTGTCGGTGACGCGGTCGGCGATCGCATGCAGGACGGCCGGATCGGCGAGATGAACGCCGTCGAGGTGGGCGCGCTTGCGCAGGATCGCGATGCGAGTGGCGCGGTCGGGCGGCTGCAGATCGGTGACCAGGCCCGCCTCGAAGCGCTCGCGCAGGCGCTGCTCGAGGCCGACGAGGGCTCGCGGAAGCCGATCGCAGGTGAGGACGACCTGGCGGTTGCGCTCATGCAGCGCGTTGAAGGTGTGGAAGAACTCCTCCTCGGTGCGCGCCTTGCTGGCGAGGAACTGGACGTCGTCGATGAGGAGCACGTCGGCGTCGCGGTACGAGCTCTTGAAGCTGTCCAGCGATCGAGAGTTCAGCGCACCGAGGAAGTCGTTGGTGAACGTCTCGGCGGTCGTGTAGCGCACGGTGGCGCCGGCGCCGAACGCGAGCACGTAGTTGCCGATCGCGTGGAGCAGGTGGGTCTTGCCCATCCCCGGCGGACCGTGGAGGAAGAGCGGGTTGTACGCGTCGCCGGGGGCTTCGGCGACCGCGAGCGCGGCTGCGTGCGCGAGGCGGTTGCCGTTGCCGATGATGAACTGCTCGAAGCGGTAGCGGGGATTGAACGGGCTGTCGGGCGGAGTCTCGGCGATCGGGTCGCGACTCGGGTCGCTCGCCGGCCCGCGGGAGACGCAGCGCCCGTTGACGAGCACGCGGGCGTCGCGCCCGAGCGCGGCGCGGGCCGCACGATCGATCGCGGGCCCGTAGCGGCCGGCGATCCACGACGCGGTGGAGCCGGGCGCGACGAGCGAGAGCACCCTCCCGTCCCACGCCCCAGCGGTCAACTCGCCGAGCCAGATGTCGAAGGCCGAGTCGCCGAGCACCCGCCTGAGCTCGGTCCGCAGCGCGGTCCAGGCGGACGGAGCGTCGGAATGCTCGAACAGCATCAAGCGACTCCCCCCAGGAGATGACCAGCCGTGGTGGGTGAGAAAGGAGGAGCCGACAGCCCGCTCGCGGCGGCGAATATACCAGCGGGATCCCGCGCGCCGGCGGCCTGGGAGGGGCCTTGACGCAAAGCGCGTGAAAAAGGAGTTCGAGGCGAAGCAGGGCTTCTCCGGACGCCGCCCCCGAGGCGCGCGATCGGCGCCTGCGTATACTCGATCGCTGCCTTTCCGAGCACCCCTGCCATGAAGCGCACCTATCAGCCGAAGAAGCGCAAGCGGGCCCGCACGCACGGGTTTCGCGCGCGAATGCAGACGCGCGCCGGGCGCTCGACGCTCAAGCGCCGACGCGCGAAGGGCCGTCAGCGGCTGACCGTCTGATGGGCGTGGGGTCGGGCTCCGTCCAGCGGCCAGAGTCGGGCTCCGTCCAGCGGCCAGGGCGAGGGCGCCTCTCGCGCAGCGCCGACTTCGATCGCGTCTTTCGCCACGGTCGGTCCCACGCCGGCCCCGACCTCGTGCTCTACGTGTTCCCGCGTTCGGCCGACGACGGCGCGCCGAGGCTCGGCCTGTCGGTGTCGCGCAAGGTCGGGGGCGCCGTGGAGCGCAACCGGGTCAAGCGGCTCCTGCGCGAGGCGTTCGCGCACGAGAGCGCCCGCCTGCCCGGCGGGAGCGACGCGGTCGTCGTCGCGCGCCGGGGCGCGCACGGTCTCGCCGAGCGCGAGGGCCTGGCCGGGATGCGGCGCGCGCTCGCCGAGCTCATCGACCGGGTGTCCGGCGCCGACGCCGCGCCGACCCGGGGCGCGAGCGCGCGATGAAGCGTACGCGCTGGGTGCTCGTGGGCCCGATCCGGGCCTATCAGCTGGTCATCTCCCCGGCGCTGGGCCAGCACTGCCGGTACTATCCGTCGTGCTCGGAGTATGCCGCGCAGGCGGTGCAGCGGTTCGGCATACTTCGTGGACTCGTGCTGGCGGCCTGGAGGTTGCTCCGGTGCAACCCGTGGAGCGCCGGCGGCGTTGACCCGGTCGAGGACCAGCGCCTGTTCAAGGCCAGCGCAACCGCCGTGAGCTCCTGATGATGCTCGTCACCGCCAACGTCTTCCAACCGCTGATCGACGTCTTCGAGGCGGTCATCAAGTTCTTCCACAATGGCGTCGGGATCCCCTGGGGCTGGTCGATCGTGCTGCTGACGATCGTCGTCCGCGCGGCGATGATCCCCCTGACGCTGAAGCAGATCAAGGGCATGGTGCGGATGCAGCAGCTCGCCCCCGAGCTCAAGGCGCTGCAGAACAAGTACAAGGAGGACAAGCAGCGCCAGCAGCAGGAGATGATGAAGTTCTATAAGGAGAACAACTTCAGTCCGTTCTCCTCCTGCCTGCCGCTCGTCGCGCAGTTGCCGGTGTTCGTGTCGCTGTACTACATGCTGCGCAAGAGCCTGCGGACCGACATCTGTCCGGGGGTGCAGAAGGCGTTCCAGTCAGCGTACGCGGCGAAGCACCACATACCGGTGTCTCGGGCATTGGGGCAGACGACGGTGTGCGGCGGGCACGGCGCGAATTTCCTCTTCATCCACGACCTGACCGCGAAGGCGACAGGCGTGACGCTCATCGTCCTGCTCGTCCTCTACGTGGGCACGCAGCTCGCCTCGACGATGATGATGTCGGCGGCGGCGACCGACCCGATGCAGCGCCGGATGATGATGCTGTTCCCGCTGGTGTTCGTGTTCGTCGTCCTGCGCTTCCCCGCGGGCGTGCTCGTCTACTGGATCACGACGAACACGTGGACGATCGGACAGCAGTACATCGTCAGACGCCGGATCGGGCCGGTTCGAGCGGCGAACGCGGCTGCCGTCGCGGGGGGTGGTGGGTCCGCGGCCACTGGCGGCGCGGCCACTGGCGGCGCGGGCTCGCGCTCGGGCGGCGGCGGGTTGATGGGCCGGTTGATGGAGTCGCTGAGCAACGCCCAGAGGAATGCGGGCGGCGGGGGCCCGGGGCCGAGCTCGGCGCCGACGTCGGGTGGACGATCGAGCGGCGGGTCGCCGGCGCGCTCGGGGGCCAAGCAGACGCGGGCGGGGCGCGCGAAGGCGTCTGGCGGCGCCAGGGCGTCCGGCGGGAGCAATGCGACCGGCGACGATCGGGCGACGAACGGCGACGGCGCCGGCGGCGCCAAGGCAACGAGCGGCGGCGGTGGTGGCGCGAGCAAGCGGAGCAGCAGCAAGGCGAAGGCAACCAACGGCGGGAGCGGCGGGCTCGGCGCGACGCTGCGCTCGAAGGTCCTGCCCGGCGACGGCGACGGCGCCAAGCAGGCGCCGGTGAGCACCGCCGCGCGCGGCGCACCGCCGCCGAAGTCGCCGCGCAAGAAGAAGAAGCGCTCCGGCCGGCGCCGCTGACGATGTCGGCGAACCGCGACCGGGTCGGCGAGCGCGTCCGTGAGGTGATGGAGCGAATCGCCGCCGCCGCGGACGTCGGGGCCGAGGTCGAGCTGTACGACACCGAGGATGCGCTCGTCGCCGAGTATGTCGGCGACGACCTCGGGCTGCTGATCGGCCACCACGGCCAGACGATCGACGCGATCCAGCACCTCGCCTATCGGATCGCGGTCGCGCGCACCGGCGAGCGCGTGGCGGTCGTCGTCGACGCTGCCGGCTACCGCGAGCGGCGTGCGACGAGCTTGCGACAGGCCGCGGATCAGGCCGCCCAGGCGGCGAAGGACACCCGACGGCCGGTCCCGCTCGAGGCGATGAGCGCTCCAGAGCGCAAGGTCATCCACGAGCACCTGAAGGATCGGCGGGACGTGGAGACCTACAGCGAGGGTCAGGAGCCGTCGCGGCACTTGGTGGTCGCCCCACTTGTCGCCTGAGCCGGTCTGGGTCAGCCTGAGCCGGGCGGGCTCGCGGTCGTGGGAGCCCGGGGATGTCGGGGGTCCGCAGCCGGGCGCCGCGAAGCATCGAGTAGGGCGCCGCGCCGCGTGGCGCCCCGCGAGGCGTGGAGTAGGCGCCACGAGGCGTGGAGTGGGGCGCCGCGGCGAGGCGTGGAGTGGCCGACGTTTCACGTGAAACGCCCACGGGTGGTCGATGCGACAAAACCCGCACCCGCCGCCGCGATATGTCGCATCGGAGGCGCTGAGCGCAGCGAGACGGGAAAATCCGGAGGCGCTGTGCAGATTTGTCGCATTCGGGCCCCGACGGGTCGGGACGCGACAACGGGCGGCGAGATTCGGGCGCCGAGGTTCAGGACACGACAACGGCGCGGCGAGGTGCAGGAGAGCCCGGATCGGCGCGCCGTTCTCCGATCACATCTCTCGTGTATGAACAGAAGGCCTTCTGACCCGAATCTGGCAGGCGGGCCCGGATGTCGGTCGTGGTGCATCTGCGGGTCGCCTGCCCCTCGCTGGTATGCGCCTGCTGCTCTCGACCATGCCCGCCGCTCCCCCTGCCGGTCACGGACGTGCATTCGCCGGTCACCGACGCGTGCCGGACGAGACCGGTGCGCCCGCCGCGGCCCGATGTTTCACGTGAAACATCGCAACGTCGAACGGGTCGCCGCAGCCCGATGTTTCACGTGAAACATCGCAACGTCGAACGGGTCGCCGCAGCCTATGACCTCGACGATCTCGCGACCCGACGACTCGCGGCGCTCGCCGGGCTGCTCGCGGCCGACCCGGACGCGCCGACGACGATCCGTGACCCCGGGCCGATCGCCGACGACCATCTCGCCGACTCGCTCGTCGCGCTCCAACTCCCCGAGCTAGCCCGAGCGACGGCGATCGCCGACCTCGGCTCCGGCGCGGGGCTGCCGGGGCTGGCCCTCGCGGTCGCCCGCCCCCACGCGAGCGTCGCCCTTGTCGAGAGCAACGGCCGCAAGTGCGAGTTCCTCGAGCGTGCCCGGCTCGCCTGCGAGCTGACCAACGTCAGGGTCGTGCGCGGACGCGCCGAGGCGTGGACCGCCGGCCTCGGCGCGCACGACCTCGTCACCGCGCGGGCCCTGGCGGCGCCGGCGGTCGTCGCCGAGTACGCGGCGCCGCTCCTGCGCGTCGGCGGCGCGCTTGTGCTGTGGCGCGGCCGCCGAGATCCCGACGAGGAGCGCGCCGGCGAGCGCGCCGGCGAGCAGCTCGGGCTCGAGGTCCGCCCGCCGCTCCCGGTCGTCCCGTATCCCGGCGCCGAGCACCGCCATCTGCAGGTCATGCTCAAGCGGGCACCGACGCCCCCGGGCTTTCCGCGCAGGCCCGGGGCAGCGCGCAAACGCCCGCTCGGCGGGCCGTCTGACCGCGTCCGGCGCTAGCTTGGACGCCATGGGGACCGTCTATGCGATCGCCAACCAGAAGGGCGGGGTCGGCAAGACGACGACCGCCGTCAACCTCGCCGCGTGCGTCGCCGAGGCGGGTTATGAGTCGCTCCTGATCGACGTCGACCCGCAGGCCAACGCGACGATCGGCCTCGGCATCGACAAGCGCACGACGCCGACCGTCTACGACGCGCTGCTCGGCGACCGGCCCCTCGCCGAGACCATCCTGCCGAGCACGATCACGCATCTCGGCGTCGTCCCCGCCGGGCCGGATCTCGCCGCGGCGGCGATGGAGCTGCCCCGGGTGCCGGGGTCAGAGAACCGGCTGCGCGACGCCCTGGCGCCGATCCGGGGCCGCTATGCCTTCGTGCTGCTCGACTGCCCGCCGTCGCTCGGCCCGCTGACCGTCAACGCGCTCGTCGCCGCCGATCGCGTGATCGTGCCGGTGCAGGCCGAGTACTTCGCGCTCGAGGGGCTTGCGGGCCTGCTCGACACGCTGCAGCTCGTCCAGCGCGAGCTCAACCCACGGCTGACGATCGCGGGCATGCTGCTGACGATGGCCGACCACCGGACGCGGCTGGCGCAGGACGTCGAGTCGGAGGTCCGGCGGCACTTCCCCGAGCTCGTGTTCGACACCGTCATCCCGCGCAACGTCCGGGTCGGCGAGGCTCCGAGCTTCGGCAAGCCGGTCATCCACTATGACCCGCACTGCGCGGGCGCCGATGCGTACTTCGAGCTCGCCAAGGAGGTGGCCGCCCGTGGCTGAGACCCCGCGGATGGGACGGGGCCTGGCGGCGATCCTGTCGGTCGCGCCGACCGACGCGATGGAGGAGCTGCGTCAGGTGCCGCTCGAGATGATCGCGCCGAGCCCCCAGCAGCCGCGGCGGCGCTTTGACGAGGAGGCGCTGCTCGCGCTCGCCGAGTCGCTCCGCGCCCGCGGCGTGCTACAGCCGGTCCTGGTGCGCCCGCGGCCGTCGGGGACCTACGAGCTGATCGCCGGTGAGCGACGGTGGCGGGCGGCGGCCATCGCCGAGCTCGAGACGATTCCGGCGATCGTGCGCCACCACGACGACGCCGCGTCGCTTGAGCTCGCGCTGATCGAGAACATGGCCCGCGAGGATCTCGACCCGGTCGAGGCGGCACGCGCCTGCGCCGCGCTGACCGAGGAGCTCGGGCTCTCGCGCGAGGAGGTCGGCCAGCGCGTCGGGCGCGGCCGGGTCGCGGTTTCCAACCTCATCCGGCTGCTCGACCTTCCCGACGAGGCGCTCGACCTGATCGGCGAGGGTCGGCTGACCGAGGGGCACGGGCGCGCGCTGCTGCTCGCCTCCGAGCAGTCCGATCGGCGTCGCCTCGCTCGTCAGGCGGTCGACGCGCGCTGGTCGGTGCGCGAGCTCGAGGCGCGCGCCCGAGGGGAACGCGGTAAGCAGAGCCCGCGGCGCCGCCCGCGGAGCCTGCACCCCGATCAGGAGGCGGCGCTCATCGAGATCAACGACACGCTCGAGACGGCCCTGGGACGCGAGGTCGAGGTGACCGCCGTCGCCGGCGGCTACCGCGCTCACCTGAGCTTCCAGTCGGTCCAGGAGGCGCTCGAGCTCGCGCGCCGCCTGTCGGACCCACGCGCGACATGACCTCAGGGCACGCTGATCCGGCCAGCCCGGCGCACGCTGATCTGGCCAGCTCGGCGCGTTAGACTGGACGCGCCCCCGGGCGATTAGCTCAGTCGGTTAGAGCGCTTCTCTGATAAGGAAGAGGTCCCAGGTTCGAGTCCTGGATCGCCCATGCGAAGGCCCCGGGTCCGACCCGAAGGGGTCGGGCTCCAACATCAATGCTCAGTAGTTCTCCACTTATTGGCTCCTGCCGATCGGACGTTGCTGTAGCGTTTCGTGCCACGCCAGAATGGAGACGATCGTCCGAACCAGATCGAGCGAGATGACCGCTCACGACCGCGCTCGGTCCAGGCAGGACGCCGTCGCGAAGGCGTTGGTGGCCGTGCACGGGCAGCTCAACGCGCATCCGCGCATCCATCGGCTCCTGATCTCGATCTACACGCGCCTGATCGGCGAGAAGCGCACCAACCGGGAGGTGTTGCCGCTCGCCCGACCGGGCGATTGCATCTGGGACATCGGCGCCAACGTGGGCTTCTACACGCGCCAGTTCCTCGATCGCGTCGGCCCGGACGGCCATGTCGTCGCGATCGAGCCGGTTCCGGAGCACGTCGACGAGTTGCGCTCCCTGGCGCCTGCCGACCGGCTGTCGATCGTCGCCGGGGCGCTCGCCCGCGAGGAGGGAACGATGTCGTTCGTCGTCGACGGACAGGCGAGCCACCTCGGGGAGGCTCCCGGCGCACTCTCCGTTCGGGTCATGCGAGGAGACTCGCTCCTCGACGAGGGAGTGCCCGCGCCCAGTCTCGTCAAGATCGACGTCGAGGGATTCGAGGGCGAGGTTCTCGACGGTCTGACGACGACCCTGCGGTCGGCGCGCGCGGTCGTCGTGGAGATGCACTTCGCGGCCCTGACCCGTCGGGGCCTGCGACACGAGCCGATGCGCATCCTCGCCCTGCTCCGCGACCGGGGGTTCTCGGTCCGCTGGCTGGACTCGTCGCACCTGCTGGCGAGCCGCTGAGCGTCGAACTCCTCGGTGCTACGCTCGCGAGCCCCGGTGAGACGCTGGCAGCTGGCAAGTCTGGTCGCGCTCCTCAGCCTGGTCTCCGAGGCGCTGATCTTCGCGACTCCGCATGGTCCGCTCCGCTTCGCCGCTGCGTCGTTCATCGTCGTCGCCGCGCCGGGACTGGCGTTCGTGCCCATCCTCGGACTGAAGGATCGCGAGTTGAACGCGGTCCTGGTGATCATGTTCTCGTTGGCGGTGAACGTCTGCGTCGCGCAGGCGGTGACCTACATCAAGGCCTTCTCGTGGAGGCCGTGCGCACTGGCGGTCCTGAGCGTGACGCTGATCGGGGTCATGATCCAGCTGGCGCAGTCCACGTCGCTGCGAAGGAGTTGACCATCGCCGCGCCGCTCGCCGGCGCCACCGCCTCGATCTGGGCGGCGGCGACCATCAGACCCGCCGCGCGCTACGGGCTCGGCCTGACCGCCCTCACCGTCGTCCTGCTCCTCGTCATGCAACTCGCAGACCTGCGCGTGTTCGCGCTGTCAGTGGGGTTTCGCAAGGCGCTGTGGCGTTGTGCGACCGCGCTGTGGGCGGTTGCGGTGCTCCTGGTCATCGTCCGGTTCCTCGTCATCCGGTGAGAGCGCTGACCGCGAGGCGGGGAGCGTAGATGTCGCTCTCGTTCAGCGTCGTCATCTGCGCCTACACGGAGGCCCGCTGGCCGCGCCTGCTTGGAGCCGTCGCGTCCGCGCGTGCGCAGACCCTCGAGCCGGCGGAGATCATCGTCTGCATCGACCACAATCCCGAGCTCGCCGAGCGCTGCCGGGAGGCCTGGCGCGAGAGCGCGGGCGGCGTCCGCGTGATCGAGAACCGCCATTTCGGACGGCTCGGCTCCGCGAGGAACACGGCGCTCGAGATCGCGCGGGGCGACGCGGTCGCGTTCCTGGACGATGACGCGTGCGCGGGACCCGACTGGTTGCTGCGCCTGGCCGAGCTCTACAACCGCGAGCCGCACGTCCAAGCCATCGGATGCTCGCCGAGGCCTCGATTCGAACGTGACCGCCCGACGTGGTTTCCCGACGAGTTCGACTGGGTGTTCGGGTGCGCCTACCGCGGGCTTCCCACCGAGAGGGAGCCGGTGGGCCGGCTCATCGGCGCGGCGATGTCCGTGCGCACCGCCGCCGCGCTGGCCGTGCGCGGCTTTCATTCCGATGATCACGACGACATGGACCTCAGCCACCGGCTCATTCACCACTACGGGCCGGAAAGCGTCGTCTATGACCCGTCGATCCAGGTCGCCCACCATGTGACGGCCCAACGGCTCACATGGTCGTACTTCTGGCGCCGGTGCTTCACGGTGAACCGCGGCAAGGTGCTCGCCTACCGGGACATGGAGGAGGCGGGGAACCTGAACGCCGACGTGGCGTTCGGTTGGTCGATCCTGCGCAACGCGGTGCCCCGTTACGTGCTCGCGGCCGGTGAGCGCCGGCCGCTGTGCGCCGTCGCCAGCGTCGCGGGCCTCCTGCTCGCCGGCCTTGGCCACCTCGTCGGCAGGATCTCCCTCCGCCTCGGCGTGACCGGGCCGGCGGCCACCAGAGGCCTCGGTCCGCCGCCGCAGGCCGCGGCCGCCGACCCCGCGTCCGCACCGGTGTGCCCAGAGTAGTCGTGATCGGCGCCGGCCCCGCGTCGGCGGCGGTCGCCCTGGCAGCGACGTCCACGGGGCGCACCGAGGTCGAGATCCTCGACATCGGCGAGCGTCTGGAAGGCGACAAGCGGGTCGCGGTGGAACGTGCGGCGAGACTGCAGCCCGCCGATTGGGGGGAGCCGATCGCCCGCGAGGTGGCGCCGCCGCAGTCTCCGGGCGCCCGGGGCGAGCTCCCGCAGAAGCTCCTGTTCGGCTCTGACTTCCCCTACCGCGACAGAGGACAGCGCACCGCCCTGACGGCCGCGGCGGGGGCCAACGCGCGAGCTGTCTCGGCCGCCTTCGGTGGCTTCTCGAACGTGTGGGGCGCGCAGATCATGCCCTTCAGCCGCGCCACCATCGACCGCTGGCCGGTGGCCTACGACGAGCTACTGCCTCACTACGCGGCGATCCTCCGGCACCTCCCGTACGCCGCCGCGGATGATGACTACAGCGAGGTCCTGCCCCTCCTCGCCCGGGCCACCGCACTGCCGGCACTGTCGCCGGCCGTCGCCGCGCTGCTCGCGCGCTATCACCGGCACCGAGACGCGGTACGCCGGCGCGACGTCACGGTCGGCCAAGCGCGACTGGCGTTCGACGCTCCGAGGTGCATCGAGTGCGGCCTCTGCCTGACGGGCTGTCCCTACGGCCTCATCTACTCGGCCTCGCAAACGCTCGCCGACCTGAGCGTGTCGGGCCGGGTGAGCTACCGACCCGGAATGCTCGCCTGCCGGGTCGGTGAGGATGCCGGCGGTGCATGGGTCAAGGCGCGCGCGGTCGACACCGGCGAGCTCACCACCGTGAGAGCCGATCGCGTATTCGTGGCCTGCGGCGGCATCGGGAGCACGCAGCTGGCCGTGAACTCCGCCCGTCCGTCGACGGCAACGGTGAACCTGCAGGAGTCGGTACAGGTCGTGCTGCCCTTCCTCTCGGCTCGTCCGCAGCCCGATCCCCGCACCCTCAGCACCTTCACGTTGAACCAGTGCAACATGCTGGTGTCATACGGCCGTCCCGGCTTGGACATGGCCCAATTTCACCTGTACCCGTACAACTCGTCATTCGACGATGCGCTGCCGACGTGGGTGCGCCGCTGCCCGCCGATGCAGCGAACGATCCTGCGACGGACCATCGCCGCGCTCGGATACCTCCCGTCGTGGGATTCCCCCGGGATCCGGCTCGATATCGGACGGCGCCATCCGGACCGGCTGCCCTCGGTGTCCGTGACCGCGACGCCGAATCCGTCGACGGCCGGTGTCCTGCGGCGGGTGTTCGCTCGCATGCTGAGGGTCGCGCCCGCGCTCGACCTCTGGCCCGTCCTGCCCGCCGCGCGCGTCTCCGGGGCCGCCAAGAGTTACCATTTCGGCGGCTCCTTCCCCCACGTGACCGGGGCGCCGCGGATGGGCGCCATGGAGACGGACACGCTCGGACGACTGTCTGAGTGGCACCGCATTCACATGGTGGACGGTGCGGTGCTGCCGTCGGTGGCCGCCACCACGTTCACGCTCTCGGTCATGGCCAACGCTCACCGCATCGCGACAGAAGTGCTGGATCCTCGATCATGAACGCACTCGCGGTGGCGATCACCGGCTCGCAGGGCTACGTCGGCCGACACGTCGCCCGCGCGGCCACCGAGGCGGGTCACGACGTCGTCGCACTCGACCGCCGTCAGCCGCCCGGCGGCGCCTGGCGCTACTACGAGCTCGGCGGCCGACCCGACTCTCGCCTGTTGCAGGGGATCGACGTGGTCGTGCACTGTGCCTATGACATGTCGGTGACGCGCGCCGCCGACATCGCCCGTGTCAATGTCGCGGGCACGCAGCGGCTGCTGGCGCTGGCGGCAAGCTGCGACGCTCGCTTCTGCTTCATCTCGTCGATGTCGGCATACGCGGGCACGCGTCAGCTCTACGGACGCGCGAAGCTCGCGTCCGAGCGCGAGGTCCTGCTCCGACAGGGGCAGGTCGTGCGGCTCGGGCTCGTGTACGGGGGAGAGCCGGGCGGAATGGTCCAGGCTCTCGGTCGCCTCGCCCGGTTCCCGGTCATTCCCGTGATCGGGGGATCGCGCCGCCAGTTCACCGTCCATGCCCACGACATGGCGTCCGCCGTCGTGAAGGTGATCGCCGGCGCCGCGATGCCCGACGACGCCGTCGGCCTCGCCCATCCCGCCGGCGTCCGGTTCGCGGACATCATCCGTGCCCTCGCCGCCGAGCAGGGCCGCCAGCCGACCGTGGTCCCGGTCGCGTGGCCCCCCGTCTACGTGGCGATGCGTGCCGCGGAGCGGCTCCCGCTACGGCTCCCGATCCGCGCCGACAGCGTGCTCGGTCTCGTCCGTCCTGCCACGCACGTCCCGCACGCCGACGTCTGGCCGCGCCTCGGAGCGCGACTACGACCCTTCGACGCGAGCGCTCTGGGGCCCGCCGGTGCTTAGTGGCCGCTCCCTGCAAAGACGCCCGCCTTCGAGGCACGCCCGGCGGCGCCAGGCGGCTCCACGGGCCCTCAGCGTGACCCGCGCGCGCGCGCAAGGGCCGAGTCGTGATCTGGCCGGGCAGGTCCGCAACGTCGCGGGGGCAGTGGCCCTCGCCGCATCGGTCGCGGCGATGGTGAGCGCGCAGAAGGTCGCCCCGGCCGCGATCGGCGGCTACGGCCTGATCTCCGTGGTGCCCGTGCTCGTCTGGCTGGCGCTCGCCATGCTCGTGGTGAGCTTCGCGCTGCACGTCTCGGCTCCGGCCCTCAGCGGGCCGCGCCTCGGCCTGCACGTCGTCGCCTGGGTCCTGCTCCTCCACGGCCTGCCCGGGTTCCTCGAGCACGAGCCACCGTTTCCCAGCGCCTGGATCAGCGTCGGATTCGTCAACGCCTTCATCCGGCACGGACATCCCTACAACCTGGACGCGCGGTTCTTCTGGCCGGGCTTCTTCACGACCGCCGGAGCCTTCGTCGGCTTCAACGGCTGGAGCTCAGCGCTGCCGCTGCTGCGGTGGACGCCGGCGATCAGCGATCTGTTCTTCGCGCTCCCGATCTTCGTCATCGCGAAGCTCTCGCTCCGGCGACGAGGAGCGCCGTGGATCGTCGTCTGGCTCTTCGTGGCGCTCAACTGGGTCGGGCAGGACTACTTCTCGCCGCAGGGCTTCGCCTACTTCCTGTTCCTGGCGATCATCGCCGTCGTGGTCGCCGCGTTCTCACAGACCGACGCGTGGCAGCTTCCGCGCGCCCGACAGGTGGGTGCCTGGCTGGAGCG
This sequence comes from Solirubrobacterales bacterium, assembly GCA_019240115.1. Classification (GTDB taxonomy): domain Bacteria; phylum Actinomycetota; class Thermoleophilia; order Solirubrobacterales; family Solirubrobacteraceae; genus Palsa-465. Next base: position 52,348 of record JAFAYV010000053.1, on the reverse strand, counting down.
CCGGGGCATCGCCGCGCGCTGGTCGCCGGGGGAACGGGTCTACCTGCCGTGGTGGTCCCCGTCCGGGATGAGCCTCACGGCGAGCCAGGCCGCGGGTGTCTTCGCGATCGTCGTCATCGGCGCGATCGCCATCACCATGTCGCATCAGCTGACACCGATCGCGCTTGCCATGGACCTCGTGGCGCTCGTGGTCCTCCGACGGTGTCGAGTGACGAGCCTGCCGGCGATCCTGATCCTGTTGATCGTCGTCTGGCTGAGTTACGCCGGGATCGACTATTGGAGCGGCCACGTTGCCGTCCTGTTCGGCTCCGGCGGCGTGACGACGGTCTCCACCGGGCTCTCGAGCCGGCTCGCCGGCTCCACCGCTCATCTGGCCGTCGTCTACCTCCGCCTCCTGATCGCCGTCGCCCTGTGGTTCCTCGCGGCCGGCGCCTGCGTCTGGTCGGGGCTTCGCCGCCGCCCTCTCGACCTGACTCTCGTGCTCCTGGCCGGGGCGCCGTTCCTGTTGCTCGTCCTTCAGTCCTACGGTGGCGAGGTGCCGCTGCGGGTGTACCTGTACACGCTGCCGTTCATGATCTGCCTCATCGTGGACGCGATCTCGCGAGCGGCCCTGCGATGGTCGTGGCGCGGGATCGTCGCGTTCATCCTCGTGACGGCGATCGTGGTGCCGTCCTACTTCGTCGCGCGCTTCGGCAACGAGAGCTTCGAGCAGGTTCGACCCGGGGAGATCGTCGCGGTGCAGGCGCTCTACCGTCTCGCGCCGCCGGGGTCGACGCTGACCGCGATGATGGTGAACGGGATCACCTGGCGCTGGAGGAAGTTCGCCGACTACAACTACATCGACGATCTGGATGTCAGCACCCCCGCCGGCATCGTCCGCGAGATCGGGAAGCACACCGGGCCGGCGTTCCTCATCCTGACGACCGGCCAGATCGAGTACGCGGTCAGCTCATACGGCCTACCCCCGGATTGGGGCACGGTGATCAACCGCAAGCTCGCCGCCTCCAGTCACTTCAAGCTCGTCTACCGCAACCCGGACGCGGACATCTATCGCGTGCGGTAGCGCTCAGCGCCGCCCGGACCGGGAGGCCAGGAAGGCGGTCGCGAAGCGCGACCAACCGCGGAGGTCGCTGCCCGACGCGCTGCGCCCCGGATCCGAAGCCCAGCCGTCGTTACTGTCGGCGACGTCGTAGTCCCACTCGAGCTCGACCGCTGGAGACGCGGACGACCACGACGCCACGAGATCTGAGAGGTACCGCCGGGCGCCCGAGGTGTTGACCGCCGCATCCCAGCCGAACTCGCCGATCATCAGCGGGATGTCGGCCTCCCTGGTGAACGCCGCATACGGGTGGATGTAGTTGGCGAGTTGGGCGCGCGCGGTCGCCTCCCGCTCGCCCCTGATCGGATAGGTCGTGTACCTCGATTCTCCGGCGTTGACTTCCCATCCGCGGTCGCTGTCGTTGTCGACCTCGCCGTCGTATTCTCGTCCGTCGCAGTCGCTGGGCGGGGAGCCGGGGTGGGAGGTCTCCCAGGCGCTCGTGCATCCGAGCAGGTAGTCGTGGAAGTCGAGGATGACGTTGCCACCGACGGAGGCGTAAGCGGTCGGGTTGGCGTCCGCGCACGCGGAGCACTGGTCCTTCTGCCCCGGCAGGGCGTTGAAGATCGGCGTCGAGTTCGCGTAGGCGTAGGCGACGAAGCCGATCCATCGGGGCGCATCGCCCCCGGCCCCTCCCGGCCCTCGGACCCAGCTCAGCATCCTCGACTGGTCCTCCTCCATGATCGTGTTGGAATCGGCCGGCGGGGGCTCGGAGACCGGCGGGGGCTCGTTCAAGCCGAACCCGACGACGTCCGCCGTGTACTCGGGACTCGACGGGCTCCCGTAGCGGTGGGCGAGAAACCGGGTGATCCATCGTCCGTGGGCCATGTACTCGTCGAGCTCGGTGGCGCCGCCGGTCGCGCACGCGGGGACCCTGCCGACGTGCAGGTGGAGGTCGAGCTCGGTGTAGATGCCGGCAGCTCGCGCCCGCGCGAGCTGCTGATCGACCTCGGCGACGTATGTCTCGCCGGCGGCCGAGAGGGCGGAGCAGTCGGTGGATTGCAGCGAGTCCCAGAACACGACCAGGCGCTCGAATCGGGCCCCGGCGGCCGCGATCGAGTCCATGGTCTTCTGGGACCATGGGCCGATCTGGATGCTGAAGCCCTTCATCACCGGAAGGGTGCAGCCCTTCGCATCGACGAGCCGCCGACCATCCGTGTGCAGGACGGAGGGAAAGGCGGCACGGGAGCACCCGCGCGAACCGGACGGTAACGCCGCCAGCGCCACCGTCGCGACCCCGAGGAGCGCGGCGGTGACCGCGGCGACTCTCGCGAGGGCGGTGATTCTCACCGCAGCGTGCCTCCGCCCGGCACTTCCGGAGCCGGCGGCGGTGGCAGCGGGGATGCCGCGGGAGGCACAGTGGCCGGCGGCGCCGCTTCCGGCGCGTCCCGCGAGGGGCGCCGGAGCACGGCGATCACGTGCCAGATCGTCCCCCCCGTGACGACCGCGTTCGCGACCAGCCAGGCGACGCCCACGCCCTGCAGGCCGTGCGAGGGCGCGAGCACCGCGACGAGCGCGACCACCAGCACGAACGTGACGACCTGGGTGGCGAGGATTCGCCCGGCTCGGCCCTCCACTCGACAGATCGCCATGTAGGTCCCGGTGATCGCTCGGAAGAGGCTCGCCAGCGCGATCATCCTGAGCACCGGCGCGCCGTGACGTGCGTACTCCGGCCCGTACAGCGCGAGGATGCGGCTCGCTCCCCCGGCGAGCACGACGACCGCGAAGACCGCCAGCCAGCCGAAGTGGCGCACGATCTCCCGGGCGAGCTCGGGAAGTCGCGCCTCGGCGAGCGCTCCCTCGACGGTGAGCGGCTGCAGGACCCCCGCGAACATCGTGTCCAAGGCGACGATGAGCGTGAACGGCATGTAGAAGTACGCGCCCGATCGTGCGCCGAGGAGCGCGACGACGAGCACCGGAAGCAGGCCGCAGGCGGCCTGCATCAGAACGGAGGCGGCGTAGTCCGCGGCCAGGAACCTGACCAGACCGCGAAGCCCGAAGCGCTCGATCGGCGTCAGCCCACCCGGTGCAGCGAGCGGCGTGCGCAGCACTCGGAGGAAGATGAACAGGTTGACCGGGATGACGAGGGCGACGACCGGAACGTTCCAGGCGACGAACACCGGCGTCGCTGAGGCCAGCGCCAGCGTCACCGGCAACGCGGCGATCTTCAGCACCCCGAAGATCGCGTTCTCGACCGGCACCCACACGGCGCGCCGCGCGGCGGTCAGCACCGCGTCCTGGAGCGCGAACACCCCCCAGACGACGACCGAGGCGACGAACAGGAGCCCGAGCGCGGGCCGAGCCGAGAGGAAGCGGTAGCTGTGTGAGGCGGCCGGGGCGATGAGCACGAAGGCGGTCGCGCCGAGGACGGACACCACGCCCGTCAGCAGATACGACCCCCAGACGACGCGCTCCGGGCGGTGGCGAACGATCGGCAGGAAGCGGGGCAGCGCGCTGAGGAGGTTGAGCTGGCAGATCGCCGACAGCGTCATCATCGCGGCCACCAGGGCGGAGTCGCGGCCGACCGTCGCGCTCGGGAAGATCCGCGCCGCCAGGACCCAGAACCCGAGGCCGAGCCCCGAGGTGAGGATCACGTTGAGCGCGAGGCTGTACGCGCTGCGCAGAAGCGTGGTCGACGGGTGCGTGCGAGTCTGCGCGCGCCGAAGGCGCGTCAGCATTCGACTGTGGGACGAATCCCCAATCGGACCGCGCACCGGCGGTAGGTCCGCCAGGCGCGTGTCTGCAGCCGCTCGGTGCGGGGCGCCGGCGACCGGCCGGCGCCTGCGATCCAGCCCGCGATCTCGGAGGTCGTGGTGGTCGCCGTCACGGTCAGCCTGGCGATCCGGAACGGATCTCCCGCCGGGTTGGCCAGCGCGTTCATGACCGCGCAGGCCGAGTCGTAGCCGGCCGCGCGCACGAGACGTCGCACGTTCGGGCTCGAGTAGCCGTGGGGATAGGCGAACGTGCGCACTCGTCGACCGAGCGCGGACTCGAGGGTCCTCTTGCAGCCGACGATCTCCTCGGACGCCCGCCGCGCCGGGATCACGTCGAGCTGAGGATGGCTGTGGGTGTGCCCGCCGATCTCGACGCCGGCCTGCGCGAGCGCAGCGAGGCGGGCGTCGTCGAGCATCGCCAGCCCCCCCGGTCCACGCTGCCGGCCGAGGTATCCGGTGGTGACGTACACCGTCGAGCGGATCCCCCGCGCCAGCAGTTGCGGCACGGCCGCGTCGTGGGTGTCGGCGTAGCCGTCGTCGAAGGTCACGAGCACCGTGCGGTCCGCCAGCGGCGGTCGATCACGGCGAATCGCGTCGACGTACTCCGATACGGTCAGCGTCTGCGCGCCGCAGTCGACGATCGCGTCCAGCTGCTCGGCGAAGCGCCCCGGGGACACGGTGAATTCCGCGATGGAACCGGTGCTCGCGTTGGACACCGCGTGGTACAGGAGGATCGGTGTGGCGCGGACCATCGACGTTCGCGCCCCAGGCTAACGCCTGCGATCGGCGGCCACGCCGCGCTGGCGCGGCATCGCCGCCCGAGGTCTATCGTGCCCGACGTTGTCTGAGCGCGCCGCAGGAGACTTCACCACGACCGTCGACGGCCGCGTGGTAGTGCCCTCCGCGGTGGAGGTCGTCGACGTCGACGCCGAACCGCGATCGCTGGTGCTGCGAACCGCGAGCGGGGCTCCCTGTCGAGGGGCGCTGCTGATCGCCAGGCGAAGCCGTCGCCCGTTCGGCGTCGCGACGGTTGTCGCGGACGCCGACGGCCGCGTCGACGCGAGCGAGGTCGCCTCGGCCGTCGGCCGGCTCCCGGCGCCGGCTGCCGTGCAGCGGCCGGCATCGAACCCGCGGCCATCGACGCCGCGCATCAGCGTCGTCGTCTGCACGTGCGCGAGGACCGAGTCCGTGCTCCGGTGCCTGCGCAGCGTTCTCGCCTGCGACTACGAGGACTTCGAGGTGATCGTGGTGGAGAACGCCCCCGACCGCTCGGGCTCGGCACGCGCGATCGCCGAGAGCTTCCCCGATGAGCCGGCGCTGCGCTATCTCGAGGAGCCCCACGTGGGCAGCGCGCACACCCGGAACGCCGGCCTCGCCTGGGCCACCGGTGAGGTCGTCGCCTTCACCGACGACGACGTCGTCGTCGACCGCGGTTGGTTGCGCGCGATCGCGGACGCGTTCACGCCGGAAGTCGGCTGCGTCACGGGGCTGATCATGCCGCTGTCCCTCGACACCGAGTTTCAGGTGATGTTCGAGCGGTTCGCCGCGTTCGGCAAGGGATTCGAACGCCGCGAGTTCTCGATCGCTGACCAGCCCACCGAGCACAACCGCCTGCTGCCCTACGCGGCGGGGCACCTGGGCTCGGGCGCGAACATGGCGTTTCGCACCGAGGTCGCCCGCGAGATCGGCGGGCTGGATCCATTCCTCGGCATCGGCACCCCGACGTGCGGCGGCGAGGACATGGACATGCTCGTGGCCGTGCTGCTCAGGGGGTACACGCTCGTGTACGACCCGGCAGCGCTCGTCTTCCACGCCCATCCGCGCAGCTACGCGGGCATTCGCAGACGGGCGTTCACCTATGGCGTGGGCCTGACCGCGATGTTGTGCAAGCACCTGTTCATCGGGCCTCGGCGCGGGTTGGTGGCCAGGATTCCGGCGGGCATCGCCTACGTCCTGGACCCGAGATCGCGGAAGAACGCCCCGCGAGGGTTGGGATACCCGATCTCCTACACGATGCTCGAGTTGCTCGGGATGGCCGTCGGCCCGTTCGCGTACACCGCGAGCGCCGCCGCCTCGGTGTTTCGCCGCGCCACCTGGAGGCCGCGGATCCTGCGGGTCCGTCAGCGCCGCGCGTGAGCCGCGACACGCGGGCGGTATCGTGCCCGTCGGCCTTCCCACCCGGTCGCGAGCATCATCGCCAACCCGTGCCCGAGCCACTCGCAGATCTCGCCACTCCCACGGTCACGTTTCCGGGCACCGATCTCGTGACGACCCCGCTCGGCTTCGGCTGCGCCGGCCTGTACGCCGAGCCCGGCCGAGCCCAGCGGACGCGAGTCCTTCACGCCGCGTTCGACGCCGGCGTGCGCCACTTCGACACCGCGCCGATGTACGGGCTCGGTCTGGCCGAGCGCGATCTCGGCCGCTTCGCCCGCCGCCGGCGCGACAACGTGGTCCTCGCGACGAAGTTCGGGATCGCGCCGCGGCCGGCGGTGTGGCCGCTGGCTCGCGCCCAGGGACCGTTCCGCCGGCTGCTGCGGGCCTCGCCGGCCCTCAAGCGCCGCGCGGTGCAGAGCGCGCGCGGACCGTCGTCGGGCCGTGCCGGCTCGTTTCTGTACCGCGCGACGGGCTTCGATGCGGCGGCGGCACGGGACGGGCTCGAGCACAGCCTGCGACGGCTCGACACCGACTACCTCGACCTCCTCCTGCTGCATGATCCCGAGCCCGACAGCATCGGCTCCGACGACGCCTGTGGCTTTCTGGAGGACGCCCGGCGATCGGGGAAGATCCGTGCCTGGGGGGTCGCGGGCGAGGCGGCGCCCAGCATCGCCGTCGCCGGCGCCCTGCCGGTGCGACCGCCGGTGCTGCAGATTCGCGACGACATCCTGTCCTGCGATCGCGTCGAGGCCCACGCGGCGGCGGACCGAGCGCGGATCATCTTCGGTGTGCTCGGGGCGACCGGCGAGATCGTCTCCCATGTCGCCGCGGATCCCGCCCGCGGTCGCCGATGGCATGAGGCGGTCGGCACCGACTGCACGAATGCCGAGGTGGTCGCCGGGCTCCTGCTCGGCGCGGCGGCGCGCCGGAATCCGGCGGGGGTGGTGCTGTTCGCCACCACGCGCGTGAGCCACGTGCGCGCGTCCGCGCAGGCGTGCACAGCGGCCGCGGACGGATCCCGAGACCTCGACGCGTTCATGGCGCTGGTCGACGGTGAGCTTTGCGCACATCCCCCGAGCCGGGGGGCCCGAGGCTGATCGAGAACGCCCGTGCGGTGGCGCCCGAGGCGGACATCTCGGCCGACGTCGCCGTCGTCGGCTCGGGACCCGCCGGAATCGTCACCGCGCTCGAGCTCGCCGCCGGCGGCTTCGACGTCCTGCTGGTCGAGAGCGGAGAGCGCGGGTTTCGCGCCGACGTGCAGGAGCTCGCCGCCGCGGCGGGATGGGATCCCGAGCGACACGCGCCGATGTCGATCGCCGCCCGGCGTCAGGTGGGCGGCGCCTCCGCGATCTGGGGCGGTCGGTGCGTGCCCTTTGATCCGATCGATTTCGAGCGTCGCGACCTGGTCGGACACGGCGCCTGGCCCGTCCTCTACGACGACATCGCGCCCTTCTTCCAGCGGGCGTGCGACTGGTTCGTGTGCGGCCGCGCGGCGTTCGACGGCAGCCGCCTGCCCCACCTTCCGCCGAGCATCGTCCCGGGCCTGCCGAACGGTGACGTGCGCACGTCCACGTTCGAGCGCTGGTCTCTGCCGACCGATTTCGGGCGCGAGTACAGCGCGCGGCTGAAGTCCTCGACCCGCGTCCGACTGATGACCGGCCTGACGTGCAGCCGGGTGGTGCTCGTCCCCGGTCAGCGTCGCGTGGACCACCTGGAGCTGCGCGGGCTCGGCGGGCGCCGCGCCACCGTGCGCGCGCGTCGATACGTGCTCGCATGCGGAGGGTTGGAGACGACCCGCCTCCTGATGGCCTCGCCCGGACCCGAGGGCGGGTCGATCGGCGACCACTCCGGCCACCTCGGGCGCTGGTACATGGCCCACATGGAGGGCACGGTCGCGAGGATCCACTTCGACACGCCGCCGCAGGCGACCGTGTTCGGGTACGAGCGCGACCTCGACGGCGTCTACGTCCGGCGGCGCTTCTCGTTCAGCGGTGCGGCTCAGAAGCGACTCGGACTGCCCAACATCGTCGGGTGGGTCGCCAATCCCGATCTTCCCGATCCCAGCCACGGAAGCGGCGCCCTGTCGTTCGCCTACCTCGCCCTCGTCTCCCCGCTCGGCGGGATGTTCGCGGCCGATGCTCAGCGCGAGGCGCTCACGGGACGCATCGTGCCCGGCAGCCCGTACGGCCCGGCCGCCGCCGGGCCGCTGCGCGCGCACGCCCGGAACCTCATCGCGGATCGACGGGCGGCGGCCCGCTTCGTCGTCGCCTTCGGCGCCCGTCGCTTCCTGGCCCGCCGCCGCCGCGTGCCCGGGTTCTTCGTCTACAGCGCGGCGAACACGTACCCCTTCCAGTATCACGGCGAGCACCTGCCCGCAGCGGAGAGCCGCGTGACGCTGTCTCGAGAGGTCGACGCGATCGGAATGCCCCGCCTGGACATCGACCTGCGTTTCTCCGACGCCGACGTGGCCGGCGTGGTGAGGGCGCACGAGCAGTGGGACGCGTACCTGCGCCGGCACGCGCGCGGTCGCCTCGAGTACATCGACGCCGACGTGGCGGCTGCAGTCGCCGCGCGGGCGGGCGGCGGTTTTCACCAGGCCGGGACGACGCGGATGTCGGCCCGACCGCAGGACGGGGTGCTGACGCCCGACCTCGCGGTGCACGGCTTCGACGACCTGACCGTGGCCAGCAGTTCGGCGTTCGTCACCTCCGGGCAGGCGAACTCGACGTTCATGGTCGTGGTGTTCGCGCTCAGGCTGGCCGACAGGTTGCGCCGGATGTTGCGCCGCGGCTGAGCGGCCCGGGGGTCGGGCCGGGCGCGAACCTGCACGCCAGTCCGGCGGCGCAGGGTACTGTGGCCTCCATCGAGGTGAATGAGCATCGTAGCCTGACGAAACTCGGCACGCGGGCCGTTTACCGAGTCCTCTCCTTCGATGATGCGCTCGTCTGGGTGGAGGTGGTCACCGCGCCCGGACTCACGCCCGGCCGGCGACTGCGCCTGACCCGGAGCGCCGTCGAGGCGATGACGCCCAGTCGGCCCGAGGCCAGCCGAGCGACGCCGCGGCACGCCGATCCGCCCGTCAGAGATCGCGCCACGGGCTAGGGCGCTGCTGCCCTCGCTTCCGCGCTGCGGAAACGGGCGGATCGTGCGCAAACGAAACGGGCGGATCGTCCGGAAACTCCTCAAACCTGACTATTGCTAATCAATCCGCAATTCAGTACAGTGCGGGGCCTTCCCACAACGGACGGGGGCAGAAGGATGTGTCGGCACGGATCGTTTTTCACGCGATGACAGAGCTCGATCGCGCGACCTTCGGCGGCGGCGAGCCGCGCGGCGCTGTCATCAGCGTCGTGATTCCGACGCTCAACGAGGCGGCGAACCTGCCGCATGTCCTGCCGCGGATCCCGTACGGCGTCGACGAGGTCGTGCTCGTCGACGGTCACTCGGTGGACGACACCGTCGAGGTCGCCAAGGCGCTGCGCCCCGACATCCGGATCGTGCTGCAGGACGGCTTCGGCAAGGGCAACGCGCTCGCCTGCGGGTTCGCGGCGGCCCGCGGCGACATCATCGTGATGCTCGACGCCGACGGCTCCACCGACCCCGCGGAGATTCCGCGCTTTCTCGCCCCGCTTCAGGACGGGGCGGACTTCGTCAAGGGCTCGCGCTTCATCGCCGGCGGGGGCTCGCTCGACATCACCCGGCTGCGCCGGGCGGGCAACCGCGCGCTCGGCGGCATCGTCAACCTCATGTACGGGACCCGCTACACCGACCTGTGCTACGGGTACAACGCCTTCTGGACGCGATGCCTGCCCCACATGCAGGTCGACTGCGTCGGGTTCGAGGTCGAGACGCTGATCAACGTGCGGGTTGCCCGAGCCGGCCTGAAGGTATGTGAGGTGCCGAGCGTCGAGGCCGAGCGCAGGCACGGGGTCAGCAACCTCCGCGCGTTCCGCGACGGCCGCCGCGTGCTGTACACGATCCTCGTCGAGCGTCTCGGTCCCAGCCGCGACCCGCACGACAACTGGCGGCCGGCGTTCCTCGAGCTCGACTCCAAGCCCACGCGGATGCTGCCGCCGGTCGCGGATCCCCGGCTCATCTGGTCCCCCGGAGAGCAGCCCCCGGAGATGCAGAAGTCGCGTTCAGCCGACCTGCACGGCCTGCAGAGCCTCCCGGGCACTGCGGGTGACCATCTCTGACAGCACGCCCACGTAGGGGTCGTCGAACATCAGGAGATGATCACCGCCCAGGCGGTGAACCGTGAGCCGGCCGCGGTGGACCTCGCTCCAGCCCAGAGAGTCGCTGCCGGCTCCCATCACCGTGTCGTCGGTCGCGAACAGGTCCATCGGCGCGTCATGGCCGGCGCATGCGTAGGCGGCGGCGAGCGCCAGCGCGCCCCGGTGATCGAAGACGTCGCTCAGCTGTGGCTCGCGGAGACGCAGGCGGACCAGCAGCGCCGCGATCTCGCGCCACGCGACCTCCTCGAACTTGCGCGCCGCCGCTCGCGGCCCCGCCTTCCAGCCTCGAACGACGCGCTTGCGCAGCTGCCAGCGACGAGCGATGAAATCCGACGTGCAGGTGTCGAGCAAGCCGAGCCACGCCACCTGCTCTCCGGCCGCGCGCAGCCGGCCCGCGATCTCGTAGGCGAACATCCCGCCCAACGAGTAGCCCGCCAGGAAGTACGGACCGTGCGGCTGGGCGGCGCGGACCGTCTCGAGCATCGGGTCAGCCAGCTCCTGCACCGTGCCCGAGCGGTCAAAGCGCCGCTTCATGCGATCCGGAAGCAGGGCGAGCATCGGTTGGTCGGCGCCCAGCGGCCCCGTGAGGTGGCGCAGGGCGAGCAGGCTCCGCTCGTCGGCAAGCGCGACGAACAGGATCGGCAGGGTGCCGTGCGGCTGAATCGCGACCACGTTGCGGCCTCGTGAGTCGGCACGCTGATCGTCCGCTCGGCGGTTGCGCAGGGCCTCGACGGCCGCGGCGAGAGACGAGACCGTCACGCGACCTTCGACGAAGGCCGACAGCGGGATCTCTTCGCCGAGCTGCCGGTGCAGCTCGACGAGCAGCCGCATGGCGCCGAGCGAGTCGCCGCCGAGCTCGAAGAAGCCATCGTCGACGCCGATGCGGTCCACGCCCAGCGTGCGCGCCCAGATCGCCGCCACTTCCGCCTCGAGCGCGGTGCGCGGCGCCGCGCGCTCTATCGCCCGATCGTCGCCGGTGCGACCGGATGCGGGCGCGCGATGCGCGAGGTCATCGCCGAGGACGGGTTCAACGTGGCGCCCTTCGGCGCCCCGGGAGAGCTCGGAGACGCGACGACCCGGTCCGGCTGCGATGTCCTGCAGGAGCGCGACCCAGTCGCGGGCCAGGCGGGCCGCGGTCACGGGCGTGAACAGGTCGACGTCGTAGATCAGCCGGCAATCAAGGCGGCCGTCGGGGCACTCGTCGAGCTCGACGAGCAGGTCGAGCTTCGCGTTGTCGACCACGTTGCCCGCCTCGGGCTCGACCTGGCGGATGCTCCAGGCCGGGTCGCATGCCGGCGGCGGTGGCGCGAGCACGAGCGCCGTCTGGAAGATCGGGTTGGCACCGGGCTCCCGCCGCGGCGCAAGCTCGCGGACGAGCTGGTCGAATGGCACCAGATGGCTCAGACCGGTGAGCAGCTCGCCTCGGATCCGCTCGACGAGATCGCCGAACCCGGGGTCGTCATTCAGCTGGGCCCGGAGCACCATCGGCGTGACGCAGTAGCCGACCATGTCCTCGAGCACGGGTCGATCGCGGAGATCGCCGAGCGTCCCGAACACGACCTCCTCACGGCCGGACAGGCGGTGCAGGAGGATCGCGAACGCCGCGCCCAGGACCTGGAAGAGCGTGGCCCCACGCGACCGACCCAGCGCGCGCAGCTCGTCGGCCAGCTCTCGGGGGACGTTCGGGCGCTCGACGGCGCCCTGAAACCGCCGCTGCCGGGGCCGCGGATGGTCGAGCGGCAGCTCCACCGCCGGCGCCTGCGCGAGGTGGTCGCGCCAGTGGTCGATCCGCTGACCGAGCTCGCCTGCGGTCGCTCGCGCGCGCAGCCAGGCCGCGTAGTCCGCGTATTGGATCGCGGGCTCGGCCAGGGAGGGCTCACGTCCCGCACGGGCGGCGTCATAGCAGGCGACGAGCTCCGGGACGACGACGCGGTAGAGGCTGAAGCAGTCGAAGACGAGTTGGTGCAGGGCCAGGTACAGGCGGTGGTGGTCGGGCGCGAAGCGGACGAGCAGGAACCGCACGAGCGGCCCACGCGCCAGGTCGTACGGACATTTGGCCTGTATGGCCGCCAGCCGCGCGGCCTCGCGCTCCCGCTCCGCCGCCGGCAGGCCGCTGATGTCGCTGACCGGTAGGTCAAATGCGGGCGCTGGACCGACGAGCTGCATCGGCTCGCCATCGACCACCTCGAATGTCGACCGCAGGATCTCGTGACGTCGCACGAGCTCGGTCAAGGCGACCGAGAGGGCTGAGACGTCGAGCGGGCCCTCCTTGCGGATCGTCGCGGCCTCGTTGAAGACCAGGCTGTCGGGCGCCAGGCGACTGAAGTACCAGAGCTGCTCCTGCAGCGGCGAGAGGCGCGCCGGGCCCGAGTCAGCCCGGCGCGGGATCGACCCCGAGCTCGGCGCAGTGGCCGCGGCGGCACCACTCAGACGCTGTTGCAGCAGGCGGCGCTTGGTTGCCGACAGTGCTTCGGCGTCGCCCGTGGCCATTATTGACCTCGCGGGTGCGCCGCCATCGCTGGGGCCTTCCCGGCTGTTGGTGACTGATGCTGAACCCCCATGCGACAGCGCTCCACGAGTCGGTGCCCGAGGGCCGTGCCGTGGCCGGGGGGCAGGTGCACGAGTATAGGGAGCGTTGACGCCGCCACGCACGGTGCCTAGCCTTCGAGGTCGTACCGCCGTTCGCGAAAGGGTGAACCATGCATGTTCGTGTCGCCTTCTACAGGTTGAAATCGGGGACCTTCGAGGAGGTGGTGCGCAGGGTGCAGGAGCCCGGCGGGATGCTCGAGATCTTCCGCGGGCGGCCGGGATTTCAGTCCTACGAGCTCATCGCGGCATCGGCGGGGCTGTTCTCGGTGTCGCACTGGGCGTCCTCGGCGCAAGCCGACGCCGCGCAGGACTCCGCGGCCGCGTGGGTCGCGGAGCACATCGATGAGCTCGTCAAGCTGCAGCAGAGCGACATCGGCGAGGTGGTGATGTCGTCCCTGGCGACGACCGCGACGCGCTGAGGTCCGATCGCCGCGGGAGGGGCGGGGGCCTGGCGACCGCAAAGGCCACGTCTGGGCCGACCTCGGCGCCCCACCGGGAGGCGCTGAACTACAGCACCTACCTCGCGCTCGACGAGCTGCTCGGGGCTCAGCGCCCGCGCTCCGAGGAGCACGACGAGCTGCTGTTCATCGTCATCCATCAGGTCTACGAGCTGTGGTTCAAGCAGCTGCTGCACGAGGGCGCGCAGTTCCGCCGCCAGCTGAACGCCGTCGCCACCTCGCAGGCGCTGGCGACGGTCACGCGGATGCTGACCGTGCTCAAGACGGTCGTCGCCCAGATCGACGTGCTCGAGACGATGACCCCGCTGCAGTTCACCGCGTTCCGCGACCGCCTGCAGGAGGGCAGCGGCTTTCAGTCGGCGCAGTTCCGGCGCCTGGAGGCGATGCTCGGGCGCCGCGAGCCGGAGGCGATGCTCGCCCCCTACGATCCGCGGGCGCCCGAGCACGCCGCGATCGCCGCCGCGCTCCGGGAGCCGTCGCTGTACGACGGCTTCCTCGGCTATCTCGCCGCGCGGGGCTATCCGATCCCCGCCGACGCGCTGCGGCGCGACGTCACCGCACCGGCTGCGCCGTCAGAGGGCGTCCAGCGCGCGCTGCTCGCCGTCTACCGCGACGACGGCGACGCGGCGCGTCTCTGCGAGCGGATGGTCGACCTCGACGAGGCGGTCATGGAGTGGCGCTACCGCCACGTCCAGATGGTCCGCCGGACGATCGGCGACAAGCGCGGCACCGGCGGCACCTCGGGGGCCGCGACCCTGGCGAGGACGCTGCTGCGCCCCGCGTTCCCCGACCTCTGGCAGATCCGAAGCGCGCTCTAGGGCGACGCGACCGCCCGCGGTGCAAAACGCTGCGGCGCCGCCGGCGCGCCGTCGTGCGACGCCCGCGGCGGCGCCTTGGCGGCCTCCGCGCGCCCGTCGTTCGGCCGCCGGCTGCCGGCGCGGTAGTTGACGATCCACGGCTCCTCGCCGAGGCCCTGCTCGGCCGCCGCGTGCAACGTCCAGTACGGGTCGTAGAGGTGCGGTCGCCCCAGCGCGCACAGATCGGCCCGGCCCGAGAGGATGATCGTGTTGACATCCTCGTGGCTGGAGATCGCGCCCACCGCCATCGTCGCGATGTCCACCTCGTGGCGGATCCGGTCGGCGAACGGGGTCTGGTAGCTGCGCCCGTAGGCCGGACGCTGGTCGGGCGACACCTGGCCGGTCGAGACGTCGACGAGGTCGCAGCCGTGGTCGGCGAGCATGCGGGCGAGCGCGACCGCGTCGCCGCCGGTGAAGCCGCCCGGCACCCAATCGGTGGCGGAGATCCGGGCCGCCATCGGCTTCTCGGCGGGCCAGACCGCGCGGCAGGCGGCGAACACCTCGAGCGGGAACCGGGCGCGCCCCGCCAGATCACCGCCGAACTCGTCCTCGCGGACGTTGGTCAGCGGGGAGAGGAACGACGAGAGCAGGTAGCCGTGCGCCATGTGGATCTCAAGCAGGTCGAACCCGCACGCCTCGGCGCGCCGCGCGGCGGCAACGAACTCGCCGCGCACCTGCTCGAGGTCGGCGCGGGTCATCTCGCGCGGCACGGGGCTGTGCGGGAAGTAGGGCAGCGGCGAGGGCGCGATCACCGGCCAGCCGCGTTGCAGCGGCTCGTGGTCGCCCTCCCAGAGCAGCCGCGTCGAGCCCTTGCGGCCGCTGTGGCCGATCTGGCAGCCGATCTTCGCGCGCGTCTGCCCGTGGATGAAGGCGACGATCCGCGCCCACCCAGCGATCTGGTCGTCGTCGTAGAGGCCGCCGCAGCCGAGCGTGATCCGCCCCTCGGACGAGACGCAGACCATCTCGGTCATGACGAGGCCGGCGCCGCCGACGCCGCGGCTGCCGAGGTGGACGAGGTGGAAGTCGCCGACCCGCCCGTCCTGCGCGGCGTACATGTCCATGGGCGAGACGACGACGCGGTTTGAGAGCTCGAGCGCGCGGAGGCGGAAGGGGAAGAACATCGGCGGCGGTGGATCGCCCTCGAGCTCGGGCATGGCGCGAGCGGCGAAGGTGTCGTCGACGCCGTCCACGAAGGCGTCGTCGCGCATCCGGAGGTTGTCGTAGGTGATCCGGCGGCTGCGGGTGAGGAGGTTGAAGGCGAACTCGTCGGCGGTCTGGCCGACGTAGCGTGCGATGTTCTCGAACCACTCGAGGCTCGCCTGGGCCGCGCGCTGGGTGCTCGCGACGTCGTCGCGCCGCGCATCCTCGTAGCGCTGCAGGACCGGTCCGACGTCGCCCCCGTCCCCGGCGGCGCGAAATGCCCAGGCGAGCGCGATCGCGTCCTCCATCGCGAGCTTCGTACCCGAGCCGATCGAGAAGTGGGCGGTGTGCGCCGCGTCGCCGAGCAGGACGACGTTGCCGTCGTGCCAGCGGGCGTTGCGCACCGTGTTGAAGTTCAGCCAGCGCGAGCCCGATCCGATCAGCTCGTGTCCATCGAGGATGTCGGCGAACAGGCGCCGGCAGACGTCGATGCTCGCCTCGTCGCTGACGCCCGGCGCGAGTTCGAGCGCCTCGCTGCGGTGCAGGCCGGCGCGCTGCCAGGTCGCCTCGTCGGTCTCGACGATGAAGGTGCTCATCGTGTCGTCGTATGGGTAGGCGTGGATCTGGAACACCCCCCACTCGGTCTCCACGATGTGGAAGGTGAACGCCTCGAAGACGAGATCGGTGCCGAGCCACATGAACTTCGACAGCCGACGGTCGATGCTCGGCGCGAACGCCTCCGCGCGCTCGGTACGCGTCGCGCTGTTGACCCCGTCAGCCCCGATGACGAGGTCGTGGCCGGCGCAGAGCTCCTCCAGCGGCGGCGACTCGGTGAGGAAGTGCACGTCGGCTCCGAGCGCAACCGCCCGATCCTGCAGGATCGTCAGCAGCCGCTTGCGGCTCAACGCCGAGAACCCGTGTCCGCCCGAAGTTCGACGCTCGCCGCGGTAGAAGATGTCGATCTCGCCCCAGCGCGCGAAGCTGTCGGCGATCGCGCGATAGGTCGGCGGATCCGCGGCTTGGAAGCCGGCGAGCGTCTCGTCGGAGAAGACGACGCCGAAGCCGAACGTGTCGTCGTGGGCGTTGCGCTCCCACACCGTCACCTCGTGGTCGAGCCGGCGGAGCAGGATCGCCGCGTATAGGCCGCCCGGGCCCCCGCCGCGGATCGCGACCCTCATCGCCCCTCTGTCCGGGCGAACATCGCGCGCGCGATGATCTCGCGCTGGATCTCGGACGCTCCCTCGTAGATCCGCGGCGCGCGCACCTCGCGATACAGGTGCTCGAGCAGGTGGCCGCGTCGCAACGCGGTCGCACCGTGCAGCTGGATGGCCGCGTCGACGGCCTCCTGCGCGACCTCGGTCGCCATCAGCTTGGCCATCGCCGCCGCCTCGGTCGTGGGTGAGACCCCGGCGTCGTACGCCGAGGCCGCCGCGTGGACGAGCAGGCGCGCCGCCTGCACCCGGGTGGCGACGTCGGCGAGGCGATGGCGGACGGCCTGCATCCGGGCCAGCGGGCCCCCGAACGCCTCGCGCTCGCTCGTGTACGCGATGGTCGCGTCGATCGCCGCCCGCGCCATCCCCACGGCGAACGCGCCGACGCTCGGCCGGAACATGTCGAGCGTTCGCATCGCCACCGCGAACCCGTGGTCGACCTCGCCGAGCACGTATTCCGGCGGGACGCGCACGTCCTCGAACACGAGCGTCCCGATCGGATGCGGCGAGACGAGCTCGATCCGGTGCCCGATCAGCCCCTCAGCGCCTCCGGGCACGAGGAACGCGGTCAGCCCCCGCGCGCCCGCGCCGGGCGTCGTGCGCGCGAACACGGAGTAGACGTCGGCGTCGGGGGCGTTGGAGATCCAGGTCTTCTGGCCGTTCAACCGCCAGCCACCGGCGTCGTCGTCGCGCCTCGCCGACAGCGCGAGCCCGGCGACGTCGCTGCCCGCCTGGGGCTCGGACAGGGCGAACCCTGCGGCGGCCTCGCCGGAGGCGACCCGCGGGATCCACTCCTCGATCGCCTCCCGGGTGCCCGACTGCAGCAGCGGGAAGCTGCCGAGCCCCTGCATCGCGAACGCGGTCTCGGCGGCGGTGCACCAGCGGGCCAGGCCCTCGCGGATCAGGCACAGCGCCAGCGCCGAGATCTCCGACCGCCAGCCGCCGGCGTCGCGGCTGAGCAGACGCGCGAGCAGCCCCTGCTCGGCGAGGGCGGCCAGCAGCGCCCGATCGACCTCGCCGTCGCGTCCGCGTCGCGCGAGCGGCGCGAACACCTCGCTGGCCCGGCGCTCGGTGTCGGCGAGCAGCTCGCGCGCGCCGGCGTCGAGGTGGGCGTCGAGCGCGGAGGCGGGCGACGAGGTGGCCGTCGTCATCGTCGCACCGCGGGGACGACGGCGACCGCCATCAGCTCGATCAGCGCCTCGTCGTCGAACAGCCGGGTGACGCCGAACAGGCCGGTCGCCGGGAAGTGGTGCCCGAAGTGCGCCCGCCACACGCGGCCCAGCGCGGGGAGCTGGCGCCTGTAGTCGGCCGGGTCGGTGACGAAGATCTGCATCGAGACGATGTCCCGCGGCTCACCGCCGGCGGTCCGCAGCGCCGCCACGACGTTGCCGGCGGCGACGTCGAGCTGCTCGGGCAGGCTCGGACCCGAGATCGTGCCCTCGGGGGTCAGCGCGGTCTGCCCGCCGAGGAACACGAGCCGGCCGTTGCAGTCGGCGGCGACGGCGTGGGCGAAGCCGACGGGGTCGCCGAGCGACGGGGTGTTGATGATCTCGTTGGCCATCGCTCAGGACCCCTTCCACTGCGGCGGGCGCTTCTCCGCCCACGCGGCGTAGAACTCGCGGTGGTCG
Organism: Solirubrobacterales bacterium; assembly: GCA_019240115.1. Taxonomy (GTDB): domain Bacteria; phylum Actinomycetota; class Thermoleophilia; order Solirubrobacterales; family Solirubrobacteraceae; genus Palsa-465. Next base: position 34,266 of record JAFAYV010000053.1, on the reverse strand, counting down.
TCGGCGAGCATCAGCAGCGCCTGGTTGGCGGCGTCGAACTCGACCGCGCCGGCGAGGTCCATGTCGAGCTCGCGGGAGATCAGCCGTTTGGTCGTCGCGAAGGCGAGCGCGGGGCCGTCGGCGAGCCGCCGCGCGAGCGCCTCGGCGCGCTCCATCAGCTCCGCGCCCGCCATCACCTCGGTGGCGAGGCCGATCTCGAGCGCGCGCGGTGCGTCGATCCGATCGCCGAGCATCAGCAGCTCGGTGGCGCGGCCGAGCCCGACGACGCGTGGCAGCAGGTAGGCGGCGCCCATGTCGGCGCCCGACAGCCCGACGCGGGTGAACAGGAACTGGAACGAGGCGGTGTCGGCGAGCAGCCGGAAGTCCGCGGCGAGCGCGACGACGGTCCCGGCGCCGGCGGCAATCCCATTGATCGCGGCGACCACCGGCAGCGGACAGTCGCGGATCGCCCGGATCATCTGGCCGGTCATGCGGGTGAACTCGAGGAGATCGGCGGCCTTGAACGTCTGCAGCTCGCCGATGATCTCCTCGACGTCGCCGCCCGAGCAGAAGCCGCGCCCCTGCCCCGTGATGATCACCGAGCGGGCGTCGCCGCGCAGGGGCAGTTCGGCGAGCAGGTCGCGCAGATCGGCGTAGGCCTCGAAGGTCAGCGGGTTGAGGCGATCGGGACGGTTGAACGTGATGCGGGCGACGCCGTCGTGCACCGCGAAGTCGAAGTGGCCCCAGCTCTCGGTCAGGGGCGCCGAGGCGCGGAAGATCGTCACGTCTGGATGCCTCCTCCGTCGAGAATCAGGGTCTGTCCGTTGATGCTCGAAGCCTCCGGGGAGGCCAGCCACGTCACGGCGGCCGCGACCTCGCCGGGCGCGAGCAATCGCCCCAGGGGCGACGTCGAGGCGAGCGCCACGGCGCCGTCGTCGCGGCTGCGCCCGGTGCGCTGCGCGATCCGTTCGATCGACGCGGCGGTCATCTCGGTGTCGGCGTACGCGGGACAGACGGCGTTGGCGGTGACGCCGGTCCCCCGGAGCTCGGCGGCCGCCGAGCGCATGAGCCCGACCGCGGCATGCTTGGAGGCCGCATAGGCGCTGGCGTAGGCGGCGCCGACGCGCCCCGCGGTCGAGGCGACGGTGATGATCCGCCCGCGGTCGCGCTCGCGCATGCCGACGATCACCTCGCGCGTGCACAGGAACGCGGCGGTCGCGTTGATCGCCAGCAGCCGCTGCCAGCATTCGAGGCTCGTGCGGTGCAGCGGCGCGCTGTCGGCGACGCCGGCGTTGTTGACGAGGACGTCGACCTCGTCGAAACCGCGCATCAGCGCGACGACGCGGTCGGGCTCCGCGAGGTCGCACTCGATGCCGCGCACGCTGCCGGGATGCTCGGCGGCCACCTCACGCAGCGCCGCGGCATCGCGAGCGATCGCGATGACATCGTCGCCGAGAGCGGCAAACCGGGCGACGATCTCCCGACCGATCCCGCGGCTGCCTCCCGTGACGACGACGTAACGGCCCATCGGCAGCCCACAGTCTACACCCGACCCGGGTCAGATGTCATCCATTGCGCCCACACGCGCGATCGGCTTGCACGCGGGCTGGGCGACGGCGCGGAAGTAGGCGGTGGCGAACTCCTCGAGCTCACCGTAGACCTCGTCGAAGCACGCGACCGCGCGGGCGCGCAGGGCGCCGACCGAGTCGACCGACTCGGGCAGCTCGGGATCGATTGAGGGGAAGGAGCGGAAGCGATGCAGCATCAGCGTCCGGCGCTTGAAGGCGTCGACGGGCGACAGGCCGGCGCGGACCTCGAGGCAGCGCAGCGACTCGAACTCCGCCAGGAACGCCTCGTAGCGCCCAACGGTCAGGTCCAGCCGCCACGCCTGGGCGACGAGCGCGATCGGCAACAGCCCTCGGGACAGCCGTCCGACGAGGATCGACGCGTACGGCTCGATCTCGAGCTCGCGCAGGAGCTGGCGGACCTCCTGCTCGCGGTCGCGCGCCGCCACCCAGGTCGCGTCCTGGACGGCGCCGAAGCCGAGGAAACGCAGCCGGGTGGCGAAGCGCGAGCGGGCGACGCGCTGGGCCTCGGGAATCGCGTGCCAGAGCACCGTCCACGCGTCGGCGGGCCGAGTGCGCCCGAAGCTGAAGATGCGTCGGTCGCCGTCGGCGAGCAGCGCGGCGGCGCGCGCGGTCAGCGAGTAGTGGACGAGGCGGCCGTCCCGGGTGCGCTCGAGCAGGTCGCGGTTGACGAGTCGGGCGAGCGCCGCCCGAGCCGCGCCGGGCGTGAAGTCGAGCCGCTCGAGGATCTCCACCATGCCCCCCGACCAGACGGTCTCGCCGGGCCGGCGCACGTGGGCGCCGAACATCGTCAGCACCAGGTCCTGTGGCTGCAGTCCCTCCGTTCCCCGCGCCGCGGCCATCAGCAGGTCACCATCCCCTCGCACACGCTAGCTCAAGCCGCGACCGGCCCGGCGCTCGGTTGTACGATGCGCGACAGTGGATGCAGCCGCGCCGGCGATCGACAGGCAGGACCGCGCGCCGGTCGCCGGAACCACCGTGGCCCAGGTCGTCGGGCACGCGCTCGGGGCGCTCGGCGTCGACACCGTGTTCGGCCTCATCGGCAGCGGCAACGCGGTCGCCACCAACGCGCTCGTCGCCGCCGGCGCCCGCTACTTCGCGGCCCGCCACGAGGCCGGCGCCACGGGCATGGCCGACGGCTGGGCGCGGACGACCGGCCGGGTGGGCGTCGTCTCGGTCCACCAGGGGCCCGGGCTGACCAACACCCTGACCGCGCTCACCGAGGCCGTCAAGAGCCGCACGCCGCTCGTCGTGCTCGCCGGGGAGACCCCCGCCGGCGCGCGGCGCTCGAACTTCCGCATCGACCAGCACGGGCTCGTCGAGGCGGTCGGGGCGGTCGCCGACCGCGTCCACGGGCCGGCGAGCGCGGCCGCCGACGCCGCCCGGGCGCTGCGCCGCGCCGAGGTCGAGCGCCGCCCGGTCGTCCTCATGCTCCCGATCGACCTGCAGACCCTCCCGGTGCCCGACGGCGGACGCCTCCTGCCGCCGTGGTCGTCGATTCCCGCGACCCCCGCTCCTCGCCCCGCGGCGGTCGCCGAGGCGGCGGAGATCCTGCGCGACGCGCAGCGTCCCCTCCTGATCGGCGGCCGCGGCGCCGTCCTCGCCGACGCCGGACCCGACATCGCGGCGCTTGCCGCGCGCGCCGGGGCGCTGCTCGCCACTTCCGCGGTCGCCAAGGGCCTGTTCGCCGGCGACCCGTTCGACCTCGGGATCTCCGGCGGGTTCGCCTCGCCCGTCGCCGCCGAGCTGATCGCCGCCGCCGACGTCGTGATCTCGTTCGGCGCGACGCTCAACCACTGGACGACGCGCCACCGCGAGCTGATCGGTGACGGCACCCGCGTCGTCCAGGTCGATCTCGATCCCGACGCGATCGGCGCCAACCTCCCGGTGGCGCTCGGCATCGTCGGCGACACCGCGCTCACCGCCCAGGCGCTGCTCGCGCAGCTCGAGCGCGGCGGCGATGCCCCGGCCGGCTGGCGCACCCCCGAGCTCGCGCCGCGGATCGCCCGCGGGCACTGGCGCCACGAGCCCTACGCCGAGCAGAGCACCGCCGAGCACATCGACCCCCGCACGCTCGGGATCGCGCTCGCCGACGCGCTCGGGGGCGAGGTCGCGGTCGCCGTGGACTCCGGGCACTTCCAGGGGTATCCGTCCTTCTACCTCGACGTTCCCGACGCGCGCTCGTGGCTGTTCATCAACGCCTTCCAGGCCGTCGGGCTCGCGCTGGGCCCCGCGATCGGCGGTGCCGTCGCCCGGCCGGATCGGGTCATGGTCGCGGTCCTCGGCGACGGCGGCGCGTTCCTCTCGCTCGCCGAGATCGAGACCGCCGCGCGGTTCGGCGTGCGGCTGCTCGTGGCCGTCTACGACGACGCCGCCTACGGCGCCGAGGTCCATCACTTCGGGCCGATGGGCGAGGACCTCGCGCCGGTCCGGTTCCCCGACGCCGACCTCGCGCGCATCGCGCGGGCCGCGGGCGCCGCGGGCATGACGGTGCGCTCGATCGCCGATCTCGGGCCGCTGCACGACTGGCTGCGCAACGGATCGGGACCGATGGTCCTCGACGCCAAGGTCAACCCGGCCGTGTGCGCCGACTGGCTCACGGAAGCGTTCCGCGCGGGTTAGCGCGCCGACCCGGGAAGGAGACCTCGTGCCCAGTCCCGCCGTCACCGATCTCCTCGCCGCTCTCGCCGACGGCTCGGTGCAGGTCGTCGACCTCACCCAACCGCTGTCGGAGACGACGCCGGTGCTCGTGCTCCCGGAGCCGTTCGCCAACACCCCGCACCTCTCGCGCCGGCCGCTCAGCCGCTTCGACGACGACGGCCCGGCGTGGGCGTGGGACGTGCTCGAGCTCGGCGAGCACACCGGCACCCACCTCGACGCGCCGATCCACTGGATCACCGGCCGCGACGGCGAGGACGTCGGCTCGATCCCGCCGCGTCGGCTCGTCGGCCCGGCGGTCGTCGTCGACCACGCCGCCGCGGTCGCCGCCGATCCCGGCCACCTGCTGACGGCCGAGCACCTCGATGCCTTCGAGGCCGAGCACGGCGCGATCCCCGACGGCGCCTGGGTGCTCTATCGCACGGGCTGGGACGCGCGCGCCCAGGACGAGGCGGCGTTTATCAACGCCGGACCGGAGGGTCCGGTGACGCCGGGACCCGACGTGGGCGCGGCACGGTGGCTCGCCCGGCATCCCGGGGTGGTCGGCTTCGGCGTCGAGACGGTCGGCATCGACGCCGGCGCCGCGGGCGGGTTCGATCCGGCTTTCCCGGTCCACAACTTCCTGCTCGGCGCGGGCCGCTATGGCCTCACCTCGCTCGCCCACCTCGCGGCGCTGCCGGCGACCGGCGCGCTCCTCGTCGTGGCGCCGCTGCGCCTCGTCGAGGGCACCGGCAGCCCCTCGCGCGTGCTCGCCTTCGTTGCCCGCTAGCGCGTCCAGACGCCGCCGGAGCCGTCAATTAGGAAGTCGTGGGCCCTTAGGTCGGCATGATCGCGGGGGCGAGCCGCTCCATCTGCGCGAGTCGCTCCGGGAAGCGCCCGACGAGGAACTGCAGCGCCACGTGCTCGACGCCCACCGCCTCGAAGGCCGCCAGGGCGTGCGCGATCTGCTGCGGCGTGCCGCGCAGGCGCTGCGGATCCTGTTCGATCGGCGCGTCGGTGACCTCCACGGGCAGACAGCAGTTCAGGCGCACGCTGTCGGGATCGCGCCCGGCAGCGGCGGCGGTCTCGCGCACGTACTCGAAGCGCTCGCGCAGGCCCTGCGGGGTGATCTCGGTGAAGTACGGAAACCAGGCGTCGGCCTGGCGGCCGGCGCGCCGCTGGGCGCCGCGGCTCTCGCCGCCGCACCAGATCGGGATCCGGGCTCCGTGGGCCTTGGGCTCGAAGGCGATGTCGTCGTAGTCGTGGAACGCGCCGTGGAAGCTCGCGTGCGACTCGGAGAAGAGATTGTGCGCGACTGCCATCTGCTCCTCGCCCAGCGCGGCGCGCTGCTCGAAGCGCTCTCCGAGTCCGAGGGCCTCGAACTCCTCGCGCATCCAGCCGATCCCGACCCCGCAGATGAACCGTCCCTCCGAGAGCCGGTCGATCGTCGCCGCCACCTTGGCCCAGTGCAGCGTGTTGCGGTAGGTGGTGACCAGGACGCTGATCCCGAGCCCGATCCGATCGGTCGCCCCGGCGAGGAAGGCGAGCGCCGTCATCGTGTCGAGGAACGGCTTCTCGGGCGGCACGATGAACGTTCCCGACCAGCTGTAGGCGTACGCGGTGTCGATCTGCCAGGGGATGACGATCCGGTCGGCGGCCCATACGGTGCTGAAGCGCAGCCGCTCGGCCGTCTGCGCCGCATGGCGCAGCCCGTCGCGGGTCGCAGCCGAGCCCGAGACCGGCAGGAAGACCCCGTAGTCCACGCGCGCCGACGATACTCGACATAGAACTCCGGAACAACGTCAGGTATCGTCCGCGGCCACATGGCCGCGGCGGCGAGCCCGTTCTGGAACCCGAAGACCGAAACGCTCGAACGGTCGCGTCTCGAGGCGCTGCAGATGGCCAAGCTCCGGCGGCACACCGCATGGGCGGCGCAGCGCAGCCCCTGGTACCGGCGCGCGCTCGCCGGGGTCGATCCCGACGCGCTGCGCTCGCTCGACGACCTGCGGCGACTGCCGATGCTGACCCGCGACGACTGGATGAACTCCCAGCGCGAGCGCCCGCCCTACGGCGAGCTGCCGACGATCGACGGCGAGGGAGCGATCCGGATCCACACCACCTCGGGCACGACCGGGCGCGAGCCGCTGCGCGCGCTGGACTCGCGCAAGGACTGGGCGTGGGCGGCCGAGCTGTGGTCCTACGCGGTCTGGGGCTGCGGGGTCCGTCCCGCCGACACCGCCTACATCGCCTTCGGCTACGGCTCGTTCATCGGCTTCTGGGGCCTGCACTACGCGATGGAGAAGATCGGCGTCCTCAACATCCCCGGCGGCGCGCAGACGACCGAGGCGCGGGTGCGTCAGATCATCGCCTTCGGCGCCACCGTCGTCGCCTCGACGCCCACCTATGCGCTGCGCCTTGCCCAGGAGGCCGAGGCTCACGGCATCGACCTGCGCGGATCGGCGGTGCGGCGGGTCATCCTCTCCGGCGAGCCCGCGGGCTCGATCCCGCAGACGAAGGCGCTGATCGAGGCGCAGTGGGGAGCGCGGGCGTTCGACACCGCCGGGATGACCGAGATCGGCACCATCATGGTCTTCGAGTGCGCCCATCAGCCGGGCGGCACCCACATCATCGAGGACCATGTGATCGAGGAGGTGATCGACCCGGTGACCCTCGAGCCCATCGCCCGCGGCGAGCCCGGCGAGCGCGTCGTCACGTCCTTCGGCCGGGGTGCGATTCCGCTCCTGCGCTATCGCACCGGCGACCTCGTCTGCAAGGTCCCGGCGGCCCGGTGCGGGTGCGGGCGGACCCTCGACATCTACGAGGGCGGCATCCTCGGTCGCGTCGATGACATGCGGATCGTCCGCGGGACGAACGTCTACCCCCGCGCGATCGAGGCGATCGTCCGCGAGCACGCCGAGGTCGACGAGTTCCAGACGGTCATCTTCCGCGAGGGCGTCCGCGACGAGATCAGCCTGTGCGTCGAGCTGCGGGCCGAGGTCTCGGTGCAGCGATGGCCCGAGCTGCGCGACCGCCTGCACGGCGAGCTCGCGCAGGCCCACGAGGGGTTGAACTTCCGCGTCGAGCTCGCGGCCGCCGGCGCCCTGCCGCGCTTCGAGCTCAAGGCGCGGCGCACCGTCGACCGGCGCGAAGTCCCGCTGGGGGCTTCGCCGTGACTCGCGACCTGCTCGGCGACGAGTGCACCGAGACCGAGGAGCGGGTGCTCGCCGTCTACGCGCAGCTCAAGTGGCTCGCCGCCGATCCCGAGCTCGCTCCCAACGTCGCGGCCAACGTCCGCGCCGCGCTCGCCCTCGTGCACCAGGCGGTCACCGGGCTCGCGCTCGAGTACGAGCACCTCTCCGACCTCGGCATCTGACTCAGCGGCCGCGCTGGACCCGCTTCCGGGGTTCGGGCGAGAGCCGGCCGCGCCAAAACCGGCGCGGCCGCTTCCAGGCGCCTGGCATATACTCGCCGCGCTGCAGGGCGCGTGACCGGCATGTCCATGCTGCTCGGCCTCAAGCGGCTCGATGGACGACCACCGAGGAGCCGAGGGTGACCTTGGGCCGTGCGCACCATGCCGCCGCTGGCACGGAGGCTGACGGAGACGCTCTCCGGCGAGGTGACATGCTGCCGTTCGATCTGATCACGATCGGGGCCGGCATCAATGGCGCGGGCATCGCCCGCGACGCCGCCGCGCGCGGCCTGCGGGTCGCGTTGCTCGAGAAGGAGGACTTCGGGAGCGGCACTTCAAGCTGGTCGGGACGACTGATCCACGGTGGTCTTCGCTACCTCGAGCAGCTTGACGTGCGGCTGGTGCGCGAGTCGCTCCGTGAACGCGAGCGCCTGCTCCGCCTGGCACCACATCTGGTCAAGCCGGTGCCGCTCCTGATGCCGTTCTACGGGCACAACAAGCGCCCGCCGTGGATGATCCGAACCGGCATGATCGCCTATGACGCGCTCTCCTTCGACAAGACCGCGTCGAGACATCGGATCCTGTCCCGGGAGGAGACCCTCGAACGCTTTCCGGGCATGAACCGTGAGGGCCTGAGCGGAGCGGCGGTGTATATCGATGGGCAGGTCATGTGGCCCGAGCGGCTCTGTGTGGAGACGGTGCTCGCCGCTCGCGCCGACGGCGCGGTGATTCACACGCATGCTGCGGTGGACGGCCTGCTGATGGAGAACGGCCACGCGCGCGGCGTTCGGTACACCGACGCGATGACGTGCGCACGCCACGAGCTGCGGGGCGATGTCATCGTCAACGCGGCCGGCCCGTGGGTCGACTCGGTGTTCAAGGCTGCGGGCGAGCCCGTCGAGAGGCTCATCGGCGGCACGAAGGGCAGCCATTTGGTCGTGGATCCGTTTCCCGGAGCGCTGACGGATGCCGTCTATTACGAATCCCAGGCGGACGGACGCCTCATCCTGGTCGTCCCCTGGGATGGCCGATATCTCATCGGCACCACCGACCGCCGCTTCGATGACGACCCCGGGGAAGCCCGCGCCGACGAGGACGAGATCGACTACCTCCTGACCGAGACCAACCGCCTCATCCCCGGCGCGGACCTCACGCCCGACGACATCCTCTTCACCTACAGCGGGATACGGCCGTTGCCATATCTGCCGGGGCGGTCGGAGTGGAAACTTCCCCGCAGCCACATCATCCACGATCATGCTCCTGAGATCCGTGGCCTGGTGTCCATCGTCGGCGGCAAGCTGACCACCTACCGGAGCCTGGCCGAGGAGACGGTGGACAAGGTATTCGCCCTCCTCGGGCGCAAGCCGCCCCCGTGCGTCACCCGGGACCTGTCGCTCCCGGGGGCGAAGGTGGCCGACCTCGACCACTTCCGGAACGCGTTTGCGACCTCGAGCGGCCTCTCCGGTCCCGTTGCGGACCGCCTCGTCGACGTGTACGGCTCGCGGGCCGCGGATGTGCTGAGAGTCGGGGCGGGATCGCCGGAGCTTCTCTCGCCGTTTCACGAGAGCACCGGCGCGATCGGCGCCGAGTTGATCTTCGCGTTCAGGGAGGAGCTCGCGCAGACGCTCACCGACGCGCTGATGCGCCGGACCATGGCGGGCCTGAGCCCGGACAGGGGCCTGGGGTGCGCCGAGCGCGCCGCGCGGATCATCGCGCGCGACATCGGCTGGGACTCGCGGCGGACCACCGAAGAGGTCGAGGACTACCGGCGATACGTGCAGCGCTTCGCCGTCCCCGGCCGTGACGGCTCGGCTATGGCCGCCGTGCCTTCCGGCGGCCGGGCGGAGTCCCCCGGTCATCGGAGTGGGCCGAGGCCGCGAGGTCGGCGGGTGGGGTGCCATCGTCGTGACGTGCCCTCATGACCGCCCGGCGCGGTGCAGAGCCTCAGGCGGGCGGCCAGAGCGCGTTCCGCCGGGCGCCGGCGGCGCATCGGCGGGGGCCATCGGGTCCAGATTCCCGCGCTGACGGTCGGGTAGGAGAGGTCACGAGGTGCACGGCGCGGCGAGCGCATCTCTGGCAAGCACCACCAGCGTGTCCGTTCCCGCACGCCCGCAGGCGCGAGGTGCGGAGGCGGACGTGCGTCACGACGGAAAACCGAGCGAGGAGTTGGGCACTATGGCCACCTTATTTGACCTGACGGGGAGGACGGCGCTGGTGACCGGGGCCGGCAGCGGCATCGGGCAAAGGCTGGCCGCGGGCTTGGCCGAGCAGGGGGCGGACGTCAGCTGCCTGGATCTGGCCAGCCAGGAGGAGGGGCTGTCGGCCACGCTCGATGCGATCGGCGGACTTCAGCGAACCGCGATCTCCCTCATTGCCGATGTGACGGACCCGTCGGCCGTGGACCGGGCGATGGCGGAGCACACAGAGCGACTCGGCGCGCTCGACATTGCCGTCAACTGCGCCGGGATCAACAGCTCCTCGCCCGCCGAGGACATGACGGATGAGCTCTGGGGTCGGCTGATCGACACCAACTTGACCGGCGTGTTCGTGTGCTGCCGGGCCGAGGGGAAGGTCATGCTGGACAGAGGACAGGGCTCGATCATCAATATCGCCTCGATGTCGGCGACGATCGCCAACCGCGGACTGCAGCAAGCTCACTACAACGCGTCGAAGGCGGGTGTCAAGCACCTCACCGCGAGCCTGGCCCTCGAATGGGGCCGGCGGGGCGTGCGGGTCAACTCCATCAGCCCCGGATACATAGCCACGGCTATGACCAGTGGGCCTGAGTGGGAGGAGCGCATGACCCAGTTCGCGGATGACACCCCCATGGGCCGGGTCGGAACTCCAGACGACCTCGTCGGGCCCACGGTGTTCCTGGCGAGCGATGCCGCGTCGTTCACGACCGGCGCCGACCTCCTCATCGACGGGGGGTTCACCAAGTGGTAGCCGAGCCCACGACCGGCCATGAGGTGACGGCTGTGCCGACCACGCAGGGGACCCTCGGGACGATCGCTCGGGAGTCGGCGATACGGAGGGTGAGGCAACGAGCGAGGGATACGTCATGGGTGTCGACGAAGGCACCGGCGGTGCCCGCACGCTCATCCTCGACGCGGAGGGCCGCGTCGTCGTTAAGGCGGCGCGCGAGCTGGCGCAGTACAACGTTCGTGTCGGCTGGGCGGAGCAGGACCCGGCTACTACTCGGGCGCGCTGCAGGGCACGTTCCTCGGCACCGGGAGACGTTGCAGGAGTTCCGCGAGATCCTGGCCCGTCATCTGGCTGTCGCCGGTGCCACTTCCCGAGCCGCGTCGATCGGGGCGAGCGCGATCACAGATCGACCTCGACCCCGAGGCCGCGGCCGTGGGCGACGTCGACGGCGAGCGAGGCGGCCGCCAGATCCTCGACGCCGATCCCGAGCGAGCGGAAAACGGTGAGCTCGTCGGGGCTGCGGCGCCCGGCGGCGAGTCCCGCGAGGACCTCGCCGAGCTCGGCGCGGACGTGGTGCTCGTCGATCAGGCCCTGCTCGATCGCGAGGCGGAACTCGGAGGCCTCGTGGCGCAGCGACTCGCGACTGTCGCAGTACAGCGCGGCCGCGGCGACCGTCCGGACCGGGAGCTCGCGCGCGCTCAGCGAGCTCGCTCCGATCGCGTTGACGTGCGCGCCGGACGCCAGCCAGAGGTGATCGAGGACGGGCTCGAGCGCGCTCGTCACCGTCGTGACGACGTCGGCGTCGTCGAGCGCCTCCTGGGCGCTGGCCGCCACGGTCACCTCGGGCACGATCTCGCCCAGGGCTCGCGCGTGCTCGGAGGTCGGCGCGAATACGCGGACCTCGGTCCAGGGGCGGACCGCGGCGAGCGCCCGCAGGTGCGAGCGCGCCTGGACGCCGGCGCCGAGGATCGCGAGTCGGCGCGCGTCGGGGCGCGCCAGCAGCCGGGTCGCGGCGGCGGTGACCGCGGCGGTCCGCACCTCGGTGACCGCCGAGGCGTTGAGGATCGCCTGCGGCATGCCGGTCACGCCGTCGAACAGCGTCACCACTCCCTGATGGGTGTCGAGGCCGCGCGACGGGTTCGTCGGCGCCAGGCAGAGCGCCTTGACCGCGAACGTGCCCGACCCGCCGGTCGACGCGTAGGCGGGCATCAGGCCCATGAACGTCGTTGCGCCCGACACGCGCATCACCGTGCGCAGCGGGTTGGTGGCCTGCCCGCGCGCCCGGGCGACGAGCACCTGCGCCATCGCTCGCTCGCACGCGGCCGGCGCGAGCGCCTGGCGCACGTCGTCAGCGGAGAGCAGGAGGACGCGCATCAGCCCGCAGCAGGGGCGTCCGCTCGCGCCGAGTGGGTGGCTGGTCCATGGGGGGCGCGGACTCTGCCAAGGACGGGGCCCTCGGTCAATCGGTAGCCTGCGTGGCGCGCTACCCGGTGACCCACGCAATCGTTCTCATCCAGGCCGAAGGCACGGCGCTGCAGACGCTCGGCGGCGAACTCGCCGACATCGAGGGGGTCGCCGAGGCCTACTCGGTCACAGGCGACTGGGACTTCGTCGTCATGCTGCGGCTGCGCGAGCAGGATCAGCTCGCCCAGGTCGTCACCGGCCGGCTGACCCAGCTGCCCGGCGTGCGCCGCACGCAGACGATGGTCGCCTTCGAGGCCTACTCGCGCCACGACCTCGAGGCGCTGTTCTCGGTCGGGCAGTAGCGGGCGCGGGCCCGGCCGGAGTCGCGCCCGCCCGGAGTCGCGCCCCCGGGAGTCGCGCCCGCGGGAGTCGCGCCCCCGGGACTCGGGCCCGCGGGAGTCGCGCCCGCCCGATCGTCCGTCAGTGACTGCCGCGCGCGTGGCGGGGCAACCAGAACACCCCCACCCAGGCGACGCCCAGCAGCGCGATGGCGACCGGCAGGGCGTGCACGGCGGCGTCGACGAACGCCGCCGCGCCGTGGCCGGAGCCGAGGCGGTCGAAGAGAACCGTGCCGACGGCGGCGATCCCGATCGACATCGCCAGCTGCTGGATGGACTCGAGCAGGCCCGAGGCCGAGCCGAGCTGGTGGGGCTCGACGCCGGCGAGGATGACGTCGAACATCGGCACGAACACCATCCCCATGCCGAGGCCGGTCAGCGCGAGCGGGGCGGCGAGGTCCCAGGCGCTGACGCCGCCGCCCGCCGCGTGGAGCACGACGTCGGCAGTGGCCAGTCCGGCGGCCATCACCACGATGCCGATGTGCATCGTGCGACGGCCGATCTTGGGCAGCAGCGCCGAGGACGTGATCGAGCCCGCGATCGCCGCGACCGGGATCGCGACGGTGGCCAGGCCGCAGGCCCAGGGGGTGAAGCCCAACCCCGTCTGGTAGGTGACGTTGAGCGCGATCATCATCCCGCCCATCGCGCCGATGAACCCGGTCACGACCGCGAGTCCGGCGACGTAGGGGCGCCGACGGAGGATCGACGGCTCGACGAGCGGCGCCCGGCCGCCGCGCGAGCGCCGACCCTGGAGCGCCGCGAAGGCGATGAGGATGACGACGCCGACGGCGAGCATGACGAACGACCAGGCCGGCCACCCGTGCTCGCGCCCCTGGATGAGCGGGTAGACGAGGGCGACGCCGCCGATCATCGCCATCGCGATGCTGGTCGGATCGAGACGCGCCTCCGGGGTCACCGGCTCCAGGCGTGGCAAATAGCGAATGCCGGCGACGATCGCTGCCAGCCCGAGCGGCACGTTGACGAGGAAGATCGCGCGCCAGCCCGCGCCGAGGACGTCGAGGTTGATCAAGCCGCCGCCGACGAGCGGGCCGGCGATCGCGGCCAGGCCCATGACCGGACCGAAGACGCCGAACGCCTTCTGCTGGCCGTCGTCCCCGAACAGCTCGCGGATCAGCCCGAAGCCCTGCGGGACCATAATCGCCGCGACGACGCCCTGGAGCACGCGACCGGCGATCAGCGCTCCCGGGCTCGGCGCCAGCGAGCACAGCACCGAGGCGCCGGTGAACCCAGTGATCCCGGCCAGCAGCACCCGCCGGCGCCCGACGATGTCGCCGAGCCGGCTGCCGAGCAGCAGGGTCACCGACATCGCGAGGGTGTAGGCGGCCGAGATCCACTCCAGCTCGGCGTAGGACCCGCCGAGGCTGCGGCGGATCGCGGGGGCGGCGGTCTGCGCGATCGTCGAGTCGAGCAGATCCATGACGGCGGCGGTGAGGACCACGAGGAATCCGAGCCACGCCGCGCGGGGGGTCGGGCGCTCGCGCGCCTCGGCCGGTGATGGGGTGAGAGCGAGTGTTGACATGCCGCAACCCTCTCGACTAACGCGGTCAGCTTCAGACCTGGTTAGCGTAATTGCGGTCAGCTTCAGTCCGCGTTCTGTGTCATCCTGCCTGCCGTGGTTCAGACCTCCGCGCGACTCCTCGCCCTCCTCTCGCTGCTCCAGCTGCGGCGCGAGTGGACCGGCCCCGAGCTCGCCGAGCGGCTCGAGGTCGGGCCGCGCACGATCCGCCGCGACATCGACAAGCTGCGCTCGCTCGGCTATCCCGTCGAGGCCGCGCCAGGCGTGGCTGGCGGCTATCGGCTCGGCGCCGGCGGCGAGCTGCCGCCGCTCCTGCTCGACGACGCCGAGGCGGTGGCGGTCGCGGTCGGGCTGCGCACCGCCGCCTCGGGATCGATCGCCGGGATCGAGGAGACCTCGATGCGCGCGCTCCTCAAGCTCCAGCAGGTCCTCCCGTCGCGCCTGCGCCGTCGCGTCTCCGCGCTCGGCGACGCCACCTCCACGTTCCCGGGCGCCGGGCCGCAGATCGACCCCGACCTCCTGACCGATCTCGCCGACGCCTGCCGCGACCGCGCCCGGATCCGCTTCTCCTACGTCGCACGCGACGAGCGGGCCTCGCACCGGACCGCGGAGCCGGCCGCCGTCGTGCACAGCGGCCACCGCTGGTACGTCGTCGCCTTCGACCTCGATCGCGACGACTGGCGCACCTTCCGCATCGACCGGATCCGCGGCCGCCTGCGCCAGGACGGCCGCGGCGCCCGGCGCACCGTGCCCGGCGGCGACCCCGCAGCCTACGTGCAGGGTCAGCTGCGTCGCCAGCACGAGACCGATTCCGCCGCCGCGCCCGGCCGCCTGCGGCTCGGCCTGACCGCCGCGGCCGCCCGCCGCCGCATCCCCGCGCGGTATGCGAGCGTCGAGGCAGACGGTCACGAGGCCTGCGTGGTGACGACCGCCGGTCCGTGGTCGCGCTCGTTCCTGGTCTGGATGGCGACCCTCGACGCGCCGATGGAGGTCCTCGCCCCGCCCGAGATGGCGCAGGCCGCGCGGTCGATCGTGACGCGGCTCGCCGGGGCGGCCTAGGGACGCGCCATGCGATCCTGATTCAGACGTCCTTCGGGATGTCGCGCGCGATGGGCGGGCGGATGGGCCAATGCATCATGTGCCGCCCGCTGAAGGTGCGGCACGCACCCGCGCCTCCGCCCTGGCGATCGGCAGCTCGCGCGCCCGCGCGTGCATTCGCTGCAGCGCCTCGGGGTCCTCGGTCAGGACATCCGACCATTCGCGCGCGAACGCGCCGGAGAGGATCTCGTGGTGCAGCACCCGGGAGAAGCGCTCCTGCAGCCCATCTCCGATGCCGGCGAGCAGCGCGCGAAGTTGACCGTACTGGCTCGTGTGCGAGTGCAGCGGGAGCTGCTCGAACAGACCCTGCTCTGCCATCTGCGTGAAGATCTCGGCCGGCTCTCCCGAGAGGTAGAGCTCGTTGAGGATCGCCGCGTCGGAGAAGCCGGCGTCGTGCAGAACCTCGTACGCCGACCCCAGCGCCGCGAGGATCATCGGCCATAGCGCCTGCTCGGAGAAGAGGTCGAGCGCCGCCTCCTCGCGTGCCGAGGAGGCAACGGCACCGCCGCGCGTGGCGCCGATCGCCCGCCCGATCGCGAGCGCAATCGACAGGGCCTCGCCGCTGCGATCGCGTTCCACTGACACAAAGCACGGATACGGCTCGGCGGCCTGGTAGCGCTCCCGCACCGACGCGCCGATCATCCGCGGCGCGACCATCACCAGATCGACTCCCTCGGGTGCGTCGAGCAGGCCGAAAGCAACGTTGTAGCCCGACGCGACCACGAGCGCGTCGCCCGGTTGCAGCCCCGGGCCGACCTCGTTGCCAAACACGGCGGGCTGGACTTCGTCGGGCACGAGCAAGAAGACGATCTCACCCCATGTCGCCGCCTCGGTGAGCGAAACCACCTCGAAGCCCGCCGCAAGGGCCGCGTCACGGTACTCGTCGTCACGGTTGCCGATGCGAATCGCCGTGACGCCGCTGTCGCGCAGGTTCTGAGCTTGCGCCGCGCCCTGGTTTCCGAAGCCCAGGATCGCGACCCGACGCCCGCGTATGCGTTCGACGTCGGCGTCCTCGTCGCGATACACCCTCGTCTGCCCGGACATCTGCAGGGTTCTTACCCACGCCTCTCGCCCGCAATCGATGTTGCGGGGCTGGTCGAATACGGCATCCGCCAGACGTGTCGTGCCCGGCTACCGGTTGTCGCGCTCTCCGCGCTCTCCGCGCTCTCCGGCGTCACGCTCGCGTCGCGATCGCGCTCACGCCATTCGTCCATCGTCGGCCACGGTCCTCGGCGCTGCTCGGCTGGCGCCCCGGCCCGACCGCCCAACCGTCATCCGCCCGCCCCGACGTAGGTGGCGCGCGGGCGGAAGCGCAGCCGGTGCGGGTACTCCTCGATCGCGTGGGCGATCAGGCCGGCGATGCGCGCCACGGTGAAGATGATCGCCGCCGAGCCGGGAACGAGGCCCATCGCGCGGGCGAGGGCGGCGAGCGCCAGATCGGCGTTCGGTGCGGGGAGCTTCAGCGCCGCGGCCGCGCTCAGCACGGCGGCGACGGTCCGCGCGCGATCGGGGTCGTCGGCGACCGGCGCGATGCGATCGAGCAGGTGGTCGGCTCGGGGATCGCGGTCGCGGTAGACCGGGTGCCCGAAGCCGGCCACCCCGGCGCCCGGTCCCCCGGCGGCGACGACCCGCTCGAGCGCGGCGAACGCGCCGTCGGGTTCGGAGATCTCGGCGAGCAGCCGCTCGATCGACTCCGACGCGGCTCCGTGCAGCGTCCCTCCGAGCGGCCCGAGGCCCGCGAGCACGACCCGGTACGGGTCGGCCCACGCCGACGCCGCCACCCGCGCGGCGAGCGTCGAGGCGGCGAGCTCGTGATCGGCGAGGAGGACGAGCGCCGCGTCGAGCGCCGCCACCTGCGCCGGGCGAGGATGACGCGCGCCGCCGCACAGCGCCGACCACAGTCGCGCCGCGGCGCCCGGGCCGCCCGGGGAAGCCGAGCCGTCCGGGGAAGCCGAGCCGCCCGGGGAAGCCGAGCCGCCCGCCAGACCGTCGAGCGTGCCGGCGAGGATCCGCGCCCCCGACCGCCGCACCGCCTCAGGACGGCGGTCGCCGCGCAGCGGGTCGCCGGCGGCGAGCGCGGCGACGACGACCGGGATGACGTCGACCGACGGCGCCGGCACGCCGAGGTCGGCGCCGAGCCGAGCGACGAGGCGCGCCGAGGCGGGATCGAGATCCCACGGCGCCCCGGCGTCCCCGCCCCACAGCAGCCCGGCGACGTCCTCGAAGCTGCGAAACCGCGCGAGCTCGACGGCGTCGCGCCCGCGAAAGGCGAGCCGACCGGCGGGATCGAGCCGGGTCAGCTGGGTCTCGATCACGACCTCGAGCGCGCTCGAGCGGTCGGCGCGGCGGGCGCGTCCGGCGAGGCGCTCGACCTCGTCGGCGTTGAAGCGCGATCCGCGGCGGCGGTCGGTGGCGGGGGCGCGCGCGAGCAGGCCGCGGCTGACGTAGGCGTAGACGGTCTCGCGCTTGACGCCGAGCCGGCGCGCGACCTGCTCGGTCGTCATCGTCGTCATGAACATATATTGACGTGATCAACGTTGATCTGCATGCGTGCGCCATCGAGCCTGTCGGGCGAAACCGAGACCGGAAGGAGACGCAATGCCGACGATCGACGATGTGCACGACGGGTTGGAGGGCGTGCTGGCGTTCGCGACCGCGATCGCCGAGCCCGACCGCGACGGCGGCTCGTTGCGCTATCGCGGCGTCGACGTCGAGGAGCTCGTCGGCGCGCTGCCGTTCGAGGGGGTCTGGGGCCTGCTCGTCGACGGACGGCCCGACCGCCCGCTGCCGCCGGCCGGAACCCACCCGCTGAGCCTGCGGACAGGCGATACGCGCGTTGACGTGCAGTCGGCGATCGCCGCGCTGGCGCCCGAATGGGGGCTGGCGCCGCTCGTCGACTCAAGCCCCGAGGTCGTGCGCGACCAGCTCGCGCGGGTCGCCGCGACGACGCTGTCCTTCGTCGCCCAGTCGGCGCGCGGGGTCGGGACCGCTCCGGTGCCCGACGGCGTCATCGACGGGGGACGGACCCTCGCCGAGCGCTTCCTGCTGCGCTGGCGCGGCGAGGCCGACCCCGACCGAGCGGCCGCGATCGACGCCTACTGGATCACCGCGGCCGAGCACGGGATGAACGCCTCGACGTTCGCCGCCCGGATCATCGCCTCCACCGGCGCCGATGTCGCCGCCGCCCTCAGCGGCGCGGTCGGCGCGCTGTCGGGGCCGCTGCACGGCGGCGCGCCCGCGCGCGTGCTGAGGATGCTCGACGCCGTCGAGCGCGAGGGGGACGCCGACGCTCACGTGCGAGGGCTGCTTGACCGCGGGGAGCGGATCATGGGCTTCGGCCACCGCGTGTACCGCGCCGAGGATCCGCGTGCGCGGGCGCTGCGCCAGACCGCCGAGCGGCTGCGTTCGCCGCGGCTGCAGGTGGCCGCCGAGCTCGAGCGAGCGGCGCTGGCCGCGCTCGCCGAGCACAAGCCCGATCGCGTGCTCGCCACCAACGTCGAGTTCTGGTCGGCGGTCGTGCTCGACCATGCGCGGGTGCCGCAGACGCTGTTCACGCCCTTGTTCGTGTGCGCGCGGACCGCGGGATGGTCGGCGCACATCGCCGAGCAGCACCGGACGGGGCGCCTCATCCGTCCGGCGGCCTTGTACGTGGGGGCGGGACCGCGACCACTGTCGGCGGTCGGCAGGTGAGCGTCACTCCGCCGTCAGCGGTGGGGCGATCTCCTCGAGCGACCGGCGCGCGGCGCGCGATCGAGCAGCCTCGTGGCACGGCGACGGACATGCCGGCCGCAAACCGGATCGCCGCGCCGATCCAGCGGCAACCGGATCGGTGCGCCGATTGCTTCCGTCGAGCTCCCGCACGCTCGTGCCCGGAGATTTCTCACCGAACCCCCCATCCTGCCGCACGCTCGTGCCCGGAGATTTCTCACCGAACCCCCCATCCCCGCGGCGAGCCTTGGCGCCTTGTCGTCGGTCACGAAGATCATTTGCACCGAGCCCAGCCGGGATGCGCGGGGTTCGGTCGATTCGATTCAGCGGCTGGCCCCGCAACCTTCCCGCGGGCGACCGCGACCCACCCACGATTGCATCCCATCGATCCTGCGCGCTCGCTCGCGACGACCGCTCGGCCGGCAGTCGGAGTGACCCAGACCCGAACACGCGCGCCCTCGGACAACCGCCCCCGTGACGCATGGGGACGATCCTTTCCGCGGTCCCGCGCCGGCGCGTCGCCTATGGGGACGCAAAAACCCACCGTTCGGGGGGCCGAATCCGGCCGCGGGCGCGGGTAGTCTGCCCGTCGGTCGTCCCCCCGCCCCTCGGGTGTGCGCCCGGCCGTACCGGGTCGTCCGCCGGGGCTTGCAGCCCCGCCCCGACAGGAGAACCCCAGATGCGTCTGCTGGTCGCCAAGCCCAAGGCCCCCCTCGAGGGCGAGATCGTCATCCCGCCGTCCAAATACCACGCCCACCGGGCGCTGATGCTCGCCGCGCTGGCCCCCGGGGAGAGCACGATCGTCCAGCGCACCGACGCTCGGCACGTCAACTTCACCGTGCAGGCACTCCGCGGCCTCGGCACCGACGTCCGCGCGGTCGGCGACGGCTGGCGGGTGCGCGGCGCCACCGGCTTCTCCCCACGCAGCGACGAGGTGTCGGTCGGCAGCTCGGGCACGACGCTGTACTTCCTCATTGGACTGGCGGCGCTCGCCGACCGGCCGGTGCGGATCGTCGGACAGCGCTACTTCAAGCGCCGGCCGATCGGCCCGCTGCTCCGGGCGCTGAAGCGGATGGGGGTGCGGATCGACTACGAGGGCCAGGGCCTGCCGGTCACCGTCCACCCGGGCCGCCCCCGCGGCGGCCGGATTCGCATCGACGGCACACTCTCCCAGTGGATCTCGGGGCTGATGATGATCGCCCCGTTCGCGCAGGAACCGACGACGATCGAGATCCGCGGCGACCTCAACGAGCGTCCCTACCTCGAGCTGACGATCGAGATGATGCGGCAGTTCGGCATGACGGTGATCGCCCGCGAGGACTGGCGCGAGTTCTCGATCGAACCCGGCCAGCAGCCGGTCGCCGCCGACGTCGTCCTGCCCCCGGACATCGGCTCCGCGGCTTTCGGGCTGACCGCGTGCGCGCTGCATCCGTCGCGCGTCACCTTCCGCAGCCTGCAGCCGATCCACGGCCATCCCGAGGCCTCGGTGCTCGAGGAGCTGCAGGGCGTCGGGGTGCCGATGCGCTTCGCCGCCGACGGACTGTCGATCTCGATCGACCACGACGGCACGCCCCCGGTCGCGGGCCGCCTCGACTGCCGCGACATCCCCGACATGGTCCCGATCCTCTCCACCCTGGCCAGCCGCGCGCGCGGGCGCACGGTGCTCTCGCACGTCGCCCACGTCCGCCTCAAGGAGTCCGATCGCGTCGCCTCGATGCTCCAGCTGCGGCGGATGGGGGCGCGGATCGAGTTCGACG
Organism: Solirubrobacterales bacterium; assembly: GCA_019240115.1. Classification (GTDB taxonomy): domain Bacteria; phylum Actinomycetota; class Thermoleophilia; order Solirubrobacterales; family Solirubrobacteraceae; genus Palsa-465. The sequence goes on along the minus strand of JAFAYV010000053.1, from coordinate 13,828 downwards.
GGACCGACCTGGAGTTTCAGGGCGTCCCCGGGCTCCGCGGCGCCGCGCTGTCCTCGTTCAACGACCACCGCGTGCTGATGGCGCTGGGGATCGCCGGCTCGACCGCGACCGGGGTGACCGAGCTCTCCTATCCCCACGCCTACCGCATCTCCTATCCCGAGTTCCTCGAGCACATGAACGCGATCGGGATCCCGGCCGCGGTCACGCCGCGGGTGCCGGCGGCGGTCGGGGGCCGCGAGTGACGACGGCGTCCTGCGCCCTGATCCTCGACGACCTCGACGCGCACGCCCAGCGCCGGGCCGACGACCTGGCGGCGATCGCGGTCGGCTCCGACGGCGCCGACCGCCAGATCACCTGGGGCGGGCTCGCCGCCGAGGTCGACCGAGCCGCCGCCGGGCTGGTCGCGCTCGGGGTCGCGGCCGGCGAGAACGTCGCCTTCCAGCTGCCCAACCGACTCGAGTTCCTGACCGTGGCCCTGGCGACGCTTCGCGTCGGGGCGGTGTGCGAGCCGCTGATGCCGATCTTCGGCGCCCGCGAGCTCGAGTTCATGCTCCGCGCCGGCCGGGTGCGGGTCCTCGTCGTCCCGGGGCGGTTCCGCGGACGCGACCACGCCGCGCTCGCCGCCGGCCTCGTGGCGCCCGAGCTCGAGCACGTGATCGTGCTCGGAACCCCTCAGCACGAGGAGCTGACCGGCGCCGAGCCGGACCCGGCGGCGCTCGCCGCCCGCCGTCCGCGCGGCTGCGACAGCGCCCAGCTGCTGTTCACCTCGGGCTCCACCGGCGAACCCAAGGGGGTCCTGCATCGCCACGACGTTCTGACCAGGGCGGCGGACGCGCACATCGCCCACTTCGGGCTGACCGCCCGGGACGTCATCTACATCCCCTCGCCGCTCGCCCACCAGACCGGCTTTCTCTACGGGATGTGGATCGCGCTGCGCCTCGGCGCCACCCAGCTCGTCCAGGAGGTATGGGACCCCCGCGTCGGCCTTGACGCGACGCGGCGCTTCGGGGCGACGTTCACGCAGGCCGCCACGCCGTTCCTCGCCGACCTCGTCGCCGAGGCGCGCGACGCCGGCGCGCCGGAGGCACTGCGGACGTTCGTGGCCACCGGGGCAGCGATCCCGCGCGCGCTCGCCCGGGAGGCGCGCGCCGTGCTCGGCGCCGAGGTCGGAGGCGCCTGGGGGACCACCGAGAGCTGCCTGGGCGCCGCGTTCACCCCCGGCGCGCCTCCCGAGCGGGCGTGGACGACCGACGGCGGGCCGATGCCCAATGTCTCGCTGCGCATCGTCGACGACGCCGGGCGCGTGCTCGGGCCCGGGGTCGAAGGGAACTTCGAGGTACTGACCGACTGCCTGTTCACCGGGTATCTGAACCGTCCCGACCTGACCGCCGAGGCGATCACCGCCGACGGCTGGTACCGGAGCGGCGACCTGGCGACGCTCGACGCCGACGGCCAACTGCGGATCACCGGCCGGGTCCGCGACATCGTCAACCGGGGCGGCGAGAAGGTGCCGGTCGCCGAGATCGAGCAGCTCCTCTACGACCATCCCGCGATCGCCGAAGCGGCGATCGTCGCCATGCCCGACCCGCGCCTCGGCGAGCGCGCGTGCGCGTTCGTCGTGCTCGCGAGCGGCGGCGAGCTCGAGTTCGAGGCGATGCAGGAGTACCTCGAGGGCCGGCGCGTGACCAAGGCCTACTGGCCCGAGCGCCTCGAGATCGTCCCCGAGCTCCCGCGCACGCCATCGGGCAAGATCCAGAAGTTCATCCTCCGCGAGCGGGCGCAGCGACTGGTCGCGGAGCCGAAAAAGGCGGTAGCGACATGACGACAGCCCCCGTCGCCGACACGACTCCCTCCCCGATGCCCGAGGCCGAGCTGGCCGCGCTGACCGAGGAGGTCCGCGACTACGTCGCCGACGACGGCGAGCGCTGGGCGCAGCGGATCGAGCGCGAGCGCGCGGTCCCGATGGCGCTCTGGGTGCAGCTGCGCGATCGCGGCTACCTGAACCTCGCGGCGCCCGTGGCCTACGGCGGCCGGGGCCTGCCCTTCACCCAGTACCTGCCGCTGCTCGAGCTGTTCGCGATGTCCCACGCATCGCTGCGGATGATCGTCCACGTCTGCAATGGCGTCTGGCGTCCGGTCGATTCCCACGCTTCGCTGCAGCAGCGCGAGCGCTTCGTGCTGCCGCTCGTCGCCGGCGACATCAAGGTCGCGTTCACGCTCACCGAGCCGACCGCGGGCACCGGCGCCGACCTGCGCTGCAGCGTCGTGCGCGAGGGCGACACCTACTACCTCAGCGGCGAGAAGCACCTGATCACGTTCGGCACGATCGCCGACTACCTGCTGCTGTTCGCGCGCGTGGAGGGAACGACCGGAGCCGACGGGACGGTGGCGCTGCTCGTGCCGCCGCACGGCGAGGGGATCGACGCCACCGTCATGCCCGAGACGATGGGCGTGCGCGGCACCGACCACGGCCAGTTCGTGTTCGATCGTGCGCCGGTGCCGGTGGCCAACCGGCTCGGCGAGGAGGGCGACGGGCTCGGCGTGGCGCTCAGCGGCTTCCTGGCCCCGAGCCGGATCGCGGTGGCGATGACCTGCGTCGGCCTCGCCCAGCGGGCGTTCGACCTCGCGCTCGAGTACGCCCAGCGCCGCGAGACGTTCGGCAAGGTGATCGCCAAGCGCCAGGCGATCGCGTTCACGCTCGCCGAGATGGCGACCGAGATCCAGGCCGCCCGGGCGCTCGTCATGCAGTCGGCGCAGACGTGGGAGGCCGGGGGCGACGCCAACGCCGCCTCCGCGATGAGCAAGCTGTTCGCGGTCACGATGCTCCAACGGGTCACCGACGACGCGCTCCAGGTCCACGGCGGGATCGGCTACTGGTCGTCGAGCCCGATTGAGCGGGTCTACCGCGACGCGCGGGCCCAGCGCTTCGAGGAGGGCACGAACGAGATCCAGAAGACCGTGATCGCGCGCGACCTGCTGCGGTAGCGGGTACCAGGCGCCGCGCGTGTACGAGCACGTCTTCCGCGCGGGCGACATCGGCCCGCTGACGCTGCCCCACCGGATCGTCATGGGCTCGATGCATCTCGGCCTCGAAGGCGACGACGATGACGGTCGCGCGCTTGCCGCCTTCTATCGGGAGCGGGCGCGCGCCGGCGCGGCGCTGATCGTCACCGGCGGGTCGGCGGTCAACCGCGAGGGCGCCGGCGGTCGCAACTACAGCTTCGTGAACGACGGGGCCGACGCCGGCAAGCTCGCGCGGGTCGCCGAGGCGGTCCACGAGGCCGGCGGCCGGATCCTGCTCCAGCTCTTCCACGCCGGGCGCTACGCCGACGAGCGGTCCTTCGGCGTGCGGCCGGTCGCGCCCTCGGCGGTGTTCGCGCGCCTCAGCGGGTCAGAACCTCGAGCGCTGACCGGTGACGAGGTCCTGGCCACGATCGCCGACTTCGCCGCCGGCGCCGCCCGCGCCGCCCAACTCGGCTTCGACGGCGTTGAGCTGATGGGCTCCGAGGGCTACCTGCTCAACCAGTTCACCGCGCCCGCGACGAACCTCCGCGCCGACGAGTGGGGCGGCGACAGCGCGGGGCGGCTGCGATTCCCGCGGCGGGTGGCGGCCGCCGTGCGCGAGGCGCTCGGCCCCGGGCGGGCGCTCGTCTACCGCATCTCCGGCGCCGACCTCGTCGACGGCGGGACCGCCGCCGAGGACGTGCTGACCCTCGCCGCCGCGCTCGCCGACGGCACCGTCGACGCGCTCAACGTCGGCGTCGGCTGGCACGAGGCGCGGATCCCGACGGTGCAGACGCTCGTACCGGTGGGGGCCTGGCGGCCGTGGGCGCGCGCGATCCGCGACGTCGTCGACGTGCCGGTGATCGCGTCGAATCGGATCAACACGCTCGCGCTCGCCGACGACATGCTCGCCGCCGGCGACGCCGACTTCGCGTCGCTGGCGCGCCCGTTCCTCGCCGACGCCGAGATCGTGGCCCGGGGGCGAGCCGGACGAGCGGTCAACGTCTGCATCGCCTGCGATCAGGCGTGCATCGATCGCTCGATCTTCGATCGCCGGGTCTCGTGCGTCGTCAACCCGCGCGCCGGGCGCGAGCTCGAGCTCGCCGGCGGAGCCGATCGCGACGCGGCCGATGGCGACGCGGCCGATGGCGACGGGGCCGATGGCGACGCGGCCGATCGCGACGCGGCCGACGGCGACGCGGCCCGCGGCGACCGGACCTCGGTCGAGGTCGCGGTGGTCGGCGGAGGGCCGGCGGGGATGGAGGCGGCCCGCGCGCTCGCGGCCGCCGGACACGCGGTGACGCTGTTCGAGTCCGCCGACCGGCTCGGCGGGCAGTTCCGGCTCGCGGCGGAGATCCCCGGCAAGGAGGACTACGGGCGCACCGGGGACTACTTCGCCGCGCAGCTCCCCGCGCTCGGCGTCGACGTCCGCCTCGGCTCGCCGGTGACCGCGGCCGACGAGCTCGCCGGATTCGACGCCGTCGTCGTGGCCACGGGCGTCGTGCCGGCGCCGGTGCGCATCCCGGGCGCCGACTTGCCCCACGTCCTCAGCTACGCCGCCGCCCTCGACGGCACGGTCGCGATCGAGCCCGCCGCGACCGCGGCGATCGTCGGCGCCGGCGGGATCGGGGTCGACGTCGCTCACCGGCTCAGCCACCGCGGGTCCGCCGATCCTCGCGCCGACTTCTACGTGCGCTACGGCCTCGACGGCCGGGACGCGCGTCCGCCGCCGGCGGCCCGCGAGGTGACGCTCATGCGCCGCGGCGAGCGCGTCGGGGAGCGGCTCGGCCCGACGACCCGCTGGGCGCTGCTCGCCGAGCTGCGGGCCGCCGGCGTGCGCACTCTGACCGGCATCGCCTACGAGCGCATCGAGCCCGGCGCGGTGGTGATTCGCGATCGGGCGGGCCGCTCGGAGCGGGTGCCCGCCGACGTCGTCGTCATCGCCGCCGGCCAGCGGCCGCGCGACGGGCTCGCCGCACAGCTGCGGGCCGCCGGGCGGCCGCACGTCGTCATCGGGGGGGCCGCCGACGCGCGCGAGCTCGACGCCGAGCGCGCGTTCCGCGAGGGTCTGCGGGCGCCGGCGCTGATCGCCCGCCTGATAGGTTCGCGCGCGTGATCGAGACCCGATGGGGGATCACGGTGCCCTTCGCCGGGGTGCCGCTCGACGAGCATCCCGAGCTGCTTGCCCACGTCGAGGCGCTCGGCTACCACGACGTGTGGTCGAGCGAGACTCCGGCCGGAACCGACGGGTTCACGACGCTCGCGCTCGCCGCACCGGTGACCGAGCGGCTGCGGCTCGCCACCGGGATCGTCAACCCGTTCACCCGTGGGCCGGCGGTGCTCGCCCAGACCGCGGCGGCGCTGCAGGAGGCCTCGGGCGGCCGCTTCGTGCTGGGGATCGGCTCCTCCTCGGACGTCGTCGTCGAGCGCTTCAACGGGATGACGTTCGAGAAGCCGCTGACGAGGGTCCGCGAGGCCGTCGAGTCGCTGCGCCCCGTGCTCTCGGTGCCTGCCGGCAAGGGCTTCGGGGGGCTGCGGCTCGAGCGACCGGTCACCGAGCCGGTGCCGATCGTGCTCGCGGCGCTGCGCGCGAAGATGCTCGGCCTCGCCGGCGAGCTCGCCGACGGGGCGTTCACGAACTTCCTCCCCCTCTCGGGCCTGCCCCAGGTCGTCGCCGCGCATCGCGCGGGCGGCGCGGGCGAGCTCGCGTGCCGGTTCTTCATCATCCCCGGCGACCCCGACGCCGGGATGGAGACCGCCAGGCGGATGTTCACCGCCTACGGCAGCGTGCCGGTGTATGCGGCGTTCTTCCGGTGGCTCGGCTGGGCGGAGCAGCTCGATCCGATGGTGCAGGCCTACACCTCCGGGGACCGCGATCGCGCCCTCGCGGTCGCCCCCGAGGAGCTCATCCGCGAGATCTTCCTCCTCGGCTCGACGGACGAGATCCGCGCGCGCCTGCAGCAGTTCGTCGACGGCGGGATCACCACCGTCGTGCTGGCCCCGATGGGCGAGCCGCCGGCGACGCTCGAGCTGCTCGAGGCGCTCGCGCCGGGCAACCTGGGCGAGTAACCGACGCTCAGCGTCGCTTAGGCATCCAGGTTCGGGATTCTTCAGGCGGCGACCGAGGTGACCAACGTCGTCGTCGGCGAGATGTAGGTGCCGCGATTCTCGCCGGCGCAGATCGCCGAGATCGCGTCGCGCTCGTCGAAGTCGAAGACGTGCAGCGGCAGGCCGTGGTCGCGCGCGAGCACGATCGCCGACTGGTCCATGACCCGTAGGTCGCGCTCGAGCACGTCGCGATAGCCGAGGCTGTCGTAGCGCAGCGCGTCGGGTTCCTTGCGCGGATCGCGGTCGTAGATGCCGTCGGTGCCATGCTTGGCGAGCAGGATGGCCTCGGCACGCAGCTCCACCGCCCGCTGCACCGCGGGATAGTCGGTGGTGACGTAGGGCTGGCCGATGCCGCAGGCGAGCAGGACCATGCGCTCGCGCTCGAGATGGGCGAGCGCGCGCAGGCGGATGAACGGCTCGGCCATCGACGGCATCGGCAGCGCGGTCATCAGGCGGACGTCCTCGAGGCCGCGATGGTTGAGCACGCCACGGAGCAGGATCCCGTTCATGACCGTCCCGAGCATGCCGATGTTGTCGGCCTCCGCGCGTTCGATGTTCCAGCCGTCGGCGACGTTGCCGCGGAAGAAGTTCCCGCCGCCGACGACGACCGCCTCCTCCACGCCGAGCTCGCGCGCGGCGATCAGCTGGTCGGCGACGTAGCCGAGGGCGACGCTGTCCAGGCCGAAGTCGGCGGAGCCGGCGAACGCACGCCCTGAGAGCTTGACCACCACCCGGCGGTAGCGGAGGGAGGACACGCGGCAAGCATAGCCCGCACGGACCGCCGAGCCCGCGGGCATGACAGGCTCGGTGGTGTGACCGAGCCCCAGACGTCAAGCGCTTCGCGCCCGCGGCAGCCCCGCTGGTCCTCGTATCAGCCCAACGTCCCCGGCCGCGGCATCGTCGCCGGCTACAGCGGCCGCTTCTGGGCGATCGTGGTCGCGCTCGGCGCCGTCACCGGCGCGGCGGCGTCGGTGCTGTTCGAGCTGCTGCGGCTCGTCGAGCACATCGCCTACGGCTATCACCAGGGCCCGTTCCTCGACGGCGTCGCCGCCGCCGCCGGCTGGCGCCACGTCGCCGCGTTGCTCGTCGCCGGCCTGCTCGTCGCCGGCAGCGCCGGCTGGCTGCGCCGGCGCCCCGCCATCGGGGCCACCGAGGTCTCCGACGCGCTGTGGCTGCGCGCCGGCGACGTCGCGCCGGTCTCCAGCCTCGCGCGCGCCGTGCTGTCGATCGTCACCGTCGGCCTCGGAGTGTCGCTGGGACGCGAGGCCGCGCCCCAGCTGGCGGGAGCGGCAACCGCGAGCTGGCTGGCCGAATGGGGCGAGCTTCCGGTGTGGCAGCGGCGGCTGCTCGTCGCCTCGGGCGCCGGCGCCGGGTTCGCCGCGGTCTACAACGTCCCGCTCGGCGGGGCGCTGTTCGCCCTCGAGGTCCTGCTCGGCACCGTCGCGCTGCCGCTCGTGCTGCCGGCGCTCGCCACCTCGGTCATCGCCACCGCGATCGCCTGGATCGCGATCGGGACGGGTCCGACCTACCAGCTGCCGCGCTACGCCCTGCACCCGACGCAGATGGTCTGGGCGCTGCTCGCGGGGCCGATCATCGGCGCGGTGGGGATCGCCTGGGTGCGGATCGTGCAGCAGGCGGCGGCGATCCGGCTCGGCCCGCGCGCGCGGCGCGTGGCGCCGATCGTGGTGTTCGGGACCCTCGGCCTCGTCTCGATCCGGTATCCGCAACTACTGGGCAACGGCAAGAACGTCGTCCAGCTCGAGGCGATCGGCCGCCTCTCCGTCGGCCTGCTCTGCGTGTTGCTCGTGCTCAAGCCGCTGGCCACCGCGTCCTGCCTCGGCGTCGGCTCGCCGGGCGGGCTGTTCACCCCGACGCTCACCGTCGGCGTCCTGCTCGCCGGAGTGCTCGGCACCCTCTGGGGACACGTGTGGCCGGGGTCGACGATCGGCAGCTACGCGGTGATCGGCGGCGGGGCCTTCCTCGCGGCGTCGATGCAGGGCCCGCTGTCGGGCGTCGTCCTCGTGCTCGAGCTGACCCGCAACTTCGACTCGCTCATGGCTCCGACGCTGGTCGCGGTCGTCGAGGCGACCGTCATCGCCCGCCGGCTCGGCGCTCCGTCGATCTACTCGGCGCGGCTGCGCCCCGACCCCGACGCGCTCTCGAGGCGGTCGGCCGGGACGGCCGCGATCAACGCGCTCGATCGCGTCGGCGTGCTGCCGCCCGACGAGGACGGCGCGTCTCGTTAACGACCGAGCGCCGGCCGGAGGCCGACGCTCGTCGTCGATCGGGTGCTCACGCGGAGCTAGGCCGCCCGGCGCAGCTCCTCGAGGCTCGAGGTCTTCGCAAGCCGGGTGAGGCCCTGCTGCTCGAGCTCGCGGGCCTTGCTCAGGGGGATGCCGAGCTCGACGCCCGTCTGGCGCAGGTTCAGCGGCTCCTGCCCGGCGAGGCCGAAGCGAAGTCGGATGACGCTGCGCTCGGCCTCGGGCAGCTCGGACACCGCGCCGCTGATGAGCTCCTGGCGCTCGGTCTCCTCGACCTCCTCCTCGGGCTCGGGACGATCGGAGGCCAGCAGGTCGCCGAACGCCGTCTCGCCATCCTCGCCGACGGGCTGATCGAGGCTCGTCAGGCCTCGGGTCAGCTCACGCAGCTCCGCGACCTCCTCGACGTCGATCTTCGCCTCGGCGGCGATCTCCTCGTCGGTCGGCTCTCGACCGAGCTTGGTCGACAGGTCGGACTCGACCTTGCGGACCTTCGTCTGGCGCTGGGCGACGTGCACCGGCAGGCGGATCGTCCGCCCGTGATTCTGCAGGCCGCGCTGCAGGGCTTGGCGGATCCACAGCGTCCCGTAGGTGGAGAACTTGAATCCCCGTCGCCAGTCGAACTTCTCGACCGCGCGAATGAGGCCGAGCATGCCCTCCTGGACGAGGTCCTCCATCGGAAGCCCGTGGCCCTGGTACCGGCGCGCCTGCGAGACGACCAGCCGCAGATTGGAGTTGATCATCCGCTCCTTGGCCTCCAGGTCGCCGCGCTCGATGCGCTTGGCGAGCTCGATCTCCTCGCCGGCGGTCAGCAGCGGGTGCTGACGAGCCGCTCGCAGGAACAGGTCGAGCGAGTTCTCGGTCATCGCTCCGGTCGCGACGCCGGCCGTCGCGCGGGGCTCGGTCCCTGCCGCCCGGCGCTCGCCCGCACGCGAGGGCCGGCGCCGAGCCGTGCGCCGGCGCGAGGGAGCGCTCGCGGACGCATGCTCGCCGCGGGTCCGCGGGCGCTTGCTCTCTTCGTGACGCTCAAGACCCTGCGCGGGGGCCTGATGCGCGTCGTTATCAAACCGTGTCAGAACAGTCTCCGTCTCTCGCATGATTTCTCGTACGACGACGATAGCACTTGTTCGATGTTTGTCGAACTAGTGCTAACCGTCGCTAGCACGAACTTCGGCGCAGAACGCCTCGCCCCTCCCGCTTCAGTTTTGTGTGTAGCCGCCGAATACCCTCCGCAAACAACGGCTCGGAGGTATTTCGGATGAAGGAGTTCGCCTGCGGCTCGGTCGTCCCGGGCTGCACCGCCGTCTTCAAGGCCCACGACGACGAGGGCATCCTCGTCCAGGTCGCGGCTCACGCGCACGAGGACCACGGCCTGACCGAGGTTCCGGCGCAGCTTCTCGCCGAGGTGCGCCGCCACATCCGCGCGGCCTAGTCGCAAGGGGAGCGTCCCTCGCGGGCGCGCGCATCGACGAGGCGCTCGACCCGCAGCACCCCGGCGGCGGCGTGCAGCCAGCGGTCGGACGGAGCCTGCGGCGCGGCGTTGAAGCGGGCCAGGGCCTCGTAGCCGGCGGTGACGCCGCGGGCGAGGTCGACGACCGGCTGAAACACCAGTCCGATGCGGCGGGGCTCGGCGAGGAGCTGCTCGAGGCCGCGCGCCCAGGCGTCCAGGGGCGGAGCTTCGCTCTGGATCGCCGACACCGCCGGGTGATCGTCCGCCGTCGCGTGATCCGTCGCGCCATGGTGGATTTGCGCAGCAATCCGGCGAGAAGTGGGCGCGCGAGGCGTTCAGATCTAGAAGTAGAGCTTCTCGATGGCCGCGTCGTCGCTGCGCTCGGAGGTGTCGAACAGGTCGCGGGCAAGCTCCAGGAACGCGGTCGTCGCCGGCGCCAGGCGGCGGCCCTCGCGCCAGGCGAGCGTGATGTCGCGCCGCAACGGAGGGCCAGCGAGGGTCGTCACCGCGACGTCGGCCCCGGGACCGACGGCGTCCGAGCGCGGAAGGATCGCGACGCCGAGCCCACGCGAGACGAGGCGCCGGATGCGCCCGCTCTCGTTGGACTCGAGCGTCACCCGCGGCTCGAAATCGGCGTCGCGCCCGGCCGCGAACAGGAGCTCACGCAGGCGGGCGCCGGCTCGGAAGCTGATGAACGGCTCGTCGGCCAGATCGGCCATGTTCACGTGTAGCTGAGCGGCGAGCGGGTGATCCGGGGGGAGCAGCACGACGAGCTCCTCGGACACCAGCGTGTGCAGCCCGAGGCCGTGGGACTCGACGCGCTCGGTCACCGACAGGAACGCGAGGTCGAGGTCGTCGACGCGGAGCATCTCGGCCATCTCCTCGCTCGAGTTCTCGCGCACCGTCAGGGCGACGTTCGGATGCTGGCCATGGAAGGTCGCCAGCGCGAGCGAGAGATCGACCGGCCCCATGGTGTGCATCGCTCCGATCGTCACGCGACCCGCCTCGACCCCGCGGACGGCTTCGAGCTCGGACGCGGCGGCCTCGAGCTCGGCCAGGATCCGCCGCGCGCGAACGACGAGCAGCTCGCCGGCCTCGGTCAGCGCCACGTGCCGGGTCGTGCGCTCGACGAGCGCGAGCCCGAGCTCCTCCTCGAGCCGCCGGATCTGCTGGGACAGCGCGGGCTGGGCGATGTGCTCGTGGGCCGCCGCGCGCGTGAAGTTGAGCTCCTCGGCGAGCGCGACGAGGTAGCGCAGCTGGCGGAGTTCCATAAGCTCAGCCTATAGGTTTGTCGAAATGCTCGTCTTGGACTTCTAGAGCCGACGTGTCATCATCGCTTGCGCAGTACCTCTCCTCCCTCGAGCGCGCCCCGAGTCCGGCCTCATATCCCGCCGGTACCGGGGCGCACTCACTTAAAACCGTCCCGCGCGGGCGGCGACCGCGGCCGCGACGAGGTTCGCCGCCACGAACCCGAGGATCGTCGGCCCGGGGCGCTGGATCGCCCCTCCGACCGCTTCGCCGGTGGACAGCGCCGCCGGACCGAGGCTGCCGAGGGTGTTCATCACCGGGCCGCGGGCGACCGCCCGGCGCCCGGCGCCGTCGCACCGCGATCGTCCCCCAATTCCGCCGGGCCCTCGAGTACGCCGGTCAGCGCGACGAGGGCGAGTCCGATGCCGACCGCGTCCGCGAGCAGCCACGCGAGCGCCGACAGCCCCAGCGCCGCGTAGGAGCCGGCGATCCGCCGCCCGAGGTTCTTCCGGGCGAGCGCGAACGTGCCGATGATCGAGCCGATCGCGGCGCAGCGCCCCGCCGGCACCCCCGCGAGCGCCGGTCCGATGACGATCCCGAGGTTGAGGCTCGCCGCCTCGCCCGCGCGGGTCAGGGCGCGCCCCCCCGATGCGCGCCGACGCCGGCGACCACGAGCAGCACACCGACCACCTCGGTCAGGCTCGGAACCTGCCCGAGCACGATGATCCCGATCACGCTCGCGACCGCGGGCAACAACGCGACCATCAGCGCGTAGGTGGCGCGCGGCAGCCGCGCCATCGCGAGCTGGTCGGTCACGTAGGGGATCACCGAGGACGACAGGCCGACCCCGATGCCGGCGAGCAGCGCCACCGGGTCCCCGAACGCCGGCAGCGCTCGCCAGCCGCCGATCGGCGTCACGACCACGAGCGCGACGAGCATCGCCGCCCCGAGGCCGTCGATCCCACTCAGTCCGGGTCGCTTGGCGACCCGGTCCGCGAGCACGATGTAGGCGGCGAACAGGATCGCGTTGGCGAACGCGAACGCGAAGCCGAGCGCGGCGCCGGCGAGGCGAACGTCGGTCAGCAGCCCGACTCCGAGCACCGCCAGCGCGAGCGCGAGGCCGTTGCGCAGCGTGCGGGCGCCGAGCGCGGCGAGCGCCACGACCGGCAGGAACTCGATCGCCGACACCGTGCCGAGCGGGAGGCGGCTGATCGCCGAGTAGAAGCAGACGTTCATCACCGCCAGCACGGCGCCCCACGTGAGGAGCAGCCGCCGGCCGTGGGCGTCCAACGCGCGGCCCATCCGCCACGGCCGTCGCCACGCGGCGAAGATCGCGGCCGCGGAGGCGATCCGCAGCCAGGCGACGCCGAGGACCGCGACGCGCGCGAACAGCAGCACCGCGAACGACGGGCCGAGGTAGTGGAACATCGCGCTGACCACGAAGTACGCGTGGGGCGGAACGGTGGTGTGGGGCGGAACGCGGGGGCGGCGGGCGTGCATCGCGGCACAGCTTGATCGGCTGGTGCCCGCGATCGCAGGGCGGATCGACGGTATCCTTACGACAATGACTGTGATCCGACGGCAGTCGAGTGCCCGATCCGTTGAACTCGATGCCACGGACCTGCGGCTGCTCGCCGAGCTGCAGGCCCACGCCCGGCTCACGCTTGCCGAGCTCGGGCGCCGGGTGGGGCTCTCGCCGCCGGCGGTCAGCGAGCGTCTCGCGCGGCTGGAGCGCGACGAGGTGATCCTCGGCTACCACGCGCGCCTGGACCCGCGCGCGCTCGGGCTGGCGCTGACCGTCGTCATCCGGATCCGTCCCGCGCCGCGGGAGCTGCGCCAGGTGGCCGAGCTCTCGCGAGCGACCCCCGAGGTCGTCGACTGCCGGCGGATCACCGGCGAGGACTGCTACATCATGACCGCCCACGTGCGCTCGGTCGAGCACCTCGAGGAGATCATCGATCGCTTCGCCGCCTACGGTCAGACGACGTCGTCGATCGTCCAGTCGGCGCCGGTGGCCGCGCGCGGGATCGACCTCGACGGCTGATCACGCCCGGCGGTCGGGCCGCTGAGGTCGATGACCTCATCGGCGCGGGCGATCACCTGGGGGTCGCGGGTCGCGCAGATGACCGTCTGCCCGTCGGCGTGGGCCGCGTCGGCGAGCGTCGCGGCGACGATGCCGGCGGTCTCCTCGTCGAGCCGTGAGGTCGGCTCGTCGGCGATCAGCAGGCCGTCGGCGCAGGCGAGCGCGCGCGCCAGGGCCGTCCGCTGTGCCTCGCCCGCCGACAGTCGCTCGAGCCGTTGCTCGCGCCGCTCGGCAAGCCCGAGCCGGTGCAGCGCGGCCCGGGCGCGCCCGGTGGCAACGTCGCGCGGGGTGCCGCGCGCGATCAGGGCGAGCGACACGTTCTCGGTCGCGCTCAGAAAGCCCACGGGCGTCGGCTCCTGGGGGAGATAGCCGACGCGGGCGCGGCGCCAGGCCGCGAGCTCCTCGGCGCTCGGGCGCCCGAGCGGGCGGTCGTCGAAGCGCACCTCGCCGCCGTCGGGCAGCGCGAGGCCGGCGAGCACCTCGAGCAGGGTCGTCTTGCCGGCGCCCGAGGGCCCGACGACCGCGGTCAGTTGGGCGGGCGCGAAGCGCAGCGTCACCCCGTGGAGGACCATCCGCCCGCCACGCACCCGCGTGACCGACCGCACCTGCACTGCAACCGGCCGCGACGGGCTCCGCCCGGCCGCGACCGGGTGCGCCCCGGCCGCCCCGGCCGCCCCG
>JAFAYV010000014.1 GCA_019240115.1 Solirubrobacterales bacterium | reverse complement strand
TGACCAGCAAGCTGCTCACGCGCGGCTCCCACCGCTCAGTCCGTCAGCTCAACACCGACATCCGCGCCTGGATCCAGACCTGGAACGATCACCCCCGGCCCTACGTCTGGACCAAGACCGCAGACCAGATCCTCCAATCAATCGCCGTCTACTGCAACCGAATTAACGAGTCAGGACACTAGCGGGCCGCGCCTGTGTAGTCTGCATGTATGCACTCTGCACAAAGAGCGCGGGTCGCGAACATGCTCGGCGGCTTGTCGGTGGCGATCACCGACCTTGTCGCTGCTGGCTCCAGGCAAGCGGCGCTGGTGGCGCTGGACAGCCATTCCGGTGTCTCGGTCGCGCATCTGAGCCGCGCGCTGGGGCGTTCGCACTCAGCGACGGTGCGGCTGGTCGATGGGCTGGCGCGCGTTGGCCTGGTCGCGCGTGAGACGGCCGAGGATCCCCGGGCGGTTGCGCTGGCGCTGACCGACGCCGGCCGCGAGGCCGCCGGTGAGGTCCGCCGTGCGCGGGCGATGTGCCTGGACGCGCTCGTGGACACCCTCAGCGACGCGGAGGTCATCGGTCTGGAGCAGGCGCTGGAGCAGCTGTTGGCAGCCACTGCCCGCGACGCCGACAGCCGGTGGCGAACGTGCCGGTTGTGCGAGGAACACCGCTGTGAGGACGGTCAGTCATGCCCCGTCGATCGGGCGGCACCGCGGTGAGGACCCGTGGCCTCTGCTGTCGGGAGCGCTCACCGGAGTCGAGACGCTCGGCCAGGGAGTGCGGGTAGCAGCCTATGAGCGTGGTCCTGGGCCTGCTGGCGGCGCTGGCCTACGGCACGTCTGACTTCGTTGCCGGCGCCGGCGGTCGGCGCTCGGATGCGATTGCTGTCACCGGAATCGCCCAGCCGTTCGGCTTGGCGGCTGCGGTCGTGGGCCTCTTGGTCCTGCGCGGGGGCTCGGCGAGCCCGTCGGTGCTGGAGTGGGGCGCGCTGTCCGGGGTGGGCTCAGGTGTGGGAACCGTCGCGCTGTACTGGGGATTGAGTACCGGTGCGATGAACGTCGTCTCGCCGCTGGCGGCGGTCATCAGCGCGGTCGTGCCGGCGTTGGTGGGCGTGGCTCTCGGGGAGCGACTGTCGCTGCTGGCGTTGATCGGGATCGTGCTCGCCATGCCGGCGCTGGTGATGGTCTCGCTCGCCGGCGGCCACAAGCGCGGCGATGCTGGGGCTGCGGCCAGGCCGGTCGCCGCGGGCCTGGCGGCCGGTGGCGGATTTGCTCTGCTGTTCATCGGACTTGACCAGGCCGGCACGGCGGCGAGCGCGTGGCCGTTGCTGCCGGGACAGACGGTGGCGATCATCATCGTCGCGCTGTTCGTCGCCGGTCGCCGGCCGCCACGCTCGGCCTGGCGCGCCTCGCGTCGCTGGGGAGTGACCGCGGGCGCGTTGTCGGGCGTCGCGAACCTGCTCTACCTCGCAGCCAGTGGACAGGGACAGCTGGCCATCGTGGCCGTCCTCACCGCCCTATACCCAGCCATCACCGTCGCACTGGCCGCCGGTCTGCTGCACGAACGCATGGGGCGCATGCAGGTGATCGGTCTGCTGACCGCAGCCGCCTCGGTCGCAATGATCAGCGTCTGATGGGGTGACCATGTGCACTGAACCATCTCGCTATGCGACCCCCTGCCGCGCTGACGGTCGGCGCGTTCGCGAGCCTCGTCGCTACACGCGGGCGTGCGGGGCTGCACCCGCCGGACGCATCCTCACGCGAACGCCTTCGCCGCCGCCACGCCTCGTCGTGTCCGTCGTCTTGACGTGCGGCTCGCCCCCAGCCTCTGGAGTGGGCGGATGATCGACCGCTTTGCTCATGCCGCCTCGGTGGTCTCTGCGGGGGCGATCGAGCGTGATCGAGCCTGATGCAGCACGGTGGCGCCGGCCAATGCCGCCATCAGGGCGGCGACTGCGACAGCCTCCCAGCCGCGCCGGAAGACGTCCAGCGCGGCGTGGGGATCGTGCGGAGTTCCGATGATGGCGATGAGGATGGCGACGCCGATGGCGAGCCCGACCTGGCGTAGCATGTTGATGACGGCCGAGCCGGTGGCGAAGGAGGCCGGCGGCAACGAGCTTGTCCCGGCGGCCATGAAGGTCGGGAGGGTGAGCCCGACGCCCGCGCCAGTCAGCATGGTTCCGGGCAGTACCTCGCCCGGATAGTTGGGATGCAGGCCTGCCCGGAGCGTCCACCAGATTGCTCCGAGGGAGTAGACGATCCCGCCGAGGGCGATGACCCGCCCCGGCCCGAAGCGCTCGATCAGCCGCCCGGCGACGCCGAAGGCGAAGACGGGTACCAGGAGCGGCCCGGGCGCGATGCTCAGCCCGGTCCGCAGCGCTGAGTACCCCCACACCTCCTGCATCCACAGCACGAGGGAGAGGAGCATCGCGCCGAAGGCGATCATGAAGGTCAGCGAGACCAGCGAGGCGCCGCTGAACGTCCGCACCCGGAACAGCGCGGGGTCGATCAGGGGGTTGGTGCCTTGCCACAGCCGGAGGCCGAAGGCGATCACCAGTACGACGCCGCCGGCGAGCGACGCGACGACCCCTACGGAGCTCCATCCCCAGTCGTTGCCCTGCACGAGGCCGAGGGTCAGTCCAGCGACACCGGCGGTCACCAACGCCGCACCGACGAGATCGGGACGCGGAACGGGGTGTCCCGGAACACTCGGGAGCCGCCGCCAACCCACGAGCAACGCAGCGACACCGATCGGGACGTTGACGAGGAACACCCACCGCCAGGAAAGGGCGACGAGCAGCCCTCCGGCCACCGGCCCGAGCGCGGCGGCGAGACCGCCGAGCGCCGTCCACGCACGCACCGAGGACTGGCGCCTCTCCGCCGGAGCGGTCGCGAGGACCACGGAGAGCGAGGTGGGAGTCAGGAGCGCAGCGCCGGTCGCCTGGATGATCCGGAAGATGATGAGCATCAGCAGGCTGGAAGCCGCCCCGCACGCCGCCGAAGCGACGGTGAACACGAGCACGCCGACCAGGAAGCCGAGGTCGCGCGAGCGGCCTTCGGACAGCCGGCCGAAGAGCACCAGCAGCGAGGCATAGACGATCGCGTAGGCGTCCAGGATCCATGAAAGATCCGAGAGTGAACGCGCGTGGAGGTCGCGGCCGATCGATGGCAGGGCGACGTTGACGATGAACAGATCGAGGCTGCCGAGCACGACGCCCGCGCAGATGATCGCGAGTACCAGGCCGGGGGCGGCGTCACGACGCCGCAGCTGGCTTAGTAAGTGCATAGCCAGACCCTAGCATGCTGGCTAAGCTCTGTCTATGTCAGCTATCATCCGGCGCGTGAGCGACACGAGTCCTTCGTCCGAACAGCCCACGGCGAGCCGACTCGCCCCGAGCGGGAGCTGGCGGCGCGATCGCTGCCCAATGGCCGCGACCCTCGGCGTCGTGAGCACCCGCACCGCCTTCCTGCTGCTGCGCGAGGCGTTCTACGGCGCGCACCGCTTCGAGGAGTTCGTCCAGCGCACGGAGGTCAGCGAGCCGGTCGCCGCGGCGCGGTTGCGCGAACTCGTCGAGCACGGCCTGATGGAGCGCGTCCCCTATCAGGACCCAGGGCAGCGCACCCGATCGGGGTATCGGTTGACGCAGAAAGGAGCACAGCTGTTTCCTGCACTCGTGGCGCTGATGGACTGGGGCGACCGATGGGCGGTGGAAGACGGACCCCGCGTCGGCCTGCGTCACTCCGGCTGTGGACAGTCCGTGCACGCAGTGCTGCGGTGTGACGCCAAGCATGACGTAGAAGCCGAAGACCTCGAGCTCTTCCTACGCCCCGCGGGTTAGCTGAACGCCTCCAGAGACGCTGGCACCGCCGACCGACGCCCGCGACCGCTAACGCCAGCCCACCGCGGGGCGCCGTGGACGTGGGGCGGACAGGTTGCACAACCTCAGGCCATCCGACCCAGCGGCGCCTTCGCCTGGACCTCCTGCAGCACACATCCCGGTGGCGGTTGCGCGCCGACTGAGCAGGACCGGCCGCCGGTCGCGGACCGGTCCCTCCTGCTCGCCTCAGTGAGAAGAGACCACGGATACAGGGCAACCTGATGACGCGCCCGAAGTTATGGATGGCGAGACCCGGACTCGAACCGGGGACACCACGATTTTCAGTCGTGTGCTCTACCAGCTGAGCTATCTCGCCCTGGCCGCGCGATGCTACCGACTGGCCGAGCGCGCGGCCGGGACTCAACCGGAGCCGATCGTGAACACGTCGGCGCTCTGGACACCATCGCGGCCGACCGCCGTGTACTCGACGGTGGCCCCGCCCGGCGCGACCGTCACGGTCATGAAGCCGTGCGCGTCGTCGACGACGGCCTCGAGTGTGACTCCGGGCAGGGCCGGGAACGCTGCGGGCAGTGGCGGCACCCTCAAGTCGACCGGGTGCAGCTCGTGATGGCCCCCGGCGCCGGCGACGATGTGGGGGACCGAGCGATCGCCGACGCGCCGGGCGAACCGCTGATAGCTGTGGGCGTGGCCGGTGAACACCGCGTCGGGGCGGCGGCCCGCGCGCGCCCAGCACTCGTCGAGCGCGTCGGCGAGGTCGAGGTTGGAGCCGTGGGTGATGTCGGTGGAGTAGACCGGCTGGTGCAGCGCGAGGATGACGACCGCCTCCCGGGGCGCCGCGCGCAACTCCCCGATCATCCAGTCGAGCTGTTCGCGCTCGAACTGGCCGCCCTCGGGCACGTTGGAGTACAGGCCGACGATCCAGACCCAGTCGTGGGTCAGCGTCCAGTACACGTGGGGCTGGTCGGCCGGCGGGCGCGACGGCCGGCCGGCGTCGTGCAGCGGCGGCGTCTCGGTGCAGAAGGCGTTGACGAAGCTCTCGAGGCTCGGCGTCGACTCGGCGTCGTGGTTGCCGGGGATGGCGAAGATCGGGGCGGCGTAGTCGGCGTAGGCGCCGAGGAACTGCGCGCGGTAGTTCGCCTCCTCGCCGTGGGGATAGACGATGTCGCCGAGGTGGTAGAAGAAGCGGGCCGGATCGGGCGCGCGCAGCTCCGCGGCCATCGCCGCTGCGACGCGGCGCTGCGGCCCGGGCTCGATGTGGCCGCCGGTGTCGCCGACGGCGTGGAAGCGCATCCGGCCCGCGCGGGCGATCGACGCCATCGCGTCGGGACCGATCACGTCGGCGAGCCGGCGACGGTACGGCGGAGCTCCGGTCGGGGCCGGGAACGCCACGAAACGCTCGTCGGGGACGATCGACGCCCGCCGCAACACCTGCTCGAGCGCGCTGCGGCGGCGCGGCCGGCTCGTCAACTCGCCCGTTCGCACCGCCCGGGCCGTGGCGCGGGACTCGCTAGCCATGCCGAGGCACCATTCTCAGGCGGCCGCGCGGGAATGGTGTTGCGAACCTGTGGCCGCCGCGGCGCTCATCCGGCGCAGGAGCGCGAGCGCGCCGCGCTTGTGCAGGGGCTCGTTCAGGTT
This sequence comes from Solirubrobacterales bacterium, assembly GCA_019240115.1. Taxonomy (GTDB): domain Bacteria; phylum Actinomycetota; class Thermoleophilia; order Solirubrobacterales; family Solirubrobacteraceae; genus Palsa-465. The sequence continues at coordinate 24,615 of JAFAYV010000014.1, read as the reverse complement.
GCCGCACTTCGGCGACTGCACGCACGACGGGCAGCCGTCGCGACACGGGCACTCGGCGATCAGGCGCCGCGCGTCGGCGACGAGCCGCTCGAACGCCTCGTAGCCGCGGCGCGTGATCCCGACGCCGCCGGGATGGCCGTCGTAGATGAAGATCGTCGGCCCGCCCGTCTGGGGATGGGCGTTGGTCGAGAGGCCGCCGATGTCCCAACGGTCGCACATGGCGATCAGCGGCAGCACCGCGATCTGCGCATGCTCGAGCGCATGGAGCGCGCCGAGCAGCGCGGCGGGCGGGAACGGCTCGGCGTCGATGAGCTCGTCGAGCTCGTACCACAGCGCGCGCGTCGGATACTCGGTCGTCGGCAGGTCGAGCATGTGGAAGTCGATCACCTCGTGATCGGACAGGCGCTTGCGCTGGTAGCCGAGCACCGTCTCGGTATAGACGACCGTGCCGAACGAGAGCGTCACCCCGCTCGTGACCCGCCGCGTCTGCAGGCGCTCGATGTAGGTCATGCTCTCGCGCTTGGTCTGCGTGAAGTAGTCGCCCTCGAAGGCCTCGAGCACCGTCCGCCGCGACGGGAGGTCGAGCTGGCGAACAAGATACGAGCGACCGAGGTGAAGGTAGACGGCGCCATCGTGCACCGTGTTGTAGGCGCGGGCCGCTTCGATCGAGCCGAGCACCTCCCCCGAGCCGCCGTCGATGAGCACGAAGCTGTCGGCCGAGGCCGATCGCAACGCCACGCGCGCGGCCGGGTAGTCGTCGGCGCGCCGGGGCACGAAGCCGGTCGCCCGCTCGCGCAGCAGCCCGGCATCGGCGAGCGCACGCGCCTGCGACTCCCAGCCCGGGCCGAGGATCGGCTCGTCGGCGGGCGTCAGCGGCGCCTCGTGGGCGGCGCAGAGCAGATGCTCGGCGTAGATCTCGGGGCTCTCGGGGTCGAGGATCGCCGCCTCGACCGGGCGACCGAGGAACTCGTCGGGATGCCGGCAGAAGAACTGGTCGAGCGCGTCCTCGCCCGCGATGTACACTGCCAGCCCTCGTCCCCGGCGCCCGGCCCGCCCCCACATCTGGCGCAGGCTCGCCACCGTCCCGGGGAAGGTCACGCACACCGCCGCGTCCAGCTCGCCGATGTCGATCCCGAGCTCGAGCGCGTCGGTGGCGACGACCCCCCGCAGCTCGCCCTCAGTCAGCTGGCGCTGGATCTCCTGACGCTGGGCCGGGGTGTACCCGGCGCGATAGGGCGAGATCCGCTCGCCCAGCTCGGGGTCGAGGCGGTCGCGGGCGTGGCGCAGGATGAGCTCGATGCCCTTGCGGGACTTCATGAAGCAGATGGTGCGCGCGCCCTTGGTAACCAGCTCCGAGAACACCTCGGCCGCCTCGTAGAGCGCCGACGCTCGGACCCCGAGCGCCTCGTCGAGCAACGGCGGGTTCCACATCGCGATCTCGCGCTCGGCCTTCGGCGCGCTGTCGTTGTCGACGAGCGTGATCGGGTGAAGCCCGGTCAGCGTCTCGGCGAGCGACACCGGGTTGGCGATCGTCGCCGACGCGAGCAGGAAGCGCGGCTCTGAGCCGTGGATCGCCGCGGCGCGCCGCAGCCGCCGCAGGACGTTGCCGACATGGGAGCCGAACACGCCCCGGTAGACGTGCGCCTCGTCGATGACGACGAACGCGAGGTTCGCGAACAGGTCGGCCCACGCGTGGTGGTGGGGCAGGATCCCGACATGGAGCATGTCGGGATTGGTGATGATGAGGTTGGCGCGCTTGCGGATGGCCGAGCGCTCCTGGCGTGGCGTATCGCCGTCGTAGATCGCCGGGCGCAGCGCTCTGGTCAGCCCGAAGCGATGCAGCGAGCGCGCCTGGTCTTGAGCGAGTGCCTTGGTCGGATAAACGTAGAGGGCGCGGGCTCTGGGGTCGGTGGTCAGCACCTCGAGCGTCGGCAGCTGGAAGCAGAGCGACTTCCCCGACGCGGTTCCGGTGGTGACGATCGTGGGGCCGGCGAACGCCGCGTGCAGCGCCTGCGCCTGGTGCGCGTACAGTCGCTCGATCCCCGCTTGAGCGAGCGCCCGGGTCGCCGCCGGACCGAGCTCGTCGGGGATCGGCTCCAGGCGACCCGTCCGGCCGCCCTCCACGCTCTCGTGCACGAGGCGCGCGTCCTCGCGCCCGCCGGTCAGCAGGTCCTCCCAGGGGTCGGTGTCGCGCGTCCGTGGCATGGCTCTGACTCGGAGTATGGCGGCCGTCACGCCCGCTTCCCGGTGCTAGGTTCGCGCCTCCGTGCGCTGTCTCTACGTCGATATGGACGGGACGCTGCTGGGGCCCGACGCCTCGCTGCTGACCGGCGGCGATGGGCGCTTCAGCACGCTCGGCGTGCGCGCGCTCGAGGTCTGCGCCCGCGTCGGCGCCGAGGTCGTCCTCTACTCGGGCCGCAAGCAGTCGAGCGTCTTCGAGAGCGCCCGCCTCATCGGATCCTCGGCCTACATCTTCGAGCTCGGCTGCGGTCTCGTGCTCGACGGCGAGCTCGAGTGGCTCACCGACGGCCTCGAGCCGTCCCCCGGCAAGGGCTCGATCTTCGACCAGATCGAGGCCTCGGGCGCTCCGGCCCTGCTGCTCGACCGGTACGCCGATGCGATCGAATACCACACCCCCTGGTCGGCCGAACGCGACGTCTCGCACCTGTTCCGGGGCAAGGTCGACGTCCCCGAGGCCAACGCGATCCTCGCCGAGGGCGGCTTGCACTGGCTCCGCCTCGTCGACAACGGCGTCGTCCGCGCCGCCGCCGAGCAGATGGACGGCCTCCCCGTCGTCCATGCCTACCACCTCATCCCGGCCGGCGCCTCGAAGGCCCGCGCGGTCGCCCGCCACATGCAGGCGCGCGGCTACGCCCCCGCCGACTGCATCGCCGCCGGCGACTCGCGTGAGGACATCGACTCGGTCAGCGTCGTCGGAGCCTTCTGGCTCATGGCCAACGCGCTCGAGCGCGACCTGTCGCTCGAGGCGGACGTCAGGGATCGCGCGCGCGTGCGCGTGGCCGAGGCAGGCTACGGCGCGGGAGTGTACGAGGCCGTCGTGACCACCCTCGCCGAGGGCAGATGAGGCTCGCGCTCAGGGTGAGGGATGGCTGGAGCTGACGGTGAGGGATGGCTGGAGCTGACGGTGAGGATGGGCGACGTCAGGCGGCTCCGCGAGTCCGGGTGCTCGCCGACGCAGCCGCGGCATCCTCGTGAGCCACGGCGTCGGCGAGCGCCGCGGCGGCTTCGGAGCACTCGCCGAACGCGTCGGCGACCGTCGCGGCGTCCGAGCCGGTGATCGCCCGGTTCAGGCCCGCCACCGCCGCATCGAATCGCGCCCACATCCGCTCAGGGCCCCGGCGTCCCGTGCCCGGGCGCAGCTCGTAGGGCGGCGCGGCGTTCTCCGCGCCCGGGACCGGCCGCCACAGCAAGCCCGCTGCGTGCGCATGCTCCCACGCGACCTGCTCGTCGCTCGCCGCTGTCGCCAGCCGGCGCAGGCGCTCGGCGAAGCCGCTGTCCGGCGGCGCCAGCTTGTGCGCGCGCATCGCGGCAGCCCAGCCGTCGCTGGCGCGGCGCACCGCCCGCATGATCTGGGCCCGCTGGCGGTCGAGTTCGTCGCTGAAGCTCACCCCGGGTCCTCGCTCATCGACCATGGGCCCGCTGGCGGTCGAGTTCGTCGCTGAAGCTCACCCCGGGTCCTCGCTCATCGATCATCCCCCCGACGGACCGCGGTCGGGTCGGGTTCGGCCACACCGACCGGCTCGCCGCCCCAGAAGTCGTCGGCATTCGGACCGGTCGGAGCCTGCGCCCGACCCGAGACGCCGCCGCTGTAGCCGTCGCGGAGGATGCGCTCGAAGTCCGATCGCTTGATGCGCACGCGCCTGCCCACGCGCAGTGCGGGCAGCGAGCCCTGGTCGATCCAGTTGCGCACCGTCTGCTGGTTCAGCTTCAGCGTCTCGGCCACTTCGGCCACCGTTAGATACGACTCGTCCGATTCACTCGCCACCGCATCACCTTCTCTAATTGAGGTCAAGTAGACCCATTTGAAAGTTATACTAGCTCGCCCGGACGGACGGAATACGTTGGAATAGAGCGAAAAAGCTCTCCGAAAGCAGGAAGATCGAGCAATGGCGGGTGGCGAGGGGAGTCGGTCGGGCGATGCGGACGAGCGAGACGGGAACGTCGTCCGCCTGCCGATCGACTGGCTGGGGCCGCGCGACGAACTGATCCCGATGGGGTCGGGCGTCCGCGCCCCCGATGATCGAGACGACGGCCCTTCCGTCGAGCCCGGCGTGCCCTCGGCGGCGGCCTTCTGGGACGAGACCTCCGGCGAGCTGCAGTCCGCCATCGAGCCTCCGGGCGACTTGCCGATGCGGCCGCCGCCCGCGCCGATGCCCCGAGCGCCGCGGCGCCCTCGGGTTCGCGGCGTGCTGCGGCGCGTCGAAGTCGGCCGGGTCCTGAAGAGAATCGAGTGGCCGACGTGGGGCTGGGGCCCCGCCATCGGCGCCGCGATCGCCGGCGTGCTTGCCGTCCTCGCCGTGATCGGGACCGCCGAGGGCGGCTCGAGCCACCGCCCCAATCGCGTGGCCTCCGTCCCGAGCCGGGGGGTGAACAACCGGTCTCCACGGACTCAATCGGAGGTGCGGACTCACGCCGTCCCGAAGTCAGCCGGTCGCGGACCCCTCCTGCCGGGCTTCAAGCCCCTCGACTTCCACCTTCGCATTCCGGCCCCCACGCGACGCCGCGTCGACACGGTCACGCGCGTGACCCACGCCACGCGGAGCCATCCCGTCGTCACGACGCGAGCCGCCCCGGCGGTGACCACCCCGTCGGCGCCGACCACCCCGACGACCGCCTCGACCGGAACGGTCGCCTCCTCGCAGCCCACTCGCGCCGTCACCCCGACGAGCCGGCCCGTCTGGGGGCAGAGCGGGACCCTCGGCCCGGGGTCGTCGCCCGACAGCTGACGCTCGAGATCCCCGTGTCCACCAGGAAAGCGAACCCATGACCAAGCCCCTCGCTCACATCCGCCAGAACGCGATTGCGTACCTCGCGCTGTTCGTCGCGCTCGGCGGGACGTCGTACGCGGCGACCGCGCTGCCGCGCAACTCGGTCGGAACGCGTCAGATCCAAGACGGCGCGGTCACTCCGGGCAAGCTGGCGGGCCGGCAGATTGGCGGGACGATCTTCGCGTGGGCCTCGGTGGACGCCGACGGCAAGATACTGGCCGGGCACGGGCTGCGGTTCGGGCCTGCGCGCGGAGAGGATGGTCAGTACGGGCTCATCCTGAGCAACCAACGCGTGTCTTCGCGGTGCGCAGCGACGGCGTCCACCGCTAGCGTCCCGACCGCACCGTCGGTCGGGGGGTCGGCGGTCGCCAACTTCGGCCGTCTCCCGCCACGCAGCCCCGCAGGAGTGGTGGTCATCACGTACAACGCCGCTGGTCAACCGGCGCGGATGCCGTTCGTGGTCGAGGTGCTGTGCTGAGGCGCACGCTCATCCGGCGGTGGGTCACGCTGGTCGTGATCGCGTCGGTGGCCGCCGTGTGGCTGGCGGCGGCGGGGTCGGCGGCGGCGGGGACGGTGACGATGATCTCGTGCAATGTGGGTCTGGTGTTCCCCCAGCCGCCGTGGCAGGCCAGGAACACCGCCCCGGGGTCATTCAGCCCGCAGAGCGCCAACTGCGCCAGCGGCGGTCGTCTCCAGCTTGCCGTGCAGCAACGTCACGGGGTACCGCTGCACGGCGACGAGCAGTGGAGCACGGTGCTGCCGGCGGCGATGAGCCTGACGACGTTCAGCTTCCCGGCCGAGGCGGCCCTGGTCAGCACGTCGCTGACCAATCATCCGGGCGGGGGAGATTCGGGGTTCAGCGCGCGGTTTGTCAGCGCGCTGGGCGGGGTCACGTTCATCGACGACGGCCAGCCCGCCGGTGGCGGCATGGACTACGCGCGCCGGGGCAGCTTCGGAGCTGGGGGCCGGTACTTCATCCTCGATGTTAACTGCGCGACGAGCGTCGCGCCCTACGGTGGCGGATGCGCGCAAGGTCCGAATGAGAGTCCGGATCTGCTGGACATCAGGGACTTCTCGCTGGTCGCCGACGACGACCAGGCCCCCGCGATCACCGCGCCCGCGATCGCACCCGGAGGCGGCGACAACCTCTGGTCCGCCGGATCCTGGGTGCGCGGGGACTTCAACCTCTCCTTCGGGGCCGACGACGCTACCGGGAGCGGCGTGTGCTCGGCGGCGGCGGCGATCGACGGCGTCGCGCTGCCGGCGCCGCCGGGCGCGTCGGTCAACCCCAACCGCACCCTCTGGGTTCAATGTCCTGCCGCGATGGACTATCAGGAGGCGGTCGACACCGCCGCCTACCCCAACGGCGCGGCCAGCGTCAGGCTCTCGGCGGCCGATGCGGCCTCGCCGCAGAACGTAGCCGCGCCGTCCAAGACGATCGGGATCGACAACGCGCCGGTGTCGGTCGCGCTGTCGGGACCCTCTGAGGTGACCGCGACCGCGGCGAACGCGAGCGCGACCGTCACCGCGACCGCATCGACCGGCCCGAGCGGAGCCGACATCGTGTGCTCGGTCGACGGGGGCCAGACCGTCGAGTACTCGGGCGCGAGCGCCCAGGTCCCCGTCTCGGGGCTGGGCTCACACCAGGTCAGCTGCTACGCGCAGAACCATGCCGTGGACGCCAGCGGCGATCCCGCCCGGTCGGGCACGCAGACCTACGGGGTGCAGATTCGCCAGCCGACCGCCGAGGCGGTGACCTTCGCGCACATCGCCGACGCGCTGCGCTGCCATCGCCTCACCGTGCTCGTCACGGTCCGCGGCCGCACCCGGGTGGTGCGACGCCACGGGCGCAAGATCCTCGTGCGCGGCCGCACCCGGATCGTCAAGCGTCACGTGCGGCGCTGCCACGCGCGCACCGTCCGCCGCGTCGTCCAGATCGTGGTCCGGCGTCACGGCAAGGTCGTTCGCCGGCGCAGGGTCATCCGGGTCGTGGTCCTCCCCCACCCCGTCTACAAGACGACCCGACGGATCGGCCACGGCAAGACGACCACGGTCAGCGGGTTCCTCGGCCTCACCGACGGCACGCCGCTCGTCGACCGGCCCGTGCAGGTCCTCGCCGCCGTCGACAACGGGCTCGGGCAGTTCACGCTGCCGGTCGCCACCACGACGACCAGCCAGTACGGCACCTGGACGGTCCGCGTTCCCGCCGGCCCCTCACGGCTGATCGAAGCCGTCTACGGCGGCAGCGCCACCGCCGCGCCGGCGGTCTCGGCCCCGGTCACGCTGACCGTCCCGGCCAAGGTCAAGCTGCTCAGCGCCACCCCCGACCGGGTCCCGTGGGGCGGCACCGTGCACCTCGTCGGCCAGCTGGCGGGCGGCTACCTGCCGGCCGGCGGTGCGCTCGTCCGCCTGCGGATCGGACAGGGCCGAGCGGTGACGACCTACGGCGTGCGCGAGCACGTGGGCGGCGACGGGAGGTTCACGACCACCTATCGCTTCGGCGCGGGCGACCCGGGCGTGCACGAGACCTACTGGTTCGAGGTGGCATCGCTGCCGATGGGCGACTATCCCTGGACGCCCGCACGCAGCCGCCGCATCGACGTCACCGTCGGCGGTCCTGCGACCGTGCGCCACCACTGAGCGCGCCACCCGCCACCGCCACCGCCACCCGCCACCGCCACCGCAACCACGCCCGGCACCCCCGCCACCACCGGCACCATCCCCGACAGGAGCCGCCGACGACGAGGGCCCTGACCCGGATCGGCGAGGAAGGGGAGGCGAGTGAGTACGCTTGAAGGCAGATGATCGGCGACATCCTTCAGCCAACCCACCTGCTGTTGATCCTGGTCGTGGCGTTGCTCGTCCTGGGGCCCAAGCGACTACCCGAGGTCGGCCGCACGCTCGGCAACGGGATCCGCGACTTCAAGAACGCGATCAACGGCGAGTCACAGGGCCTGCGCGAGGAGCTCGACTTCCGCCACTGGCACGAGTCGACCTCCGACAGCTCCCATGAGTTCGCCCACCACGAGCAGACGAGCTCCACCGATTCAGCCGCGCACCAGGGCTCCGACGCTCACGAGTTCGCGCACGCCGAGCCCGCGATGAGCACGTCCGCAATTCCTCAGCCAAGCGAAACCGCGATCCCTCGGCCAAGCGAGCCCGCGACCCCCCCGGCGAGCGAGCCCGTGAGCCCGTCGCCCGCGACCCCCCTAGTGCAGCCCGATCCCGGCGCCGAGCTCGCGCCGCCGCCCGTGACGACCGGCGCGACCGTCAGCGCCGGCGCGGACCCGGACGGATCCCGACAGCACGGCTCTCAGCAGGAGGAGTCCCAGCCGCCCGCCGAGAGCGCGCCGGGCGCCGGCGGCTCCGGCAGCTGAACGCGGACCGCCAAGACCTCCCGGGCCACCCCTGCCGCAGTCGGCCACGCGAGTGTCCCCGTCACCAGTGTCCGCACGCGGACACTAGGCTGAGCCCCGGTGTGGTGGAGCAACGCGGTCATCTACCAGGTCTACGTGCGCTCGTTTCAGGACTCCGACGGCGACGGCGTCGGCGACCTGCCGGGAGCGACGCGGCGGCTCGAGCACGTCGCTGAGCTCGGGGCGAGCGCCGTCTGGCTCTCGCCGATCTACCCGTCGCCGAACGCCGACTACGGGTACGACGTCACCGACTTCCAAGCCGTCGAGCCGACGTTCGGAACCCTCGCCGACCTCGACCGGCTGATCGCGCGCGCACACGAGCTCGGGCTGCGCGTGATCCTCGACTTCGTGCCGTGCCACACGTCGATCGAGCATCGGTGGTTTCGCGCACATCCCGAGTACTACGTGTGGTCGGACACGGTGCCCAACAACTGGCGAGCCGCGTTCGGCGGCGGCGCGTGGGGTCACGATCCGGTCACCGGCCGGTACTTCCTGCACTCGTTCTTCCCAGAGCAGGCCGACCTCGACTGGCACGAGCCGGAGGTGCGGCGGCGCATCGCGGAGGCGCTCGCATTCTGGGTCGCCCGCGGGGTCGACGGCTTCCGGCTCGACGCGCTCGATCGGATCATGAAGGACGAGCGCCTGCGCGACGACCCGCCGGCCACCGAACCGCCGCCGTTCCCGATGACCCCGGAAGACGCGAAGCTCGACCACGTGCACTCGCGCAACGCTCCGGACGTCGGGGTTGCGCTGCAGGCGATCCGGGCGGCGGTCGGCAGCGCGTTCCTCGTCGGCGAGGTGTACCTCCGCACCTCGGAGATGGGTCCGTACCTGGAGGCGCTCGACGAGGTCTTCAGCTTCGACGCGATGCACTCGGGCCCCGACGCCCGCCGGCTCGCGAAGGCGATCGCCGCCGGGGTCGCGCGAGGCCAGACCGGCTGGGTGCTGTCCAACCATGACTTCAGCCGTCTGCCGACCCGGGCCGGCCCCGGCAACGCGCGCGCCTGCGTGATGCTGCTGCTGTTCCTGCCGGGCCCGGTGTTCATGTTCCAGGGCGACGAGCTCGGGATGGGCGACGCGGTCCCCGCCGGCGAGCCGCTCGACCGCAACGCACGCGATGGCTTTCGCATGCCGATGCGCTGGGACACCTCGGAGCACGCCGGCTTCAGCTCCACCACGCCGTGGCTGCGCTCCGACGGATCGCAGGTTCCGGCCGCGGTCGAGCAGAGCGCCGACCCCGGCTCGATGCTCTCGCTCGTCAAGCGCGCGCTGACGCTGCGCGCATCGCTGGGCCAGGACCGGCGGGACGCGCGCGTGATCGAGTCGCCACCCGACACGGTCGTCGTCGCGCGCGGCGACCGCCTGGCCGCGATCAACCTCGGCGATGAGCCCCGTCCGGCTCCCGTCGCCGGCACCCGGCTCGTGCTCGAGGCGCGCCCCGGCGACGGCGGCGACCTCTCGGTCATCCCCCCCCACGGAGGCTGGATCGCGACCGCAGCGAGCTGACCGGGAGCCGCTCCGGGCGGCAGTCGAGGGCCCTTTTTCCGGAGTTTGCATTCTGCTTGACGAGAGGTATGTTGCCCGCTGTTGGAGGAGCGAGAGGAGGTCGACGGCGGTGAGGCTGTCCGTGGCGAGGGTCGGAATAGCGAGCCTGACGGCGCTCGCCCTCGCGGCCGGTCTGTCAGCCTGCGGCGCCTCCACCAAGGGCCCGACGACGCTCAACTGGTACGTGTTCCCCGAGCCCTCGGGCTCGTTCGCCAAGGCCGCCTCGGATTGCACCGCCAGCTCGCACGGCGCATACCGGATCAACATCAACCTGCTGTCCACCTCGTCGGATCAGCAGCGCGTATCGCTCGTGCGCCGGTTGGCCGCCGGTGACCCGTCGATCGACATCATCGCGATGGACGTCGACTGGACCGCCGAGTTCGCGACGGCGAAATGGATCCGCCCGTGGACCGGCGCGAACGCCGCCGCGGTGACCGGCGGCGTGCTCCCTGGGCCGTTGCAGACCGCCAAGTTCAAGGGCACGCTGTACGGAGCGCCGTTGAACTCCAACACGCAGCTGCTCTGGTATCGCACCGACCTGGTGCCCAAGCCGCCCAAGACATGGGATCAGATGATCGACGACGCGATCCAGCTCGCCAAGGAGGGCAAGCCCCACTACATCGAGGAGCAGGGAGCCAAGTACGAGGGTTTGACCGTGTGGTTCAACTCGCTCGTCAACTCGGCCGGAGGCGGCATCGTCAGCCCGGACAATCGGATCCTGATCGGTCCCTCGGCCGAGGTCGCCGCCCGGATCATGAAGCGCCTCGGGACGTCGGTGGTCGCCGATCCGGGGCTCAACGTCGCCCAGGAGAGCCAGGCCGACACCGCGTTTGACAAGGGAGGTGCTGCGTTCGAGATCAACTACCCGTTCGTCTGGGGCTCCGCTCAGAAGACCGGCCCCGCGGTGTTCAAGCACATGGGCTACGCGCCGTTCCCGCAGGCCATCGCCGGCACGGCGCCGCGAGTCTCGATCGGCGGCTTCAACCTCGCCGTCTCGACGTACAGCAAGCATCCCCAGCAGGCGTTCGCGGCGGTCCGCTGCCTCGTCAACCGCAACAACCAGCTCCGCGACGCGGTCAAGGGCGGCCTGGCGCCGGTCCTGGCGAGTGTGTACAGCGACGCCGCGTTCGTGAAGGCCAACCCCTTCAGCACGATCATGAAGACCCAGCTGACCAACTACGGCCTGCGCCCGCAGACGCCCGCCTACGCGGATGTCACGCGCGCGATCCAGGACAACCTGCAGCCCGCCGCCGACGTCGACCCCCCCGGCATCGTGAGCAAGCTCCGGAGCCAGATCAAGGCCGCCCTGTCATCGAAGGCGCTCCTGTGACCACCGGGGCCGTCGCCGCGCCGGCCGCCGCCGGCGAGCAGAGGCCGCGTCGCCGGCAGCTGTCCGACCGGGTCCGCGCCGAGCGCAAGCTCGCCTACATGCTGGTCGGTCCGGCGGTGATCGTGATGCTGCTGGTCATCGCCTATCCGTTCATCAACACGATCGTCCTCTCGCTGCAACGAGCCGACCTGCGCTTCCCGACCGAGAACAAGTGGGTCGGCCTCGACAACTACTGGGCGGTGCTGACCTCGCACCTCTGGTGGATGGACATCATCCACACGCTGATCATCACGTTGGTCACGGTGACCGTTGAGTTCGTGCTGGGGATGCTGCTCGCGCTCGCCATGCACCGGGTCGCCTTCGCGCGCAGCGTGCTGCGGACGATCGGGCTGATCCCGTACGCGATCGTCACCGTGGTGGCCGCCTACGCGTGGCAGTACTCGTGGTCGCTGAACGACGGCGGCTGGATCCCGCACTTGCTCGGCCTGTCCGGGGATCCGCTCAGCCATCAGTTCGGCAGCTACGTCGCGATCTGCATGACCGACATCTGGCGCAACACGCCGTTCGTCGCGCTCCTGCTGCTCGCCGGGCTCTCGCTCGTTCCCGACGAGCTGCTCGAGGCGGCGCGCGTCGACGGCGCCACGGCGTGGCAGCGGTTCACCCGCATCACGCTGCCGCTGATGAAGCCGGCGATCCTCGTCGCGCTGCTGTTCCGGACCCTTGACGCCTTCCGGATCTTCGACGTCATCTACATCTTCGCCCAGGGCGCCAACAACACCGAGTCGGTCTCGATGCTCAACTACTCCACCCTGCTTAACCGCCTCAACCTCGGACTCGGCTCCGCGGTGTCGGTGCTCGTGTTCGTCTGCGTCATGATCATCGCGGCCCTGTTCATCAAGGGCTTCGGCGCCGGAGCCGGCCCGGCCGGAGACAGCGGATGAAACCCACCGCGCAGCAGAAGTTCGGTTGGTCGGGCGCCTTTGCGGTCATCATCGTCGTCTCGCTCGTGCCGGTGTTCTGGCTGATCATGCTGTCGCTCAAGACGCCGGCTTCGGCGACCGACGGCGCCTTCATCCCGCACCACTGGACGCTGAGCAACTACCACGACATCTTCAGCGCGGGCCTGTTCACGAGCGCGCTGCGCAACTCGATCGGGATCGCCCTGATCTCCACCGCGCTCGCGGTCGTCATCGCCTCCTCGGCGGCGTACGCGATCGCCCGCCTGGATTTCCCCGGCAAGCGGGCGATCCTCGCGGTGGCCCTGGGGGTGACGATGTTCCCGCAGATCTCGCTCGTCGGCCCGCTGTACAACCTGTGGCGACAGATCGGCCTGTTCGACACGTGGCCAGGCCTGATCATCCCCTACCTGACGTTCGCGCTGCCGCTGTCGATCTACACGCTGTCGGCCTTCTTCCGGGAGATTCCCTGGGAGCTCGAGCAGGCCGCCGAGGTCGACGGCGCGACGCCGTTCCAGGCCTTCATGAAGATCATCGCCCCGCTGGCCACGCCGGGGCTGGTCACGACCTTCATCATCGTGTTCCTGCTGTGCTGGAACGACTTCATCTTCGCGATCTCGCTGACCTCGAGCAACGCCGCCCAGACGGTGCCCGCGGCGCTGGCGCAGTTCCCCGGCGCGTCCCAGTTCACCCAGCCGATCGGCGACATCGCCGCGGCCGCGGTCGTCGTGACCATTCCCGTCATGATCATCGTGATCCTTTTCCAGCGCCGGATCGTGTCCGGCCTCACCGCCGGCGCCGTCAAGGGCTAAGGAGACCCATGGCAGACATCGCTCTCGAGCACATCACCAAGAAGTACGGCGACGGCTTTGAGGCCGTCAAGGACCTGAACCTCGACATCTCCGACGGCGAGTTCATGATCCTCGTCGGCCCGTCGGGGTGTGGCAAGTCGACGGCGCTGCGGATGGTCGCGGGGCTCGAGGACATCACCGGCGGTGAGCTGAAGATCGGCGGCGAGGTGATGAACGACCGCGCGCCGAAGGATCGCGATATCGCGATGGTCTTCCAGAACTACGCGCTGTATCCGCACATGACCGTGCGCGAGAACATGGGCTTCGCGCTGAAGCTCGCCGGCGCGCCCAAGCAGGAGATCAACGACAAGGTCACCGAGGCGGCCCGGATCCTCGACCTCCAACAGCATCTCGATCGCAAGCCGGCCAACCTGTCCGGCGGCCAGCGCCAGCGCGTCGCGATGGGGCGCGCGATCGTGCGCAACCCGAAGGCGTTCCTGATGGACGAGCCGCTGTCCAACCTCGACGCCAAGCTGCGCGTGCAGATGCGCACCGAGATCGCGCGGATCCAGCAGCGCTTCGAGACGACGACGATCTACGTCACCCACGATCAGACCGAGGCCCTGACCCTCGGCGACCGGATCGCGGTCATGCGCGCCGGCGTCCTGCAGCAGGTCGGAGCCCCCGGGGAGCTCTACGCCCACCCCGACAACCTGTTCGTGGCCGGGTTCATCGGCTCGCCGTCGATGAACTTCCTGCCCGGCGAGATCGACGGCGACACGCTGAAGCTGCCGCTCGGCGACGTGCAGATGCCCGGCTCGGTGCGCCAGCGCCTGTCGTCGGGCCCCGGCGGAGGACGCAACGGCGTCATCGTCGGCATGCGCCCCGAGGACTTCGAAGACGCCCAGCTCGTCCCGGATCGAGGCCGCGGAATCACGTTCACGACGAACATCGACGTGCTCGAGTCGATGGGCTCGGAGTTCTATGTCTACTTCAACGTCGGCACGGAGAAGGTCGCCTCGCGCGAGCTCGAGGAGCTCGCCAACGACGCCGGCGCCGCCGAGCTGCCCACCCAGGAGGGCAGCCAGGTGACGGCCCGCCTCGAGGCGGCGAGCCGCGTGCGTCAGGGTCAGGACGCCGAGCTCTGGTTCAACGCCGAGCACATCCATCTCTTCGATCCCGAGAACGGCAAGACGCTGCTCGGCGGCGACGGCCACGTCGACGAGGCGCCCTCGTCTCCTCCGCAGGGCCTCGCCGGGTCCGACGACACCTAGCTCGCTGTACAGCTGTTCGGTGAAGCCAGCCGAGGGGGCTGGGCATCCAGGCGGTCGTGCGTGAAGGTTGTCGCGGACCGTCCAGGTGCCGGTCACGCGCACGACGTATGCGCCGAGCCTGTCCCGCGAAGATGGTCGCACGGGATCCGGCAGGCCCACGCGATCCGCGCCGCCGGTCGGCGGCGCGGGCAGGATCGCCAGAGTCCGGCGACGTGGTGGGCCGGTGATGGGTGCAGCTGGCCGCGGGAGATGTGACGTGAGGGCCCGGTAATGGCCGCGCGATCGTCGCGGGCAGCACGCAGGATCCAGGTCCGCGGAGAGGTTGCGGATCGTCGCGGACTCCAATCCACCGACCCTCGCGAATCCCGGCGGGGCTCGGTGGAATAGATCTCGGTGACCGACGACAAGGCACCGAGCCTTGGCACAGTGGTGGGGGTTCGGTGACAAACGTCCGCGGTCGCGCCCGCGGTCGCCGTCGTGCCGACCCCCGACGGGAGCGACCAGCGGGCCGCTCCGGTCGCCGACGCCATGCCCGCCGGGCCACCAGCGCACCGCGACGCGCCGCCAGTCCGGTGATCAGCCGGCCGCTCACGCGATCAGCACGCGCTGCCGGTTCTCCCACCCGATCCGGCGACGCTCGACGTCGTCAAGACCGGCAACGACGAGCGCGTCGAGCACCCGCGGCATTTCCGCGGCGTCGCCGAGCTCGGCGGGGATGAGGGCGCAGTCGAAGGCAGAGCCGAGCGCGACGTGCTCGACGCCGATCCGCTCGGCGAGGTGAGCGGCATGGCTGGCGCTGAGCTCGACGGGCGTGTCGGGATCATCGCCGAAGGTCCGCACGCAGGGACTTGGCCGCGAAGACGACCCCGACGAGGCCATCCGACGCACCGATCGCGGTCTATCTGGCGGTCGGTCAGGTCGTGAGGCGGGGCACCGCTTCGCGCCCGAATGGCTGGCCACGAGCCCCAGCTCGGCGCGCGAGGTCCCCGAAGCCGGCCTCTTCGAGATGGCTCACGTCGATGGCGATGCCCAGCTGGGCGCAGCGCCGGACGAGCACGCGTCTGGCATCGGTCGACCCGGCTCGCATCCGTGCGCGACGGGGAGACGAACGGGCCTCCGTATGCCCGAAGGCGGACGGGCGACCCGAGCGACCGCGGGCCCGCGCGCGCCAGAGCTCGAGCGACTGAAGTCCGGGATCGATCGCCGCGACCTCGAGATCCAGCACCGCGACTCGGCGAGCCCGCGACGGGCCGGGAACTTGCGTCATGCCGATGCGACTCGAGATGATCGCCTGCAGGTCAGGCTTGGCATACTGGGTGTCCCCTCGGGGGGCGTAGCTCAGTTGGTTAGAGCGCCGGCCTGTCACGCCGGAGGTCGCGGGTTCGAGTCCCGTCGCTCCCGCTCCCTTATTGCCTGCAAATCTGAACTATTTTGTGCAGACGCCTTGGCGGTCACCGACGCGGTCAACGGTCGCGGTCAACGGTCGGCTCCCCGAGCACGAGGCGTTCCGCCGCCGTGAGCTGCGCTTCCATCGCTACGCGTACTGGTTCGTCAACGGCGTCCATGTCTCGATCCGGCTCGGCAAGGACGACAAGCTCTGCCTGCTGGTGGTGATCGGCGTCCGCGAGGACGGGACCAAGGAGCTGCTCGCGGTCGAGGACGGCTACCGCGAGAGCACCGACAGCTGGTCGGCGGTGATGCGCGATCTGAAGGCCCGCGGCGCGAACGAGCCCGTCCTCGTCCTCGGCGACGGCGCGCTCGGGACCTGGGCGGCGCTCAGGGACGTATTCCCGGCCGCGCGCCGTCAGGCGTGCTGGGTGCACGCGATCGCGAACGTGCTCGACTGCCTGCCCAAGCGCCTACAGCCGCGTGCGCAGACGATGCTGCACGAGATCATGGAAGCCCCCACCCGAGCCGACGCCGCGCTCGCGCTCGAACGGCTACGCGACGAGCTCGAGGCTAAGGACCCGAAGGCGATCGCGAAGCTCGACCGTGACTGGAAGCACCTGACCGCGTTCTACGACTTCCCCGCCGAGCACTGGCGCCACCTGCAGACCAGCAACGTGATCGAGTCGAGCTTCGCGACGGTCAAGCTCCGCACACGCGTTACGAAGGGCGCCGGCTCGAAGACGGCAGCGCTGGCGATGGCCTACAAGCTGCTCGACGCTGCCCAGGAGCGCTGGCGGCGGTTCAACGACCACCACCTCGTCGCCGACGGCCTCGCCGGCGCGAGGTTCAAGGACGGAATCAGGGTCACGGACGATGACAACGACGACAACGAGATGACGGACGAGAAGGTCGCCGCCTGATGATCCTTCACCGCGTCATCCACAACATTTGACAATTGCTCACTGGCCAGATCCCATGCCCCCCAAAGCAGGAGCGCGACGAACGCAGCTGACGCGAACGCGGCGATATGCCCGACTCCTGATGATCCCTTCGGACTTTACAACCACGACCGGTTGCACTCCGCCTGCGGCGGAGTCCCTCCGGCCGAGTTTGAGCAGACTCGCTCGAACAACAACATCACTCAAGAACAACTGCCTCTATGAAAGCCGGGACGGCTCACAGCAGCTGATCCAACGAATACAACCGATCCAAGCGGGCAATTCGGCGAGGGCCTGCTCCGCAAGATCGCGGCGTGTGGCGTCGTCATGGCCTTCATATCCTGCGACGGTGACGAAAACTTCAAGATCGGACTTGGCGAAGATGATCCAGCTGTGACGCGGGTCGCGGCGTACATCACCGATGATGCAGAAGAGGACGCCGAAGCGGTTGGCAACCCTGGTAGAGGACTTTGGTGGCTGAGATGCCAGCGCAGCTGCTGCGGTCGGGCAACATGGTTCGCAAGCGAGGACATTTTCTGGCCCGGGAGCGTGGCGGCTAGCGCATGGCAGGGAATGAGCCGACCGAGTTAGAGCGGAGACTGAGCGAGTTCCGCGAGCATGCGCAGCGATGCGATGGCGACCGACTTTCTGACTCTGGAGAGGCGCTCCTTGAGCAGGGTACGCAGGAGTCAGCGGCGGGAAGAAACGAACGTGCTCTGGAAGCATTTGAAGCAATAGTCGTGGGGTTAGCCGGTTTAGATGACCCCCGATTCCAACGACTCGTGGTTCACGCTCTGATCCGGAAGGGGATCGCGCTCAATCGCTTGGGCCGACTCGAAGAGGCGATTGCGACGAACGAACGCGTCATTGGCCTTGGCACTCCAGCCGTCGAGGGTTTGGCGGAAGTGGCCGCTGGACTTGAGCTCAAGAGCGGCTTGATCAGTCGACAACAGCTTGCCTGGGTAATGATCGCGAGAGCTGCTGCGATTGGCCAGCTTCACCGGAGACGCGAAACGCTAGAGGCGGCGACCGAGATCATTGACAGGTTTAAAGATGAGACCGACCCCTTCATTTGCTCGATGGCGAGCATGGCGCAGTCCCTGCGCGAAGAAGCGCTTGGGTAAATAGCCAAGACGTAGAGCAAACCCACTGCTCCCACCGCCAGAGCGGTGGGCGCACATCCTCGACGAGCACGAGGAGATGGCTGTCCGTGGCGACCGTCACCGCGCCTGAGCATGTCCATCCGGACCCGCGGCCGCAGCGCGAGCGCTACTGGCGACAAGGACTCGGCCCCAGCCGATGGCTGCTGGCGGTCATAGACCTCGGCACCGCCCCCGCGCAGATCGTGACCGCCTACGGCAACCGCAAAGACCCGCCGGGATGGACGCCATGAACGTAAAGATCGGCAACCTCACCTTCGACCACGCCACCTACGACGCCGATGGCGACGTGCTCTACCTGCACGTCGGAGAGCGCCAGGCGGCGGCCAACAGCGAGGAGACGCCAGAGGGCCATGCGCTGCGCTTCGGCGCCGATGGGAGCGTCATCAGCCTGACGATCATCAACGCGCGCCGGCTGCTCGACCGCGATGGCGAGATCGCCGTCACGTTGCCCGAGCAGGTTCACGTCAGCCCGACGACGCTTGAGCCGGTACTGGCGTCAGCCGCGTGACGACGGCTCTGCGACATTGCGACACGACAGCCGTGTCGCATGTCGGGGCACCCCGCGTTTCAGCAGGTAGCGGTGGTGATCGCCAGCCTGCCCAGGGTGTCGCGGATGACGTTGATCGCGGTGCCCTCGCGGGCGAGCTCGGCGGCGTAGGTGTGGTCGGAGCCCGTGGGCGTGCACGCGCTTGTCCACCCGGGCGCGGGCGACCAGGCGCGGCAGCAGCCGGCGGACACTTTCGTGATCGTATGGGTGGGATCGGACAGCAACGCCGAGCCGGGCGTGTCCTCGTCGACGGCGACAAGCGACGCCATCCTCAGGGCTTGCCGGGTGGTCCCGTATGAGGCCCCCGTTCCGGTGGCGACCTCTGGGCGAGGCGTGCGGGAATCACGATCCCTGATGGCGGCGGCGCGACGTTGTTCGGGCCGTGTCGCCGCCATCTGAGGGTTGAGGTTGAGTTTCGTTCCGTTCTATGCTATCGAGCGTTACGCTAACGCTTGGTACTTATATGAGGGAGGGCGAGATGCTCGAACGACTCGCACAGGCTTTCGCGGCGCAGGACGCCGCGGGCGTAGCGGCCACGCTGGCTGATGACGTGACGCTGCGGGTGGCGGTGCACGACGAGCCGTTTGAGGGCGCGGCCGGCGCCCGCCAGATCCTTGAGACGGTCCTGGACGGGGTCCTGCACGACATCGCGGTCGGGGAGACGATCGGCGGCGGCGACGCCGCGGCGGTGCTGTTCACCGCGCAGGTGGCCAGCCGCCCGGGGGCGGCGGATGGGCTGCTGGTCGTCCGACCGGCCGATGGCGGGCCGATCGCCGATCTGACGGTGTTCCTGCGCCCGCTAGGCGCGCTGCAGGAGCTCGCGGCCGAGATGGGCCGCCGGCTGGGCACCCCGAAGCCGACCGGGATGCCGTGATGACCAAAACCTCGCTGCTCAACCGCGCCCCGCGGGCCATCCTGTCCTCGCCGCTGCACCCGCTGATGAGCAAAAAGCGGCTGGTGTTGTGCTGGAGTGGACGGCGGACGGGGACGCCCTATGCCACGCCGGTCAACTACCTGCAGCGCGGGCGCGAGCTGTTGATCACCACCGACAGCGGCTGGTGGCAGAACTTCGAGCAGCCCACCCCGGTCACGCTGCGGCTGCGCGGTCATCGCGTGCACGGCACCGCCCTAGCGGTCCGCGATCCCGAGCTGGCCGCCGAGGGCCTGGCCGCGCTCATCGCAGACCACCCGCCCTACGGCCGGTGGGCGCACGTTCGCGTCATCGACGGCATCCCCGATCCCGACGAGGTCCGGGCCGAGATCGCCCGCGGCCGGGTGCGCGTCGAGCTCTCAGATCAAGGCGGCGGGGCGTGAGCGCGACCGCGGGGCGACGTCGCCGCCGGGGCACCGGGCACGAGCTGCGCGAGGTCGTGCTCGCCGCAGCCAGCGACCTGCTCGCCGCGCTGGGCGACGTCGACGCGCTGACCATGCGCACGGTCGCCGCCGCCTCCGGGGTCACCCCCCCGTCGGTCTACCGCCACTTCCCCAACAAGAACGCGCTCGTGCAGGCCGTCATCGCCGAGCGGTTCGCCGAGTTCACCGAGACGCTGCAGGCCGCCGCCGCCACCGGCGAGCGGCCGCTGGAGCGCCTGGAGGCGATGAGCCGCGCCTACGTGCGCTTCGGAGACGAGCACCCCGGGCACTACCGCGTCCTGTTTAGCGCCACCAACGCCGGCCCGGCCGGCCTGGGCCTGACGCCCGAGGTCGAGCATCCCGGCGCCGCGTCGCACCGCGCGCTCGTCGACGCCGTCAGCGCCTGCCTGCCCGCGGCAAGACGCGAACAGGCCGTCCCGCTGGCCACCGAGCTGTGGGCCTCGCTGCACGGCATGGTTGACCTGCGCATCACCAAGCCCGACATGCCCTGGCCAGGCCCCGACACGCTCATCGACCCGGCCCTGACCCCAATCCGCGTCACCGCCGCAGGATGACCATGCCCACGCTGCTCTATGCCAGCACCGCACTGGCCGGCTCGCTGGCCGGCACCGAGCTCGCCTCCTGGGCGGTCGTGCACCCGGCGATCGCTCGACTTGAGCACCTCGAGCAGGTCCACGCCGAAAAGGCGCTCTACCGCCGCTTCGGCCAGATCCAGGCGCCGCAGATGGCCGCCACCGTGACCCTGAGCGCGATCACCGCTGCCACCGCCCAGCGCCCAACCCGCACGCTCGCCGGCGCCGCCACGGGCTGCTTTGCCGCGATGCTCGCCCTCACCTTCGCGGGCAACATGCCCATCAACCTCGCCATCCTGCGCTGGCAGGAGCCCGGCGACCCCGAGCGCTGGCGCACCCTGCGCCGCCGCTGGGACCACATCCACACCGCCCGAGTACTGCTCGACACGACCGGCTTCGGGCTCCTCCTCGTCGCCTGCATCAGACACTGACCGCCATCAACCCCCGGACACGACCCGCGCTGAGCACAGGCCCTCGTCGAGGAGCTCCTCGCTCGCACGTCGAGTCACGAGAATGTCCAAACTCGTGATCGTACGGCGCCCGGTTACGTCGTTGACCGGCTACGACTGGCCTGGCGGTATCCGACGCTTGGTCCGGTGGCCATAGGCCCCTCGATCAGAATGGCGGCCGCGCGCGGCGCGAACGCCGACGACGATCGTTCCTATGGGCGCAAGCACGAGAAACGGAACGATCAAGCAGTAGATGAACGTGTTCCGCAGCCCGAACGGATGGACGATCAGCAGCGCGAAATAAGCACCGATGACCACATACATGATGGTCATCTGGACGTAGATGCGTCGCCGCTGCTCTCGCGGCATTCCGCGGAACATCTGCCGTTGCTCCCGGAAGAGGCCCCACACCTTGACGTTCGTGAATAGGGCACCCCAGAGACTTACGAACATCGCGAAAGCGACGATGCCTCCAACGATGATGGCCACGACGTAAGTGATACCCCAAAGTCCGGGCCTTCAGGGCCAACACCGCGCGCGAATAGTCACGTAAAGGGCTCTATTCGTGACCGTATGACAGCCTCGGAGGCCGCCGTGAGCACAAACGTGACTCAACGGGCCGAGAGGCGTCCCGCCGCTATCCGTGGCGGCCGGTGTTGTAGGTCGGGCGTTTGATCAGCCCGACCACCTCCCAGCCGCGGTCAGTCAGCGCCCACCAGTCGTCGCGGTCGACCTCGCCGTGGGGGTCATAGGACTCCTCATTGACATGCCAGACCAAGCCGCGGTCCTCGAGATCACCGAGGAGAGCCTCGATCCCGGACCGGTCCTCGCTGTCGAGCTCGCGCATCACGATCCACGTCGGCTCCGCCGCGTTCAGCAGCGCCTCCAGGGCGTCGCACTGACGGGCACTGAGTCCGTGCCGGCGGCCGACCGCGGCCCAGTCAGGCCCGTTGGTGTTGAGGCCAAGCCAGCCGACGGGCGGGACAACCTCCTCGGCGACAAAGCCCGCCGCGAAGGTCCCATAGCGCTTCAGGGCGCTGCGCAGCATCCTCACCGCCCCGTCCATATCGTCGGCCTCGACCAGGAAGCGGTCCTGGAGCCTGCCCTGAGAGCTTCCGTCCAGTGACGCTACGCCGACGCCGCCTTCCCACTCCACGCCCATGCCACCGGCCAGCTGCTGGGGATCATCGAGATCTACCGCCCCGTCGACACGGACTCTGAACACCGGCACCGAAGCGGATTTCAGCAGCCATAGGCTCTCCGCCTCGCTGGGCGTAGCCTCTGCAGGGGCGTGAGCGAGTTCTTCGAACCTCCTGCCCCGCCGCCCGAGCCTGAGCCCGAGCCCCGTCAGACGCCGTGGTTCGGCCCGCCGGGCGGCACGCTGCCCGGCGTGGTGGCACTGGAGCTGGTACTCGCGCAGACCGAGCGGGTCGCGGTCTACGTCGCGCAACTCTTGAGCTACCCAACGGGCTTTGCGTTTGACGTGATCGCCGTCTCGGCACCCGGCACCGAGGAGGAGCTTGACCCTCTGCTGTTCGGGCGCCACTATCGCCGCCGCCCACGCTCTGAAGAGATCTCCCCGGAGATGCTGCGCCTCGGCGTGCAGTTCTCAGACGGCACCAAGGCCACCAACACCAGCGGCCGGCACTTCGACTCCGACCCACCACCCGGACCCGTGATGCAACCCGCCGGCGGACACGGCGGCGGGGGCAGCTCTCAGCAGACCTTCTGGGTGTGGCCGCTTCCGCCGTCGGGGCCGCTGAGCTTTGTCTGCGAATGGCCCGTCGCTGAGATCGCGCTCACTCGCCAACAGCTCGACGCCCAGATCATCCTTGACGCCGCCAGCCGCGCCCAGGTCCTGTTCCCCGATCACCCACCCCAGGGGCATATTTACGGTGGCGTTCAGGGCCTCGGCTGAGGGTTTCTCGCGGCCCCGAGAGCCGATTCGAACCCAGGCTCCCTCGCTGAGAGAGCGCCGCCTCGACAAGACGGCGCGCTCGCTGATTCAAACCCAGCATCGCTCATCTTCCCGGCAGCCCGTATCGGGGGAGACCCGTCGCAGCGGCCCGAGCGTCGTAGCCCTCCAACTCGAAACTCGCCTCGTATAGCCGCCGCAGGCTTGCCCGCATGATCCGGCGCTCCTCGCCAGAAGGCTCACGGTCGTAGAGGTCCCGACCAAGCTCGCAGAGCGACAATGCAAGCCGACCTTTGGGATCGTGGTCGCCTTCGCGCCATCGTTCGCTGAGCCAGGCGAAGGTGTCGAGGTCGAAGAGGGTGAGGGGCGGTCCGGCGACGCGCAGCAGCCCGAGGGTGTCGGAGCCGTCGATGGGAAGAGCGAGCTGCAGCGGGCCGACGTGCCAGACGCCTTTAGGGCAGAGGTTGGTCTCGAGCGAGGTACAGGCACACTCGACGGTCTCCACCCGGGAGGTACGGACACACAGACCGGGGAGGTCCAGACGCATTCAGCGTCGCCGCGACCGCTCGGGACCCCTGTGCTGGCGGGCGCAAACCGTGAAAGCCCGTGCCTGCGGGCTTTTCGAAGTGTAAGGGGACGAAGTCGTCCCTAGTCGTCCCCGAGCCGTCCCAGGACGTCCTCAAAGACGTCCCCAGACGCGGTTGCGCCGTCCCAGGGCCCTCGGGCATGGTGATCGCCCGATGGCGCTCACCGCCCCCCAGCCAGCCCCGTCCAGCACCCACGCCGCCGCGCCGAAGGGGCTGACGCGCGACGAGGTGATGACCGCCGGCGAGGTCGCCGAGCTGTTGCACCTGCCGGTCTCGACCGTGTATTACCTGGCGCGTCGCGGGGAGATCCCGGCCTGCCGGCTGGGTCGCACGTGGCGGTTCCTGCGCCCGCGGCTGGAGGAGCGCCTGGGCTCCTGACCGGGCCCGGCGCGCGCGATGATGAGCCGCATGAGCCCCCAGCAGGGATGGGGTCCCTCTCACCAGGGACGACCGCCCAACCGCACCAGGCCGGCGAAGGTCTTGCTGTGGATCATCGTCGCTTTCGCGGTCTTCGGGATCCTGAACGGCGGCACCCGCGGCCAGAGCGCGTACCAGATCGTCTGCGGGATCGCGCTGCTGCTGATCATCGCCGGCGTGGCGCTGCCGCGCAGTGTGCACCGCCGCGCCCTCGCCTGGCTTAGGCGTCGGCGGTTACAGCAGGATCTCTCCCAGGCGCGGCACCGCTGGGGCGCCCAAGCCGACGGGTTCCTGACCCTGTTTGGCACCAAGCTGCTCCTGACCGGGATCGCTGACCCGCGGACCCTGGAGGCCGTGTCGGTGATGCTCGGCGAGTACGACCGCCAGGTCGTCTCGCGCACCCGCCCCCGACCCGGGATCCTCGGCACGCTGGCCAACAGTCATCGCGGGCAGCGCAGCATCACCATCTCCACCCAGCGCACCCGGATGCTGTCCGCGGGCGAGATCGCCAACGTGCCCGCCGGCCGCGGCCTGCACCTCGACGGCGTCCAGTGGGAGCTGCTGACGCTCACCCCCGCGCACGCCACCGAGCCGTGGCGCACGCTCACCACCAGCCCCGCCGGCCGATGACCGCCGGCGCGTCGATCGGGCGCGCCGCGGCGGTCGGATCGCGGCTGGATGGCCGGGAGTCGGGTGGCCCGGGGGGGTTGCACCCCCGGGCTCCCTCAGATCCCGGCGTGACAGTCTCCCGTCACCGGGCTCTTCTGATCAGGCGTTTAGGACCAGCGGATCCACCGCCAGTGGGCGAACAGGCTGGGATCTCGCGCGAGGAGCCCGGCCCGCCACCGCTCGAACCGCTTATAGGTCCGCAGTCGCTTGTATTTCCGTGCTGTCCAGCGCCTCAGGTAGAGGTTGATGCGCTGCAGGAGGGGACGCAGCGCGG